>NZ_CP054491.1:1963983-2705466 GCF_013343005.1 Candidatus Reidiella endopervernicosa
CTAAGGGGTTGGTGCCGAAGGGCCGTAGTGAAGGGCAGAAACATCTGGTGCGTAAATACGATTCACTGGGTGAGTCGGTGCGCCACTACTTAAATCTGCTCAACAGCCACTCCGCCTATCAACCGTTGCGTGAGATTCGTGCTGAGTTGCGCCGAAGCGGTGGTGAGTTGGATGGCGCGCTGATGGCAGCTGGTCTGGTGCGATACTCAGCTAAGGGAGATGAGTATGTGAAGATCATCCGCTCAATTATCTCTACGAATGAACTAGAACGATTCCGCCAACCTGTTTCAAGCTCCTGATTCATTACCCCAAAACGGTTATCAGTAGTGGCGTGGTGTTACGAGTTGGGTAGAATAGTCGCCCAATATCCAAGGTAATCGATGCAAAGCCGACTATGACCCAAATTTTAGCTATTGCCGGAGGTGGCGCTGTAGGTGCGTTGCTCCGATTTTGGGTCTCGGGTGGGGTCTACAGCCTGCTCGGACGTGGTTTCCCCTACGGTACTCTGGCGGTCAACATCCTCGGTAGTCTGCTGATGGGGTTTCTCTATGTGCTGCTGATCGAGCGCCTTAACGTGTCAGTTGAGTGGCGCGCCGCCCTGATGGTGGGGCTGCTGGGCGCCTTTACTACGTTCTCTACCTTTTCTATCGAAACACTGACCCTGATTGAAGCGGGTGAGCTGTTCAAGGCAGTTATCAATATGGTGCTCAGCGTGGTGGCGTGTGTGGCTGCTGCATGGCTGGGGCTGGTCGTTGGGAGAGCGTTATGAGTAATGGGCAGAACGTCACGGTGGTGCGGATCTATCTCAATGAGGGAGAGGCGCAGCTCGAGAATCTGATGAAACGGCTGCACGACTGGGAACACCTACGTGGACTAACCGTGTTTCGCGGTATCGCCGGCTATGGCGATTCTGGTGAGGTGCATAGCAGCAAGCTCATCGACCTTTCGCTCAACCTGCCGGTAGTGGTGGAATTTTTTGATAAGCCGGAGAAGATCGAGGCGGTTCTCGACCATCTTGGCGACACGATTAAGGTAGGCCACATGCTAAGCTGGCCGGCGCTGATAAACAGTAACGAAGAAGATTAAGAGATGCTCGATCCAAAAAGACTACGTAATGAATTAGAAGAGACGGCGGTACAGCTTGCGCGTCGTGGTTATACGCTCGATACCGATGCCATTGCACGCCTGGAGGGTGAGCGAAAGGCGATTCAGGTTGAGACTCAGACTCTGCAGGGAGAGCGCAACAGTCGCTCCAAGGCGATCGGCAAGGCGAAGGCACAGGGTGAAGACATCCAACCACTGCTTGATGCGGTCGCTGACATGGGGGAGAAGCTGAAGGCGGCCGAGACCCGTCTGGCGGGAGTACAGGATGAGCTTAATGCGATCCTGATGGGGATTCCCAATATCCCGGATGCCTCTGTTCCCGATGGCAAAGATGAGGAGGATAACGTCGAGATCCGACGCTGGGGCGAGCCTAAGTCATTCGACTTTGAACCGAAGGATCATGTCGATCTCGGTGCTGAGCTGGGACTGATGGATTTTGATACGGCTGCCAAGCTGACCGGTTCCCGCTTCTCGCTAATGACCGGGCCACTGGCACGTATGCACCGGGCGCTGATTCAGTTCATGCTCGATCTTCATACCGCTGAACATGGCTATACCGAGACCTATGTGCCCTATCTGGTTAACGCCGATTCGTTGCGTGGCACTGGCCAGTTGCCTAAGTTTGAAGAGGATCTGTTCAAACTCAGTGGCGAACAGGAGTACTACCTGATTCCGACCGCCGAGGTTCCGGTCACTAATATCGTTCGTGATGAGATCATTGATGCCGATCGCCTGCCGCTTATGTTCGCCGCTCATACCCCCTGTTTCCGTAGCGAAGCTGGATCCTATGGTCGCGATACCCGCGGCATGATTCGCCAGCACCAGTTTGAGAAGGTAGAGATGGTACAGATCGTCCGGCCTGAGGACTCAATGGCTACCCTTGAGACTCTGACTGGCCATGCGGAGGAGGTACTAAAACGACTCGAACTTCCCTATCGGGTGGTCAATCTCTGCGCTGGCGACATCGGCTTCTCAGCGGCACAGACCTACGATCTCGAAGTATGGCTGCCAGGGCAGGGCAAGTATCGTGAAATATCCTCCTGTTCAAACTTCCAGGACTTCCAGGCACGTCGTATGCAGGCGCGCTGGCGTAATCCTGAGACGAAGAAACCCGAATTGGCGCATACCATCAATGGTTCTGGGCTTGCGGTCGGTCGCGCACTGGTTGCCGTGATGGAGAATTACCAGCAAGCGGATGGCTCGATTGTCGTTCCTGAAGTGCTACGTGCCTATATGGGGGGTGTTGAGCGCTTGGTCGCGTCATGACAATGCGACGCATGTGACATTATCTGTTACTGGCAAAGCTGCTATCTGTCATGGGTGGCAGCTTTTTATGTCAAAGATGCCTGTCAACCGGTCTATCCACTGTTTTTGTAAGGTAAATAGGGGCTTACAATTAGTTCCATTGATTACAGCAAGTTGGATTGCTTCTTGCTTTCCAAATAGTGAACTCTGTTCCAGTACCCCTTCATGATTAGTGTGAATGGGAGTGATTCAGGCTATCTTCTAGCTATCGGAGTTCGTTTTTCTGGAAACGTGGGTTATTTCTGACGAATAGTGAGGTTTTAATGGTGAATGTAGCAATTAGCAATAAGATGACCGCTTCATATCGTCAGTTCCCCTGCTCCTATCGCTGTTGCTGCTGTCTCTTGTTTCCAACCCGACCCTGGCAGAGCAGGGGAGGCTCACTCTCTGGACCAGCCTTCTCAACACCAGATCATACTGAGCATATGGAGGACGGTTGGCATTCGAAGGCGATCAAGTATGAGAAGGTACCTGAAGGAACCGATATCTCCATCACCCTCGACCAGCACCTCTATCCAGCGCTGTTACCCATCATTAATGACTACGGTAAGGCTCAGGGGATAAAGATCGCGGTGAAGGAGGGAACCTGTGGTATCTCTGCAGGTTCTCTGCTCGACAAGCGGGTCGATATCGCCGGTTTCTGCTGCCCGCCAGGTGAGACTGATCGCCTACCAGGGGTGAAGTTTCACACCCTGGGAATCTCCGCTGTTGCCTTCTTTACCCATCCCGATAACCCGGTCAAGGGGCTGACGATCAAGCAGGCGCGCGATATCTACCGTGGCAATATCGGCCAGTGGAATCGAATCACTCCCCTTGCGCAGGGACTTGCTGGTAACCAGGTTGAGCCGGTTGCACGACTCCACTGCAAGGCCCGACCGGGGCACTGGCGGTTGTTGCTCGATAATGAGGATATGTTCAGTGTTTCTCTCTTCGAGGTGAGCGCCATCGAAGATATGCTCACTACCGTGGCGAGCAACCCTAAGGCGATTGGTTATGAGAGTGTCTGGATGACCAAGCGCTATGCAAAGGTCGCTCCGGTCAAATTGATTGCTATCAATGGAGCGATGCCGACTGAGCGTGCAGCCTTGATCTCGGGGCGCTACCCAATCTACCGGACCTACAACATCACTAGCTGGTCGGGTGAGGCGGTTCACAATGAACGGGCCGATGCACTGATTGAACATATACAGCGGAACATCGGTGCGGTTGATCCCGATTTTGTCATTATCCCAGCAGCGGTACTTCGTCGTGCCGGCTGGCGTTTTGATGGTGACGAACTAGTCGGTGAACCACGCTAATGTCAGCCTTCCATCAATCGGTGTAGATCGTATTTATGTTTCGAAAGTGGTCGATCACAACCAAGGTACTGCTGCTAACACTCTCTGTCGGTGTTGTGCTCTCTATTATTCTCGACTATCTGCAGAGTCGTGCTCTTGAAGAGACGCTGATGGCAGAGGCGCAACGAGAGCTGAAGCTATATGCGGTCGATGATCGTCGTTTCTTTGATCAACATGTGCAGCAGGCCAATATCGCTGCTCGCATTATTATCTCGCAGAAGCACTTCCTCGATTATGTTGAGCAGAAGAGTTGGTCCGAAAGCACGCTAGCACCTAGTTATTACCATATGGGAAATCGTGCCGCCTGGTTGCCGCGCGCCTCAGTGATGCGTGCGATGTTTAAGTCGCGTTACGCGTTATTGATTGGTCCTGAGGGGCGTGTGCATGAGATCTATCATAACGCGCCGCCTGACCAGCACGAGGGCGGTGAGCTGGCTTCAACGTTAACCGGCCCGGTTAGTCTGTTGCGCAGAATGAGCCATAACCAGGCCTATATGACCATGATTGATGCTGCACCCTATGTGATCGCGGCTCAATCGGTGAAAGGTGCGCAGGGCGAGGTGACGCTGATGTTGATCAGTCCGATCGATAATCAGTTTCTCAAGGAAGTTAGCACTCAGGTTCCACAAGATACGGTTCTCGCATTAATTGATCCCGATACCGGTGTTGTGCTCTTTAGTAGCGACGAGCAAATGATCGAAGCGGGTAGTAAGACCGAAGTGCTGGGCAGTCGCTTCTTGCTCACTGGTAAATCATTTTTCGATTATGGTGCCTCCGATCTCAATATCCAGTTTGCCTCTTTCATAGCGACGGCTAATGCGAAGCGACTCGCTGAAAGAGTGGTGTCAGAGAGTCAGAGGCAACGCGTCTTTACGGCCTTTGTGCTGGTGCTCTCCTTTGCGCTGCTGAGTCTCTGGCTCGCGCAACGTATCAATAATCTGACTCAGGATGTGGTCAAGTTTTCCGACACCTTTCTCGATATTGAGCTGCCTATCGACCAGCGCGGTGATGAGATCGATGTGCTTGATGGTTATTTTCGCAAGTTCTCGCACGAGATCGTTGATGCGAGAGATAGTCTCTATAAGAAGATGGAGGAGAGTGAGCAGCTGGCTGAACGACTGCAGAAGGGTAAGAGTGAGTTGGAGCATTTTAATGCCATGCTCAAAGGGGAAATTGCTGAGCGACTACTGCGTGAACGTGAGCTGGAGCAGGCACGTGAGGAGGCGATTGCTGCCAGTGGCGCCAAGTCAGAGTTCCTATCCTATATGAGTCATGAACTACGTACACCACTCAACGCGATTCTTGGCTTTTCACAGGTGCTCGAACTGGAGGAGCTGGATGAGTCACAGGCCCAGATGGTGTCCGATATCTACAAGTCTGGTATGCACCTGCTTGAACTGATCAATGATGTGCTCGATTTGAGCAAGATTGAGGCGGGTCGCTTCGATATTAGCTTTGGTGAGGTGAACCTTGGCGATCTGGTCAGTGAGTGCATGGTGATGATGAACCCGCTGGCGGCAAACCGTGAGCTGACACTGCGCGTTGAGCCGTCTCAATTATCAGCGGTGATTCTCAATGCAGATAAGGTTCGACTCAAACAGGTTCTGCTCAATCTGCTCTCTAATGCCGTTAAATATAATCGTCGTGGCGGTTTCATTGCGATCACCGCGGAACCGGTTCACGACTGTTTCTATCGAATCAGTGTGACCGATAACGGGCTGGGGATTCCCAAAGAGCGCCAGGATGAGCTGTTTGAAGCGTTTAACCGAATTGAGGCAGAAGGCACACACATTGAGGGTACGGGAATTGGTCTGGTGATATCTAAGCGAATTGCCGAGTTGATGGGCGGTACTCTTGGGTTTGAGAGTGAATCGGGTCAGGGTAGTACCTTCTGGGTGGAGATCGGTCGATTTGAGCAACCGCTACTCAAAAAGATGGGATAACCGATACAATCGCCTCACTCCCCTCAATATTCTTCTTTAATTCATTGTAAAACAGATGGTTGTTAATACCCGAGCATTGAATAGGGGCTAGGTTGCCGAGTGGGAAACGGGTAGAATATTCCCCCTTTCCGCATTCAATGTATTAAGCGAGTATTTCTGATGGATTTCCTGCCGATTTTTATGAACCTGAAGGGGCGTAGCTGCCTCGTTGTTGGGGGAGGAGAGGTCGCCTCTCGTAAGGCTTCCCTGCTGCTCGATGCCGGAGCCGATCTCACTGTAGTGGCGCCAGAGTTGGCCAATACGCTGCAGGCCTGGGCCAATAGCGGCCGTGTTAAACATCGTGAGGCTGGTTTTGAGGCGAGCGATCTCGAGGACGTGGTACTGGTTATCGCGGCAACCGATGATGAGGCCGTTAATCGACAGGTCTCTGAACTGGCGCAGGCTCGCGCACTGCCGGTGAATGTAGTCGACAATCCGTCACTCTGTACATTCGTGATGCCATCGATCATCGACCGCTCACCAGTACAGATTGCTGTTTCAACCGGTGGTGTCTCACCGGTATTGGCGCGTCTGCTTCGCGCCCGTCTCGAATCACTGATCCCATCTGCATACGGGCGACTCGCATCTATGGTCGAGGGTTTTCGCGATGCGGTGAAGGGACGCTTCGATGACGTCAACTCACGTCGCGGTTTCTGGGAAGGGGTGCTGCAGGGACGTGTGGCTGAATTGGTCTTTGCCGGTAAGGATGATGCCGCCAGACGTGAGTTGGAAGCGTCAATCGAACGTGGTGAGGTGGAGATGCCGGGTGAGGTCTATCTGGTGGGTGGTGGCCCGGGTGATCCCGACCTGCTCACCTTCAGGGCACTGCGCCTGATGCAGCAGGCCGATGTTGTGGTTCACGACCGCCTCGTCTCGAAAGAGGTGCTCGATCTCTGTCGTCGTGATGCCGAGCGTATCTACGTCGGTAAGGAGCGTGATAACCACTCCGTACCGCAGGATCAGATCAACCAACTATTGGTCGATCTGGCCAAGCAGGGAAAACGCATCTGTCGTCTCAAGGGCGGTGACCCCTTTGTCTTTGGCCGCGGTGGTGAGGAGATCGATACCCTTACCGCCAATGGCGTCAGTTTCCAGGTGGTCCCGGCGATCACCGCCGCACTGGGCGCCTCATCCTATGCCGGTATCCCGCTGACCCATCGTGACTACTCTCAGTCGGTCGTCTTTGTCACGGGCCATCTCAAGGATGGCTCAATGAATCTCAACTGGAAGGGGCTGGCACAACCACAGCAGACCATCGTCTTCTATATGGGACTGAAGGGACTGCCGGTGATCTGCGAGAAACTGATCGAAAATGGCCTGTCACCTGACCTGCCAATCGCTCTGGTTCAGCAGGCGACCACTCCACGTCAGCGTGTATACACCGGCACATTGTCGACCATGCCGCAGATTATTGAAGGAACCACTATCAAGCCACCAACCCTGATTATTGTCGGGGATGTGGTGCGTCTGCATGAGCGACTCAACTGGTTTACCTCCGATGAAGAGGCGGGTGAGAAGCAATAGGCTGGCTTTATTTACGCATGCAAATATTTTTTTCTGTTGTGTAGTTATTGTAATAAAACAGCGCTACACTCGAGAACACTGTAATGAAGGATCTGAAGTGCTCTGCTTTTCGCTCTGGGCTTCCCCTCCAGCTGTTATAGTCAGTAAGTAGTGTGTATGACAAAATTTTTGAGGTAAGTAACATGGCAACAGGTACAGTTAAGTGGTTTAACAATTCCAAGGGATTCGGCTTTCTCGCACCGGCTGACGGTGGTGAAGATGTATTTGTACACTTCTCTGCTATCAAGGGTGACGGTTATAAGTCGCTGGAAGAGGGGCAGGGCGTATCGTTTGATATTGAAGATGGCCCGAAAGGACTGCAGGCTAGCAACGTCGTTCCTCAGTAACTAGACGTCTTCAAGTTTGCTTCGAGAACCCCGCTCCTGCGGGGTTTTTCGTTGTTGGGGTATAGAGATGGTAGATCCAGTTTCGTTTAATGTGATTGGGGAGGTGCACTCCTGTTTTAAGGAGAAGTTTGGTACGCCCAGACAGCCGGGCCTGATTCGCGAGGCACCCGCAAAGTTGGAGTTACATCCACCCTACAATCGTGAAGAGGCCATTCGCGGACTGGATGGTTTCTCTCATCTCTGGATTCTGTTCCTCTTTAATCAGAGCATGATGGAAGCGTGGAAGCCGATGGTACGACCACCACGACTCGGTGGTAATCAACGAGTCGGCGTCTTCGCAAGCCGGTCAAATTTCAGACCGAATCCAGTTGGGCTTTCGGTCGTTGCACTCGATTCGATCGATCTGAGCAGTGGTGTGGTGCTCAATCTTAGCGGGGTGGATATTCTTGACGGTACACCGGTAATCGATATCAAACCCTATCTCCCCTATGCCGATGTGATTGATGAGGCCAAGGCAGGTTATGCTCCAGCGCCACCAAGCACAGCAATTGGAATCCGATTCAGTGATCGTGCACTTACCCGTTGTCAGGAGCTGGAATCGAAAGGGTGTAATAACCTTAAATTGATTATCGAACAGATGTTATTGAGTGATCCACGTCCGGGTTACCAGCGTGAAACAGCACAAGAGGGAAAGCAGTTTGGGATGCGCCTGTTCGATCTGAATATCAAATGGTCAGTAGAGCAGGGGCTGTTCGTGGTACTTGAAATCGAACGGGTTAAAACAGGCTAAAGGGTAAACCCGATCTGCCCATCTTCAATAACGGTTTCAAAGATTCTGAGCGGATCACACTGTCCGGCGTTAGGTGTCAGTACTTCACCATTGTTGAGATCGAAACGAATGTAGTGTTGATTGCATTCGATGCTCTGCTCATAGAGTGTGGCTCTATCCAGTGGCACACCGAAATGACCGCAACGGTTCTCTATCAGGTAGCTCCTGCCCTGTTGATGAATCAACAATAGCTGCAGTCCATTAACCTCAAAGCTGCGTTGATAGCCGTCATGCAACGCTTCCACTTTTTCTAAAGAGTGAAATGGCATCGTTATGCCTCCTCGGTTAATCGGACAACCAGCCTGCGTACGATAGGCAGGACAATCAGCAGGGCCGGGAAGGCGATCGCAAAGGCGATCGGGAAGGCCCGCATCCACTGAATAAAGTAGTCGTCACGAAAACCGATATTGATCAAGGTGATCATCATCGACATGATGAAGGACATAAACAGCGAAGTGAACAGGACGATGAGGCGGGGTGCATAGCGCCGTGGTAGTCGCTTCATGGGTTGGACTATTTTTTGTAGTGGCTCGACATCTGTTCGGGACGCAGTCGTACTGAGAAGTATTCATCGGCAGCATCTTCGTCAACAGGTTTTTCATCCGTATCGACCAACGGTTGTTCATACTCCATCCAGCCGCGTACACCGGTTTTCAGTGAATAGACGTGCTCATAGCCAAGTCGTTGCATGCTGCTAGCAGCGAGGATGCTGCGATAGCCAGAGCGACAGACGATAACGATCTCTCTCTCGCGAGCCTGCACCAGTTCAGGAATAGTTTCCTCGTAGTCGTAATCGCAGGCCGACTCGAGAATGCCGCGCGGTACATTAATTGAGTTTGGGATATGCATCGCATCGAACTCGTAGGGTTCACGAACATCGAGGATCATCAACTCCTTACCCTCTTCAAACCACTCTTCTAAATCCCATGGAAAGATCTCCTTGATCTCACCAAGGCAATCCTTCATCAGATCGATAAAATGCTGCATAACTCTCCTACCAATTAGTAGACTGAATTTGTATTGTACGTTGCACGGCTGTGTGGAAAAAGTGAATTACCCATAATAAGTAGGCACGTTAAGGGTGTGTGTATCGGGCAGCCTTGCGATGATATTGATAGAATAGCGCCCATATTGTTAAAGGCCACACAGTGTGGCTGAGAATAGTTTGTAGGAGTTTCTAATGAGTGATCAGGCACAAAGTCAGTGTGAAGGTAACGAACCCTATGCGTTAATGGTATTGGGTGACAGCATGCTGCCAGAATTTAAAGAGGGCGATATTATAATCATCGAGCCGAGTGGTGTGATTGCCAATGAGAGCTATGTGATCGCCTATCACAACGATGAGTACATTTTTCGTCAACTGATCATTGATGATGACAAGTTTTACCTTAAGCCACTCAATGAGAGTTATGCGATGGAAGAGATCAGCGGACTCGATGTGATTAAAGGCAAGATTACGCAGAAGAAGTTCAGTAGCAAACGCAAGGATATTAAGTTCTACGCCTGATCGCGCTCTGCGACACTCTTGTTGCAGACGCCCTGTTCCACTGCGATGACGGCCGCCTCGACACGAGAGTGGACCGATAGTTTGCGCAGTACCGCCTTTACATGGAGTTTTACGGTGCCGTCGGTTATGCCGAGGTTACGGGCGATGGCCTTGTTGCTTTGGCCCTCAGCCAACAGACAGAGAATCTCCTTCTCGCGTGGGGTGAGTTCAGAGAAGGGATTACTCTCTTCATTATCGATCTCTTCGTCTGCGCTGCCATCTCCCTGCTGCACGACCTTGGCAAGTACTCCGGCCAGATCTGGGGCGATGACGGTCTTTCCGGCGACGATATTGCGTAGTGCACTGACCAGCTCATCAGGTTCCATATCTTTGAGCAGATAACCCTGTGCTCCGTTGCGTAGTGAGTCGATCAGGTCCTGCTCATCATCACTGGTAGTGAGCATCACAGCAGGCATCTCCAGGCCGCTGTTGCGCACCTTGGTCAGCACTTCTATGCCGCTCATGTCGGGCATGCGCATATCGAGTAGTACCACGTCGGGATTGAGCTGAGGCGCAATCTCCAGTCCCTCGCTACCGCTGGCCACGGCAGTAACTTCAATGCCGCGTTTCTCTAGTAGTCCTTCGAGGCCTACACGGAAAAGGGCGTGATCATCAATTACCAATACTTTCATCAGGTCATCACCTGTAGCTCGGGAATCTCTACCTGAACTCCCTCGTTGAAACGGAAGGTGAGCTGGATGCGCGTCCCGTCACCCGGTTCACTCTCAATTCTCACGCGTCCACCCAGGTGTTGAGCACGCTCTTCCATAATCGAAAGCCCGACGTGCTCGCCGGGGTGACCATCAAGAATCGGCTTATCAAATCCGACACCATCATCCTCGACCAATACCATGTAGTTACCTGCCGCATCGCAACGCAGTATGACGCGTACTGCGTGCGCCTCGCTGTGTTTGCGTATGTTGGCCAGGCACTCCTGAATGATGCGCAGCACCTGCATCTCGTAGTTGGTCGGCAGGCTGGCATGTTGCCACTCCTTCTGCAGGAAGGTGGCGATACCGGTGTCATCTCGAAAGCGTTTGATGATCTTCTCGAGTGAGGGGATCAGGCCACGTTGGCCGATAGGGGCTCGGAAGTGGGCGATCAGCTCGCGTAGCTCCAGGTAGGCTTCATCGAGACTATTTTCGATCTGCTCAATCTCCTGGATCGCCTCGAAATCAGCGCTCTGCTGCAGCGTCTCATCAAGCACACGTACCTGAAAGCGCAGACTGGCAAGTGTCTGTGCCAGTGAGTCGTGCAGCTCATGGGCAAGCATGGTGCGTTCCTGAATGATTGAGAGTTTTTTCGCCTCATTATCAATATGCGCTTTTTCGATCGCCATACCGAGGTGTCGACCGATACTGGTCAACAGCGCATTGGTATCTTCGAGATCATCGAGTACCGACTTATCGACAAACAGATTGTAGACGCCGAGTGTGCGGCCGCGATACTGCAGAGGGACTGCGAGCATCTGAACATCCTCGTCGGTGAAAAACGCCTGGCCGGCGTATTCACCACAGGTGCTGATATCCTCCTGACACATCACCTCACCTTCGGTGGCGACCTTGCCGCACATGCAGCGCTGCAGGGGAATCATCTGTTCTTGTTCGACCACCTTCTCATCAAGTCCGATGCTATAGATCAGATTCATGTGTTGATCGTTAGTCAGCAGTCGAACCGCGGCGGCACGCGCCTTGGTGAGATCTTTGAGGGTATGCAGAAAGCGGATCAGCAAATCATTCAGATCGCGTGAGATGTTAATGCTGGCGGCTACGTCGTAGAGGATCTCAAGTGAGCGGGTCTTCTGTTCGATGTAGTGCATATTCTTCTGCACTTCATCGTCCATGTCGTGAGTCAGTTTTTGTAGTGCATCAGAGACGCGATTGACGTTGTTCGAGAGTTCGTTACAACCACCGCACTCAAAATCCGGAAGGCGGTTATCAAGATTGCCGTGGGCGATACCAAAGGCCCAGTTATGTACCCGCTGCATTGGTTCAACCAGTGTTTTGCGCAGCTGGCGTGCAGCGAAGAAAAGGGTGAGTAGGGTGGTGACAGAGAGCAGTAGCAGTACAGTGATTACACTGTCACGCTGCTCAGGGTAGAGCAGGGCGGTGATCGCACAGCCGATAGTGGCTACGATGATTGCAAGGAGAAGCACAAACTCCGTAGTCAGGCCAAATCGCTTAACTAGAGAGAGGAGTGTGTTTGGAACGGAGTCACTAGAGTAGGCCTCATCAAGGGCCTCAACCTCAGTTTCATGCTCCTGTTCGTCTATCGGCTGGGATGTGATCATGCGTGCTGCCCGCCAGGCGCTGATTAAACTCTGATTGTATCAGATCAGCGCAGGGTGCCGATTATTGTGGTCTTAATCCTCTTCGGTGGGTGGAACGAAGTTTGGATCGTTGGGATTGAGGAAAATAAAGCTGAACTGACCTGGCTCCATCTCAACATAATCGACGGTGGTTCCCTGCAGAAGAGCCTTGCCTGTCTCGTCAATAACGATATCGACACCCTCGGAGTCGAAGTGAAGGTCTCCGTCACGGCGTGAATCAAAACCGATGGCGTACTGAATCGAACCATCATCGGCGCGACGAGCTGCAATGCGCAACGGTAGACCGTCGTTTTCACCCTGCTCGGCAGATTCCAGAATCTGTTTGGCAGCATTCTTCGTGACTTTCAACATTGTGGTAGTACCCCTTGGTTCTGATCAGATGCAGCTGGATTAGGTCGCTGTTGAATTTTTACAGCGCCTTACAAACTCGATAAAGCGTCCAATCCAACGATTGCTGGCAGTGTCTCGCAGGTGAGCATAATTGGCCAGCAGATTACGATAGACGATGCCGTCGCGCGTTCCGTCGATACCGACGCCGCGCAACACGTTATAGGCATAGTTGAGGCCATCGGGTAGGTTTTCAAGGGCAGAGTAATGGAACTCATGCCCCTTAAACTGCCCCGGTTGGCTATCACTGTTGGTTAGTGGCCATGGTCCCTGTCCACTCTCTTCGAGTTCAACATAGCCGCGCCCAACGGGACGCGGGTGCATGACTGTATCGGCTGGAATGGCTCCAACCATCTCAGCCGTCGATCCCTGCCACTGTAGCGAGCGGCTCAGATACATCAGGCCACCACACTCAGCGTAGACGGGCATATCCGCTTCGATGGCGGCATGGATCGCTGAACGCATTTCGCTATTGGTCTCAAGCGCCGCCATGTGGGTCTCAGGAAAACCACCGCCGATAAAGAGTGCGTCGACATCGGGCAGTGTTTTGTCGTTGAGTGTGTCGAAGAAGATCGGCTCAGCACCGGCGGCGCGCATCGCATCGAGATCATTCTCATAATAGAAGCCGAAGGCGGCATCTCGAGCGACACCGATACGTAGATCCATTGTGGCTGAAGGCTGCTGTTGGGTGCCTGCGGTAAGCGGTTTCGCATTGGCAGCAATTTCGATAATAGCGTCGAGATCGACCTGTGCAGCAACAAGATTGGCGATGCTCTCTATCTTACGTTCAGCACCACCCGCTTCATTGCTAGGTACCAGGCCAAGGTGACGCTCCTCGATGGTCAGTTCCCGATTGCGGTGAATTGCTCCCAGCACAGGCAAGTTGGTGTAGTGCTCTACCGCCTGCCGTAATTTTGTTTCGTGACGAGGGCCAGCAACCTTATTAAGGATGACACCCGCAATAACGATTTCATTATCAAACTGTTGATAGCCAAGCAGTAGGGGGGCTATGCCACGTGTAATTCCCTGGCAATCGATCACCAGCACAACGGGTGCATTGATCAGCTTGGCAAGCGCAGCATTACTATTACTACCATCGAGCTCCATGCCGTCATAGAGCCCCTTGTTGCCCTCGATAATGGAGATGTCGACGGGAGAGGATCGCTCTGCAAAGGTCGTAACAATCTCGTTGGGCTGCATGGTGTAGAAATCGAGGTTATAGCAGCCGTTACCCGATGCCTTACCAAGCCAGAGCGGGTCGATATAGTCAGGACCCTTCTTGAACGGACGAACGTTATGACCGCGCGCGGCGAGTGCCGCGCAGAGTCCAATTGAGACAGTGGTCTTGCCCGACGACTTGTGGGCCGCCGAGATCATGATATGGCCCATCTTTAGGCAGCAGCACCGTAGCGTTCACGATTGCGGTTTTCCCACATCTCGCGAGCAGCGGCTTCGGCACTCTCGATTGAGTCGGCACGTCCCATCATCTTCAGGGTGATGGCAACTGTGCCAACAACCGATGCCTCTGCATATTCATCTTCGTGAGTTCCGTTCCAGAGTGCCGCCAACTGGTCAAGATTGAGATCAGCATCCTTTACATGGCGTCGTTTAAACATCGGTGGCCACTCCTCATCGCTCATCTCACCGTCATGTACGCTCTGCACCAGACAGGCGATATCAGGATTACGCTCGATCTCACCACCTTCTCCTTTAATAACGGCCAAATGCGGCTGCTCAAGCAGGATGGCTGCCTCCTGGTGCATCGGACGGTAACCGGGGTGGAAGATGCCCTGAAGTACATAAGGCGCCTTAAAGGGGTTTAGCAGACGTGAGAGGGTATGCACCGGTGAGCGTAACCCAAGTACGGGGCGCAACTCGATAATCTGGTGCAGTTTGGGAGAGAGCTGCTCGAGATCGAGGTAGGCGAAGTTATTCTGCTCCATCTTATCGATAGCATCGGCAATTGAGTTACAGGGGGTCATACCGAAGTGACCCAACACATCCTTGGTATAGATGCGTCCTGCTGTATGACCGCTAGCGCCGTGCATGAATATACGTACGCCACTCTCTGCCAGCAGCAGGGCAGAGAGCAGGAACCAGGGTAGATGACGGCGTTTGCCGGCATAGGAGGACCAGTCGAGGTCCACCTGCAACTGAGTGTCGGGGAGCTCAAGGCACTCACGTGTCGCTGCAACAAACCCCGCTAACTCTTCCGGGCTCTCCTCTTTGACGCGCATTAGCATCAGGAAGGCACCTAACTGTTCTGGCTCGACCTCATCGTTAAGAATCATGCGCATCGCCTGATGCGCTTCCTCCTGAGTCAGGGCACGTGAACCGTTCTTGCCTTTACCAAGAATACGGATAAAGGGGGCGAAGGGGTGTTCCTGTTGTGACATGGTGTTACCTCATTCTGTGGATGCTATGCGATCAAGCACTTTAGATTCGGTCTATCTTGCCATAATTCAAGGTCTGACACGTTCCCTGAGCTCATGGTTTTCACTATTTTCTAGGGTAGAAACAAAATGGCCGCCTATAAAGGCGGCCATTTCGAAGCTAATGTGACTTAGTGGTGCGGGTCGACAACCTCGTCAGCCAGGCTCTCCGGAAGAATGTGGAGTGTCTTGACCGCCATCAAAATCAGCAACAGGGCGGTGGCAAAACCACCCAGACCGAGCATTATTTCAGGCAGAGTCGGTGCGTAGCTGTGGGCAATGCCGTTCACGGCACCATCAAAGAAGCTGCTGCTCACCTCATAGCCAGGGAACATCATCAGTGGGAAGGCCTGTCCGCCAATGATGAGTACATACATCTGTATCAGGCCACCGAGGATAACCAGACCCGCTGCACTGGCAATCCAGTTACGTGAGGCACCCAGTTTCGGATGGTAGAGGATAGCCAGAGGTACCAGCGAGCCGAGCAGGATCTGACCGATCCAGAACAGTTTGGTGTAGATACCGCCATCAAGCAGGATGAAGCGTTCAACCGCATGGTGTTCAGTGGCGTAGAGATTGGTAACGTGCTGGGTGATGACGAAGTAGAGCACACCGGCCACAAATACACCGAGCAGGTTCTTCATGCGTTTGATCATCGCATCGCCCAGCGGACGCTCAATGGCGTTGTAGGTGAACATCAGTACCAGTAGAAAGATTGCAAGGCCGAAGGCGAATGACATGACGACAAACATCGGAGCCATGATCGCTGCATCGTAGGCCTGACGGGCAACCAGGAAGCCGAAGATTGAACCGGTACCGGTGGTAAGTACCAAACGCCAGACAAATGCGAAGGTACCAACCGCTCTGGAGTAGGGGTTCATACGACGTTCCATCATGGTCCAGAGATAGGCCAGTACGATAACCAGGAAGCCATTATAGAGCAGGATGTTCCAGGCAAAGATCGACTTGAAGTTGTAGGTGGTCATTGCCACGATCAGACGATCAGGACGGCCGAGATCGAGGACCAGTACCATCAGACCACCAATCAGCAGCGCTATAGCCATGATTGCTGAGAGTGGCGCCAAAGGTTTGTACATCTTCTTGCCAAACACGGAGCCGATTGAGGCTACGTTGAGTGCACCGGAGGCCGCAACGATCAGGAATACCGCAAACACGTGCGGTGTGCCCCAGACGATCTGGTTACTCATACCGGTCACCCAGTGACCGTTATGCTCCATGTAGTAGGTCGAACCCAGTGCAGCCAGGATGAAGCCACCAAGGATGATTAGCAGGGAGTAGAAGCCCTGCATGTGTCCAATAATGTCGCGATAGACGATCTTTTTCATCAGTCTCAATACCCGCTTTTATAAAGCTGTTAGTTGTAAGCTCAGATGCCCTGGTAACGCACGCCAGGATTAAGGCCGAGGTCGGCACGAATCTGGGTGGTTGCGTGGGTCTTAACGGCCTTGGCGATGTTGCTCTCTGGATCGTTGAGATCACCAAACACCATCGCGTCTTCGCCGCAGGACTCAACACAGGCTGGTGTACCGTCCTCGTCGACACGATGAACGCAGAGCGTACACGCCTCTACAGTGCCCTTGCCACGAGGTGAATAGGGCTTCTGATCCTCGACAGTCTCGTGCACAAATGAGCGAGCCTTATAGGGGCAGGCCATCATGCAATAGCGACAGCCGATACAGATGTGTTTGTCGACCAGAACGATACCATCCGCGCGTTTGAACGAAGCACCCGTTGGGCAGACATCGGCACAGGGTGGATTCTCACAGTGCTGGCACATCAGTGGCAGCGAGTGAACAGCACCAGTGGCCTTCTCACGCAGTTCAACCTTGCGGATGTACTGGGTATCGGTCTCTGGACGGCCGTGTGTAGTCAGCGCATGCTCTTCATTACAGGCGCTCACACAGTCGTTACACCCCTTAGCACACTTGTT
Organism: Candidatus Reidiella endopervernicosa; assembly: GCF_013343005.1. Classification (GTDB taxonomy): domain Bacteria; phylum Pseudomonadota; class Gammaproteobacteria; genus Reidiella; species Reidiella endopervernicosa. The sequence goes on from NZ_CP054491.1 coordinate 1,981,096, forward strand.
GGTGTCGATCAGCATGCCCCAGCGAACCTTGTCGGTAACTGCTTCATCTGCTGGTTTGGCGTGTGCCGTTGAGAGCAGTACGCCTGGTGCGATGGTGACACTGGCAGCAGCAGCCGTACCGGCGATAAAACGACGACGCGACTGATCTTTTACTTGTTTATCTGCGTGGTTACTCATTGACATTAACCTCGGCAATTTGGGCCTTCAACGTTTCGTTGATGGTTGCGTTGCCCAGTTTGGCTCTCTCTTCAGAGGGTTTAGAGGTGTGACACTGGAAGCAGTCGACGCTAACCGCTGCATATTTATGGCAGCCGCTACAGAAGTGCTCAGGGTTCTTCACGCTCATGAACTGACCGTCACCATCTTGCTTAGCATGACAATCGATGCACCCTTTGAGGCTGTGTTTGCTGGTGCGGATGCCATCGCGCATGGTTGCATCACGTTGATGCCTGATCAGATCCATGTGGTTGTGTCGCATGAAATCGGTCGGCTCGACGCACTGTTCACCCTTAGCGCCGGTACCAGTCTCATGCTCAGCCGCATGGGCAACCGCTACGAGACTCAGAGCGAGTGCGGCAGCAGCCAGTAGTTGAACTATTTTCTTCATCGAAACCATAACGATTCCTTATTCACCCATGCCCATGTCGATGTAACCGGTGGGGCAGACGTCGGCGCAGATGTGACAACCGATACAACGGCTGTAGTCAGTGAAGACGTAACGGCCAGTGGTTGAATCCTTAGCCGGGGTCTTCTTAACAGCCTCCTGAGGACAGAAGACAACGCAGTTATCACACTCGAAGCACATGCCGCAGCTCATGCAGCGACCAGCCTCTTCCTGTGCCTGCTCTGTGGTCAGACAGACCAGACGCTCCTGGTAGTTACCGAGCACTTCATCTGAGCCGATTGAGATCTCGTCACGCTTAATGCGGTCGGTGAACTCGAAGTGGCCGAGGAACAGGTTGGTTGAAGGAATGATCTCGTTGGTAGCACGATCTTCGTAGTTGTGTACCGCCCAGTCGTTCTCAGAGGTACCACGCAGACCCAGATCGATCTCCTTAGCAAAACCTTCGGCCTTCTTGATCTCATCGCGACCTGCTGCGTGGAAGTCCACTGGGCTGTGATCGGTCTCAACCAGCTTACGCATCAGGTTGAAGTGATGAACGTCGACCTTCGGACGCTTGCTCATCTCTTGATTGTCGAGGTAGCGATCAATACCGTCGGCTGCGATAGAAGCCTGGCCGATAGCGGTGGTCAGCAGGTGAGGGCGAACGATATCGCCAGCAACGAAGTGACCCGCCTTGCCAGGAACCTGGAAGTTGGCGTCGGCATCAATGAAACCCTTGCCGTTGTCGACTGATTCGATGCCTTCCATGTTACCGCTCTGACCGATCGCAGATACGACCAGGTCACACTCGATGGTCTCTTCAGAGCCTTCAATAACGGTAGGACGACCATCGACCATCTCACACTTGGCAATCTTCAGTGCGGTGGCGCGACCATCGGCACCCTTGATGACTTCAAGAGGCATTACGCTGCCACGAATCTCAACACCCTCGTTGGTTGCATCACGAACTTCGTGTTCTGCAGCGGTCATCTCTTCAACGGGGAAGAGTGAGGTGAGCATAACGTCAGCGCCTTCACGCTTGGCAGTCGCTGCCACGTCGTGTGCGGTCTGGCCGAGGATAACGTTCTCGGCACGATCATTTTCGTGGACTTCGGTGATTGCACCGAGGCGACGGGCAACAGAGGCGACGTCGATCGAGGTGTCACCACCACCGATGACGATTACCTTACCGGTGACTGCCTGCAGGCGGCCTTCATTAAAGGCTGCGAGGAAGGCGATACCAGAGATACAGTTGACGGCATCTGCACCCTCAACCGGGATGTTACGACCAGAGTGGGTACCGATCGCCCAGAGTACGGCGTCGTAATCCTTCTCGATCTGGTCCATTGGGATGTCTTTACCGATACGGGTGCTGGTACGAACCTCTACGCCCATGTCGGTGATGCGCTTGATCTCACCGTCGAGTACGTCGCGAGGAGTACGGTAGCCAGGAATGCCGTAACGCATGAAGCCGCCGAGCTCTTCGTGGTCATCAAATACGGTCGCACCGTGGCCACGACGACGCAGCTGGTAGGCAGCTGCCAGGCCCGCTGGTCCGCCACCGATGATCGCTACCTTCTTACCGGTCTCAGGAGCGGGTGCATCGAACTGGTAGTTGTTGGCCAGTGCGGTGTCACCGATGTACTGCTCGATAGAGTTGATACCGACGAAGTCTTCAACCTGGTTACGGTTACAGCCGTCCTGACAAGGAGCGGGGCAGACACGACCCATGATTGAAGGGAAGGGGTTGGCGTTAGTTGAACGGCGGAATGCATACTCCTGCCAATCCATATCGCCAACTGGTTTCTCGATACCGCGAACGATGTCGAGCCAGCCGCGGATATCCTCACCTGCAGGGCAGCTGCCCTGGCATGGGGGGGTACGGTGTACGTAGGTGGGGCACTTGTGCGACCAGCTGGCCTGGAAGATCTGCTCTGACCATGCCGAGGTTTTGCTGTCGCCATCTTCATATCGACGGAATGTCAGATCGTTGTTCATATCTTCGCTGCTTGTAGCCATGCTCGAATCTCCTAAAGCTTAAAATTCTGCAGTTCTATCCAACTATTAGGGTTGGGTTTCACTGCTTTAAGAAAAATTTAATTGTGGTTTAGCTATTGCTATTAATCTTCGTTTTCTTCCTGATCGTCATCATTACCTTCACCCTCACCGGGGAGAATGATGGCGTCTTTAACCAGCTGGTGAGTACTGGTGATCATATCCATTGGGAAACCGTAGTAGGGCAGGACCTTGGCAAACTGTGCCTTACAGATTGCACAGATCGCAGCCAGATTGGTGACCTTATGTTCATCAACCACGCTCTTGAGTGCTTCCATGCGTGGTAGTGCGCCCTTGACGCGAATCTCCATTAGATCATCGGTCAGCAGACCGCCGCCGCCACCGCAGCAGTAGGTCTTTTCACGAATCGTTTCGGGTTCCATGTCGACGTAGTTATTGCAGCACGCCTTGATGACCTCGCGAGGAATGTCGAACTGGCCACCAGGGGTGGTGCCCATGCGACTGCCACGCGCGACGTTGCATGAGTCGTGGAAGGTAACAACGCGGTGGTCGTTACGTGATTTGTCGAGATTCAGTTCACCCTTTTCGATTAGATCGTTGGTGAACTCACAGATGTGCTGAGGAATAGGGTAGCTATGGTCGAGCTGTTTCTGGAGCTGCTGGGCATAGACATCATTTTCATCGGCACCAGAGCCGATTCCAGCGGTGGTATTCCAGAAACTGTATGCAACGCGCCAGGCGTGACCACACTCACCGACAATGATGCGCTTAACGCCGAGGTCGATTGCCGCCTTTCTAATACGTTCAGCCACGACCTTCATATTGGAGTAGCTGCCGATAAACATCGAGAAGTTGGCCGCTTCAGAGGCGTAGGTGCTCAGCGTCCATTTGACCCCCGCAGCATGGAAGACCTTGGCATAACCCATCAGACCATCAATGTGCGGCTCAGCAAAGAAGTCGGCAGAGGGGGTGATGAGTAGAACATCGGCACCCTGCTCATCAATAGGGATGCGGACCTCAACGCCGGTCTCATCCTCAATCTCCTCTTCGAACTCTGCAAGAGTCGCCTTGAGAGCCTTCTCTGGTAGACCCAGATTGTTACCAATCTTCTGTAGTTTACCGAGGATCTCATTACAGTACTTCTGACCATGGCCAATAGAGTCCATGATCTCACGAGCCGCCATAGAGATTTCTGCGGTATCGATACCGTAGGGGCAGAAGACTGAGCAACGACGACACTGTGAGCACTGGTGGAAGTAGCTGTACCACTCATCCAGTACTTCACGGTTCATCTCGCGTGCGCCGACGATGCCAGGCATGCCGAGTTTGGCAAAGAATTTACCCGCAAAGGTGAAGTAGCGGCGGTAGACACTACGTAGCAGGTCCTGACGAGCAACCGGCATGTTCTTAGGATCGTAGGTACCTTGGAAATAGTGGCACTTGTCGGTGCAGGCACCACACTTTACACAGCTATCGAGATAGACACGAAGAGAGCGGTACTTACCGAGCAGATCGCCCATCTTGTCGATGGCTTTCTCTTCCCAGTTATCAACCAACTCACCGGGGAAGCCGATATCCTCATTGTGGTTCGGCTTAGCGATAAAGGGACTAAGGTGTGATGTCGCATCGTTTTGCAGATCCGGAATAATCGGAAATTCCTTCATCTGCGGTGTCTGGAAATCGGCCACGCGATACTCCTGAATAATTCTATTTTTCGTTAATAACCGGCTTGATTACTTATCAAGCTCTGCTGCCCAAGGCGCCACGTGACGTTTCTCACGGGGGTTGTCGGCCTGATTACGTGTTGGGCTGAAGAAGACACCAGGCGCATGCAGTAATTTGCTGATCGGGAAGATGATCATCAATACGGCTACCAGCAGCAGGTGAATCAGTAGGAAACCATCGGTCGGTAGTGGCTTAAAGCTGAAGGTCATTAGACCAAGCATGAATGACTTCAGTGCGACAATGTCGGTGTGTGCCACATACTTCATGCCGAGACCGCTAACACCAATCGCAACCAGTAGTGCCAGGATCAGGTGATCAGACGGGTTAGTGATATAACGGATACGTTCAACAAAGATGCGGCGCGCCCAGAGGCCGCCAAGGCCCGCGATCATCGCGAAGCCGGCATATTTACCGAATGGCTGTGCCAGTACGATCAGTTCCCACACGGGATCCTGGAAATAACGTACGTGACGGACAAGAACCAGCGCTAAAGCGACATGGAACATCCAGCCAAAGACCCAGATCCAGCGATTAGATCGGAATAGGCTTTCAAATAGCACGACCTCACGGGCCATGCGAACTACTACGCCACTTGTAGTGATTGGCGCAGGAGTTGTAGGAATTTTTAACGGAGCAGGTGTTGTAGCGTATTGGCGAATCTTATAGCCAATTCCAACTACAAACAGAACCGTTGCGGTATAAAACAGTAGGGCATAAAACCCTGTAAGGAACGACATGTTAATCGGACCTCCAGCTAAACATCACTGAAATAAAGTTAGTAAGAGAAGGGGAGGCGTGAGCCTCCCCTCAGGACAGCTAAAGCTTAGATACAACCAGTAGGCTTAGGCAGTCCAGCGATCTTACAAGCCTGCTTTGCAGGACCGTAAGGGAACAGCTCATAGAGGTACTTGCTGTTGCCCTTTTCCTTGCCAAGCTTCTTACCAATTGCCTTGGTCAGAACGCGTACAGCAGGAGCGATCTGGAACTCGTTGTAGTACTCACGCAGGAAGTGAATAACTTCCCAGTGGCTCTCGGTCAGTTCCAGGTTTTCGGTCTTAGCCAGCTCAAGTGCAGCAGGCTCGGTCCACTCGGTCAGATCGACCAGGTAACCTTCTTCGTCGGTCTCAAGGCTCTTACCTTCAACGTCTAATGGCATGATTTCTCTCCTTAACTTAAAAAAGTAATTGAACTAAATTTGGATTAAAGCCAAGCAGAGACGTTGTCGCTTTCGGCGACAAGATCCACGAAACCGGCATAATCTACAAGCTTGATGCCATCCATTACCTTATCTTGCATTCCACGTGCTTTTACATCTTCCTCAAGCGCGTAGACGGTAATGTCACCCATAACACCCTTAACCTTTTCAGATACTGAGGTGTTGTTGGTGGCGGCGTATACTCCGTCCTCGATCAGCAGGATGCTGCTGCCGGCCTTAGCCATGCGAAGGCAGCTATCCAGGGCATTCTTTTCGAACGGTGATTTATTTACTGTGTGTAGCAACATGTTGAACTCCCCTTAAAAGCTCAGGACTACGTCCTGCTCTTCCATAAGGTCGCGGATCTCTTCAGCAGTCTTAACTTCAACTTCTACGACGAAGTCTTCTGCTGTGAGGCCGCGAGCCTCCAATGACTCTTTCTCAACGTAGAGTTGTTCTACGTCATACATCTCAAGAGCGCGGTAGGTAGGAGAGAAGTTCTTCATCTCGATACCGGCAGTATCCTGACCCTTGGCAATCTGGTAGAGACCATCATCAGCGAAGACCAGACTTACGTCCTGCTCAAATGCTGCTCCAATCAGTACAACTTCCAAGGATTCCAGGGCGTATACAGTTCCGTACGGAGCCTTGCGGTTCATGTACAGAAACTTTTTGACGGGGCCCCCGTCTTCCATCATTTCATCACTCATCATTCAACTCCGCTGATTAGTCGCCAAATACAACCAGACGATCAGCCTGAATGCCTGCTTCAATAAGCTGGCCCAGACCTGAGATACGGAAACCGGGTGCGAGATTGTCTGCATCCTTACCGTTGCGCTTTGACTCATCGGCATCTGCGATACCGCGGCGCTGGGCCGCAGCAACACAGACGACGAGATCGACGCCATGCTTATCAGCAAGATCGCTCCAGCGGTTGACGATGTGACGGTCATCCTGAGGAGGAGTGGTCAGACGAGTCGCGTTGTTTACGCCATCGTGGTAGAAGAAGATACGAAAGATTTCGTGTCCCTTCTCCAATGCGGCGCTCGCAAACTTGAACGCACTATCGGAAGCCTGATGGGTATATGGCCCCTCGTTAACCTGTATTGAGAACTTCATGAAGGGTTAACTCCTAGTTACTTAACGGCCGCTTAGAAGCGGATGTGTGCCGAAGCGTTCAGGCTGGTGCGAGCACCACGCCAGTTATCGATGTGGTACTTGGTGAACGGCAGACCGGTCTTCTCAAAGAAACGAGACCAACCGATGCGATCAACCCACTCACCAATACGCTCGTAGTCCTTAGCATCTTCTTTGTAAACAGAGAGGATGTTCTTAACAACTTCAGCAACCTCAGGCCAGCGAGGAGGGTTGTTAGGGATACCAGCAGCAACCAGCTTGTGGAAGGTCGGCTTGGTACGAGCGTTAGAGTTCTTACCACCAATCCAGATCGCAAACTTCGAGTGCTCAGGATCGTTGATCTGCATGGGAGGGCAGGGTGGGAAGCAGGCGCCACAGCAGACACACTTCTTCTCGTCGATCTCAAGTGAAGGCTTGCCATTAACCAGTGCAGGACGAATCGCAGCAACTGGACAGCGAGCAACAACCGTTGGACGCTCACAGACGTTAGCAACCAGATCATGGTTGATCTTAGGTGGCTTGGTGTGCTGAATGTTGATCGCGATATCACCCTGACCACCACAGTTGATCTGGCAGCAAGAGGTGGTCATACGAACACGGTTAGGCATCTCTTCCTTGGTGAACTCGTCGTAGAGCTCATCCATCAGGGCCTTAACAGCACCGGATGCATCGGTACCAGGGATGTCGCAGTGCAACCAACCCTGAGTGTGAGAGATCATTGATACAGAGTTACCGGTACCACCGACAGGGAAGCCCTCTTCGCCGAGCTTGTCGATCAGCGGCTGAACGCGTGACTCATCGGTGACCATGTACTCGATGTTTGAGCGGATGGTGAAACGGACAAAGCCGTCTGCAAACTCATCTGCGATATCACAGAGCTTACGAATGGTGTAGAGATCCATCTGACGCTGGGTACCTGCGCGAACAGTCCAGATCTGGTCGCCACCGTTGGCAACGTGATGAAGAACGCCGGGACGAGGACGATCGTGATACTTCCAGTCGCCGAAGTTCTCCTTCATGGTTGGGTGCATGTAGGGGAACGGATCTGGTACTCCGCACTCATCAGGCATACGAGGTGCTGACATGTTAACCTCCAAAAAAACTATATTTATTTAGTCTTGCGGGGTACGGCATGTTAGCCATACCCCGCTTATCATTTCAGGAACAGACCGATTAACCGGCAGCCTTGCGCTCGTTCCACTTACCAGCTTCCTCATCCCAATCATCGGCACGGAAGTAGTTACTGGTACGGGTCTGGTTGACCATGTTTGGATCAACCTCGAGGCCAATGCCTTCAAGGAAATTGATCAGGCCAATACGCTCGATCATCTCACCGGTACGCTCATGCTCGAGAGCATTCTCGGCGAAGAAGTCGATCATCTCGCCAGCCAGCTCTTCAAGGGCTTCGAAATCATCATCATCTTCAAGCTTCATGAAAGGAACGACTACGGTGCCCATCAGATCGCCGATCTTCAGAGTACGCTTACCACCAACGAGCAGGGTTACACCCTTGTCGTCGCCAGGGGAGAGTGCCTTGGTCATCACGTTGATGCAGTGCATGCAGCGTACGCAGTTGCTGTTATCAACAGCCAGGGTGTCGTCGTCATTCAGAGACAGGGCCTGAGTTGGGCAGCGGGTGATGACATTGTCGATAACATACTTACGACCCTTGTCAGCAACATATGCTTTGACCTCGTCCTGATCGACCTTCATGTCGTCGCGCCAGGTACCGATGGTAGCGAGGTCAGCACGCTGGATAGAGTTCATGCAATCGTTTCCGCAACCGGAAACCTTGAACTTGAACTTGTAAGGCAGTGCAGGGCGATGCATATCATCAAGGAATGCATTGACCAGCATGCGGTGAACCTTCTGCTCATTAACACAAGAGTGCTCACAACGAGCAGCACCAACACATGACATACCGGTACGGACAGCAGGACCGGCGCCGCCGAGGTCGAAGCCCATTTCGTTCAGCTCATCAAAAGCAGGCTGTACGTTGTCGGTGGTGCAGCCCTGGAACATGATGTCACCAGACTGGCCGTGGAAAGCGATAAGGCCTGAACCGTACTTTTCCCAGACATCACACATCTTACGCAGGGTGTTGGTGTCATAGTGCATGCCGGCAGGAGGCATGATACGCAGGGTGTGGAACTCAGCAGCTTCAGGGAACAGAGGCTCTTTGTTGTCATCGAGCAGTTCGGTGAAGCGAGGAATGATGCCGCCGCCGTAACCGATAACGCCGACGGTGCCGCCTTTCCAGTAGCCCTTACGGGTTTCGTATGAGGTTTCCAGCTGACCCAGCAGGTCGACCATCATATCGTTGTCGTTCGCAAGACGCTTGAGACCGGTTACAAAGCTAGGCCATGGGCCGCTTTCCAGCTGATCGAGCATCGGAGTGTCATGGAGGTTCTTACCCATGTCGCTTTCTCCTTAAATTAATAGAATCTACAGTTGTTGGTTGCCGTTGTTATGCCACCCGGGATTAAACAGGTACTTCCCGTACAACTTCAGCACTAGACCTTTACGGTGGTGCATAGTGTAGTAGCACGCTACCCCTGAGTCACATCCCGCTGATGGGGTGGTTCAAGAGTTTTATACCTATCCCAAAGGGGATAGGTGCTTTGCCGTCCGATGGCAGGTGTGACAGCTCTTCATGAGGGTTAGCGAACTTATCACAGCACAAATGGTAATAGCTAGCTGCTGAGGTGAGGGATTGTAAAAAATAGTGTCCTATATAATAAGGTGTAATTATGGTTAGAATATTAATAAATACTTAACATTTAACTTTGCGCGCGCTATTATCCAACCAAAATAGTCGGACACTTATCCACCTCTATCGCAGGGGTAGTATGTCGGTGATATGCCGATTGCGGGTATCATGTGTCGATTGTTTGTCTATAAATTATTGCATTGATCAAATTGTGGAGTAGGGCGATGTTATATCTGAGTGAAGTGATGATTCAGCATACTGAGCTGGAGTCCTTTGAGGCACTGCTTGAGGTGATCACGGCAAGGGCAAAAGGGGGGGAGCGCTTTTTTAAAATCGATGTGAAGCCGCCTTATAACGATACGCCTGAGAATTGGGAAGATAGGCTGGAAGCCGCATTTACCTGATATAACAATGAGTAATGATATTTAGTTAATGTGATATGTGATGTTGTAGTGTCAGAAATTACTAAGTGCTACGGTTGATTCTCAGCAAATAGTGCCCATCAACCGCTGACCGCCATGGATAGCGAAGCGAAGGCGGTTAGTCCGCGATAGTCGACGCCGTCTGCATATTCGTAGTTGAGAGCGCGAGCGGACGACGAAGAAGATGCAGCAGCGGCTTTATGTCGGCGTAGAGTCACTGAGGGAGTTGTGTAGAGCCGCGAAGAGGTGATTACGCAACGTACGCAGGACGGTCGGGGCGCCGTAGGCATAAATGGTCGCGTTAAGTTTTTGCTGTTTGCTTGGGCTTGGATGCCCAAAACAAACTTTCGCAAAAATAGCGACTCCCCGGTGTCAAATATTTTGTGTTAGAGATGAGGGTGTCTGTATGACCCAGTTGAATACTGAACTACCTGCCAATATGGATTGTGCCAGCGATGCTGAGCCCTCCGAAGAGTCTATTATTGTGCAGCTGACAGCATTAAAAGATCAGCTCTCTGATCTCACGACTGATGCCTCCGCTGTTAATCGTGCCAATCTCCTGCTCGATATAAGCAGTCTGCAGCATCAGGTCGGTGAGAGTGAAGAGGCGTGGCAAAATGGCCATGACGCTTTTAAGGTCTTCTTAGAAAATGAGCAGTGGGAACAGGCTGCTCAAGCCTGTGAGGTTATCTTCAAGGCTGAGATGGATGATGCATTACCCGCACTGGGTCAGGGCATTTGGCTTTCAGTGACCTACCCAATCGATCCTCAGGTGAGTGTTGCGATGCTCGAATATGTCGTTGATGAGACGCCGCACGACTCAGATGGTGCAGCTGTAGCAGCAACAACAGCCTATTTTCTGGCTGATATGCGTAGTGAGGGTAAAAAGCGCGAGGATCTAACCCTCTATGCGGGTAATTTGCTGGCGAATGTCGCAAGGCGCCATAGCAATATTGAAGGACAGGATGCTTTTGATCTTTGGATGGAGCGGCTTGAACTCAAGGATCCTGATAAGTTCTTGATTCGATTGCGTAACGTGATTGATGTGCTGGTACAGGAAGATTGGTGGTTTGATCGTGAGGCGCTGCAGGAACAGCTTCCGGAGAGCTGATTATGTTCTGGGAAGAGGATGAAGACGAAACTATAAAACGGCCGGAGGATATCGTCGATCTGGCTTTTTCGCTGGTGGCTACTCAGATTCCGGTTGAGCATGCCTATCTGCTCTCTCAGGCCGTTGAGCGCGTTTTGCCCTGGTTAACCGATGAGACTGGTTGTGGTCTGCATCAGATTCATGGTGCCGAGAGCGGTAATGGCTGGCAGCGTCCCGATGATGGCGGTGCGATGTATATCTCCAAGCGAACCAAGTTGGTGCTGCGTCTGCCGAATGAACGAGTTGAGGATGCAGGAGTCCTGACCGGTCAAAAACTCGATCTTGATGGTTATACACTGGAGGTGGGCAAGGCGAACGTGCGTCTGCTCAATCCTGTGAGTACAATATATGCCCGTTACATCATTACCGATGGTGATGAGAGCGAAGAGCAGTTCCTCGAGTTCGTCTCTGAGCAGTTGCAAGAGATAGGGATTCGCTGCAAGAAGATGATGTGTGGCAGAACCCACACGATTAGGGTTCCTGGTCGTGAGCTGCAGGCTCGTAGTCTGATGCTGGCTGATATCAGCAAAGAGGACTCGCTGCAGTTACAGAAACTGGGGCTCGGTAGGGGACGCAACATCGGTTGTGGACTCTTTATTCCCCATAAGGGAATACAACGAATATAAATTCAATCAGATTTGGATCGTGTTAAAACACAAAGCTAGGAGAAGATAGTATGTCGTACGAAGTAAATGGCCAGACCATAGCTGCAAACGCTAATGGTTACATTGAGAATGTTGAAGACTGGAATGAAGATGTTGCCAAGGCTATCGCTGCGGCCGAAGGTGTTGAAATCAGCGCGCGTGGCTGGGATATCATCAACTACCTGCGTGACGAGTTCCTCAACAACGGTGGCAACCAGCCTAATGAGCGCAACATGGTCAAGCACTTCAAGGGTGCGTGGGATGACTCAAGTATCAACGCCAAGAGCCTCTACGAGCACTTCCCTAAGGGACCTGCCAAGCAGGCTGGCAAGATTGCTGGTACCCCTGAGACCAAGCGTAAGGGCGGCTACTAAGCCTTACGATGGCTGATAAAACCGGCGCCTCGCTAACACGAGGCGCCGGTTTTTTTATGTCTCGAGTTTGGCTAGATTGATCATCGCTTCAAGACGATCTATCCGCTCGTACTCGCTGCTGTTGTTATAGATGTTGACCATCTCATTGGCTATTGAAACCCAGTGTTCGAGGCCACGATCAATACAGGTTTTTACTGGGGTAAGAGAGCCATTGTCACTGCTGCACCACTGTTTATATACATCGAGTAGGGCGGGGAAAATTTCTCGACGAATACCACTGAAATTGGCCATATAGAAATGAATAGAAGGAGTGTTCTGCGTTGCGATTAATTGTGGCAGGGTGGAGATAGCGTCAGCAATATGGTCACGAATAGCGCGTGCATAGAGTTCACTCTTTGTGCCAGCAATTGACATCACCATCTCGTTCCACAATGGATTGAGTCGCTCTCCGCACTGATACTCCCCGATTTCATGCAGAACAACGGCCTCAATCTCGTTGTTGGTCATCTCTTCAAGGATCTCTGCAGGACTATCTTTAAAGCTATAGCTGCTCAGGGCTCGCCCCATGCTGTTTTCGTACTCCTTCCAACCCCCGCTGACCGCCATGGAGAGCGAAGTGAGGGCGGTTAGTCCCCGATAGTCGACGCCGTCTGCCTATTCGTAGTTGAGAGCGCGAGCGGACGACGAAGAAGATGCAGCAGCGGCTTTATGTCGGCGTAGAGTCACTGAGGGAGTTGTGTAGAGCCGCGAAGAGGTGATTACGCAGCGTACGCAGGACGGTCGGGGCGCCGTAGGCATAAACGGTCGCGTTAAGTATTTGCCGCTTGCTTGGGCTTGGATGCCCAAAACAAGCTTCCGCAAAAATAGCGACTCCCGGACTCTTCAATACGCTCCCAAAGCATGCGTTGCAGCGATTCACGTCGTACGATAATGGTTTTGCCTTGGGTCATGGCGGGGGGTGCGACAATATCTCGTGCCAGCTCTCGGCCAGTAATAACAATATTCATTGCCTGATGTTGTTGCTGGGACTCCAGTTCAGCAACAACAAAGAGTGGTTTGGCAAAGCGCCCATATCCGCCGCTATAGACGTACCCGTGTGGAAAAAGTTTGTTGTTGAGCATGTCGCTCTCAAAGGGAGAGAACAGTTGTGATGCGAAGCTGAGATCGGAAAAGGCGTCATTTTCAACTCGATCCCAGAGCGCCTCTCGCTCTGTTATCCAGCCACCCAATGCCTCATGAGCAAGCTTCTCTTCATAACCATGCCCCTGTTCCCAGCGATAGAGCTCTCGCATTTTGAGCAGGTAGATGCAGAGGGTATAGTTCTGAGCAAAACGAGCATCCGAGATGTGACAATTTTGCTGTACGGTTTCTATGAGGCTGTCGATTTCGCTGCTCACGGTCACTCCTCGTCGACGACATTGCCGACACCGACAATAAGACCTATTAAAATAGTCTGTCTTTAGTAAGATATCATGCGTGCTTGATACTGACTACGCTGCAAAAACCAATAGAGCCGATACGTGTCAACAGAGAGTGAAAAAGTGAACTCAATGAGTGGCGGTCAACGAAGTTTGTTGATCGTTGTACTACTACTGCTACTGTTTGTGCTCTTTGTAGGCCCCTGGCCCACAAATCACGACGATTATCTTGGGCAGTCCTATAGCCAGCAGACCTTCACCCGCATTGATCAGTTACAGCCCGTAATATCAGGGAATGGGAAGCTGAGTGCGGGACTCTCTGTGATCGATATCACCCCTCCGATGGGGGTGCCCCTGGCCGGTTATTCAGCACGAAATCCGAAAGAGAATGTTGGCGTGCGAGATCGTGTGTTTGTGAAGGCATTGTCGATTAAGGCTGGCGAGGCGCTGGTAACGATAGTTGCAGCTGACTACCTATTGCCAATTCCACAGCTAGTTGATGCGGTGGTACAACGCAGTGGTGTTGAACGGGGTGCAATCTTCTTCACGGCTACTCATACCCACTCGGGTCCAGGTGGTTATGGTGAAGATATGGTCTCACAGTACGCTTTGGGCAACTTCGATCCAGCCCAGTTTGAGCGCATGGTTTCGTCCTTTAGCCGAGCCGTGCTGGAGAGTCGAGCCTCAATGCTTCCGGTCAGGCTTAGTTATCGGCAGCAGCGACTCGATGCACCCAGTTCACAATCTCTAATGCGTCACGCCCTGGATAGAGAGATAGAGGCCTCTGCAACGCTCAATCTGCTACAGCTTTCGCATCTAAAGTCTAAGCGTCCCTTTGCCTCATTAGTCTCCTTTCCTGCCCATCCAACGATACTCGGTAAACGCAACTACAGAGTCAGTGGTGACTATCCGGCGAAGTTGCAGCAGCTGTTGGCCAAGCAGCTGGGAGGGGAGGTGCTGTTTGCCGTGGGCGCGGTGGGCAGTACCAAGACGCCTCGTGTCGATCTCGATCGGGAACAGAAACTTGATGAGGTGGCACGACGCATTGGTGAACGCTATGTGTCACTTGCAGCGAGTAAGGGTAAGCCTGGCATGAGTCTGTTAGCGTTAGAGGCGCCTGTCTCGAGCTATCTGCTGGAGGTTGATCTGCCGGTGCTCTCGGTCAATATCGCTGATGGTTGGCGTCTCAGTACGTTTCTCAGCGGTATTATTCATGATCAGAAGAGCCAATTGCAGCTGTTGCGTATCGGTAAGTTGGTACTGGTCGGCTATCCTGGTGATCTCTCGCTCGATATCGCCGATCGCCTGCGTGACAGATTTGAGGGCGATGGCATCGCCTTCTGGCCGACCAGCTTCAATGGCGACTATATTGGCTATCTGATGCCCCAATCACACTACCACTTCAATCGTTATGAGACGCGCCGCGCCAACCTGCTTGGACCGTGGGGTGGTGACTACTTCGATGACCTCACGCTACGCCTTGTAGAACGTGCTGTGACGCCCCATATCGAGTAGAGAAAATTCGTCCAAGAGAGGTAGAGCAGTGCGTATCAAGACAAAATGGCACAAAGACAAAGAGGGTAAGTCGCTCGAGGAGAGCGCTAGCGTAATGGGCTTTGTCGCCTGGCGTGCAGCTATGAATGGTCTCAATCAGATGGAGAATGATGGTTTCCGTACCGACTCATACAGCCACCAGCTGGAGATTATTGCAGAGTTTGTCGCCTTTGAGCTTCAGGTGGCTGATCGTCTGGCCTATATCCGTCTTGAGGATGAGGATCGTCAGGCCTTTATCTCCACCCTGGCGGGTCATCTGATTGAACATACGGTCGATAATATGCTCGATGTGCAGGGACCGGGTGACTACCGTCCTGTTGTGATAGAAAAGCTCAACAACCGAGCCGCAGAGTACGCAGAGTTGAAGTTTCAGGGGGAGGAGCCGGGTTATCCCTTCCTGAGCCATCTGGGGCGCTGTGTCGACGGCATAATGGGCGGTGAGAAGAACAAGTTTGCGATTGAGTTTGCAGCTGAGGTTATCGGTCCCGATCTGGTAAAAACCTTACGCAAGAGTGTTGCTGATCTACTCGACTAATAGATCGAGTTAACAACCGAGTCAGGCAATTGAATCAACACTTCACGCTAGACGGCCATAACAAGCAGGAAGACGAAGGCGATCACCAGTGCGATAGGTATGATTGCACCCATCCAATCCTTGCTTGACCCCTTGGGGCTGTTCTTCAGCATGTGACTGGCGCGCGGCCACAGGTAGAACAGCATCATCACAAGTAGTATTGCCGATCCAATCTTTAACCAATCCATTTTCTATCCTCCAAAAGAAAGCCCCGCCTAGGCGGGGCTTTCTGGTTTCTCTATCGCTTATGAATCAATCGTCACCTGAGAATGCACCAAGAATGTGAAGCAGGCTGGTGAAGATGTTGAGAATGCTGAGGAAGAGACCGACCGTCATCATCACATAGTTCGCATTCGGATCATGGATCATGCGGCTTGTGTCATAAAGAATCAGGCCGCTCATGATCATGATGACCGCAGCTGATATCGCCAGTGACAGTGCAGGGATGCCCATGAAGATGTTAGCCAGCGAAGCGACAATCGCGACAATCAGGCCAACCATCAGGAAGCCACCCATGAAGCTGAAATCTTTGCGAGTGGTCAGTGCATAGGCCGACAGGGCCATGAAGATGATTCCGGTACCACCAGCTGCAGTTGCGATCAGCTGGCCGCCGTTCTGCATGGCCAGATAGTGGTTGAGAATCGGGCCGAGGCCAAAACCGAGTAGGCCGGTAATTGCAAAGACAACACCGACGCCTGCGCCAGAATTGGCAGTGCGAGGCAGTACAAACCACATCAGCAGCAGCGCAATACCAGAGCTGGCCAGATTGGTCATGATGCCCATATTCATCGCCATTGAGGCGACGGCAGTCACAGCGCTGAAGATCAGCGTCATCGACAGCAGTAAATAGGTATTTCGAATCACCTTGTTGGTAGCGAGTACGCTCTCAACGTTGGTGTTGGTCGCGTTTGATTGGCTCAGGTTCATTATTGATGATCTCCAGTTTTCATCTGCTACTAATGGTAACAACGTGTTTTAGTAAAGCAAGTCGAACAGTATGACAGATGAGGTCAGATTTTGTTCCTTTCAAGGGCTAGCACTTTGGGGCCGACTTCGGGTATGATGCGCTCCGTTGGAGGGTTGGCTGAGTGGTCGAAAGCACCGGTCTTGAAAACCGGCAGGGGTGTAAGCCCCTCCAGGGTTCGAATCCCTGATCCTCCGCCATATTTTATCTATTCCCAATAGAATCAATTAATTAGCTTATATATAAGCAAACGCTTCATCATTGCCTGAAGTGTAGCTCAGCTGGCCTGGGCTGAGTTTGTTCTGTATCTATCTGATCTGCCCCCGACTTTTCCGCTGATTGATGGTGACCTGCTGTCACCATTGCTTAGGGATAAGGTCGATGAGTATCACTCTCTCCCCACTCTTGAGCTCCTGCGATCTGTAGTAGCCCGCTTTCTCACGCCGAAAATGTCAGTTGATTTAGACTGAAACAGACCCTTGAGTACGTTCATGGGGCACACAGTGCTGAAATACCACCGAATCTATGCCTCTCAGCACCCAATTCCATCGTGAAGCGGCTCCCAGACTCGCTGTGTGAACTATAGTGATGGACATGGATTAGTAGCAGCACCTTTTGCTGTGGAGCAGTGGAGGCTATCGATACACGAAATATCCCAATTATCATTTTGACCGCCAAGGTGTTGACTGATTACGGCCGAGAGTGCGGATAGAGAGATACCACTCATTCGAGAACAGCCGCTGACCGCCATGGATAGCGAAGCGAAGGCGGTTAGTCCGCGATAGTCGACGCCGTCTGCCTATTCGTAGTTGAGAGCGCGAGCGAACGACGAAGAAGATGCAGCAGCGGCTTTATGTCGGCGTAGAGTCACTGAGGGAGTTGTGTAGAGCCGCGAAGAGGTGATTACGCAACGTACGCAGGACGGTCGGGGCGCCGTAGGCATAAATGGTCGCGTTAAGTTTTTGCTGTTTGCTTGGGCTTGGATGCCCAAACAAACTTTCGCAAAATAGCGACTCCCCGACACCCTCATCAGCCAGCAGTGCATCGATGCCCTCATCGTCGTAGAGCACCTGTGGCAGGTCGCGCGGTTGTGCCACCACCACCTCATCGAATATCACCCCCTCAACAGGCAGTACTACCGGCTGCTGGGTGTCATCACTCATGTCGTAGATAAAGAGGCCGTAGAGCGGCGGAGCGGTGACCACATCGGGATCGGCCAACGCCGCCTCACTGCAGGGACCGATGGTGGTGCCCTCAAGCAGTCGGCAGGGGCTCCAGCTCACCAGTAGTCGTTCGGTGCCGTCATCAAGCGGGTAGGCACTGCGAAAGCGACCGCCGGGGGAGGGGCCGCTGAGGGTGCTGACCGAATTGATGGTGGCGGGGGTCTGCGCCGGACCGCTCAGTACACCCATGTTGGCCGCGGTCGGTCCGCTGTTGTCGATGTAGTTGAGGGTATCGATCACGATCAGCGCACCGCCATCCTCGGTGTCGTTGAAGGGGCGGATAAGGCTCAACAGACGGCCATCGGGCATCTCACGCGGCCGCATGAACTGCACCGTGGTGTCGTCGGTGCCGGTGTTATGACTATGCGCTCCGTAGTGGAGCTGCAGCTGGCCACCGTCAGGACGCATGGTGTAGAGGCTGATGGCGTTGCGCCCGCCCATGTTGTCCCAGCGGCTGAAGAGTACCTTGCCGCTGCTGAGCAGGGTCGGGTCGAGATCGTGACTCGGATTGAATGAGACCTGATGGATATCGCTGCCGTCACTGTTCATCACGTGCAGCATGGCGGCGTATTCGCGCCGATCCTCATCTTCTGCGGTGAACTGAGGTTTACCCTCATCGACCAACACCGCCGCTGACCGCCATGGAGAGCGAAGTGAGGGCGGTTAGTCCCGATAGTCGACGCCGTCTGCCTATTCGTAGTTGAGGCGCGAGCGAACGACGGAGAAGATGCAGCAGCGGCTTTATGTCGGCGTAGAGTCACTGAGGGAGTTGTGTAGAGCCGCGAAGAGGTGATTACGCAACGTACGCAGGACGGTCGGGGCGCCGCAGGCATAAACGGTCGCGTGAAGTTTTGCTGTTTGCTTGGGCTTGGATGCCCAAAACAAACTTTCGCAAAAATAGCGACTCCCCGGCTTGGCCTGCTGCTGACGGGTGGAGGAGAAGATGATGCGTCCATCGGGCAGATAGTGGGGGGCGAGATCCTGACCGCCCTCAGCGGTTAGATCATCGGCGATGATGCGCTGCAGGATGCCGCTATCGATCTCATATTCCCAGATATTCCAGGTCGGCTGATCCTCCGGATCGGCACCCTCGATGTCGGGTTTACGTAGAGAGAAGAGCAGGCGATCACCGTCGAAAGAACTCTCGACATCACGCACATCTCCCAATCCCTCGGTCTCTATCAGGGTGATGTTGGATTCGGCGGCGCTGGGTGAGGCGAGATCGCGCAGATAGAGATCGCCACCTTCGATAAATCCGAGCCGCTGTCGCAGGTCTTCGCTCTCGGTAATGGGACGTTTGACATAGGCGATGGCGAAGTCCTGCACCACCGGGTCGGGTGACTGCTCAGTGGCAGGTGCCAGGCATGCGGAGGTGCTAACAGTTAATAGAACGACTGTGATCGCTCTGCTGACTATTTCGCTCCATGATCTTGTTATATCTATATACATAGCGTTTGACGCATCTAAGCAGTCCGCTCTCTTTTTAATTTCTGCGAGCCCATTATTGGCCGTAGAGATTTTTCACTCTGAGAACCGCTTCACAAAAGTTGTGGACCTGCTGCGCAGAAAACGCGCTTCGATCCGGGCAAAGTGCTCTCAAGCCTGGGAGATATATACCCAGTGAAAAGAAGCGTGAATAAAAGAAATTAATTAATTCGGGGGCGGTGTGATGCAGGCAATAACTAAATTTTCCGATTTAATTAAACGCCACGACCCATGGTTGCGGCTGATCGTATGTATGGTGCTTTTTTATGGGGCGGTCAGTGCGCAGGCGGGACCACGTGAACAGGCGAAACGATTGCACGACCGCATCGCCGGTGTACCATCGAGTAATGGTGAACTCGATATCCTGGCCGATCTTATCGATGGCTCTCAGCCCGGTACGGTGGAGGATGCTGCCTACCGGGTGATGGACCACCCCGATTTCTATAACGTCACGCTGAAAAATATGGTCACCCCCTGGACCAACGAGGCGCAGACACCCTTTGCACCACTTAACGACTACACCGCCACGGTGATCGGCATGGTGCGTGACGATGTGCCGTTCAATACGCTGCTCTCGGCCGATCTGCTCTATGTGGTCGATGACGCACAGGGACTGCCTGCCTATGCAATGAATAGCAACGCCCACTATCAGTCAGCGGAGAATCAGGGTATCGATCTGCAGGCCCATCTGGTTCAGCGACAGCAGTCACTGCTCACCGATCTGCCAGCCGGTGCCACGGCGGGGGTGATAACTACCCGTGCGTCGGCCGAGGCATTTTTTGTCGCCGGTACCAATCGCGCCATGTTGCGTTTCACTCTGATGAACCACCTCTGTAGCGATCTTGAACCGCTCAAGGACACCACCCTTAGCCCCGACCGTATTCGTCAGGATGTCTCACGCAGCCCCGGCGGCGACAGTCGTATCTTTCTCAACAGCTGTATCGGCTGCCACACCGGTATGGATCCGCTGGCGCAGGCCTACGCCTACTACGACTACGACAGCAGTGCGGCGCGTCTGGTCTACAACGACATCGGCACCATCGATGCCGAGAGCGGTAGCCGGGTGCAGGGCAAATATCTGATCAACGCTGATAACTTCGCGCCGGGTTTCGTCACTCCCGATGATCGCTGGGACAACTACTGGCGACGCGGCATCAACAGCCATCTCGGTTGGGATGGTGGGTTATCGGGTGGCGGTTACGGGGCAAAGTCGATGGGTCAGGAGTTGGGCAATAGTCAGGCCTTTGCCAGTTGTCAGGCGAAGAAGGTGTTTCGTTCCGTCTGTCTGCGCGATCCGGTCGATAGCGGTGATCGCAACCGGGTGGCGACGATGACCAGCGCCTTTATCAACGACGGCTACCGCTTCAAACGGCTCTTTGCCGAAGCGGGCAGCTACTGTATGGGTGATTGAGGGAGCGATGATGATGCGACTGATAAGAGTCAAACAGATCCAATCGTTGATGCTGCTACTGGCCGCAGCGCTACTCACAGCCTGTGGTGGTGAGGAGACAGTAAGCCTGCCGAATCTTAGCGGTGGTACGGTGGTTGCCGCCTATAGTGGCCCGGTTCCGACTACTGACGATGTGCAGTCGTTCAAGCTCAACGTCTGGGACTATCTGGTTGAAGCCGATCGCTGCGGTAACTGCCACAGCGATGGTGGCCAGTCGCCGCAGTTTGTGCGACAGGACAACATCAATCTCGCCTATGCGGTCGCCAACGGTATTGTCGATCTCGTTTCACCGGGGCAGTCGCGACTGGTGGAGAAGGTGGCGGCGGGTCACAACTGCTGGCTGGCAAGCGATACCGCCTGTGCCGATATTCTTACTACCTATATCGCCAACTGGGCCGGTGAGAGCGGCGGTGATGGGGGGCGGCAGATCGAGCTGCTCGCACCGATCGCCTACGATCCCGGTGCGAGCAAGCGTCTGCCGGAAGACTCCACACTCTTTGCCAGCTACGTACACCCATTGCTGAGCAGCTACTGTGCCGGATGTCATGCCGATGATTCGGCGACTCCACAGTCGCCCTTCTTTGCACAGGACGATATCGAGGCCGCCTACGATGCGGTCTCCACCAAGATCGATCTCGATAACCCCGCCAACGCTCGACTGGTACTGCGCCTGCGCAACGAGTTCCACAACTGTTGGGATGACTGTGACAGCAATGCCGATGAGATGGAGGCGGCGATCACCGCGATGAGCGACGGTGTGACCAGCACCGAGATCGACGCGCAACTGATCACCAGTAAGGCGCTGACACTCACCGACGGTATCGTCGCCAGCGGTGGCAATCGCCATGAGAGTGATCTGATCGCCCTCTATGAGTTCAAGACCGGACAGGGGAGTACCGCCTACGACACCAGCGGTATCGAACCGGTGATCGACCTCACCCTGAGCGGCAATGTGCAGTGGGTCGGGGGCTACGGTATTGAGTTTATTGACGGGCGTGCGCAGGGCACCACTGCCGATAGCCGCAAGCTGCGCGATCTGATTGCCGCCACCGGCGAGTACACGGTCGAGGCGTGGGTGGTCCCGGCTAATGTGACCCAGGAGGGACCGGCGCGCATCATCTCCTACTCCGGTAGCACTCAGCTGCGTAACTTCACTCTCGGTCAGACGCAGTACAATTACGACTTCATGCAGCGTATGCAGAGCAGCGATGCCAACGGTGAACCGGCGCTCTCCACGGCCGATGCCGATGAGGATCTACAGGCGACGCTGCAGCATGTGGTGGCGAGCTATGATCCGATCAATGGCCGACGTCTCTTTGTGAATGGCGCCTTTACCGGCGATACCGATCCAGCAGCCGCATCGAGTCTCGCCTCCTGGGACGACACCTTTGCACTGGTGATGGGCAGTGAAGTAGGTGGCAGTGACCGCTGGCAGGGCAAGCTGCGTCAGGTGGCAATCCACAATCGTGCACTGAATCTCGAACAGGTTGAGCAGAACTTCGCCGCTGGTGTCGGTGAGAAGTTCTACCTGCTGTTTGGTGTGAGCGATTGGGTCGATACACCGCAGAGCTACCTGATGTTCGAGGTGAGTCAGTTCGACAGCTACAGCTATCTGTTCGACAAGCCGACCTTTATCTCGCTCGATCCGACGGCCACACCCGATGGAATCGACATTCAGAGCATGCGTATCGGCATCAACGGGCGTCTGGCAGAGGTGGGGCAGGCCTACCGTTTCCTCGATACCCAGGTTACGACGGCTGAGTACGGCGCCAACGGACAACGCCTCTCGCCGCTCGGCACTATCATCGCGCTGGAGAAGGGGCCAGACGGTGATGAGTTCTTCCTCAGCTTCGATCGTCTCGGCAACCACGAACACGTCATGACCGAGGCCATTCCGCTGGCCCCACCGGTACCTGCCGATGGGGCGGCAGTGGCCGACATCGGTCTGCGTCACTTCGATGAGATCAACGCCACTATGGCAGCACTGACCCAGGTCGATCGTAACCAGACGGCGGTGAGAGCGACCTTCGAGACCATTAAGCAGCAATTGCCGACGGTGGAGAGTATTGAAGGTTTCCTCTCCGCCCAGCAGATGGCAATCGCCCAGCTCTCAATCGAGTGCTGCAATGCCCTGGTTGACGATGCGACGCTGCGCAGTGGGCTCTTCCCAGACTTCAACTTCAACCAGAGCCACACAGTGGCGTTCGACAGCCAGCTCGAACTGGACCAGGTCACGTTACCGCTGGTCGATACCCTGCTAGGCAATACGCTGCTGAGCCAGCCCGATAGCGCCACGGTGGTGAGTGAACTCGAATCGCTGATCGATGCACTCGATGACAGCTGCAGCAACGACTGTGGTGTCGAGCGCACCCATACCGTGGTGAAAGCCGCCTGTGCCGCCACCCTGGGTGGCGCAACGATGTTGATCCAGTAGCCGTCAGGCAGAGAGAGGAACCGGATATGCCACTGTTTAAAAAACTGCCCAAGGCGCAGCCGCTCGATAGACCGCTCTACCATGCGGACCATAAACGTCCGGTCACTCGCCGCGATTTTCTCGCCCAGGGGTTCAGGGCGGGGGCTGGGATCACGCTCGGCAGTTCACTGTTAGGATTACTGGGGTTACCCCGACTGGCCAGTGCAGCACTGGCACCCGACATGGCCGACCTGCGCGATAACCTCTGTGGTATTGCGGCACAGGGGGCGGGCAAGATCCCCTTCATCTGTTTCGATCTTGCAGGTGGCGCCAATATCGCTGGCTCCAATGTATTGATCGGCGGGCAGGGCGGACAGCTCGATTTCATCTCCACTGCCGGTTACAGCAAGCTCGGTCTGCCGGGGGATATGATTCCGCCGCTGGCCGATACGGTAAATGGTGGTGACTTTACCGATAGTCGCTTTGGACTCTCCTTCCACAAACGCAGCGCGATGCTGCAGGGCATTATCGAACGGGCCGGGAGTCGGGCAGCCAATATCAACGGCGCGGTAATTCCGGCACGCTCCGATAACGATACCGGCAACAATCCACATAACCCGATGTACGGCATTAACCGCGCCGGGGCCGACGGTTCGCTGGTCACTCTGATCGGTTCACGTAGCTCCGACTCGGGTGGTAACAGCCTTGCACCGACGATGATGCTCAACCCAGAGGTGCGCCCAACCAAGGTCGATCGTCCCAGCGATGTGACCGGCATGGTCGATACCGGCGAGCTGATCAATATCCTCAACAAGGATGATGCGGTGAAGGTGATGGAGTCGATTGCACGCCTCAGCCAGGAGAAGCTCGGTGTGGTCGATACCCAACTGGCGAATGATGCTGTGATCAAGCAACTGGTGCGCTGCGGCTACATCAAGAGCGCCGATCTGGTCGATCGCTTCTCCGATCCATCCGCACTCAACCCCGAGGCCGATCCCGATATTGTCGGAGCCGGGGGCATCTTCAGTGTCGGTGAGTTCAACGGCGATAGTGAGTTTCGTAAGACCGCCTCGGTGATGAAGATGGTGATCGATGGCTACGCCGGGGCAGGCACCATCACCATGGGCGGTTACGACTATCATACCGGCGAGCGTGGTACCGGTGAGCGACGCGATCTGCGTGCAGGTCGCTGCATGGGTGCCTGTCTCGAGTATGCAGCACGCAAGGGAGTGCCGTTGATGATGTACGTCTTCAGTGACGGCTCAGTGGCCAGTAACGGCACCATCGACGATTCGGTTGACGGGGCAGGGAAGGGCGTTTGGACCGGCGACAACAGCTCCACCGCCGCCTCCTTCTTCCTCGTCTACAACCCCGGTAGTGCCCCAGTACTGCTCGGTGCATCACCCGAAGCGCAGGCGCGCCACCAACAGATCGGCTGGTTTCGCAACGACGCCTCGGTCGAGACAGCGGCTAGCCCTGCTGCAAATAACGTCAATCTTCTGGTCGAGACGGTAATCCTCAACTACCTCGCCCTGCACGGTGAACAGAACCAGTTCGCCAGCTACTTCCCTGGTCGCGGGTTGGGTAACGCGCAGCTGATGGATAGTCTGACTGCGTTCTCGCCCATTGTAAGTGGCACGATTTAGGTATCAATCGAAGGCTGTGGGTAAATACTCTATTCAGAGCTGATATTTAATTGTCTTTTGTCTTTGACAGGCAGTTTGAATTCAGCAGAAACTTTCTTGATTGTGTACTCATTTCCTGTGCTGAAGTGTCTGTACTGAAATATGTTCTCATTCTGGTTGATTATTTCGTATGCATCATAATTGTATGGGTCATATGGGCTGGATGGTGATATCTCACCATCCTCAATCCAGCCTCTAAAGATTGTGAAATATATAGGACCTGATATTCCCCAGTGACCCACTTCAGCCTGGTACCTGTTGTTGCCATCCTTATTCTCAATTAGAAGTTCAATAATGTAGGTGCCATCAGCTCTTCTATTCATTAGTTGATGTCTTATACCGCCATTACCAATGTTTTTGAGTCCATACCACTTGCCTACCATTTCCTGCCAACGATCCATTTCAGATTTCGATATTTCAGGTTTAAAAGTCCCTGTCTCTATGGTCGGTGTAGCGGTAGTGTTGATACAGAGTGTTGAAGATAACAGTGTTACGACGAAAATCTGTTGCCATCTTTCCATGGATAATGTGCTCCCTGAGCCGGATCGGTCCTTGTGTGAGGATGCTAGTGTTGGCGGTTAATTGCGTCTTTATGGAACCAGATAGTTAGGCATTTAATCAACTCTGTTCATAATCTGAAATTGATGTCCTGATCTGTACATCGCTTTGACCGTCGTCGAGACAAACGGCATAATCGAGGGTTTCGGTGACTATTAGTGGATCAAACTTAGAGTGGTAAATCTGGGTTTTGCCATTGACGATGCCAATGTTATCGCTATTACAGGCATCTCTTGCCTGCCGCATGAACATCTCTTTGGCCGTGTCGTGTCTAGCGACTATTGCTGGGTTCGTCCTCACGTAGATGTAGTAGATGGATGTATTCACAGGAATGGTTTGGTATCCGCCGCCCAGTGAACTGTCGCCATCGCGAAGATTGTGGTTAGAAGAGCACCCGGAAAGCAGGGTGACTAGAAGTGGTGAAATGAGAGCGAGGTGTGATAGCTGCATAGTCTTTCCTTAGTCTATTTGGCGTGTATAGCTAGGATGAGAACCCAGATGCCAACAATAATCTATTTCATAGTGCTTCCAATTGGGCCGTAAACAGATTTTAGATGCAAATCGTCCACGTGGTGGCTGTTAGAGATAGGTTGTGATTTGGTGGAAAATTTGGCATCTAGCTCCATTGTCACTCAGTCTGACCGACATCTGAAGCTATTAGCCAGTCCCGGGGAGTCGCTATTTTTGCGAAAGTTTGTTTTGGGCATCCAAGCCCAAGCAAACAGCAAAAACTTCACGCGACCGTTTATGCCTGCGGCGCCCCGACCGTCCTGCGTACGTTGCGTAATCACCTCTTCGCGGCTCTACACAACTCCCTCAGTGACTCTACGCCGACATAAAGCCGCTGCTGCATCTTCTTCGTCGTTCGCTCGCGCTCTCAACTACGAATAGGCAGACGGCGTCGACTATCGCGGACTAACCGCCTTCGCTTCGCTATCCATGGCGGTCAGCGCCGGAGTGTGCTGGCACTCTATCGATTGTTGTCCGCGTAGGATATTGATGGCTTTACCTTGGGCGAGAAAGTCGTAGTATCCCTCTGCTATCAGTTCAACGGGTGCATGGTGTCTTCCCGAAGAACGACAACTATCCAATCGGAGTCCTATTGAATGATCGAAGATCTCAAGATCAAGGGTGATGAATCCTGGCGCATGTTCAGGATTATTAGTGAATTCACCGAGGGCTTCGACAAGCTGGCAGATATCGGTTACGCGGTCTCCATGTTTGGTTCGGCTCGTCTGGCGCCGACTAACCCTTACTACGCTACAGCGGTCGAAATCTCACACCGTTTGGCAGAGAACGGTTTCTCTATTATTACCGGTGGTGGTCCCGGAATCATGGAGGCGGGGAACAAAGGGGCGGCTGAGGCCGATAAGGTCTCGGTTGGACTGAATATCGAGCTGCCCCACGAGCAGACACCCAATAAATATCAGAATAAATCGCTGGAGTATCGCTACTTCTTTGCCCGTAAGGTGATGTTCGTTAAATACTCGATGGGCTATGTCATTATGCCGGGTGGTTTTGGCACATTCGATGAGTTTTTCGAAGCGTTAACCCTGGTGCAGACCAACAAGATTTACCCGATACCGCTGGTCCTGTTTGGCAGCGACTACTGGCAAGGTCTGTTGGAGTGGCTGAAGGGACCGGTGCTGGAGATGGGGACGATCTCGGCCTCGGATTTCGACCTCTTCACACTGACCGATGATGTCGATGAAGTGATTGATGTCATGACCAAACATCGCAATTGGAAAATGAATGTGACTGAGGGGGACAACTAAGAGAAGCGAGCAGTAAGCCTCTCAAGTTGCGCTCGTCTTTGTCCAGATCTACGACTTGGGCAGTACGATCCTGTAGCCGGCCCCGTAGGTGTTTTGAATAAAAAAAGCATCCGGATTGTAGGATTTCTCCAACTTTCTTTTAAAGCGGGAGATGATCTGTACAACATTATTACCACTTGGATCGCGATTGCTATCAATGTCGAAGATCTGATCTGCGATGTGTGTAGCTGTGTAGTAACGATTTGGATGACGGCATAACAGCGCCAGTATCAGACGCTCGTTGTTACTGATTTTTACACCACTCCCGTTGTACTCAAGTTGTTGTTCAATGCTGTTCCAGCGGTAACCATCGCCTAACATTAGCGTGCTGCTGTCGATCAGGCGTTTGATGACACGCCTCAAGGTAGTATCGAGTTGCGGTTGCAGTATCGGCTTTACCAGGTAGGCGAAGAGCTGCAGGTTTACCGCACGTAGTAGTTTCTGCTGGTCGGCGTGGGCCGTCAGCATAATGATTGGTATCTCTTCATTACTCTCACGGATTGTCGCGGCAACCTGTAAACCGTTGGTATGTGGGATGGCGATATCGAGCAGCGCTACATCGGGCTGTTCACTGACATAGAGTTCCAGTGCGTCGCGCCCATTGTCTGTTACCACAACTCTGTTGAAGTAACGCTGCAGGATGGCCGTGAAGTTCTCTCTGACCACGGCATCATCCTCTACATAGAGAAGGGTTAGGTTGTTGTTCATAACCTGATCCTGAAGCGGGTGCCGCCATCAAGACTGATTGCCTAAATTGATCCCTGCATCTGCTCTTCAATAATATATTTTGAGAGGTATAGGCCGAGTCCGCGATCTTGCTGGTTCTGCTTGCTGCTATAGAACTCATCGAAGATATGGTTGAGATGTTTCTCTGCGATACCGCCGGCATTGTCTTCAACGTCAATGGTGATCTGCTCACGATCGCCATGACCGTTAATCACAATCGTTTTACTCTCAGAGGGTGAGCTCTCAAAGGCCTCTTTGGCATTGAGTATCAGATTGAGCAGGATGTGTAGTAGTTCGGTCTTCAGTACCGTTGGGTTATCGTTGAAGTAGAACTCGGTGCGAATCATGATGTTGGCCGATAACAGCTCATCTCTGGACATCGCAACGGCACGCTCTACGACCGCAGTGACATCGCTCCGATCAGCACTGTTACGCGTGCCGATAAACTGGCGAAACTCATCAAGTGTCTCGGAGAGGAAGGCGATCTTTTCATTGATTTGCCTCAGTGTCGGTTTGATCTCATCTTTGCTGATCTGTTTCTCATCCTCGAGCCGGTACTGCAGCCGCATGATAATGGCGCTAATGGCTGTGAGTGGCTGTTTCCACTGGTGTGAGACGGCACTGATCAACTCCCCCTGTTGTGCCTTGCGGTTCTTAAGCAGCAGTCCCTGACGTTTGCGTTGGATATCCGCCTCCAGCAGTTTGATGCGGTGTTGTAGCAGGTAGGAGAACATCAGCGCCTCAACCACCAGACCGATGCCAGAGGCGAAGAAGCCCGTACTGCTATAGGGCATAGCGCCGTAGAGCGTCAGGGTGGAGATGGTCATTCCGATGGCATAGGCAGTGTAGGCCGCGATAAATATCTTGATCAGTAGGATGATTCTGTCTGTAGAGCTTCACGCCAAGAATCAGCAGAGTAATAAACGAGCTGGTGAAGACCACGATGATCAGCTTGAAGCTCAGCAGAAGATCGACAGTGAGTGCTATTGCAACGATGAGCAGGGAGAGCGCGATCGTCGTCTTAAGCCATCGTTCAACCCAGCCACCAATAGTCTGGGTATCGAAGGTGTGTCGGACAAACAGCATCAGGAATAGTGGCACCATGATGGCGGTCAGATTGAACCAGTTGGTCAGCGATCCGTAGAGATTGAAGTTGTGGTAGATCGTGCCGTACATGTAGGAGAGGCCTATGGCGGCGTTGATCAGGTAGAGGCTGTAGAAGAGGTACTCCTTGCGCCAGCCGTAAAAGAAGAGGATCAGGTTGTAGATCGACAGGGTGAGGAGGATGACCAGAACGGTGTTAGCGGCGAGGTTTTTGTCGATCAGTGCCTGGCTGGCCTGTTTCGAGTCGTAGATGTCCCAGTCGATGATCTGGGTGGCTAGCGCGGTGGCTACCCGAATGTAGAGGATTCGAGACTCGTCCGCTTTCAGCTCGAATGGATAGACCAGCGTGCTGCCGGTGAGGTAGAGGTCACCGTTGGGTTGGTCTATCTGATAGTGGCGCTGGTCAATGCGCTCAGGCCCACTGTAGGCGTATATATCGATCTGACCGCTGAAGTAGGCGGAGTTGTTGTGCAGCTGAAGCAGTTGCGGCTCGAGGGAGTCGTTTGTGATGCTCATTCTCAGCCAGATGACCGGTATTTCGGCCGGTAGGCTGCTTTTGCTGGAGGTGGGAGTGAAACGACGATCGGTGACATCTTCAATCGTCAGCTCCTGATCCTCGTCGATTAGATACGCCATCGGGAAGTGGGTAATCTCGTCCGGTTGCTGAACGATATGCACGACTCGCTCTGCCCAGGCGCTTGGGGCAATGAGAAGAAGAAACCAGATTGCTACTTTTAGTTGTGTCACGAAAAGGGCGCTTGTAAACGATATCCGCTGTCGCAATGTGTCGACAGAGTGAAAAGAAGGGGTCTCATTAGATACTTTTTTGGGCCATAACTAAAGCGGTAAAAGTAGCTCTGAAATATAGGGCAAAAATGACAACGGTTGAGGTTGGCTGACACCCTAATCAAGACTATTGATGTTTCTGGTTTGTCACTTCTATCTGTCTGTTTGAATTCATAATTAAGAAATTGATGCAGTACCGCTGTGTAGGCATCTAATCCACCTCAGTATTAGCCGTTGGTCTGTCTGAAAGGGCTAAAGATTTTCCACTTCCTACCGCTAATTATCTAGCGAGTCATCGACTATCCAACCAGACATTTTTGCTTCCTGGCAGTTCATGTCGGGAACGACGCAACCTCTATTCAATAAGCTTTCGTAAGGAATCCTTAATGTTTGTTACTGCAGTTCACTCACAGATTTCACGGGCAGATTTCGGCCCGTTGTTGAGTGCGCTATTAGCTGCTTTGATGCTGTTGCTTGTCAGTAACCCATCTCAGGCACAACCGGGTGATTTGGATCAGGGGTTGCCGGGAACGATCGTATCAAAGGTCCAGCAGGGGGCAGGTAACTACTGGATTCAGTTGCACGCGGTCTCCAGAGGAGTCAATTTGCCGAGCCTGGGACGTATCGCTCAGCATAAGAAGAGGGTGATCCATCAGGGGCAGGATGGTGTGACGCGTGTTCTGATCGGCCCCTATCAGCACTACCCTGAGGTCCGGGCGGAACAGCGGGCACTGCAAAACAGCGGTGTGTCGATGGGCTTTCTCCGCTTTACCACAATGACCTCTCAGTACGACTCCATCGCCAGAGAGAGTGCCAGGTCACTCCCGGGTGAGGTCGTGTCGGTCGCTTCCAGTGATGCTGGAGAGTATTGGGTGCAGGTTTCTGCATCGAGCAAGGGTTATCTTGCACCGGCCTATCTCAAGAACTACCCGAATCTATTGCAACATCGTCATCGGGATCGGCAGGGTCTGCATCGCCTGCTTATTGGGCCCTACCGCTCCTTTGATAAGGCGCAATCGCTACGGATGGCGATGAATCGAGACCACGGTGCGGGCACCTTTGTTCGGTTTGCAGCGTCTGAACGGGGAATGAGTCGCGTCGTGGTGGAAGCTCCCGCCGAACACCCTCGTGCGACTCCTGCTAACCAGTCGATGGAAAACCACGTTGAACATGCTGACCTGGCTGTTACTGATGAGATTAGGGTGGAGCAGAGCAGCGATGAAACATCGGTGACTGCGGACCGTGATGAGTCGCAAGACGCCCTTGTCGCCACAGGTCTGGATCGAGGTGTCAGCGCAGATATTGGGCGCGGTACGCCGCTGAAGATTGGTGTCAGTCTTGGGGCCGCCTATGCCGCCGATCAACGCCTCAGATTCTATGGTGAGGATGAGCCTGACCCGCTGAGCAATCTGTTTCCCGCCTGGAATAACGGAACGCTGGCCAGAACGGAGTCGAATCTGTTGTCCCGTCACTTTGGTGTCCATCTGCAGAAGCTGTTTAACAGTGAGTGGGGAATTGCTGTTGACTACCTGCATGAGCGCTCGGAGATGGATCAACAGCCGATGCGACCGGAGCTGCTTGATATCAATCACACCACAACCCTGCGTTCGCTGACCGCCATGGAGAGCGAAGTGAGGGCGGTTAGTCCCGATAGTCGACGCCGTCTGCATATTCGTAGTTGAGAGCGCGAGCGGACGACGAAGAAGATGCAGCAGCGGCTTTATGTCGGCGTAGAGTCACTGAGGGAGTGTGTAGAGCCGCGAAGAGGTGATTACGCAACGAACGCAGGACGGTCGGGCGCCGCAGGCATAAACGGTCGCGTGAAGTTTTGCTGTTTGCTTGGGCTTGGATGCCCAAAACAAACTTTCGCAAAAATAGCGACTCCCGGATCTGGATGGCTCGTTGGCGAGTTATAACGCGGGTTCCACCGATCACCTGAGTGGATTATTGGTGCGTAATCATCTTGATGGAGTGGTGTTATTCCCAATCAATAACACCTTTACTGCCAAGATGGGGCTCTCGGCGGCTCATCATGATCTATCGGCGGATCTCACACAGTTAAAGCTGGATCAGACGCTGCTGCAATCGGTCAGTCACGATATCAATACACTCTTTATTGGCATTATGGGGGGCTGGATCTCAACCATCATCTGTCGAATTCGCTCTCTGTCGGAATCGATTCAAAGCTCTACTTCTATACACTCCACTCAGAGCTATCAAGCAGACAGAGTGTCAATCTTGCAGGTGGGACTACTCACCATGTTGCCTATCGTGAACAGCGTAACCACAGCTATCGAACCAAGATTGAGCCCTATATTGAGTACGCCTTTAGCAAACATCTGAGCACTACCTTCGCCACCCATCTCGATTATTGGGACAACAGTGTCACGCTGGATAATCCAGCCTGTTATCGGAATGTTGCGCTCAGCTACTCGGCCGAGTGTTCCCAATTGCCCTCACTGACAACTAACAACGTTGCCAATTACGGAGCCAATATCCGGGTGAACTATCACTACTAAGCGCCAGGTGATGAGGTTGGTAGTTTTTTTGATTAAAACGTAGAAATGCTGCGGGCTGTGGGCGTCATATTTGTTCGATATTTCACTGATACATTGAAATTTCTATCAGGGAAGTGCCTTTGGTTGATCTCCTCTTGCTACACATTCTGAATGCCGGAGGCAGCTCGACTTACTCTATTGGCGTCAGACCCTTATGGCTTTATTAACCACAGTTGGCTGCAGCCTGTAGCCAACTGTTGTAAAGAAGATTATGACAATTTTGACCAGCGCTCTCCAACACCCGTATCGATCTTACAGTCGGTTCATTACATATCTATCACTCTTGGTTATGTTGTCGGGCTGTTTTTCGCAGGGATCTGACTCTCCAACACCTAACCTGGCACCCACGGCAGGGTTCACGGTCAGTACCAGCAGCATCGACAGTGGTGAATCGGTCAATTTTGACGCCTCCACATCCAGCGATATCGACGGCAGCGTTGCAGAATACCGCTGGGACTTTGGCGATGGCAGCTCTGCCACGGGGCGGCAGGTGACACATCTCTACACTACGCCAGGCAAGTACTCGGTTAACTTAACCGTGACTGATGATGCCGGTGCTAAGGCCAGTGGCACGGTACGGTACGGGTTGTCGAGGTATTGAGTACCAATGAGGCCCCCTCGGCATCTTTTATTGTCGATGTCGGAACGGGACACAGCCCGTTGATGGTCAATTTTGATGCAAGCCCATCGAGTGACAGCGATGGAAGTATCGCCGGCTATTCATGGCTCTTTGGTGATGGCAGTACTGCCACCGGTCAGCAGGTTAGCCACAGTTACACGAACGTCGGTAATCACTCAGTAACTCTCACGGTTACCGATAATGAAGGGGCGATAGATAACGCCACACCTCAGACTATTTCGGTGTGGATTGCCAATAACGCTCCCACCGCACTCTTCAGTGTCGATACCGATAGTGGAGAGGGACCGTTGACGGTGAACTTCGATGCGTCTGCATCAGGTGATTCCGACGGCACGATCGTCGCCTACGGGTGGGACTTTGGTGATGGCTCCAGTGGCAATGGTCAGACTGTGGCACACAGTTATACGACGCCGGGAGTCTACCTTGCGACGCTGACGGTGCGTGATGATGATGCCGCCACGAAGCTGAGCACGGCACACATTATTCGGGTACTGCCAGCCAATCAGGCACCGACCGCTGCCTTTAGCGTCGATACCGATTCAGGCACCACGCCACTGACGGTCAATTTTGATGCCTCCGGTTCAACTGATACCGATGGCTCCATTGTCTCCTACGCCTGGGACTTTGGTGACGGAGACTCTGGTGTGGGTCAACAGGTCTCCCATACCTACACTTCCGATGGCAGCTATACGGCCACGCTGACGGTCACCGACAATGCTGGCGCTGAGGATAGTGATAGCGATGTCATCGACTCTATTTCGGCAAGCCACTACCCGACGGCCCGATACGATGTCGATGTGGATAGCGGGCCTGCACCGCTGACGGTCAGTTTTGACGCCTCAACCTCATCCGATCCTGACAACGATATCATCAACTATTTTTGGCAGTTTGGTGACGGGGATAACGCCTCGGGCGTGACCACTTCGCACACCTATACCGTTCCAGGCAGCTACGATGTCCAGATGTTGGCAACCGATAGTGCCAGCCAGGGGGATGTGGCTGATGTGCGCACCATCACCGTGCAGGGCCCCAATACACTTCCCACGGCGGCCTTTACGGTCGATGTGAACTCAGGCACCAGCCCAGTAACGGTCAACTTCGATGCCACCACCTCCAGCGATTCTGATGGAAGCGTCGTCGGCTATGGGTGGGATTTTGGTGATGGCTTTCAGGGCAGTGGTGCATCGACCACCCATACCTACTTTGCAGATGGTACCCATACGGCAATCCTGACAGTGACCGATGACCGAGGAGGGCAGCACAGCGTGTCACACGACATCAGCGTTGCCGCCAGTGGTGGTGTGACCTTATCTGGAGTGCTGGGGTTGTCGGGAACGGGAACAGTGGACTCTGATGTAAATGATATCAATGCTGACTATCAGAGCAACAACACAACAGCGACCGCGCAGCTATTAATATCTCCCTCTTCGCTAGGGAATGTCTGGGGATTTGTGAGCAAAACGGCGACAGGTATCGAAGGAGAGCGGTTTACCTACAGTGCGGATGAGGTCGATATCTACAGAGCCTATCTGCCAGTAGGTCAAAGGATATGTTTGACCATCAAAAACCCCGATGATGAGACAGGGTTAGAGAACGCTAACGATCTCGATCTCTATCTCTATTCAGTCGATGATCCAGAATCTCCGGTGGCTACCGCTCTGGGAACCCATAGCAGTGAGACGCTTCACGTTCCGACAGGAGGCGAATATTACATTGTGGTTGCCGCCTACCGTGGTAAAAGCACCTATAAGTTGGCGACATTTATGGATCTCACCTCGGTAGACGAAGTGCAAACGCTGCGCCTCGAAGACGATTTTGTTCCCGGTCAGGTCATTGCAAAGCTGAAAAGTGAGGTGGTGAATCCACCGGGCGCAGGTGCCGATAAAAAGGGTGTGGCGGCGGCCACCGCTGACCGCCATGGAGAGCGAAGTGAGGGCGGTTAGTCCCCGATAGTCGACGCCGTCTGCCTATTCGTAGTTGAGAGCGCGAGCGGACGACGAAGAAGATGCAGCAGCGGCTTTATGTCGGCGTAGAGTCACTGAGGGAGTTGTGTAGAGCCGCGAAGAGGTGATTACGCAACGTACGCAGGACGGTCGGGGCGCCGAAGGCATAAACGGTCGCGTTAAGTTTTGCTGTTTGCTTGGGCTTGGGTGCCCAAAACAAACTTTCGCAAAATAGCGACTCCCCGGAGCGATTGAATCTGTCAGCAGCCGTGGCAGTGTCAGCATGATACGTGGCGCTGCAGATCGAGCCTCGCTGTTTTCGGTCAACGATATGGGCCAGAACTCCGCTTCAGGGAAGCTGCAGTCAGCCGCTAGCAGTGACCAGGATGAAAGTGAATACAGCCTGTTGGACGGTCGCTACGGCATCGGTTTAAGTCAGAAGGATCGGGAAGCCTTCGAAACTATTAAAGCGATCAAGCGACTACGTCAGGATAGTCGCATCGACTATGCAGAACCGAACTATATCCAGAAAATGAGCCTCGTACCCGATGATCTGCACTATGAGCAGCAGTGGCACTACCCGGCGATAAACCTTCCCGACACCTGGGATATCACCACCGGCGATGCGTCGGTTATCGTCGCAGTTATTGATAGTGGTGTCTTTATGGCCCATGAAGATCTATCGGGCAATCTACTCTCGACTGGTTACGATTTTATCGTATCAACCTCAATGAGTAATGATGGCGATGGCATCGATCCAGACCCCGACCCCGACGATCCCGGTGATATAGTTATTTCATATAGCGTCTGGCACGGCACCCATGTGGCCGGCACCATCGCGGCGAGTACCAATACCACCACCGGGGTGGCCGGCGTAGCGCCCGATGTGCGGATAATGCCGATCCGGGTACTGGGCGAGGGGGGATCGGGTGCCTCCTATGATGTCGCTCAGGGAATCTTGTATGCGGCAGGCCTGGCAAACGACTCCGCCACGGTTCCGCCGCAGGCGGCCGATATTATCAATCTGAGTCTGGGTGGCGCCTACGTCAACCAAGCATCGAAAGATGCGATCAGTGCGGCCCTGAATGCCGGGGTGATCGTGATTGCCGCAAAGGGCAATGATGGCAGCGATGCTCCACACTACCCATCCGATTACGAAGGTGTGGTCTCTGTGGGAGCTCTCGGTATGGGCGACGAGCAGGCCTACTATTCAAACTATGGCCCCACGCTCGATCTGGTCGCACCGGGAGGGGACAGTAAGATCGATGCCGATAACGATGGCAAGTTTGATAGCACCATCCTCAGCACCTCGGTGGATGTCTCATCCGGTAGCCGTGAGTCGGGGTATGACCATAAACAGGGCACCTCCATGGCAACGCCCCATGTTGCCGGTGTTATTGCCCTGATGAAATCGGTCTACTCTGAACTGACGCCCACGCTACTCACTGCGCTGATCGAAAATGGTGCGATCACGACCGACCTGAGCGGGGATGGTGCGGCTGTGCGCAATGACACCTATGGCTACGGGAAGATCGATGCACTCAAGGCGGTGCAGCAGGCACAGGCAATTGCTGGTGGTGCGACACCACCCGTGCATGACGAGGTCGGTATCATCTACGAAATCGACAATATGGTTCTCTCTAGCTCTCAAACCATCTCGATCGTGAAGTGGAGTGGCACATTCACTGTCGACTCGATAACGCTCAACTACCCCTGGGCCACGCTGACCCCCACGGCCGTCGATGGTGAAGGCTTCGGTGACTACCAGCTCGATATCGACCGCGATCAATTTGGTGACGGTCTCTACCTGCTCGATATTACATTTGTAATGAGCAATGGCGATCAATATGTCACACGGATCAATGTGACCGACAGAGTTTCTACTTTAGATGAGAGAGATGTCGGCAATGTTTATATGGTGCTGGTGGATGAATCAACGCTGAATGTGGTCAAGCAAATACGCATGAATCTCGATGTGGCGCTATTTGAACCAGAGGTGCCGTTTAGCATGAGTAACGTCCCAGATGGAACCTATCTACTCTATGCAGGAACCGATTTTGATGGCGACCGGTTGCTGGAGGATGACGAGTATTTTGGTAGGGGTTTTTATGATCATGATGATGACATCTTCACCTCAGATATCAGCCCTATTGTTGTAAACAGTGCCGATATCGATAGCGTTTCGATCTATGTGGGTAGTACCAGTGCCGATCCCGTTGGTCTGATTGATTGAGCTGAGGATTTTACACGCCTCTAACCGCTGTTACGGTTGGTTCTGATGCTGGATGCCAATCTCAGGGCGTGGTGTGGAGACTGGTGAGGAGTGTTTTGCGATCCATGCTGTTGAATTGTCTTGCCATCTCTACTCGACGCAGTGGTTAGTGCTGAAATAATCTGATGTTTGTCTGGTGTTTAACCGATCGATTATCTGTCTCGCCCAAGAGGGGCTGTGCCTTCATGTCTTGTGTACGCGCTCCATCGCGAATGGCTATCTTGTTTGTCATCCTGTCTCTACAAATCGTGACTCAGGCTGGCGTACTAGCCGCTGACAAGGTGACGCTGGAGTTGAAGTGGTATCACCAGTTTCAATTTGCAGGCTACTATGCGGCACAGGAGAAGGGCTTTTGCCGAGGAGTCCTCGAGGTCGAGATTAATGAGCGTGATCCCTCATCTCTCCGGTCGATCAGGTGATCGATGGAGAGGCGCAGTTTGGGGTGGCAGACTCGAGTCTTATTTTGCATCGGCTTCAGGGAAGCCGGTTGTCGTACTGTGTGCAATTTTTCAACACTCGCCTCTGGTCCTGCTGACGCTTGCTGAGGCGAACATCTACGGACCGCTTGAACTCAAGGGGAAGCGGTTGATGCGGCAGCAGGGAGTTGATGATGCCGCTATTACCGCCATGTTTCACCAGGAGGGTATGGATGACGGGATTTTCTCGCTGACCGCCATGGATAGCGAAGCGAAGGCGGTTAGTCCCGATAGTCGACGCCGTCTGCCTATTCGTAGTTGAGAGCGCGAGCGAACGACGAAGAAGATGCAGCAGCGGCTTTATGTCGGCGTAGAGTCACTGAGGGAGTTGTGTAGAGCCGCGAAGAGGTGATTACGCAACGTACGCAGGACGGTCGGGGCGCCGTAGGCATAAACGGTCGCGTTAAGTATTTGCCGCTTGCTTGGGCTTGGATGCCCAAAACATGCTTCCGCAAAAATAGCGACTCCCCGAGATGTTCCCCATACCTTCAAAGACGATGCGCTCATTACCGGCGATGCCGATGCGATGACCGCCTATCTGACAGACCAGCCCTACTATTACAGGGAGCGAGGGGTTTCAGTCAGAATGATCAATCCGCTCAATTACGGCATCGATCTATACGGTGACATGCTCTTTACCAGTGAAGATATCATGCAAACGCAGCCTGAGCTTGCGCTGCGATTCCGTCGTGCGGCACTCAAAGGGTGGCAATACGCGCTGGAAAACCCGGAGGAGGTTGTTGACTGGACCATCGAACGATATGGATCCAAAAGAGTCGTGCCGCACTTCTGTATGAGGCCAGCTCGACCCGAGAGATGATCATGCCAAATCTGGTTGAGGTTGGGCATCTTAACGCTGACCGCTTTGTGCGTATTGCCGAGATCTACCGAACGGAGACGATGGTTCCACCCGATGCGGAGCTGGGGCATATTGTCTATAGCGACTATTTGAATATTGATAGTGAGATTCCTCAATGGGTCGTATGGCTGGTGAGCGGCTCGATTTTACTGCTGCTGGTAGCGTTTGGGCTTGTGTTGGTGGTTCGACAGCTGAGGGCGCTGGTCGAGAA
The DNA here is from genome assembly GCF_013343005.1 of Candidatus Reidiella endopervernicosa. Taxonomy (GTDB): domain Bacteria; phylum Pseudomonadota; class Gammaproteobacteria; genus Reidiella; species Reidiella endopervernicosa. Next base: position 2,019,786 of record NZ_CP054491.1, read on the forward strand.
GCGAGCGGATGAGCTCAAGCAGGCGCATAACAAACTACAGCGCTATATCGATATTCTGGACCGCTATATCATCACCTCGAGTACTGATCTCAACGGTCGTTTTACATACGCCTCAGAGGCGTTTAGCCAAATTTCGAAATACTCCACTCAGGAGTTGTTAACACAACCACACAATATTATTCGTCATCCTGATATGTCCGATAAGGTCTACAGTGAGATGTGGCGGGCGATTGAACAGGGGAATAGTTGGTGTGGTGAGATCCTGAACAGGGCGAAGGATGGTAGTGGCTACTGGGTAGAAGCGAATGTTGAAGCAGACCTGAATGAACACGGCGAAATTATCGGTTATACCGCCATCCAGCAGAACATTACGGATAAGAAACAGATCGAAGAGCTTTCAAGTACCGACTATCTGACAGGGTTATATAACCGAAAAAAGTAGATGATATTTTTGAGCTTGAGTTGAAACGTGCAAGACGCTATGAAAAACCACTGTCAGTGATTTTGTGCGATCTCGATAATTTTAAGCAGATCAATGATAGTTATGGTCATCAGGTGGGTGATGAGGTGTTGATTGTTATTGCGCGGTTAATCCTGAAATCCGTTCGAGTGACGGATTTTGCCGGTCGCTGGGGTGGAGAGGAGTTTATGATTATCTGTCCTGAGTCCGATCTGAATCAGGCGATAAGAGTTGCTGAGAAACTCAGAATGGAAATTGAGATGCAGCCATTTTCTGAAATCGGTCAACGAACATCCAGCTTCGGTGTTGCAAGCTTTGTGTTGGGTGATGATATCGATGCCATGCTAAAGAGGGCGGATAGATGCACTCTATCGTGCAAAAAGAGGTGGTAGAAATCGCGTAAAAGCTGGGATTCCAAAATAGTGATACCAGTTGAGTCATGCTGACTCAGTGACTCTTATCGGTGAGGGGGAGGTCAAAGTAGAAGCTGGCACCCTCTCCCGGTGTGCTCTCGAGACCTATCGTGCCGCCGTGTCGTTCGATGATCTCCTTGGTGATCGCAAGTCCCAGGCCTGTGCCGCCGGTATTGCGTGTGTCGGATGAGTCGGCCTGAACGAATTTCTCGAAGATGCTCTGTTGATAATCGGCGGCGATGCCGGGGCCGTTGTCAGTGATTGAGATTCGGACGGTTTTATCATCGTGGCTCGTAGAGATGACAACCTCACCATCCTCGGGTGAGAACTTGATCGCATTGGAGCAGAGGTTTGAGAGGACCTGTATCAGCCTGTTTTTATCGGCGCTGATGGTGAGTTGATCTTCATCGCTTGGTTGCCAGCTGAGTTTGACGTTGTATTTATCGGAGAATCCCTGATTGGCGTAGATGGCATCGACCAGCAATGTCCTAAGATTGAGCGGTTTCATCTCGAACAGCGTATCGCTGTTTTCAATTTTGTTGATATCGAGCAGGTCGTTGATCAGCAGGGTGAGGCGCTCGCTGTTCTCGTAGGCGATGCGCAACATCTTTCTGGCCGTCTTGGGATCTTCATCAAACTGTCCGTTGGCGATGAGCCCGAGTGAGCCCTTGATGGATGTTAGCGGTGTGCGTAGTTCATGGCTGACGGTTGAGATGAATTCGTTCTTCATGCGCTCCATCTTCTTGCGCTCACTCGAGTCGTTGAAGGTCACCACCGCGCCGACAAGCGCCCCGTTTTTGTAGACCGGGGTGCTGGTGTACTCAATCGGGAAGCTGCTGCCATCCTTGCGCCATAACACCTCATCCTCAACCCGATGTACTTCACCGTCAGTAAAGGCGGCGTACATCGGGCACTCTTCGCTGGGGTAATCGGAACCGTCGGGATGGTTGTGGTGCACAATCTCATGGATCGGTTTACCGAGCAGTTCATCCACTTTATAACCGAGCATCTTGCAGGCGGCCGGGTTGATAAAGGTTGTATTGCCGTTCAGATCGAGGCCGTAGATACCGTCACCCGCCGAATCGAGCAGCAATCGGTTGTGTTCTTCGGACTCTATCAATGAGTTCATAGCCTGCTTTCGTTCACCGATCTCCTTCTCGATTCTGGCGGTACGCTCCTCGACCCGCTGCTGCAGCACCTTCGACTGGTTGCGCAGCCTGACGATGACAAAGGCGATCACCAATACAATGCCAAGTCCGATGGCAGCGTAGGCGAAGGTTGTATATCTCAGGCTCTCTTCGGTCTGCGCAATGATGTCATCGATCGGCAGGCTGATAACCAGTACGCCACGTACATCGCCCACCTGCCAGTCATCCTTGGGTGTGTCAGGGTAGGTGTTATGGCAATCAACGCAGGCCTGTTGCATCACATCGGCGGTGGCGTAGCGCAACAGAGTGGTTTCACCCGTCGACTCAAAACGGGAGAAACTCTGGTCGGTGTTTACAGAGAGAAAAGCCCAGGCATCTTTTTCAAATGCTCTCTGCACTCTCGATTCGCTTCTCCAGGGAAACGGATAGGGGCTGTAGAGCTGCGCCCTGGCCCCGGTGGCATGTTTGCCGATCTCTTCACCCAGTTTCATACCGAGTGTCGCTGGTAGTGGAATTGCGTTATCGCGATCCACATAGTCGTGAGTGACATCGAGACCCGATGCGCTCGCCTTCGACACCACCTCTGATGAGTAGAGGCTACGGAACTGGGTTAAAGCGACTGAATAGAGTTCAGCGGTTTTGAGCGCGGTGGAGTTGATCAGGTTCGATTGAAGTTGCGAGACATGCATCACCATTGCCGTAACAACAACGGTTAATAGAAGCAGTAGTGGAAAGATGATTCTGAGGTTTGTCATGGGGTCTAAAGGGGAGTCGCAACGGCAGTCGGTCATTCAGGCTAATTGAGTTTAATAGATAACACCAGCGGACAAGAGTATAGACGCTTGTTACGGGTTTTGTGTGTGGAGAGAGTCTAAACAGTAAAGGCGAGTCGTCTGGCACAGAACGGCTATCTGGATAGGACCGTACTGTTATCTCTGTACTGTTATCTCTGTGGAGTACCCAGCCCCGATGAGTAGTGCATCTTGCCCTGGTTATCGATGATGATCGCTTCGAGATCCGGTGAAGCCTCTACCAGTTTCATGCCAGCTTTCAGACCGAGCACAAACACCGTGGTTGATAAGGCATCAGTAGTGGTGGCGTTGGCGCTGATAATCGATACGCTGCGTAGCTCATCAACCGAGCGTCCCGTTGATGGACTGATGATGTGGTGATGGCGAATGCCGTCCTTCTCAAAGTAGCGCTCGTAGTCACCAGAGGTGGAGATGGCGGCATTACTCAGCGGTACGACCACCTCGCTGCGGCCTGGATTCCTTGGGTCACGGATACCGGTCATCCAGGGACGCCCCTGTTTGTTGCCGAGGATGCGGGTATCGCCACCGGCACTGACCAGTGCCTGGCTGATACCGCGCCGTTTGAGAAGAGCGATGGAGCGATCCACTGCATGCCCCTTGGCGATTCCACCCAGATCGATACGCACACCATGACGTGTATAGGAGATGCTCTGCTGCATGGGGTTAAGTATCAGGTGGCGGTAGTCGATGGTGTTGAGCTGTGCCTCGATGGTATCGGCACTGGGATTGATCTGATTGCGGTAGTCGTAGAGGTGGCCAACGCTGGCGAAGGTGATATCGAAGCTGCCGTTCGAGAGCTCTGAGACCTCGTTGGCGCGTTCAATGAGCTGGTAGAGTTCACTACTGATGACTACCGGTTGATTGGCCGCCTCACGGTTAACCCGGGAGAGTTCACTCTGTTCCTTGTAGGGGCTCATCAAATGGTCGATGCGGTGCATCTCCTCGAAGACCGCAGCGACGGCCGCCTTACCGAGCGTAGAATCTGAGTGCCACAGTTCGACTCGGATCAACGTACCCATGATGGGCTGCTCGTCTCTGTGCCACTCGGCCGTGGCCGATAGTGAAAGGGTCAGTAGGAGTAGGGCGGTAATCAGCTTATTGATCTGCATCGTTGCAGTATATCGCCGTGCATGTGGTGAATTTTGGCGGGATTCTATTTTTGTGAACCATGCAACGTGTAAAGTTTTTAACATCCGTTGTTAACTTTGGTTAATCGCTATTTACCACGCCTGATCTATGGTGTTATATCGCTGCTGCTTTTCTATAATTAATTTCCGTACTCCGTGATTAATGTCACAGTTCCGATGCTGTCATCGTATGACAATTGTTTGTCGTGGGTGGTAGACTCAAATCGGACTGAACGCACAATAAGGAATTGAGATGATTCGAGTTTTACTCGTTGATGACCATCAGCTGATTCGTACCGGTACCAAACGAATTCTAGATGATGCTGTAGGGATTGAGGTGATCGCTGAGGCGACCAGTGGAGAGGAGGCAATCGATTTTGTTCGTAAGAATGAGGTCGATGTGGTGATCATGGATGTCGATATGCCCGGCATCGGTGGTCTTGAAGCGACCACTAAGATCTCTAGTATCCAGCCCGGTACTAAAGTGATTATTCTCACCGTTCATACCGACGACCCTTTCCCCAGCCGTCTGCTCAATGCGGGTGCTTCGGGTTATATCACCAAAAACTGCGCCTCCGATGAGATCATTGCATCGGTGAAGACGGTCTTTTCCGGTAAAAAACATATCAGCCCCGATATCGCGCAGAGCCTCGCACTCTCGATGCTCGATGGCGATGAGACCCCATTCTCCAAACTCTCGCAACGCGAGATGCAGGTGATGATGATGATCACCCAGGGCTACAGTATCCAGGAGACCTCGGAGAAGCTTCACCTCAGCCCGAAGACGGTTAGTACCTATCGCTATCGGCTCTACGAGAAACTAAAGGTAGAGAATGATGTGGCGTTGACCCATCTGGCGATCCGCTACGGTGTGGTCGATACCAATATGCGAGATCAGGAGAATCTCTGACCCCTGGCACACGACCGAGTGGTAAGCTTGGCAGCCTCGAAAGCTACTCAGCACACTTTGCTATGGATCAAAAACTCAGTTTCGATGTCGATTGCCGCCTCTGCCCACGCCTCAGTGAATTCCTCGACGAGGTGGGTGAAGAGTACCCCGACTACCACGCCCGACCCGTTGCACCGTTTGGTGCGAAGAATCCCGATCTACTGATTGTTGGCCTTGCGCCCGGTATGCACGGCGCCAACGCCACCGGTCGCCCTTTTACCGGCGACTATGCGGGCGTGCTGCTCTACGAGACGCTGCACCACTTCGGTTACGGCAATAGACCTGAGTCGGTCTCGGCCGATGATGGGCTGAAGCTCAAGGGGTGTCGTATTACCAATGCGGTCAAGTGCCTGCCGCCGCAGAACAAACCGCTTACCTCAGAGGTGGTCGCCTGTAGCCCCTATCTGCAGAATGAACTGAATGGTCTGAAGAAGGGGGCTGTCGTCATGGCTCTGGGTGGTGTCGCCCATAATGCGGTGTTGCGTGCACTCGGGCTGAAGGCCTCACAGCATAAGTTCGGTCACAATAATCGTTACCCGCTCGAAGGCGATCGCTGGCTGCTCGACTCCTACCACTGCAGCCGCTACAACACCCAGACTCGTCGTCTCACCCCCGAGATGTTCCGTGATGTCTTCGCCTCGGCCGATGAGCTGCTGGGTAAAAAGGGTCGTAAGCGCTGAGCCCAATACGGCATAATCGCTGCACATGAGTGAAGAGCAGAACGACAATCCCCCCTTCGATCACAAGGCGTTTCTCAAAAGCCTGACCTCGAAGCCCGGTGTCTACCGGATGCTCGACGAGGCGGGAACGGTGATTTATGTCGGCAAGGCACGCAATCTCAAGCGACGTGTCTCGAGCTACTTCAACCGCTCCGGTCAGACGATCAAGACCCACGCGATGGTGGCGCAGATCCGTGACATTGCCATCACCATCACTCACACCGAGAGTGAGGCGCTGATCCTTGAGAACACGCTGATCAAGGAGCACAAGCCGCGCTATAACGTGCTGCTGCGTGATGATAAGAGTTATCCCTATATCTATGTCTCCACCGATGAGACCTTTCCGCGCCTGACCACCCATCGCGGTGCCAAGCGCGGCAAGGGGCGCTACTTCGGTCCCTATCCCAATGCCGGTGCGGTGCGTGAGAGTCTCAATCTGTTACAGAAGCTCTTTCAGGTGCGTCAGTGCGAGCCGAGCTTCTTTGCCAACCGCACGCGTCCCTGTCTGCAGTATCAGATCAAACGCTGCACCGCTCCCTGTACCGGACTGATCGACGAGGCGGCCTATGGTGAGGATGTACGCCGTACCACGCTGTTTCTCGAGGGGCGCAATAATGAGGTGATCGACGAGCTTGTCGAACGTATGGAGGCGAGTTCACAGAAGCTGGAGTTTGAGCAGGCGGCTCACTATCGCGACCAGATCGCCAACATGCGTCGGGTGCAGGAGAAGCAGTATGTGAGCGGTGAGAGCGGCGATCTCGATGTGGTTGGTGCGGTGCTGAAGGGCGGAACCGCCTCGATACAGCTCTTCTTTATCCGCAATGGTCGTAATCTGGGCAACAAAAGCCTCTTTCCCAAGGTGCCGCCTGATGCTGATCTGCAGGAGGTGGTGGGCGCTTTCATCGCTCAGTACTACTTTGAGCGCGAAGTGCCTGCCGAGATTCTGATCAATGTCGAACCGAACGAGCATGAGCTGCTGGAGGCGGCCTTCAGCGAGCGGGCTGGACGCAAGGTGGCGATCAGCAGTCGGCTGCGCGGTGAGCGCTCACGCTGGCTGAAGATGGCCGTCGCCAATGCCGAACATGCTCTCAGCGCCCGGTTGCAGAGCCGTGCCGGTGTCTATCAGCGTTTTGAGGCGCTGCAGGAGGCGCTCAAGCTCGATGAGCTGCCGGCACGCATGGAGTGTTTTGACATTAGCCATACGATGGGCGAGGCGACCGTTGCCTCCTGTGTGGTCTTCGGTCATGAGGGGCCGATCAAGTCCGACTATCGCCGTTTTAATATCGAAGGCATCACCGGTGGTGATGACTATGCGGCGATGAACCAGGCGCTGATGCGACGCTATACCCGCTTGAAGAAGGGGGAGGGGATACTGCCCGATATCCTCTTTATCGATGGCGGCAAGGGGCAGCTGAGTGAGGCGCGTAAGGTGCTTGATGAGTTGCAGGTGGAGGGTGTGACGCTGGTCGGTGTGGCCAAGGGGCCGGAACGGCGAGCCGGTATGGAACAGCTCTTCTTGTCCGACTCCAAGGCCCCCATTATACTGCCCGATGATTCGTCGGCTCTGCACCTGGTGCAGCAGATACGGGATGAAGCCCACCGCTTTGCCATCACCGCCCACCGTCAACGCCGTGCCAAGGCACGCAAGCGTTCACCGTTGGAGGATATTGAGGGGATGGGTCCCAAGCGCCGACAGCAGTTGCTAAAACAGTTTGGTGGGCTGAGAGAGATCGCACGCGCCGGTGTCGAGGATCTTGCCAAGGTACCCAGTATCAGCAAGGCACTTGCACAACGGATATATGACCAGTTTCATAACGACAATGACTGAAAGGGCAGGGCTCAATGCCACTGAACATTCCTAATCTGCTCACGCTGCTGCGTATCGCACTGATACCGGTCTTCGTCGTGGTCTTCTATCTCCCCTATAGCTGGTCAAATGAGGTCACCACCCTGATCTTCGCCCTGGCCGGTCTTACCGACTGGCTCGATGGTTATCTGGCACGTCGCCTCAAGCAGGAGTCACCCTTCGGTGCCTTCCTCGATCCGGTCGCCGATAAGCTGATTGTTGCCGCCGCACTGGTGCTGCTGGTACAGGCACATCCCACGCCGCTGCTGGCGATCCCCGCGCTGATCATCATCGGCCGTGAGATCGCTATCTCGGCACTGCGAGAGTGGATGGCAGCGATTGGTGAACGGGTGAAGGTGGCGGTGATGATGGTCGGCAAGCTCAAGACCAGCGCCCAGATTGGGGCCATCCTGTTGCTACTCTATGGAGACTCAATCGGCCCTTTCCCCACCTACGATGCTGGCATCGTGTTGATCTATGGCTGCAGCCTGACGCTCTGGTCGATGATCGTCTACCTCATCAAGGCATGGCCAATTTTACAGGAAAAGTTCATAACTTGGCTTGACAGATAAGCTGGCCGATGTAGAACCGGCTCTCGCGGGAATAGCTCAGTTGGTAGAGCACGACCTTGCCAAGGTCGGGGTCGCGAGTTCGAATCTCGTTTCCCGCTCCAAATACTAGACCCTGGTCGATTGACCGGGGTTTTTTATATCTGGCCGGATAGCCAAGCGGTTAGGCAGAGGATTGCAAATCCTTGTAGCCCGGTTCGACTCCGGGTCCGGCCTCCACTAAGAAGAAAGACCTAGCGTTTTCGCTAGGTCTTTTTTTGTCTGAAACTCTTGTTTCGGGAGTAGTGAAGATGGGTGGTCTCGTCCCTGAGACCGTTGATGTTACAGGCTACGGATTCGTGCTATCTCTTCGGCATGAATGCCTAAAGACTCAAGAAACTTCTGATGCTCGTCCGGCTCCATCTGCTCAAACTTCTGGTGCCATGTTCGCATCGCTGCTTCATCAAATCCTGCAGCCGACATGATTGCTACCCAACGCTCTTTAGTTACCATGTTTTCCTCCAACAATTTTGGTTCCTGCAGTAAAGCGACTATCGCCTTCTGCTGTCTCCTAAGAAGGTTGATCTCTTTTCCCAGTTCATTGAGGTGATCTCTCAAAATCTGGAATTGAGACGCTCCCTGTTTACGATCGAGCAGGTCACCTATGTTTGCGACGGGTATCCCATACGAACGGTAAGCGACAATCGCCTCCAACCGCTCAATCTCACTGTCGCCGTACCACCTGTAGCCGTTATCCGAACGATTAGCAGGCATTAGCAAGCCCTCACGCTCGTAGTACAGAATGGTCGCTCTGGAGATGCCAAACTTTCTGGCGATCTGGGTCACCGTCAACATAAAGTCACCAATTGCCGTCGAAAAACAATCATGAACCCTGATCCTATAGACGGGTCAACACCAATTTTTAAGATAAAAAAACGACGCTCGATTGGATCGGCATCGTTTCGATGTGGCTGGGGAGGTGGCTACTGCGCTTCGGGCGGCGCCTCTGCCTCTCCCAGGTCGGGTGTGATGGCGTCGAACACGCTGCCGATGGTGCTACCGATACTGGAGGCGATCTCTCCGGTGCGGTTGCCCTTGTTCTCCGCCTCACGCTGTTCCTGTACCCGTTCTGGCAGCAGGATCTCAGCCACGCTTAGAGGGGTGGTCTGGGCCTGCTCCACAAGCTCAATACCCTGTTTGCTGAGTGCACTTAGAAGCTGGGGAGAGGCGCGACCAGAGAGCCATAGAATTCGCTTGCTGGTTGAAGGCCTGGTAAGAGCCTCGATCAAACCATTGTTGGACTCACTCAGGGTGAGGTAGTCGGCGATTACGGGATAGATCTTGTTACCGCTCCAGTCGACCAGCTGTAGTTGCCCATCCTGACTATGGAGATTGATCACGCGGTCTCTGTTGGTGTGGTAGTTGTAGATCAGCTCAGCCTGCTGCTGGGCGTGGCGACATGCCATCTCGGAATCAGCACCGCTGTTGCTTTTCAGTAGCGCCTCTCTACCGAGCGCCCCTTCCAGGATGCTGATAGCTGCGACCTGTCGTGTGAGGTGGTTCACGCTGCAGATGGGGTGGTAGACGAGCTGGGTCGACTCCTCTTCCGCTGACCGCCATGGATAGCGAAGCGAAGGCGGTTAGTCCGCGATAGTCGACGCCGTCTGCATATTCGTAGTTGAGAGCGCGAGCGGACGACAGAAGATGCAGCAGCGGCTTTATGTCGGCGTAGAGTCACTGAGGGAGTTGTGTAGAGCCGCGAAGGGTGATTACGCAACGAACGCAGGACGTCGGGGCGCCGTAGGCATAAATGGTCGCGTTAAGTTTTGCTGTTTGCTTGGGCTGGATGCCCAAAACAAACTTTCGCAAAATAGCGACTCCCCGAGCTAAGGCCGATTTTCTGCGCCGACTGATCAGCGGCCTTTAGCATCGTGGTGGGGCTGATCTTCCAGCCGTTGGGGTCGCTCTGGGTACCGTTGCTGATGCGTACCGAGACCGAGGCAACCATCGGTGCCGCCACCATCACCGCCTCAATCGGTGCACCACCGGCAAATACCGACCACGCCACATCATCCAGCTCCTCCTGCAGCAGTCTGTTACTGGAGTAGGGATCAACACCCAGCTCGGCAGCGAGACGGCGTTTAACGGTGTTAAAACCGAGCAGGTTCTTGGCCAGCGTATCGTCTTCATCACTGCTCTCCTTGCCGATGCTGGAGATAGCCGCGCCTACGTCACTTAGCACATTGCCGATGCCAGAGGGATAGATTCAAGCGTGCCGACCGGATCGGTGACCAGATTACGCGTCAGACTGATCGGTGCCTCGGCAGCAGCCATAAAGCCCTTCTGGAAGGTGTCGCTCTCCTTCATCTGCCGCAGTGCCACAATCGCCTCGATCTCGTGGGCGCGCTCACGCAGCAGCGAATCGGTGTGGACCACGAGCGACTGAATCTCAGAGCTGAGCTGGTAGCTGTTCATCCTGCCGTCATTCGCCACCTCAGGCTCGATACGGTAGTGCTCAGAGGTCGTGACTGATTCATCCAGCAGTGTTGCAGCGGTCAGCGTAACGGCGGGCTCATATGGGGTGGCGTGCTGGTAGTCGCACTGAGTGTGGCTGAGCCAATCAGCAGTGTTGCGCCGGTGAAGATAGATAGAAGGTGAGACGGCTGGGTTCCATTCATAATCTCGTGCTCTCATTGTTATTAGGGTGATCGACTGCCGCTGCAGCCCTGCACTGAGCCGATCATATCAGCATCCCTGCCGAGAGAACCAACCCGGCAAGATTAGTCGCAAATTGATAACGAAGAGCCTTTGAATGAGCCGGGGGTAGGGTATAATGCCGCTCGGTGCAGAGGACGACCCCGCAATAGGGCGCTTCGGTACCGAGAGATCACGTATCGCGCGCGAATCACGCAGCCTCTGTGATCGAGTCACCGCATCAAGCCCGGGTGGCGAAATTGGTATACGCAGGAGACTTAAAATCTCCCGACCGCAAGGTCGTACCGGTTCGACTCCGGTCCCGGGCACAAATAAAACAATAGGTTACGAAATTAACACACACCATGTTAAGGACAACATATGCATGCTCGCTTTGCTTCAAATGTACATTTAATCGGAATTGTTTTGTTATATCGACTGCTCTTGCTGGCTGTATAGAAATTGAGAATCAGACACCTGATGCTAATAATTTAAGCCTAGCTACAGATGAAGACACACCCAAGGCGATTACCCTGGCGGGCAACGACAGTGATGGCAGCATCAGCACATATACGGTGAGCACCAATCCTGTCCACGGGGCGTTGAGCGGCACCGCACCAAACCTGACTTACACTCCTGCAGCCAACTATTTTGGCAGCGACAGCTTCACCTTTACCGTGACCGATAATGAGGGAGCTACTTCAGCCGCGGTGGCGGTGAGCATTACTGTTAATTCGGTCAACGATGGGCCGACTGCAACAGGTCAGACGACGAGCACCAATGAAGACACACCCAAGGCGATTACTCTGGCGGGCAGCGACAGTGATGGCAGCATCAGCACATATACGGTGAGCACCAATCCTGTCCACGGGGCGTTGAGTGGCACTGCACCAAATCTGACTTACACTCCTGCAGCCAACTATTTTGGCAGCGACAGCTTCACCTTTACCGTGACCGATAATGAGGGAGCTACTTCAGCCGCGGTGGCGGTGAGCATTACTGTTAATTCGGTCAACGATGGGCCGACTGCAACAGGTCAGACGATGAGCACCAATGAAGACACACCCAAGGCGATTACCCTGGCGGGCAACGACAGTGATGGCAGCATCAGCACGTATACGGTGAGCACCAATCCTGTCCACGGGGCGTTGAGTGGCACCGGACCAAACCTGACTTACACTCCTGCAAGCCAACTATTTTGGCGGCGACAGCTTCACCTTTACCGTGACCGATAATGAGGGAGCTACTTCAGTCGCGGTGGCGGTGAGCATTACTGTTAATTCGGTCAACGATAGGCCGACTGCAACAGGTCAGACGACGAGCACCAATGAAGACATACCCGAGGCGATTACCCTGGCGGGCAACGACAGTGATGGCAGCATCAGCACGTATACGGTGAGCACCAATCCTGCCTACGGGGCGTTGAGCGGCACCGCACCAAATCTGACTTACACTCCTGCAGCCAACTATTTTGGCAGTGACAGCTTCGCCTTTACCGTGACCGATAATGAGGGAGCTACTTCAGCCGCAGCAACGGTGAGTATCACCGTTAATTCGGTCAACGATGAACCAACAGCTGCGGTGGATAGCTTTAGCGCCACAGGCAACACGAAAAACCTTTGCTGCCCCTGGTGTGCTAGCAAATGATAGTGATACAGAATCACCAAGCAATGCCCTGACAGCCACAACAGGTACCATAGCGACAAGCAAAGGAGGCTCGGTAACCATGAGTAGTAACGGAAGTTTTGTCTACACGCCTCCTGCAAACATTAGCAGTGATAGCTTTCAATACACACTGAATGACAATGACGGTGTGGACCCTAATTCTGATGTTGGCACCGCCAATATTTCTCTGAGTGGTATGGTGTGGTACGTGGATGATTCGGCTGCTGCAGGTGGCGATGGAACCTCTGAAAACCATTTAACACTCTTGCAGCTGGCGCAGCGGCAGCATCAAGCGCAGAGACTATCTTTGTATATTCTGGCTCATATAGCGGTGGCATCACCCTGACAACAGCAGGCCAACTAATCGGTGAAGGAGAAGGACTGTCAGTAAGTGGGCTAACGATTGCAGCGGGAACACCACCCACCATTACAGCGACTGGAGGCGTCGATGCTATCACCGTATCTAACGGCAACACCATCAAAGGCGTTACCCTAACCGGCAATGCAAGCGTATCCGTGGAGCAGGTATCACAGGACTGACGGTACAGAATGTTACATTGTCTAATACTGGTGGTGACAGCATCAGTTTGTCCAACTCAATTGGAACCGTAAGCCTGAGCGATAGCAGCATAACGAACAGCTCCACCGCAGTGGATGGTCTGGATATCGACAACTCCGGTCTCGCTACCGGCATCCTGATCTTGACAGTGGACGGACTCGCCTTTAGCGGTGACACCACCCTCAGTGGCATGCAAAATGCTGTCGATATTATTACCAGTACCTCGAGCACAATTAATGCCACCATTACTGGCAGCAGCTTTACTAACACATGGAAAGACGGCATCGAGATTGATATCAATGGTACCAGTGGTAGTGACAGCATCACCATCGGTAACTCTAGTAACCGTAATACCTTTACTGGTGTCAGTACGGATGTAATGGACTTCTCTGTCCAGGTGGTTCCTCAGTGAGCTTCAATATCAGCGGCAATGATACAGACGGAAATGGTCTTTCTCTAGCTGATGGAATCGATCTCTTTGTTAATGATAATGCTACCTCAACGATCAATATCATCGATAATAGCTTCGTTGATTTAGGGACAGTTCAAGCGACAAAACCATCAAGATCTTTGTCGGAAATCTTGCTGTAGCTCACAGCCGAGCTGATATCACCATAAGCAATATTCGCTTATCAATAATACAGCCACAGGATTACTCATCGATAACTTCGGTGACTCAGATGTCAATGCGACAGTAAGCAACAATACATTTAGTGCCAATGGAAACAACGATGGCTTGACAGTAATTACTACGATCGCCAACACAGAAACCTGCTTGGCAGCGAGCGGCAACACTTTTCCAACGGTGATCATCTCTCTTACTGAGACTGCTGATGGCAGTTTTCTTCAGATTCCGTCCATGGCAAAATGCAGCTGCACTTTCAGCGTCGAATGGTGGCGTTACTGTCAATACTACAGGTGGAGTTGGATACGCCGAGGCTTGTAGTATCCCATGATATCTGGCCACAATAAGTGGGGTCAGATGAAACTTTATAGCTAACCTTTCATACAACTTCTGCTCAATTACCCAGTGCTATTGGACAATAAAGGCAGCTATTCCAACGCTGACCGCCATGGAGAGCGAAGTGAGGGCGGTTAGTCCCGATAGTCGACGCCGTCTGCCTATTCGTAGTTGAGAGCGCGAGCGGACGACGAAGAAGATGCAGCAGCGGCTTTATGTCGGCGTAGAGTCACTGAGGGAGTTGTGTAGAGCCGCGAAGAGGTGATTACGCAACGTACGCAGGACGGTCGGGGCGCCGAAGGCATAAACGGTCGCGTTAAGTTTTTGCTGTTTGCTTGGGCTTGGATGCCCAAAACAAACTTTCGCAAAAATAGCGACTCCCGGTTTTCTATCCCCTGAGAGTGCCACTCTGTAGTCTGAGAGCTAAAGGGGCGGTACCCATATAATAAGTCTGTTTGAGCAAGCCTGATAACGCCTCACTGTAGTCGCTGTGCTACCCGCTGGAGGTATAGTGGCGCACTCTCGACCTCCAAACTCCTGTAGCTAGCATGTCTGCTGCTACATCCAGACAGGAATATCTCCCTTGAGCAACACCGATTTCTCTAATCTTAAGCTGCATACCGATCTGTTGAAGAACCTATCCACGCTTGGTTTGAGTCGATGACACCGATTCAGGAGTCTGCCCGCATTCTGGCCAGGATGTGATTGCCAGGAAAGACGATCGAAGGGCGCGTTTGGATTGGGGCGTGCAGCAGGCTCGAGGAGTTTCGGGCAGTCGTTGGTGCTCTCGTCCGACGCGTGAACTGGCTGACCAGGTAGGGAAGGAGATTCGTCGACTGGCGCGCTCCATTCCCAATATTAAGGTGTTGACGCTCTGTGGTGGGGTTCCGTTTGGTCCACAGATCGGTTCTCTGGAGCATGGGGCGCATATCATTGTCGGTACGCCGGGGCGTCGTTGGAGCACTTCGTAGGTCGGAGCTGGAAGCTGATTGCTGGCCGGATAGGCGGGCATGCTGGAGATGGGTTCCAACGGCGCTTGATGCGATGTCGATGAGACTTAAAGCGTCTGACGCTCTTTGGGGCCACCTTTCCACCAAAGATCGAGTCGATTGCCAAGCGCATTATGGTGAAGCCGATGATGGTGCAGGTGACCGCAACACATGATGACTCCACTATCGGTCAGCACTTCTTCAAGGTGGCTGATTATGAACAGCGCCTGGAGGCAACGCGCTGCTGTTGACGCACGACCTGATCGTGTGGTCTTCCTAATAAAGCGTGAGGCGCGACTTTAGCGCACCTCACCAGATCGGTTAGTCGTTGCAAACGCATTGGTGATCTGGGAACAGCGTACGGGTCAGGCGCTGGTGCAGTTTGCCAGCAAGAGTGTCTCGACTAGGTGGCACCGATGTGGGCGCTGGTCGATATCGAGCCTTGATGCGTGGTCACTATCCATGCTCTAACGATCCGATTGCACACCACCGTATCGGTCGTACCGGACGTGCGGGCAGTAAGGGTGTTGCCTTCTCGCTGTTCAGCGACAAAGAGCACTACAAGGTGGAGATGCTAGGCCACTTTATCGACCGGACCATTGTCGGTGAGACGCTTCCGCCCCAGAGTGTGTTGGGCAACGAACCGGTGGCGCCAGAGATGGCGACGCTGCAGATTGACGGCGGCAAGAAGCAGAAGCTACGTCCCGGCGATATTCTCGGTGCCCTGACAGGCAAACAGGGTATCGAGGGCAAGCAGGTCGGTAAGATTCAGATCTTTGATAACTGGGCCTATGTCGCCGTCTCGCAGAAGGCGGTGAAGCGCACGAAACTGGTGAGGAAGATGAAGGGGCGCTCGTTCAGAGTACGCCGGGTCAAGCGTAACTCCTCTCGATCATCGATGGTGGAGTCGAACTGCGGCTCTGAGCCAGGATGGTCTAGTGCGTCTTCTACGTTGATCGGCTTTTGCTCGTAAGTTACTTTTCCTGTTTCTGTCTTCTACGCGCTGGCCATCATTGGGCTCAGACTTCGGCTTTTGGCGGTTTCGAAGCTTTCGGTTTTTGGGCGCAGGTCGAAGGCGCACTGCGGGTATCGTCAGGCTGCGCCACATATCGTTTCAGCTCGTTTGATCAGGCTCTGATCTTGGAGGTTAACTCATCGGCACTGACCAGCGATACCGCTTCACCGCTAAGACCCAGCGCCGGTGCGACCGTGCGATGTATGTAGTCCTGCGCTACGATGGGGCGGTTCGAAGTTGACCACCTGGTGCTTAACCCTCTCGATTGCATCTATGGGGCGGAGTTGAAAGGCGGCTCCGACCCCGGTGTGGTCTACGTGCGTCTTCTACGTTTGATCGGTTTTTTGCTCGTAATTACCTTTTCCTGTTTCTGTTTTCCTACGCGCTGTCCATCTTTGTGCTCAATCTTCGGCTTTTTAGGTTTCTTGGGCTTTTTCGGTTTTTTTGGGCGCAGGTCGAGACGCGACTGCGGTAGCTCGTGCACCGGCTCATAGCCGCCCACATACTCCCGTTTTAGCTCATGTTTGATCAGGCTCTCGATCTTGGAGAGGTCGTCAAACTCATCGGCACTGACCAGCGATACCGCTTCACCACTAAGACCGGCACGCCCGGTGCGACCGATGCGATGTATGTAGTCCTGCGCTACATGGGGCAGGTCGAAGTTGACCACCTGCGGCAGCTGGTCGATATCGAGGCCACGGGCGGCGATATCGGTGGCGACCAGAATCTGGATTGTTCCCGCCTTGAAGTCGGCAAGCGTATTGGTGCGGACCGCCTGACTCTTGTTGCCATGAATCGCAGCGGTTTTGATTCCCTTATTGCTTAGGTGCCGCGTCAGGCGGTCAGCACCCTGTTTGGTCTTGGTGAAGACCAGTACCTGTCCCCACTGTTCCGTTTTGATCAGATGGGTGAGCAGGTCAGGTTTACGTTTTTTGTCGACCGGGCAGAGCCACTGTTTGACCGTTTTGGCAGTGGTGTTGCGTGGTGTGACGGATATCTCGACCGGATTGTTAACGATGGTTTTGGCCAGCGTGCGAACCTCATCGGAGAAGGTGGCCGAGAACATCAGGTTCTGACGCTGTTTCGGTAGCAGCGAGATAATTTTGCGAATGTCGTCGATAAAGCCAAGATCGAGCATGCGATCGGCCTCATCGAGTACCAGCACCTCGAGCTGTTTAAATTTCACCGCATTCTGGTTGTAGAGATCGAGCAGACGCCCCGGCGTGGCTACCAGCAGATCGACACCCCTTCGCAAGGCCATCATCTGCGGATTGATCTTCACCCCGCCATAAACGACGGTAGAGCGCAGCACCAGATAACGACCGTAGGTACTAATGTTCTCACCGACCTGTGCTGCCAGCTCGCGGGTGGGAGTAAGCACCAGTACCCGTGCCTGATTGGCCTGCGCACGTTCGCCGCTGGAGAGCCGTTCCAGAATTGGTAGGGTAAAGGCTGCGGTCTTGCCAGTGCCGGTCTGAGCCGCTGCCATCAGGTCACGACCCGCCAGTACGGCGGGAATCGCCTCGGACTGGATGGGGGAGGGTGACTGGTACTCCTGGTCGGCAAGGGCATCGAGGATCGGCTCGGAGAGGCCCAGCGAGGCAAAGCTCATATCTCTATCTCTTCTGTTCTATCTGTCGGCCAATTCATCTGGCTGGGAGGGAGCTTACCGCTTCTTCTCACGGGGGGCTATGACTGCACCTAAAGGGTGTGTGGTTGGCCCCTGTTATCCGGCATAATGAACACTCCTTTTCGGATGGGATAGGGCGTAGATCAATGGACTTTGAGTGGGTAGCAATAGCACTGGGCGATGTTGAGTGGATCACGCTCGCATTTCTGCTTGGTTTTCTGGCCAAAGGCATCGGCCTGCCACCACTGGTCGGCTTTCTGGCGACCGGTTTCGCGCTTAACTACATGGGTTTCGCGAGCGGTGATCTGCTACAGAAACTGGCCGATCTCGGCATTACGCTGCTGCTCTTTACCGCGAGCTTGGTCTGAAACTGAATTTAAAGATGCTGATCAGACCGCAGGTCTGGTCGGTCACGCTAATCCATATTTCGCTGGTTATTGCGCTATTCGGTGCTGCAATCTTTGTTCTGGTGCTATTGGGCGCACCACTTTTTGCCGGTCTCGATTTCAAGACCACGTTGATGGTCGCATTTGCGCTGAGCTTCTCTAGCACAGTCTTTGTGGTCAAGGCGCTGGAAGAGAAGGGCGAGATGCGCTCACTGCATGGCCGCATTGCTATCGGCATCCTGGTTATGCAGGACCTGGCAGCGGTGATCTTCCTCGCCGCCTCGACCGGCAAGATTCCCTCGCCCTGGGCACTGCTGCTGTTCCTACTGATTCCGCTGCGCCCGCTGTTTCATTATCTGCTCAACAAGACTGGCCACGGTGAGCTGCTGATTCTCTATGGGCTGGTACTGGCGCTCGGTGGTGCGGAGCTGTTTGAACTGGGTGGGGTGAAGGATGATCTGGGGGCGCTGATTATGGGCGTTTTGATATCAAGCCATCCCAAGTCGATCGAACTCTCGAAGACAATGCTCGGTTTCAAGGATCTCTTTCTGGTCGGTTTTTTCCTCTCAATAGGCATGACGGGGCAGCTGACGCTGGAGGCGCTGATTATCGGTACGCTGTTGGTGCCGTTCATGTTTGTAAAGTCGGCGCTCTTTTATGGGCTGATGACCCGTTTCAAGCTGCGCGCGCGTACTTCACTGCTGGCGACGTTGAACCTGAGCAACTACAGCGAATTTGGTCTGATCGTGGCAGCTATTGGTGTTTCCAGCGGATGGCTCGATAGCGAATGGCTGGTGGTGATCGCTATCGCACTCTCTCTCTCCTTTGTCGTCGCAGCACCGCTCACGAGCAGCGACGATCAGATCTATAGTCGTTTGCGTGGTTTCTGGATGCGCTTCCAGCGAGATGAACGTCTGGCCGATGATCGGCTGCTCGATACGCTTGGAGCGACGATAGCGGTCTTTGGCATGGGGCGAGTTGGTAGCGGTGCCTATGAGAAGATGCGCGAACTGCATGGTGACATCGTGGTCGGCATCGACTTTGATGCCGATGTGGTGAGGTGTCACCAGGAGGAGGACCGCAAGGTGTTACATGGCGATCCGAGTGATGCCGACTTCTGGGAGAAGATTGAACAGGACCACTCCATTCAGCTGGTTATGCTGGCGCTTCCCAATCTAGAGGCAAATCTCGATGCGCTGTGCCAACTGCGTGATATCTCATTCTCGGGGCGTGTTGCGGCAACTGCAAAATTCCCTGATGAGGAGCTCGTGCTGCGAAGGGCTGGGGCGACGGCGGTATTCAACATCTATACGGAGGCGGGTACCGGTTTTGCCGACCATGTTGAGGCGTCCAATAATCTGGTTGTGAAGAGGTGATAGCAATTGGAATGTAGGAGAGTGAATGAATCAACTTGTTGCACCGTATATGTCTGCGCTTAAGCGATATTGGCCAACTCGGAATAACAAGAAGTTATCCCTTCGTCAATCACAGAAAAACGTAGATTGTCAGTTTGAAAAGTTTGTCGAGGCTCAGGGAGAGCGACCACTGCTTGTTATCAAGGAGAGGGATGTTGGACTTTTTTCTCTGTTCTTGCAGGTCATCAATACGCTGTTGTGCAAGGAGGAGCAGTCGTTGCAGTGTGATGTGGTTGTTGATTTTAGTGGTCATCAGGCTTACTTCACTGGCACAAATACATGGGATGAGTGTTTCGAAAGTTTGAATGGTCTCGACAGCAGTGTTGAGGTATCACTACGCCGTGTGCAAAAGCACTATGGCCGTAGAGTTAAACAGATGAGGTTTTGGGATCTTTTTGGATCTATCTACCGCGTTGATAGCGGCTTGTTCTGGAGTGCTTCCTACTATCCTCTGTTCAATTCAACCTCTGCTGAGCATCATATTTCTCACAAGCAGATCCCTACCGATAGTGATCGTCAACGGGCGAACAAGGTCATTGGGCGATATATAAAGGTTAACCGAGGGCTTCTGGAGAAGCGAGATGCCTTTGTTGCCGATCATTTCAAAGGCAAGCGAGTAATTGGCGTTCAGTTTAGAGGGACAGACGCACGGCACGACAGTCGCCGCACGATCCCCAGTTACGAGCGCTTCCATCGTGTGATCAGGGATGAGATATCAAATATCGATTCTGATACCGATGTGGTTATCTTTGTGGCTAGCGATGAACAGGCTTTTGTCGACGATATACGTGGGCAGTTTCACAATGTAGTTTCAGCCGAGGTACTGAGAGATGAAGGAGGTGTCGTTGAAGGACGAGGGCCGCGAAAGTGGCTGATGCCAAACTTCATTGAGAGAGATCGAAAGGGCGCGCTCGAAGGCGTAATGCTCGATTATCTGCTTCTTTGCCGGTCTCAGGTGCTTATTCATAACTTCGGTGGTCTGACCAATGCTGTCTTGCTTACTGAGCCTGAAATTAAGAGTGTGTTGATCAGTGAGGGGTATTTGGAACCTTTCACCAAGAATTGATAAAGATCCATTCTGTTTTTCCCTCGCTGACCGCCATGGATAGCGAAGCGAAGGCGGTTAGTCCGCGATAGTCGACGCCGTCTGCATATTCGTAGTTGAGAGCGCGAGCGAACGACGAAGAAGATGCAGCAGCGGCTTTATGTCGGCGTAGAGTCACTGAGGGAGTTGTGTAGAGCCGCGAAGAGGTGATTACGCAACGAACGCAGGACGTCGGGGCGCCGTAGGCATAAACGGTCGCGTTAAGTTTTGCTGTTTGCTTGGGCTTGGATGCCCAAAACAAACTTTCGCAAAATAGCGACTCCCCGAGTGTGACTGGGGTGTATTGCGCAGCAAAGATGGTCTAAGGTCGTTGGTAAGATAAATGGGTTTAAGGATGATATTTAATGCATAAGACTTTGGCGCGACTCTATCGGGATCACCTCAATTCTAATCGTTTGATGGATATTCTTGAGGGGCAGTTGGAGGTGCTTAAATTCACCAAACCACTGCCTGCAAAGCTGATGAGTGAGATTGTCAGTTACGTCCGGGAGTACACCGACAAAATTCACCACCCCATTGAGGATCATCTCTATCAGGTTCTACTGGCTCGTACCGACCGGGGACATGACGAGATGGAAGAGCTATTGGGACAGCATCTGATTGTGGTCGATCTGACGCGTAAGATGCTTCAGGCTGTTGATAGTGCCGATGGTGGTGATAATGACTCTATCGATCGGCTCATCGAAGCGGGTAGGGAGTTGATCTCTCATCAGCGAAATCATATGAATTTCGAAGACCGGGAGTCGCTATTTTGCGAAAGTTTGTTTTGGGCATCCAAGCCCAAGCAAACAGCAAAACTTAACGCGACCGTTTATGCCTGCGGCGCCCGACCGTCCTGCGTACGTTGCGTAATCACCTCTTCGCGGCTCTACACAACTCCCTCAGTGACTCTACGCCGACATAAAGCCGCTGCTGCATCTTCTCCGTCGTTCGCTCGCGCTCTCAACTACGAATAGGCAGACGGCGTCGACTATCGGGACTAACCGCCCTCACTTCGCTCTCCATGGCGGTCAGCGCCGGATGGCATTTCCTCTGTTGCAGGAGGAGCTGAAGGATGAGGACTTCGATATTGCTGCCGGAGCACTGCCAGATGATGAAGATCCACTGTTGGATCCAAATATCGCTACGCGCTATCCAGAGCTATTTAGTTATCTGAACAAGGGTGAATTGATGGTGTGATGATGGCCCACTGATGGGCATGGTCAGAGTTCTGCCGTTATATATCTCTCTAACTTCTTAGGGAAATGCTAGGCGCTAGCTGCAAACTCTTCCGATCCATTCGATTGCCACTGCCGCACCACGTTGTAACTGTCATCGTTAAAACCGAAGAGTTTGAATGAGAGACACGCCTCAATAAGACGCTTGATCACCTTCTGAAAACAGTCGTCGTCGTGGCCCGACATCAATAGATCGTAACTTCCGTGACTATTGCCGACGTAGAGCAGTAGGTTGTGGGGTGAACCGGATTTACATCTTTCGCACAGTTTCTCGCTGTGCATGGTGATTACATCTTCTCGTTTTAATGGACAGTCCTGGCAGCTCATGGCCTTATCATCCCTGTGGTTTGGTAATAGCTTACAGTAGTTGTATGGATTACCCTCAGCAAGGTAAGGATTTCTACTTGATCTGTAAGTAATTGCTTACGTAGTGTGAGCCTTGCTGGGAGTTAATGATTGTTTGTCCCTACTTTTTGACTCAACACGGCCTCATGCTGAGCACTGCGAGTCAGCCAATCGGTGAACTGCACACTGTCCTGCGGTTTACCAAAGAGATAGCCTTGAGCCTGGTCACAGCCAAATGATCTGACCATCTTGAGCAGCCCCGCGTGTTCAACACCCTCAGCAATGACCCTAAGACCGAGGTTGTGGCCGAGGTTGATAGTCGATTGGACGATGACCGCATCGCTCTCATCACTGTCCATATCGAGCACGAATGACTTGTCGATTTTCAACTCATTGACGGGTAGCTGTTTGAGATAGGCGAGGGACGAGAAGCCGGTACCAAAGTCATCAATTGAGAGGTTGATGCCCATGCTACTTAGTACTTTTAGTACCTCAATTGAACGGGCGGGATTCTCCATCATGCCGCTTTCGGTGATCTCCAGAGTGAGCTGCTCACTGGGCAGTTGATGGCGATCAAGTAGCTGGCCGATCTGATCACAAAGTGACGGGTTGGCAAGATCCTGTACCGATAGATTCACCGCGATTGATATCGAGATGCCTTGCTGATGCCACTGGCTACACTGGGCAATGGCATTGTCGAGTACCCAGAACGAGAGCTGATGGATGATGCCGACATATTCAGCCAATTCGACGATTTTGTCGGGTTGGATAAATCCGTGTAGCGGATGGTTCCAGCGTAACAGCGCTTCGGCACCGGTGATCGTTGTACCATCGACATCGACCTGCGGCTGGAAATTGAGCTCCAGGCTATCGTTTGTCAGCGCTTTGCGAAGATCGTTAATCAGACCGAGTCGGTTCAGGCTGTGGTGATCTTCGCTGGCGTCGTAGTGGGAGAAGCTGGTGCGATTGCGCTTGGCTATATACATTGCGATATCGGCGTGTTGTAGCAGGCTCATGACATCGTTGCCATCAACGGGATAGCTGACAATACCGATACTCACGCCAACGTTTATCGTCTGTTCACCGATAGAGAAGGGTGCCGTAATAGACTCAAAGATCGATTTCGCGAGCAGCTCAGATTCGTCTCTGCCGGTATCGGGAAGGAGAATGGCGAATTCATCACCACCGAGTCGCGCGACGGTGTCAGTCTTGCGAACCTGTGTGGCTAGTCGGTTAGCCACCTCGATGAGCAACATATCTCCCGTGGCGTGGCCGAGGGAGTCATTTACATCCTTAAAGTGATCAAGGTCCATCAGGAAGAGGGTGAATGTTTTCTGGTTTCGCTCGGAGGTGAGTAGTTGATACTCGAGGCGTTGGTTGAGCATGAAACGATTCGGTAGGCCGGTCAGATGGTCGTGAAGTGCCTGATGTTCCAGTGCATTCTCACGCTGATTGACCTGCTCGTCCATTTGATGAAAGGCCTCAACGAGATAGTCAATTTCACGAGACTTACTAACGACCAGTTCAGGTGATTCGATATTGAAGGCCTTTGATCTGAGGGCCATCGCAACACTGGAGATGGGTCTGAAGACCATCCATTCGAGCGAGAAGAGGATGGCCGATATATAGAGTAGAAAGAGCAAGACGATGGTAAACAGCAGCGTACTCAGCGTCTCGGTGTTTTTCCTCAATCTTTCTGCGACGCTTTGCTCCTGAGTTTGGAGCAGATTCTCAATCGATAGGATTGAGGCAGAGATATCATCGGTCAACGGGATCAGATTACTCTTCATGATGTGACTGTCGCTACGCCACTTTCCCGATTCGGATATTTTTCTGACCTGTTGGAAAATATTGATCCACTCAGAAGATTCATTCGCAATCATGGCAACAATATCGGGGCCCTCGAAGCTATCCTCATTGGCATAGAGTGCTTCCAGGGTGTCGACATTATTGAGAAATGTCAGATGCAGGTCATCGAGTGATTCGGCCTGGGTTACCAGAATCTCATTGGAGAATGAGGCAAAGCGGTTTGCGAGGTAGATTCGCATCTGCGAGATCTGGCTCAGCCAGAGTGAGCGGGTCTTGAGCAGCATCGGGTATAGCTCGACAGATTTCGGCTCGAAATCACCGTTTTCAATCTCTGCAATCAAGATAAGAAAGGAGTTGCTAACGCCCTGCTGTGGTGACGACATCTCATTGGCAGAGAGCGCCAGACCGGGATACTGACGGTTGACGTCCATTCTCGAGTCGATCAGATCTGCGACGCTGATTCGCAGTGCACTGTGCTGTTCACCCAGTGCAGAAGCCGTACTTGCCAGGCCACTTCGTTCGCTCTGGAACTCCTCGTTGAGTTGACGGGTGTAGATAATGGAGTCTGAGATTAGGTGGTGGACGACTTCCGCATGGTTACCCTGTGTAGGGTCTAGCAGAAAGAGATCGATGTTTCGGTAGATCTCATTGAGATTGCTGCGCACACCATCAAGCTTATTTAGCTTTGCATTGAGGCCGACCAGCTCATCGGTAACCTGACGTTTGGTCGACACCGCATCGCTGTAGAAAAACAGCACGATTGAGATGACAAGCAGACCGAGCAGCAGCGTAAGAGCGATGTATCTCGTACGCAGACTAGGCGGATTGCGCTTGTTTCCGTTTTTAAGCAGGGACATAAAATCGGATGCCTGTTGATTATTATAATAATAAGACTAAGTCTATAACTCAATTGAGTATATCGGCTAAATTATCAATAGACTAGTGATTAATTGGTTCCAATTCAGTAGGTTGTAGTAATAGTTCAGCAGATAATTAAATGCTATTTAACTGATGGAAGCCCTATGACGGTGTTGTTGTGTAGCAATATTTTATTAGATGACCAGGAGGCTGGTGCCAATGTGTGGTCGTTTTACCCTATCTACTGATGCGCAGTTTCTGAGTGACTATTTCGACCTCGACAGGGTGCCCGCCGGTTTTGAACAACGGTTTAATATTGCACCCGGCCAGTCGATTGCCACCATTCGTCAGGTTAGAGGGGTAGGGCGCGAGCTCGATTTTACCCACTGGGGGCTGATCCCCTCCTGGGCCGATTCGATGAAGATTGCCAACCATCTGATTAATGCACGTGCTGAAACCGTGGCCGATAAACCCGCTTTTCGCTCGGCGTTTCGACGCAAGCGTTGCCTGATACCGGCCGATGGCTTTTATGAGTGGCAGCAGACAGCACAGGGAAAACAGCCCTACTGGATCGGTCTGCCGGATCGTACCCCAATTGGATTTGCAGGACTCTGGGCGCACTGGGAGCCTAAAGATGGCAGTGGCGTGGTGGAGTCGTGCACGATTTTGACAACCACGGCTAATGAGCAGATGAAGCCTTACCACGATCGTATGCCGGTGATCCTTCAGCCCGACGCCTTTGCCGCCTGGCTCGATCCAGAAGAGCAGCGTGCTGATCAGGTGAAGCAGATCCTGCAACCGTTTGTGGGTGAACTACAGATCTATCCGGTATCACGTGATGTGAATAGTCCTCTCAAGGATAACCACCATCTGATCGATCGGCTGAACGACTCTGTGACTGACGGTTTACACTCAGCAGGAAAAGAGCGGATATAGAGAGTAGAGAAACGTTTTGGAAGAGTTACTACTGCTACGACACGGTAAATCGGACTGGCGAGTTTCCAGTTCAGATTTCAATCGCCCTCTGAAAAAGCGAGGACGGCGCGGAGCGACTCGTATTGGTCAGTGGTTGCGTGATCACGATCTGATTCCCGATCTCATTATCGCCTCACCGGCGGTTCGTGCCGATGCCACGGCCAGACGCTGTGCGGCGGCGATGGGACTCAAAACGTCAGTAGTGGTAAATGACGGTCGGCTCTATCTGGCTGATCTCAATACACTGCTAGACCGGGGAGTCGCTATTTTTGCGAAAGTTTGTTTTGGGCATCAAGCCCAAGCAAACAGCAAAACTTCACGCGACCGTTTATGCCTGCGGCGCCCCGACCGTCCTGCGTACGTTGCGTAATCACCTCTTCGCGGCTCTACACAACTCCCTCAGTGACTCTACGCCGACATAAAGCCGCTGCTGCATCTTCTCCGTCGTTCGCTCGCGCTCTCAACTACGAATATACAGACGGCGTCGACTATCGGGGACTAACCGCCCTCACTTCGCTCTCCATGGCGGTCAGCGGCTGTTATCGGAGAGTTCCGTAAATGCCCAACGCGTGATGCTGGTCGGGCACAATCCAGGCCTGGAAGAGCTGCTGATTCATCTGCTGGATGGCATTCAACCCGATAGCGAAGATGGCAAACTGCTGCCAACAGCGACAGTGGCGAGACTAAAGATGGCTAATTCTGAATCGTCGCAAGGGTGGCAAGGTTCGGCGACACTCCTTTCACTGGTGCGAGCGCGTCAGCTAGAGGCTACAAATAGCGCTGCTTGAGTTCACTCCAGAGGGCTCGGTATGCAGCTGCGGCTTTACTGCTGTGGGCATAGGTTTCGACAGCCGCACGTTTAACACCCATCTGCTCAATCTCGCTGGCGTAGGGAATATGCCGATTGAGCATCGGCTCACCCCGTTTCGGTGGGTGCTCAAGAATGGTTCGATGCAGGGTTTTGCGTAGGTCGGCCATCGAAAAGAAGGGCACGATTTTCCCCTTGTTGTAGCCGTTGTTGCTGCAGAACTTCTGAAGTTGAGAAAGTGTGCGCAACGAAAGGGTGCTCGGGATCGTTGGCACCAGTATTAGATCGGCCATCTCAAAGACGTTCTCGGAGACCAGCGAGATGCTGGGGGGACAGTCGAGAAAGAGATAGTCGTACTCTGAATGTATTGGCTTGAGCAGTTTGCCTAGCTGCTGGCCCGAATGCTTCTTCTGTTCCAGTAGCAGGTCGAGGTTGCGATAGGAGAAGTCGGCTGGGATCAGATCGAGCCCCTCGTAGTCGGTCGCCTTGATCGCTCGTTGCAGACGGCTGCGGCGTTTGAAGAGTTCAGTAGTGCCACCTTTTATCTTTGCCTTGATACGGAAGTAGAAACTGGCCGCGCCCTGCGGATCGAGATCCCAAACCAGCGTTGAGTGTCCCTCAAGGGCGGAGAGGTAGGAGAGGTTGATAGCGGTGGCCGTCTTTCCCACGCCGCCCTTGATGTTATAACAGGCGATGGTCTTCATTGCGCTGCGGGCCCATCGGAGTGGAAGAGTTGTGAAAAACGCTGCTGGTTTTTCTGATCTGCAAAGCGTCTGAAACAGTGTTCAAAGCGTGTACGTACTGCGTGCATCTCGCCCTCGAGTATGGATAGCAGCCTGTCGATCGCATCCAGATGGCGCTGCTCCACCTGTAACTCTTCAGGCATTTCTAAACCAAAGCGCTGCAGGGTATGGATCTGTACCTCAAGATCCTGGAAATCTCCAAGATTATCCTGCAGCCGTTTGAGTTCCTTGATCTGATGTTTGATCGCCTTGGCAGAATAGATCGACTGAAAGAACTCCATTAGATAGCGTAGCTTCTTGCACGATTTTCGCAGTTCATGCAGATCATCTGCCGGTGATTGGGGGGTGATGGCCGCACCTTCTCGCATCACGCGTTGGTAGATTTTCCAGGTGTGTTGATGGGCCGATAGCGATATCGGTTTTAACGCTTGTTTTGCTACGGGTCGCTTGGCAGGGGCACTGTTAAGAAAGCGCAGCCACTGCTGCTTGAAGTTGCGATAGCGTGCCGAACTGAGATGAATGGCCAGCGTTGACTGCTCGCTCTGGTGGTGACGCTGTAAAAAGGTGTGTAGCGGCTCCAGGTCGGCGCGCAGCCGTTTTGGTAAACGCTGCCGATAGCTGTCGAACATCAGCAGATAAACATCGAGGTCGCGTGTCGGACTGGTGATCGAACCGAGCCAGGAGAACTCCTGTTTAAATCGCGCCAGACTATGTGGTGGCAGAATATGTTTCGCCTGTCCAAGCAGTGAACGACTACGCCGAATCGCAACGCGGAAATCGTGTAGAAATTCACTGTCCAGATTTTCGATGGTTCCCGGTTCGTTGCGGATCATTGTCTCTAGCAGGTTAAGCAGCACGGTGCGATAGGCGGTGTCGGAGCGCATGCTGGGATCGAGTTCGAAGTTGAGCCGGGAGCTCTGGTGGTTAGGTTCGGTGCCAACGGCAGCCAGGGCAAGTTGTAGGGTTCGGTTGTCGCCAGCGGTGAGCTTGAGCTGCTGCTCGAGTACCTTGACGCACTGCTTGGCGGCTCTCTCATAGCCACGCAATGGTGTGACGACCAGTTGCAGGGTAAGTCGTTTTGAGGTGTTGCCGAGACAGATGCGCTGCTCCTCAAGTGTCACGCGTAGGCGTGTCTTACCCTCCTTATCGATCTGCTTGAATGGATGGCAGTATCGTTCGACCGTTACCAGCGGCAGGAATGCACGCAGACCCTGTCTGCTCGTGAGTTCGCGTTGCAGAGCACTCGCTTCTAGCTCGTTGGCAAAGCGTGGCGGTGGGGTCGACTGTGGGATTGAGCTGCGAGGTGCACCGCGCTGTCGTTCACAGAGTATGAGTCGGGCATCATTTTCACCCTCTAGCCACTGTAGTGACTGGTTGGCGCGATAGAGTCGCCAGTCAAAGGTGTCGTAGAAGTGAATCTCAGAGCGAGTACGCTGCTCCGCCTGAAGGGGAAGAAGCTCGAGTAGCCTGGTTCGCCAACGGGTAGTGCTCTCCTTCACGGGTAGGGGGTAGAGCGTCATGCGCTTCTCAGTTCCTGAATAGTTGAGCGATAGTCGAGTGGGCTTCTGGTTAAGAGTAAGTAATTGTGACATCAAAGCCCAGTTTGAATCGGAGCTGATTGGTGTGGCTGTAGCGGACTGATATGCTCGCCATCACTCTGGGTAGCGAAGATATGCCCATCAGACCTGTCGCTCAATAGACGAAGCAGTGGGTATAAGGGTGCTTCAGAACCAATATTGAGGTCTAAGTGTGGATCGTACCGAACGACTCTATAAGATTATTCAGCTGCTTGAGAACCGACGCCTGGTCACTCGAGAGCAGTTTCTCGATACGCTGGAAGTCTCTCCAGCAACCTTTAAGCGTGATCTTGAAGTGCTGCGCGATCGCTTTAATGCGCCGATCAGTTGGGATAGGGAGCTGCATGGCTACCGACTCGACAGAACAAACGATGAAGCGGCCGGTGACTTCTCCCTGCCTGGACTCTGGTTCAGTGCCTCAGAACTCTATGCGTTGCTGACCATGCAGCAGCTGCTGGAGAATCTTCAGCCGGGCCTGCTAACGCCCCATATTGCACCGCTGCAACAGCGTCTCGAGAGGTTGCTGGAGGAGGGCGACTATTCGGCAGATCAGATTCGCAATCGAATTCGCATTCTGCAGATGGCCAAACGTCATCTCAATCTGGACTGCTTTGAAAGTGTCAGCCGTGCGTTGTTGGCTGAGAAGCGGCTATTGCTGACACACCTCAATCGCAGCAGTGGTGAAGAGAGTGAGCGCGAGGTCTCACCGCAGCGGCTGATCTACTACCGTGATAACTGGTATCTCGATGGCTGGTGTCATCTACGTAAGGCGGTTCGAAGCTTCGGTGTTGAGGCGATCTTATCTGCGCGGGTAGTGGATAAAAGATCGAAGCGGGTTGCTGATACAACGCTCGATCAGATGCTGGGATCGGGATACGGTATCTTCAGTGGAACCAAAACAGAGACCGCTCTGATTCGTTTTAGCCCGCAACGTGCACGCTGGGTCTCACAGGAGTCGTGGCATCCCGATCAACAGGGTGAGTTCGATGATGATGGTAGCTATCTGTTAAAGGTTCCCTACTCAGATGATCGTGAGTTGATTATGGATATCCTGCGTCACGGCCCCGATGCCGAGGTGTTGGAACCGCAACAACTGCGTGATCGTCTTTATGCGCAGTTGCAAAAGAGCGCAGCACTCTATCAATGAGTTCGTGATCCAGTGGCTCATCCTATGAGCTACTACCTACCTGATACTTCTTCCCATACATTCAATGTTGGAGAAGAGGTCATGAGAGCGATTCATAACACTATATATAGAGTGGTACTGGTCCTGGTTCTATTGAGCAGCAGTGGCTGGGCTGTCGGTAAGATCAATACTCCACCGGTACTGCACCTGCAGGGTATCGCTCAACATCTGGGATATCATTCACCTCTCGATCAACACTTCCAGGTGGGTGAACGGCTCTATCCGCTGCTCGATCAGACGATGCCGCAGGGTTACCAGCGCATCTATCTATATAGGGAGGGCAACGTTGTTGGTTATCTGCCTGAAAGCATGGACACACAGCAATTTCGCAGTGTGCTTATGGGGGGTGGAGAGGGAGTGGTAATAATCGATAAGGTTGATCCAGAGCGCCCCGTCTACGGAGTAACGCTTTTGCTGAAAATCGCATCTCACGAGTAACTAAAAGTTCCTCGAAACACACAAATTATCGCGAAATTATCGCAAAATTCACCCATTTAGAAAAAAATTATCTATAGCCACACAAAAATAAGTATTTCTAACTTGCTGTAATTACGACTAAAAACAAATTAATGCGTGACAGTCAGGATTTTAGCGCTGCAGTTGTTGACAATATTAGAAAATACTAATAATCTGAATTCACATTGGCGCTCAGGGACATCGATAAATCGAAGTAACCGGGGAGTCAACGGAGTAAAAAGAAATTTTGAAAAACACACACTGTTAAAGACTAAACACTAGTTAAGGAGATACACAATGAAATTCAACAAGATTCTGATTGCTACCGCACTTCTCGCAGTTTCTACCGCTTCACAGGCTTGGTGGGGTAACGGTTTTAACAACGGTAACGGTTACAACAATGGTAACGGTAGTGGTTACGGTGCTGGTAACGGCGCTGGTAACGGCGACTTCGACGGTGGCTTCAACTTCGGCATGAGCGGTAACGCACGTGGTAACGGTTCAGGCAACGGTTACAACAGCTACAATGGCAACAACGGCTGGAACAACGGTTACAACGGTTACAACGGTTACGCTCCTTACGGCGCGCCTTACGGCTACGCTCCTTACGGCGCACCTGTTGCTCCTGGCGCTGACCAGAAGGCTGCTATCGAAGCACAGCAGAAGGCTGCTGCTGATTTCCAGAAGCAGATGATGGACCAGCAGAAGGCTGCTATGGAAGCACAGAAGAAGGCACACGACGAGTACGTGGCTATGATGCAGAAGCGCCAGGCTGCTAAGTAAGCTGAGCTTCATCGCATAGAAAAAGCCCGCACAGCGATGTGCGGGCTTTTTTGTGTCTGACTGTTTTTTAAAAGGCTTCGATGACCACCACGCAAGGCGGTGGTCACCAAGCCTGACCGGCTGGTTACCGGTCTGCCTATATCTATAGACCACATAATTATTGCGGTCAAACATCCCAGTTCATCGCATCTTGGCCGACATCGGAGAGCTGTTTCGCACTATAATGGTCGGAAATTTAACCTGTTTTAGTAGCCTGGAGAGCCCAATGGCTGATCTGCAGCACCCACCCAAGACAATCTATCTGAAAGACTACACCGCCCCTGACTATCGTATTGAGCAGCTCTCACTGCAGTTTGAACTCTCCGAACAAGAGACCACAGTCACCTCGACACTGACAATCTCCGCTGACTACGACCAGAGTGGTGGTGTTCGACCACTGCGTCTCGATGGTGCTGATCTGCAGCTCATCTCAATCACCCTGAATGATCAACTGCTGACAGAGGCTGATTACAGCCTGGAAGATGAGGCACTGCTGATCAACTCGCCGCCAGCAAACTTCACTCTTGAGGTGATTACACGTATCAATCCCTCCGCCAATACCGCCCTTGAGGGGCTCTACACTTCGAGCGGCAACTTCTGTACCCAGTGTGAAGCGGAGGGTTTTCGTAAAATCACCTACTTCCCTGATCGCCCCGATGTGTTGACGGTCTATACCACTCGCATTGTGGCCGATAAGGCGAGTTATCCGGTGCTGCTGAGTAACGGCAATCTGCTTGAGCAGGGCGAGCTCGATGACGGTCGCCATTTTGCGGTCTGGCACGATCCCTTTCCGAAACCAAGTTATCTCTTTGCACTGGTTGCCGGTGATCTCGCCGCTGTAGAAGATAGTTTTACGACTCAATCTGGACGTGAGGTGGCGATCCGTTTCTATGTCCAGCACGGCAATGAGGCGAAGTGTGATCATGCCGTTGCATCACTCAAACGGGCAATGCACTGGGATGAGCAGATGTTTGGGCGCGAATACGATCTCGATATCTACATGGTCGTAGCTGTAGATGACTTCAATATGGGAGCGATGGAGAACAAAGGGCTCAACGTCTTCAACTCCTGTTTCGTTCTGGCCCAGCCTGAGAGCGCCACCGATCTCGACTTTGTCCGGGTAGAGGCGGTAATTGGTCACGAATATTTTCACAACTGGTCGGGTAACCGGGTCACCTGTCGTGACTGGTTCCAGCTTAGTCTCAAGGAGGGTTTTACCGTCTTCCGTGACCAGCAGTTCACTGCCGATATGACGGCGAGGGCGGTTAAGCGCATTGATGATGTGCGTGTTCTTCGTGGTCATCAGTTCCAGGAGGACGCGGGGCCGATGTCCCATCCGGTTCGCCCCGACTCCTATGTTGAGATCAACAACTTCTACACCCTGACGGTCTACAACAAAGGGGCTGAGGTGGTGCGCATGATCCACACCCTGCTGGGTGATGCGTCTTTCCGTAAGGGGAGTGACCTCTATTTCGAACGCCATGACGGAGAGGCGGTCACCACCGAGGATTTCATCGCGGCAATGGAGGATGCCAGCGGTGCAGACCTAAGTCAGTTTAAACGCTGGTACAGCCAGTCGGGGACACCCGAGATCGTGGTGGAACGCAGCTACGATGCTGAACAGATGCACTACACTCTGAACGTGAAACAGAGTTGCCCGCCAACGGCCGGGCAGTCGGAGAAACAGCCCTTTCATGTCCCGCTGAAAATGGCACTGCTCGATACCGATGGTGAGCCGTTACCTCTACAGTTAAAGGGTGAGGCGGAGGCGGGTGGTATTGAACGGGTGCTTGATCTGACTGAGTCAGAGCAGCAGTTCACCTTTATCAATATTCCCCCTGAGCCGGTTCCTTCACTGCTGCGTGGCTTCTCGGCACCGGTGAAGTTGAAGCTCGATCTGAGTGATCAGGAACTCGCCTTTCTGATGGGTAACGACGGCGATGACTTTAACCGCTGGGATGCGGGGCAGCAGCTCTCGGTGAAGGTGATGCTGCGCCTGCTGCAGGTATTGAAAAGTGGTCTGCAGCCGACACTTGATGATGCCCTCTCTAGCGCCTTTGGCAAGACACTGACAGATCACTCCCTCGACCCTGCGCTGGTGGCTGAGGCACTGACTCTGCCTGCCGAGGGTTATGTCGCGGAATTTGTCGAGGTAGTCGATCCTCAGGCGATTCATGTGGTACGAGAGTACCTGCGACGCAGCCTCGCCTTTGCCCATCGTGAGGCGTTGATCAAACGCTACGATGAGCTGACCGATGATGGTCCCTACTCAACCGACGCGGCAGCGATGGGTCGACGTCGGCTGCGTAACCTCTGTATGAGTTATCTGGTTGAGCTGGGTAATGATGAGGTGCGAAATATGGCACTCAATCAATTCCAGCGTGACCAGAGTATGACCGATGTGATGGCGGCACTGACAGCGCTGGTACACAGCGGTAGCCCGGAACAGCACAGTGCGCTCTCAGCCTTCTATGAGAGATGGAAAGAGGATCCACTGGTACTCGATAAGTGGTTTGCGGTTCAGGCCAGTTCACCGATACCGGGTGTGCTCGATCAGGTGCGTGCTCTGACCAACCATGACGATTTCCATCTCACCAATCCCAACCGGGTACGTTCGTTGGTTGGCACCTTCTGTATGCGAAATCCAGTCCGGTTCCATGAGGCTAACGGATCAGGATATCGCTTCCTCGCCGACTGGGTGATTCGACTCAACTCGCTCAATCCGCAGATCGCGGCGCGTATGCTCTCACCACTGGGACAGTGGCGTCGCTATGATGAGGGGCGTCAGGAGGCGATGAAGTCACAGCTGGCACGCATCCTTGAGGAGCCATCGCTCTCCAAGGATGTTTTTGAGATCGCCTCCAAGAGTCTCAAGGGGTAGGGCATGAAGCTGCTGTTACAGGGTGCGCTGATAGTTGTGTTGGCTTTGACAGCACTCAATGGCTGGTTCTACCTGCAGCAGCCGGCAATGACCTTTTTTCCCAGCAGCGAGTTGATCGATACACCAGCGGCCTGGCGTATGGATTACGAAGATGTGGCACTGAAGACGGAGGATGGTGTCGATCTGCATGGATGGTATCTGCCAGCACGCGATGCTGAGCTGACGCTGCTCTTTCTACACGGCAACGGTGGCAACATCTCACATCGTCGCGACTCAATCGCGATCTTCCATCGTCTCGGCCTCAATGTGCTGATCATCGATTATCGAGGCTACGGCCAGAGTCGTGGAGAACCGAGCGAGCAGGGGCTCTATCTTGATGCAAAATCGGCCTGGAACTACCTGCAGCGTGAGAAGGGGGTGACAGCCGATCGTCTGGTTATCTTTGGACGTTCACTGGGCGGTGCGGTTGCAACCGAGTTGGCCTCAGCGGTGCATCCACGTGCGGTGATTCTGGAATCGACCTTCACATCGATGCGTGAGCTGGCGGCTTACCATTTCCCGATTCTCACCAAGTTGGTCTACCTGCGTTATCGCTTCGACAGTGCAGCACGTATCGCTTCATTGGGAGCACCCCTGTTGGTGTTGCACAGTCCTGAGGATGAGATCATTCCCTTTGGCCTCGGAGCCGATCTCTTCAAGCTGGCTACGGAGCCCAAACAGTTTGTCAAACTGCGCGGTGATCACAACAGTGGCTACATGCTCTCCCAGCCCCGTTATCAGCAGCAGTTACGGCAATTCCTCTCCATCGAGCGACAGATGGCTGGGGGCAGCGGGGTTGGGTTGGCGATTGATCGCAGTTAGGGAACCCCTGATCAATTCGTGTTTCGGTCACTATGAGACCAAAACCGTCCGTTGCTGCGTCGCAAATCTTGTGACTAGTCCGCTATTCACTGCGATCTGCGTCTTTCATTAAAAATGATGAATCTTCTATCATCCCGTTCAGGATCAATCAGAGACTCCTTAGTGGATATGCAGGTCAAACTCCAGTTTGACCAGTTCAATCTCATCACCACTGATGAGCAGTGGGTGATTCCTGCCGCAGTGCCCACAGGTGAGTTGATTGATGGGAGTGTCTGACTCCTCGCCACAGTGCAGGCAGTGAACCCTGATCGGCGTCGATTCGATCACCAGAGCAGCCTCTTCAGCGATACTCCCGGCAGCAGCAACGGGATAGGCGTTGCGAAGACGCGTAGCCTCAGCGCCGGAGAGGGGGCCCAGATGGATCAGAATCGACCTGACAGCAATCGCCTGATGAGTACTGGCGATCGTTTCGACCTCTCTAACTAAGGCCCGGCAGAGGGAGAGCTCATGCATAGTCACCGTCCTTCCGATTCAACTGCGTCTAAATAACTATAGTCAGCTGAGGGGCAGAGTGAAGCCCTCGCTGACCGCCATGGAGAGCGAAGTGAGGGCGGTTAGTCCCCGATAGTCGACGCCGTCTGCCTATTCGTAGTTGAGAGCGCGAGCGAACGACGGAGAAGATGCAGCAACGGCTTTATGTCGGCGTAGAGTCACTGAGGAGTTGTGTAGAGCCGCGAAGAGGTGATTACGCAACGTACGCAGGACGGTCGGGGCGCCGTAGGCATAAATGGTCGCGTTAAGTTTTTGCTGTTTGCTTGGGCTTGGATGCCCAAAACAAACTTTCGCAAAAATAGCGACTCCCGGCTCCCATATCTTGTGGTTTAGTTCTCAAACAGACCAAAAGTCTCCGATTGGATTGGTCGGAAATAGTTCGTGCAATATAGGTATAAGAATATTAGAATATGCTCATTCGTTTCTTGAGAGTGTGAGTTGTGACGCGTGTTCTGTTTCTACTGTTGATGATTCTTCCGAGCACCCTGTGGGCGTCGAAAAGTGTCGACCCCTCGGTAGACTCATCGGTCTGGAGCAGCGAGTACGATGAGTACTTCAAAAAGTATGCAGCACGATACTTTGGTCCCAGTTTCGATTGGCGCTGGTTTAAGGCTCAGGCGATCGCTGAGTCGGGTCTTAACTACAAGGCAACCAGCAGCTCGGGTGCACGAGGGTTGATGCAGCTGATTCCTTCGACCTATCAGGATATTCGTCGTGACCAGTCACACTTCGGTGAACTCGAGACGCCAGTCTGGAACGTTGCGGCGGGCATCTTCTACGACCGTCAGATCTATCGTAAGTGGCGCGATCGTCCCGAACAGGAGCGGCTCTATCTCACCTTCGCCAGTTATAACGCCGGTTATGGTCGAGTATTGAAGGCACTAAAGCGGGTTAAAGGCGACGTGAAGGGGTGGGACCAGATCAAGCAGTATCTACCACGTGAGACACGTGCCTATGTTGAACGCATTCGACGTTTGATGAAGAACGAACCAAGACCGATTCGTCTGGTTCAGCTGACCGGTTATTTACCCGTTTTCGATTGAGGCTTCTCAATCAACGAATCGTGCACCCAGACGATAACGCCCTTCTCAGGTAGCGCAGCCTGTCGCCAGCGCTGCTCCTTCCCGATCTGAACCAACTCTGTTCCCTCTTCAAGCACCGTAAGCACTCGACTCGAGAGGGTGGGCTGAGTGCGCGCATTGGCACGCTTGACGTTGATACGGATAGTCTTGCCTAGCAATAGCCACTCTTTAGTACCCCATTCGGCAATGATCGGCTTCATCTTGCGAGCTTCATCCTGAATCAGGTGGGCCAGCATCGACTGTGCATCTTCGTGTCCAGCATGTGCTGCCTGGAGATAGTGTTCAACGGCAAGAGGTAGATCTTGTTCAACCTGATTGTCGCCGTGGCTTAGCAGCATGCCGAGTGCAAAAGAGGCGTTGGCAAACTCCTGCTCAGCGGCAAGGGTCCACCACTTAAGGGTCTGACGATTATCGATCGCCAGGCCGTAGCCGTTATGGAACATCCAGCCGATACTAAACTGTGCCTTGGCATCCCCCGCATCGGCCATTGGATCCCAGATGCAGTAGGCTACGGCGTAGTTTCCCTCCTGCATTGCTCGTAGTGCCTTCTCATGCTGGTGGTTGGTTTCAGAGTCGGGTAGAGCCACCTCGGTGGTTTTGCTTGATTCGGCAGGAGATATTTCAGCACCCTCACCATCAGTAACAGCGGGTTCCGATGCTGTTGGGGAGGGGTAGAAGGATTGCTGTGGCTGCCAGTATCCGGGCCACTGTGGTGGCCAATATTGAGGCGGTGGCGCACTCAATGCGGACTCGCTGATTAGCAGTAGCGTGGCGGTGAGGAGGGTGCGATTCATGCGCACGAGTCTAACAGAGTCGCCGAAGTTGCATAGCACCTGTGGGGTGTTTTCGCAGTCCGGCCAGTCCAACGCTGACCGCCATGGAGAGCGAAGTGAGGGCGGTTAGTCCCCGATAGTCGACGCCGTCGCCTATTCGTAGTTGAGAGCGCGAGCGAACGACGGAGAAGATGCAGCAGCGGCTTTATGTCGGCGTAGAGTCACTGAGGGAGTTGTGTAGAGCCGCGAAGAGGTGATTACGCAACGTACGCAGGACGTCGGGGCGCCGTAGGCATAAATGGTCGCGTTAAGTTTTTGCTGTTTGCTTGGGCTTGGATGCCCAAAACAAACTTTCGCAAAAATAGCGACTCCCCGGTTTCGGCGTTTTAGAGGGTGTAACTGTGAGCATGGTCACAGATCACCCCGTCACCACTTCTATATTGGTAAAAGTGGACGATACTCTACCTAAGAGTATTGGAGAGCGGTATGGACAGTATTTCGAACTCGTTGAGCGGTATGAAGGTTGCGCAGGAGCGTATGCGTAATAGTTCGAACAACATAGCCAATGTCGCGACTGAGGGGTTTACCCCATCGAGGGTTGAGTCGGTTCAGTCTGCGGGTGGTGGTGTTGAGGTCGGTGCCGTAACACCGAGCACCGCGCCGGTTGCGTCAGGTGCGCCATCGGGTACCAATCTTGCCGAGGAGATGGCGGGCTTGCTTCAAGCGAAGAACAGCTACCAGGCCAATGCAAAGGCGCTCTCAATCGGTGTCGAGACCTATCAGAGTGTCGAGGATATGCTTACCCGCAACAGGTGAGTCTGGTCTCCAAACTGTGTGCTAACTGTTCTGTCGGCTAAATCTAAATAGTCTGTTATTGAAAACATTGTGATGATGAGAGTGGACCTGTCTCATTATCTCGTTCTAAAAGTAGATTCCTCAACCTCACCATCTGTTGCAGCCATGTAGTTCTTAAGTGCTATGCACTCGTAATCTTATGGCGTTATTTCAGCCAGAATCTCTTCGATAACGTGCACAACACTCGCTGACCGCCATGGATAGCGAAGCGAAGGCGGTTAGTCCCCGATAGTCGACGCCGTCTGCCTATTCGTAGTTGAGAGCGCGAGCGGACGACGAAGAAGATGCAGCAGCGGCTTTATGTCGGCGTAGAGTCACTGAGGGAGTTGTGTAGAGCCGCGAAGAGGTGATTACGCAACGTACGCAGGACGGTCGGGGCGCCGTAGGCATAAACGGTCGCGTTAAGTATTTGCCGCTTGCTTGGGCTTGGAGGCCCAAAACAAGCTTCCGCAAAAATAGCGACTCCCCGGTTCGGTTGTTAGTGGATTTAGTGCATCTGGATGGGGTGAAG
The DNA here is from genome assembly GCF_013343005.1 of Candidatus Reidiella endopervernicosa. Lineage (GTDB taxonomy): Bacteria > Pseudomonadota > Gammaproteobacteria > Reidiella > Reidiella endopervernicosa. The sequence continues at coordinate 2,058,538 of NZ_CP054491.1, forward strand.
AAAACTGGCCTCTATCGTTGTCGAAATATTGCCCGGTAGCCGTTTCGAACTCGTCGGTTAGCGCTACGCGAAAAAGAATTTCAGCACCAATGTCGATATCATTACCCGCCACCCCAAAGCCCTCTTTTACCATCTTGGTAGCGAGCATCGAGCCAGGGTTAACCGCGATGATGATCGGGCCCCCATCTTTAAGCGAAAGCGCCATGCTGCGAGACCACATGGTGAGTGCCAGTTTGCTTTGTGCATAGGCATCAAGCTCATCCGAGAATTTAACTCGACCATACAGTGCCTCTGAATTGACTGGAGACTGGGCTGCAGAGGAGAGATTGATCACCCGACTGGAAGATGTCATCAACGGTAACAGTCGTTTCGTCAGCAGATAGGGAGCAATCGTATTGACCACAAAACGGACATCAAGTCCGTCTTGAGTAGTGGGCTCAGTCGTACGGAATATTCCAGCATTATTGATCAGTACATCGAGTTGGGAGGATCGCTCAATTATATGTTTTGCCAGGGTCTCTACATCACCCATGCGCGACAGATCCGCCAGGTAACTTTCTACACTTCCACCACCGGGTAATCCAGAGAGCTCGCTTTCCACTTCCTGCAGTTTTACCGGGTTACGTCCGTGCAGCAGAACATGATGGCCCTGAGAGACGAACATTCTCGCGGCTTCTAAGCCGATGCCATCGGTCGAGCCCGTTATGAGTATGGTTTTTTTCATGGTGCTATCTCTCACCTGGAAAAGTGTTGAGAGCAGAATTTAGACGACAGCGACTTTACCTGGAACGCGCCCGTAACTGCTGTCACTTTCGAGCAAGTAGTCCACTTATTTAACTTGTGAGGTGGTTGAAGTGTGGAAGGTGAGAGTGAACTCAGAACCGGGTTCACGATTGATTACATCAATCTCACCCCCCATCTCACGACAGAGCTGCTCCACCAGTGCCAGACCGATACCAGTGCCGACTGTCTCGCGGGTCAGTTCGCTCTCGCTGCGGTAGAAGAGGTGGAAGATCTTCTTCATCTGGTTGGGTGCGATACCGGGCCCGAAGTCTCTGACGCTGAACTGGATACGCTGTTGGCGTAGTCTTTTGCAGTCGATCTCGACTCTCCGTTTATCGGCCCTGGCCGAGAACTTAATCGCATTATCGACCAGATTGATGATGATCTGTGTGAAGGCATCTCGATCGATATCGATCACACTACCGTTGCACTCACCATCATGGCCGATCTCAAGTTCGAAACCGGCCGCTTCGATTTGCGTCGCACACTTGGATTGGATGGTATCAAGCAGCTCGCTGACGGTGGTGGCCTGTAGCTTGATACGCAGATCGTTGCGCCGCATCCGCGCCAGTTGCAGTACGTTATCGATCAGCCGAGAGAGGCGTTCGCTCTCGGTGTAGATGTAGTCGTAATAGCTGCGCTTCTTCTCCTCACTGGTCCACCCCTCACGCAGCATCTCGCCATACATGCGAATTGAGGTAAGTGGGGTTTTTAGCTCGTGACTGACGGCAGAGACAAAGTCCTGCTGTTTGCGCGCCAGCTCGATCTGCCCCGCACCGAGACGATAGAGCAGTAGAAAACCGCCGCAGAGCACAATGCTGAGTACCGCACCGATCCAGAAGACCACATCGGCTGCCGGTCCGGGGGGGGAGGTGGGTAATCGAGAAGAGCAGCTCCATTTCACTCAGCGGTGCCGAGAGACGGCTCTGGTAGAGGAGCCCGCCCCTCAATCCAGCTCCCCTCGACAGATAGCTGTTAGAAGTGCTGCTGGAGAGCAGGGTGAAGATATCGCCGTGATAGGCGACGGCAAGATCGCTCATTTTTGAAAGGGCCGTCTCGCGATAGATCGGCTCAATCAGCCCCTTGAGTAGCGGTTGCTGTTCGATCAATGCACCCTGGATATAACGGTCGCCGTTGCGCCACACCTTACGAAAAAGTACAAAGTGACCACTATCGAGCAGGCTGATTTCAAACGGATCGATTTCACTTTCGAAGGTGGTAATCGGTGCTCTTATTTCGTCGCGATCGATCGATTCGGCAACGTCATCGAGACTGATAATCGATTGCTCAGGGAGTGCCCCCAACTCTTTGCGTGCCGTGCGTGGCCGTGGTGCCAGGGCACGTTGCTGAATCCTGTCGCCAATCGACTCTAACTCATCCTTGCCCTGATAACGTTGTTCGAGTTTCAGGTCTTCAACGCGCCCGAGAGATCTCTGCTTTTTCTCGGGGGCGACCTTACTTTTCGAGCTTAAGGTGCGGTTGAGCTGATCGAAGGCAGCCTGTGCCGCGATCTCGCGATCATTTCCGCTAGCCTCACCTTTGCGCGTGTCGATGCTTGAGAGAGTTGGTGCTTCAGCAGGGGGGGAGAGGGGAGAGGCGACCATCTCCTCATATTCACGCGAGAAAAACGATCCGCTTGCGGCCGGTGCTGCCGGTTTGGCTGCGGCTAGTGCTTGACGATCGTGTTCGATGCGTCGGCGCTTGACCAGACGGTTGTCGCTGAGGATCTGCTCAATCCGGTTCTGCAAGGTGAGTCGCTGTTGGTACTCATCACTATCGATGCCGTAACGGCGACTCTCTGCTGCACTCTTAGGCAGTAGCGGGGTGGTGAAGAGGCCGTTGCTGTCGATCTGAAAGTAGCCGATCAGGCCGGGCAGGTCACTTAAGACCGGAAAGGCGGAGAGGGGAGAGCGCTGCAGATAGTTGGCCGAGAGTTCACCCTCGATATTAAGGAACGAGTAGTTGGCGAAGCTGCGCTCCTCCTCGGCAGTAATTGCCGCCAGAAAACGGTTGTCGATGCGAAGCGCCAGCTCCTCGGCGAACTGTTGGTGCTGGTGAAATGCCTCCCACTTGAGCTGATCGAAGGTCTTGTAGAGCAGCAGCGTGGTCGGGATGGCCAGGGCGAGAAAAAAGAGTCCGAGTAGCAGCTTCAGTCGGCTCTTTGAAAAACTGTTGAGACGGTTGCGCACTCCGTTACTCCTGCAGCCTATAACCGGAACCACGGACGGTGACGAGATAGTTCGGTGCGGAGGGTTTTGATTCGATCTTACGGCGCAGCTTGGCGATGTGGATATCAACGGTGCGGGTTTCCAGATCGAGATCACGTGCATAACCCCACACCTTGTGCAGCAGCTCCTCGCGGGAGACGGGGCGCTCACGATTGGCGTAGAGGTACTCGAGAATATCCATCTCACGCCGGGTGAAGGCGATCTCCTTACCTTCCGTTCTCCACTGAGGTTGCGGGTGTCGATGTTGAGCTCTCCGCCCAGCACTATCGTATGCGACTGAGCCTCGACGACTTTTGAACGACGCAGTACCGCTTTCACGCGAAGTACCAGCTGACTGACGGAGAAGGGTTTAGTGACGTAGTCATCGGCTCCGTAGGTGAGCCCCTGGATGATCTCCTCATCGCTGCCCTTGGCGGTGAGCATGATGATCGGCTGATCGCGATCCTGCTCGCGGATGCGGTTACAGATATCGAAGCCGTTAATACCTGGCAACATCACATCGAGCAGGATCAGGTCGAAGCGGCCGTTCTGCCCCATCTCCAGACCAAGGTCGCCATCGGCGGCGCTCTCAACTTCATAGCCGTGATAGATAAACAGGTCGACCAGACCGTCACGAATGGCGGCCTCATCCTCCACAATCGCTGACCGCCATGGAGAGCGAAGTGAGGGCGGTTAGTCCCCGATAGTCGACGCCGTCTGCCTATTCGTAGTTGAGAGCGCGAGCGAACGACGGAGAAGATGCAGCAGCGGCTTTATGTCGGCGTAGAGTCACTGAGGGAGTTGTGTAGAGCCGCGAAGAGGTGATTACGCAACGTACGCAGGACGGTCGGGGCGCCGTAGGCATAAATGGTCGCGTTAAGTTTTGCTGTTTGCTTGGGCTTGGATGCCCAAAACAAACTTTCGCAAAAATAGCGACTCCCCGGTAATAGGCGAATCTTTCTATTCATACGCTGCCAAGCTTATCAGCTCGCCCCCCCAGCGACATGTAAATCTTTTGTAAACAAATCCTCTGAAATCTTTACCTGAATGTGTCTACAGCCTCAGCGGTCATGCGCCTAGAGTGATCTACAACAGCAGACCCACAGAGGAGAAGAGAGATGGCACTTATCAACCGAGTCACACGACTATTCAGAGCCGATATGCATGCGGTGCTAGATCGTATCGAAGAGCCGGAGGTACTACTACGACAGTCGATCCGTGAGATGGAGGAGGCGCTTGCCGATGATGAGCAGCAGCTACGTCAACTGATCGAAGAGGGAGAACAGATCGCCGAGCGTGTCGAAATACTTCAACAGGCACTGGTGGAGATCGATGCTGAGCTCGATCTCTGTATCGATGCCGATAAGGATGATCTGGCGCGCAGCCTGATCAAACGTAAACTTGAGTCTCAACGACTTGAGGGTGTGATCGAGCAGCGTGCCGAGTCACTGCAGCGACAGATTGTTGAGCGTAAGCGGGATGCAGAGGAGAACCGCGCCACGCTCGAGAGCATGCGGCAGAAGGCGGAGCTGTTGGATAACCAACGTCAAACGGTTAACGGTGCAACTGAGTGGTCTGCTCCCGACCAGTCGGTACTCGATGAGGAGATTGAGATTGCACTGCTGCGTGAGAAAGAGCGGAGGAGCCACTCATGAGCCGCCCAACCTTTCTTCAGGGCGTCGCCGTTGCGCTGCTGCTCAGTGTAGTCGCAGCACTGCTCTTTACCCTCTCATCCACGCTGGGTGGTAGCAGTGGTCTGTTACGGCTGCTGATCGCAGCGACAGTGTTTGTCTATCTGATCTATCTGCTCCGGCGCAGCCGGAGCGGTAGGGAGAGTTAGCGTACTACTGCTCTGGTCCGTGGTCGCCGCAGTGACCTGGTTTGCTGAACCGCCACTGCTGCTCTATGTGACCATCCACGCTGGCATGATCTGGCTGATCCGTTCGCTCTTTTCTACTCGAGCATCTTTGCATCACTGGCTGATCTTGGTCTCAACGTGTTGGCGATTGCCGCTGCACTCTGGGCAACGCTCCAGGCGGGCTCACGCTGACCGCCATGGAGAGCGAAGTGAGGGCGGTTAGTCCCGATAGTCGACGCCGTCTGCCTATTCGTAGTTGAGAGCGCGAGCGAACGACGAAGAAGATGCGCAGCGGCTTTATGTCGGCGTAGAGTCACTGAGGGAGTTGTGTAGAGCCGCGAAGAGGTGATTACGCAACGAACGCAGGACGGTCGGGGCGCCGCAGGCATAAACGGTCGCGTGAAGTTTTGCTGTTTGCTTGGGCTTGGATGCCCAAAACAAACTTTCGCAAAAATAGCGACTCCCCGGTATTAGTGAACACGCTGTAGCGACCGCAAAATCTGCGCTCTATCCGATGGAACGAGCTGAGAATATCCGCAGCACTACCTGCACCACTACTGTCTAAAAGGGGTCGGTTCACAGACGGGGCGTTTTACCATCAGTAACGAACTGCTGGATAAGGTGCAGATTAAAGTGCCAACCTGACCCAGGATCTTCCGGAGTTGGGTCTGTTTGATGTCATCTTTCTGCGTAACGTCATGATCTACTTCTCACAGGATGTGAAACGACAGGTGTTAAAACACCTGATGAAACGGCTGCGTCCCGATGGCTATCTAGTGATTGGTCACTCAGAAACGCTCAATGGACTCGAAACCGGTATGCGTGCCGTTGTGCCATCAATCTACCAGATGCCGTAAGTGATGCTCACGCTACACGCCACGACTCACTCTATCTCACTCCTACCCGGAGAATCCTATTTTGGTTGCGATGATGAGCAGGTTGAAACCCTGCTGGGTTCCTGTGTCGCACTGGTTCTATGGAGTGAGCTTGATCAGGCGGGTGGAATGAGTCATGTCGTACTACCGGAGCGTGGCTTGCGGTCAATTCAGCATGGTAGTGGGTACTTCGCGACTGAAGCGCTCGAGTGGCAGCTTGCGCAGGCGCAGCAGATGGGATTGCAGCCATGCAGATTTGAGGCTCGAATTATTGGAGGAGGGTGCATGCTCTCCTCAGACGTTAATAACAGTTTCAATGTTGGTGCACGGAATATCATTAAAGTCAGGAGCTGCTCTCACAACACCAGATACCCATCGTTGATGAAGATGTGGGTGGTCATATCAGCCGCTACCTCTATTTCTCACTGGTTGATGGTTCACTAAGGATAAAAGGCAGACAACAGCGTGTTTGCCAGTGCGCGAGGTCTAAAGGCTTATGGGGCTTATTAAGATTTTGATCGTCGATGACTCGGCCGTTGTCCGTCAGGTGCTGCAGTCGGTTTTCGCTAGCGAACCCGATCTTGATGTTGTTGCAACTGCATCAGATCCGATCTTTGCAATGGATCGTATGAATAAAGAGTGGCCCGATGTAATCGTGCTCGATGTCGAGATGCCGCGTATGGATGGCATCACCTTTTACAAAAGATTATGGCTGAACGCCCAACCCCGGTGGTGATCTGCTCATCGCTCACCACCAAAGGTGCCGAGACCACCATGCAGGCACTCTCGGCCGGTGCCGTGGAGGTGATCACAAACCACAAATTGGATTGAAACAATTCCTGCAAGAATCATCACGCGACCTGGTCGCGGCAGTCAGGGCTGCTGCAGAGTCAAATCTGCGTGCCCTGAAAGGAAGCGACACCGCATAGAGCCAAACCGAAACATAGCGCCGATGTGATCATCTCAGCTGCGAGTAGCGCGATGGTCAAGACGACTGATCGGATTGTCGCTATCGGTACATCGACCGGTGGAACCCAGGCGCTGGAGGAGGTGTTGACCTCACTGCCGCGAGTTGCACCCGGAATCGTTGTGGTACAACACATGCCGGAGAAGTTCACCGCATCTTTCGCGGCGCGTTTGAACTCCATCAGTGAGATGTCGGTACGCGAGGCAAAACACAACGATCGAGTCATACCGGGACAGGTTCTGATCGCACCGGGTGGACGCCACATGGTCGTTAAACGGAGTGGAGCGCAGTACCACGTCGAGATCGTTGATGGACCGATGGTCAACCGACACCGCCCCTCTGTCGATGTGCTGTTCCGTTCGGTAGCCAAATGTGCCGGTAATAATGCTACCGGCATTATCATGACCGGCATGGGTGACGATGGGCCGAGGACTTCTTGAAATGCGTGATGCCGGTGCCTATACCGTCGCTCAAGATGAGGCGACCTGCATTGTCTACGGCATGCCCAAGGAGGCGGTAAAGCTCGAAGCCGCCGATCAGGTTGTACCCCTGTACGATATTGCCACGACGATCATTACTGAAAATCGTGCCGACGATAAGATGAGTCGTGCCGCACAGTAATGGTGCTAAACGATACTCAGCTGGAAATAGTTTTACCTTCGATTATATTTATCTCATGCTCGCTAAGAGGTTCTTCCTGAACGATCTGGCGATCAGCACAAATCCCGATTTAACGAATTAATAGTTCACCATTAATAGCGTTAATCGATCTCGATCCTGAAAGCGTTGCTGCAGCTCCTAGCTAAGGAGAAGGCTATGTTCATTGCACGTTGGGTTATAGATGTTCGGTTCGGCAAGAAGGATGAATTTGTCGAGAGAATGAAACAGTGGTTCGAGGAGGTCGGCGAGAAGGTTGGCCTGAATCGAGACCGATTGCGTGTCGTCAATGGGTCGATCGGGGCCAAAGAGTCACGCTTCGAGTTCGACCACGCCGTAGAGAGCCTCGAAAGCCTGCAGGCGATGTGGGATGAGATGGCCACCTACGAGGCTCACGCACAGTTCGGTGCTGACCTGGAGCCGATCATCGTTCCGGGATCAAGCCACTGGGAGATCTTCCGTGGCGTAGAGCTGTAGGTAGCTCACAGTCACATCCAGGGTCATTTGTGGTGGCAGTTGGCCGAGTGAATCGAATGGGCTACGTGTGCCATGTCCACCGCGCCCCAGCACGTGGGTGTAGATCATGGTGGTAGAGACATTGGCGTGTCCCACAGATCCTGAACACGAGCAAAGAAGAACACCACCGAATTCAGTGCCTGAGACAGTGTGGCAGTAGCGACCTTGCGTCGAATAGCGAGATGCTCTAAAAGGAGGCAGCCTCAGACTCACCAAACTGCGCAGGGAGCAGCGGAGCATGAAATCGAAGGAAACGATTGATCCAGGAGAGATAGCTCTTCTCAGTATTGGGCGGAAGTCGGGGATACATACTGCCGCCAGAAATTTTCTATAAAGCTCCGGGTGTTCCTGCCCAGCTTATTACCCGCTTCGAAGCACCCAGATCCGCCCCTCGAAACCTCGTGCAACCGTAGGGTGGTCGTCAGCGAGTACGGCAGAACCATCGCACCAACGTTCCCAATCAAATGCCTTCGCCCAGGGCAGTTTAAGCAGGTGGCTGAACAGAAGTCGTACCGCATCAACTTTCTGTCGAAAGAGCCAACCATCAAGCCGATTGTCTCGACTCAGTCTCGCAAGCCACTGATTGACCTGCTCAGCAGATTGCAGTTGAAATCGGGTAGAGCGGAGATCGCTAATAAAGCCCTCAATATGCCGTCGATACCATGGAAGAGTCTTCTCCGAGATACGGAAGGATTTGAGCAGATTCAGATAGTTAACCAAAATCGCTTAATCGATTCATCTTTGGCCAGATCCGTCGGTTCCATAACAAACTGCTCCATAGTCAGAATTGTTCATATGAGAACGTTTGTAGAACTATTGGCGGCATAATGCAATTATACGAGCCGGCCACATAACGCATTATATGTGCCGTCCACATAATCAACTGTTATGTTTAAAAAATAGAGCAAAGGAAAATAGTCATGCCTTCACAAAATACAATTTGCCTTAGGCAGCCTTAAAACAGCACTGATGTTGGCTAATTTCTAAATAAAGAAGCAGATAGCGCTCTTCATAAAGCAAGTAAAAATTAAAGAAAAATTGATAGATGCTTAGTCATGAACAGGTAACAGTTAGAGACTAGGACCAGCCTACAATAAACCAAAGAAATAGAAAATTAAAAGAAAACTTAATAACACAAAAGACAATTGGTTCATGGATCAGGTACTACATTGGTGAGAATGACGAACCTAACATTCATATTTATCCAACCTGCTATGCAACGCAAAATTATATTCCATTAACAGCATGTCAATAAACCACTCATAAATGCGGCAAGTGCGGAAATCAATGAAAGCCGCCGTTCACCATTAAGTGCGAAATATTAAAACAAATAGGAGTCTGCTGAAGAAGTCAATAGGTTCAAGATTGAAACTTACGAATAAACAGGGTAAAAGTCAGTACAACGCACACCGCGGTTGCCCTTAACTCAGTGAAATAGGTGCCAGAGAGAAATTGTTTCTAATATAGCTCGTTACTAATATTTTAAAGGTTATTTAAGACTGCTCACATGGTGGTGAAAAGTGCCACGTAAACCTCGCTTCAATCTTGTTGGTGTTCCTCAGCATGTTATTCAGAGGGGTAATAATAAAGAGCCCTGTTTCTATGCTGAGGCGGATTATAGACGTTACCTCGATGATCTTCATACGTCGGCTATCAAATATGATTGTCGTATCCATGCCTATGTGTTGATGACAAATCATGTCCATCTGTTGGTGACACCTATGGTGGATCATGGCCTATCATCAGATGATGCAGGCATTAGGGCGTCGGTATGTCTACTACATCAATAAAACCTACAATCGTACCGGCACCCTGTGGGAGGGGCGTTATAGGTCCAGCCTGATTGATAGTGATCACTATCTTCTTACATGCATGCGCTATATCGAGCTCAATCCTGTGCGGGCAGAGATGGTTGATCATCCGGGAGAATACAAATGGTCAAGCTTCCATGCTAATGGGCAGGGTAGAGAGGATGCACTGATATCAGATCATCCATTGTACGCTGAGCTAAGTAGTGATCAGCAGCAGCGTAAGGCAGCGTATCGTGAGCTATTTCGACATTATATTAACAATGAAGCACTTCATGAGATACGAGAATCACTTAACCACGAGCTGGTGCTGGGACGATCATATTTCAAAGACAGGGTTGAGGAGATTACCAAAAGGCAGACGAGATTGGGGAAACCAGGAAGGCCGAGAGTTGAAGAGGAGCAAGGGATGTACTGGGTTGGGTATTAGCATATTATAGGAAATTGCTCTCTGACCCGGTTTGTTACATAACAAGTGGGTTAAGTTCGTTTACTACCGTTCACTGGGACGCTACGCTTCGGCGTGCGCCCCTTACCCAAGGCGTTAGCTGTATAAAAAATGGAAGAAGAAGCTCTACCGAAAGAACTAATATCCAAAGCATCTATCAGCCCTGGTGGTGAACATGCTTGGAAAATGGAAGACATACCAAAAGTTATTGAGGCTGCTAGAGTTGCGGGTTTAGCGAACCTAGGTGGTCAACCACAATTTCAAGGCCCAATTGGTACAGCTGAACCTTATTGGCTTAACTTCGAGCCGATTAACAGAAAAACTGAAGAAAATTGGAAGCAATATGTTGAGCGTACAGCTACAGAAACCTTGAGTGCATTTGATGCTCTGTGCAATAAAACTGACTTCGAGCAAGAGGGTGTTAATAACTGGAAGCATATTAAGGAAGAAAAAGATAAAGGCTTAAATATCAATGAATATTTATGGTTTGTACTGTATTTTGACAGCAACAGCTAACAAGGTGCTCAAGTTCGTGCAAAAACGCATAGGACTCGGCTAAAAGCACCGAGCCTCTTAGCTAGAACGTTAGGCGAAAAAGAAAATGATTCTGGAAATAGTTGTCATGATAGTCATATTTCTGGTGAACCTAAATTGGTATCTCATCAAACGTGACATCAAGGATATGGGAGCTCCAGTCAGCTGGTTCTACAACCACGTGCAAGACTTTTTGAGTTTGAATGACCTCGCTATATCAGGTGATGCCGCTACTGCACAAAGGGCTATAACTCTAAGGTTTAGGCTGTATCTAGGAGTTATGGTATTTGTACTGGCAATGGCTGTTCTGTTTTACATGGTGGGTCCTAAATTTACGCAGCGGCTTGTGGATAGCACCCATTCGCATAACCAGGCAATTATAGTGCTCGCAAGACTCGCTGGGACCTCCGCAAGCTGCGCTTGCTTCGGCCCCTATCGCAACGTTATGTTTAAGAGAATCTAATTTCATGCCTGAACCCGATCCAGCGAGAATCATGACATTTGCAACACCGAAAGATCTTGGGCGGTGGCTTGAGATGAATCACGCTACCGAAAGTGAGCTTTGGGTAAAGATATTCAAGAAAAAGACTGGTATTCCGAGCGTGACCTGGGACGATGTTGTGGTTGAATCACTGTGCTGGGGCTGGATCGACGGCATCAAGAAGTCAATTGATGAGCAAGCTTATTTACAGCGAATTACTCCTCGGAAAGTGCGAAGCAGCTGGTCAAAAGAAACAGAGAGCATGCAGAGCGCTTAATAAGCAAGGGTGGAATGACAGAGCATGGGCTAGTGCATGTTCGTGCTGCAAAAGCGGACGGCCGGTGGGAAAATGCCTATGTGGTGAGTGAAGTGGAAGTGCCCGCCGATTTCCTAGCAGCGCTGAAGAGCAAGCCGAAGGCGAAACAGTTTTGAAACTCTCAATAAATCGAGTCGTTATATCATTGCGTATGGGCTGATAAGTGCAAAGAAGCCTGAAACTAGGCATAAGCGCTTTGAAAAGTTTATGAACATGCTTGTACGCGAAGAAAATCCGGGCAGTGGAGTCAAAAAGCATAACAATAAGCTCAAGCCGACCCAACTCCGCGGTGTCTTTTGCATGCTAAAAAGCATAGCATGCAAAAGCCCCACTGCGTCGGATGGCTTAGCTAGGCGTTAGGTTGTAGGAGAGAACGAATGGATCCGTTTATGTTTGCTGTGCTCCTGTTAGTTCTCGGATTTATTGCGGTTGTGCTACATACAATATTGCGATGGCAGGGGTGTGGCGAGTTGCAGCATCTCTACCCTTAGTGGTGCTAGGTGTGGCTATTCTGAATATCTTGCTTTATCCGACATCTCATAACTTGTTGCCTTTTGAACTCATTGTTTGGGTTTTGTTCGGAAGCATCGTTCTCGGTATCGTTTCTGCGGTTAGGTTATACGTTCAGAAAAAGCAAAAGATGAAGGTATTCATGGAAAATTGCGCTGAGCAACCTAACAAGGCGCTCGTGTCCGATTTATCGGGGAAGATCAACGCTGCGCCGCGTTGCGGCTCGCGCCCACAGCTAGGCGTTATATCTAATAGAATGAAAATCGTTTATCGGGCCAGAGATATTACAGAAGCTGAAATCGTCAAAGGGATGTTGCTGTCAAATGAGATTGAGGCACATGTGAGCGGGTATTTTCTACAGGGTGGTATTGGAGAAATTGCCCCGACAGATCTGGCTAAAGTTCATGATGGCAGACGAAGATTACGAAAGGGCGAGAGAAATAATAGGCGAATATGAGGGAAAGGGATCGGAGCCATCCAAAGCAAATAGTAGTGTGGATGCCTCTCCAGAGTCTTCCACAGTACACAAATTCTTAATTACTTTAATCGTCGTTATCGTCGTCTCACTATTGAGCTATTGGGTTGGACTATAAATAGTTCGCTAACAAACGCTGTGTTGGCACTGTTTTATGGCTAGGCCGCTGATGCGAGGCGTTAGCTACCTGCTTGTAAAGTAACGCCACTCACCCATGCCTCACTCGCGCTCCGCGTCAGATCGTAAACTCCATTCGGATAGAGTCCCGCTCAATAATCAATAGTGCCATCACCATCATGATGGTCAGTTCACGCCGTTTCAGGTCGAGGCTGTCGGCGACAACGGTGCTCTGTACCGGGCCGAGGAAGGCCTGGCGGTAGATGGTGAGGAAGTAACCTGCGCCGAGGATTAGACCGAAGAGTGCCGCAAGTCCGGTACCGGTGTGGGCTTCGAGTACGCTGATCAGAATAGCGTGTTCAGCAGCAAAGCCGTTGGTGCCGGGTACGCCCATGCCTGCAATGCCAAGAGAGGAAGTAGAAGGCGGCGAGCAACGGCATGCTCTTGGCGACACCGCCAAGGCTGGCGTAGTCGGTTGAGCCGATGCGTTGATGCAGATAACCGGTGAGCAGGAAGATGCCACCCGCCACAACGACGAAGTTGAGTAGCTGGAACAGCGCGCCCTGCAGACCAATGATCTCAAGTGAGGCGATACCGAGTACAACTAGACCTGCGTGACTGATGCTGGAGAAGGCGAGCATGCGTCGTAGGTTGCTCTGCGCCAGCGCCAGGATCGCACCGTAGATCACCCCAGAGATTCCCAGTCCGGCCAGCAGCCAGTGGAACTCGTGCGCGGCCTCGGGTGCGAGTGGAATGGTGAAACGGATCAGACCGTATAGCCCCAGTTTCAGGCCCACCATGATGGCGGTGATTGCGGCCGGACCCTCCATCGCTACCGTCGGTAACCAGGAGTGGAACGGCACCACACCCGCCTTGGCAGCAAAGCCAACCAGCAGCAGGAAGAAGACGGCAGTCTGAAGCTCAGCCGGGAGCGGTGTGGAAAGCAGCGTTTGGTAATCAAAGACCAATCCGCTAGCCCCCGTGTGATTGAAGGCGAGTACCAGGAAACCGAAGAGCATCGGCACACCGGTGGCCATCATAAAGAGGGTGTATTTCACCGCCGCGTAGCGACGGTTGGGCCCGACACCCCAGAGGCTGATCAGGAAGTAGGTCGGAATCAGCGTCAGTTCCCAGAAGAGGAAGAAGAGCATGGTGTCGAGGGCACAGAAGATGCCGATGACCGAACTCTCCAGCACCATCAGCAGCATGAAATAGAGACGCGGCAGGGTTCGGGTTGTGTTCCAGGAGGCGAGGATTACGCCAATGAAGAGCAATACCGTCAGCGGCAGAAAGAGAATCGAGATGCCATCAACGCCGATCAGGTAGTCGACATTGAGCGTCGGAATCCAGCTGTGGCGCTCGACCAGCTGAAAGCCGCTGTTGGCTGGATTGAACTGCGCCACGGCGATGAGCGAGAGCACCAGATCAAACAGTGCGGCAGTCAGCGCGATCCAGCGCGCACGTAGCGGGTCGGGGGTCAGCCAGATCAGTAGCGCTGCAACCGGCAGCGAGACGATCATCAGACTCAGAATGGGGAAGTCGTTGGTAACTGTATCAAGCATCGGTAGAGATTCCTGTAACGACCATTCAGTGAGCGGTGGCGCCGTAGAGTGTGTTGAGGCCATCGAATGAGTGTTCGATCAGCTGCAGCCACGGATCGGAGTGGAAGCCGGAGGTGAGCAGCACGGTGATGATGGTGCTGGCCAGGATCAGCTCCAGTGTTGAAGCGGGTGCGATCTCGCGTGTCATGCTCTCGGGCTTGGGCGCGAGGAAGGCGCGCTGGAATGACCAGAGCAGGAAGCCTGCGGCCACCACGTTACCGACCGCCGCTGCCACGGTGACAAGAGCGCCGAACTCTCCGATTGCCGCCTCCAGCATCAGATGCGCCGCATCGAAGCCGGGGGTGCCGGGCATGCCGACGATCGAGAGACCGGCTATCAAAAACGCGATGGCGATAAAGGGCAGGTGGTCGAAGAGACCGCCGAGACGGTCGAGCTGCATGGTGCGGGTACGCCAGAAGACGATACCGGTCATCATAATCAGGCCGGCACTGGCGAGACCGAAGTTGGCCGAGAGCATGGTGCTGCCCTGAAAGGCGGTGTGGTTGAGGCTGAAGAGCCCGATCACCAGCACGCTGGTGTGGCTGACCACGGCAAAGGCGAGCAGGCGACGCAGGTTGGTCTGCATCAGCGCCAGGGTGGCGGCGTAGAAGATACCGGCCACGGCGAAGGCGACGATGAAAGGCTGCCAGTAGAGCACCTCATCGGGCAGCAGCGGGAAGACAAAGCGCAGCATGCCGTATACACCGATCTTGAGCCCCAGCAGGAATACCGGCGCGACCGCCACGGTGCCGTGCTCAGCCGCCACCGGCAACCAACCGTGCAGCGGGAAGAGTGGGGTACGAATGGCCAGACCGTAGAAGAGCAGGAAGAAGAGCACCGACTGGATCGAGGCGGCGATCGGCACCTCAAGCAGGCGCGGCAGATCGAAGCTCCAGACGCCGGTGACATCGACGTAGTTCCAGCCGAGCATCAGTACACCCGCCAGCAACAGTGTGGCGCTGGTGCCCATAAACTGCAGGTAGCGCGCCAGCGCGATATTGCGCTCCAGTGAGGTGGCCCAGCGCCACAGCAGGTAACCGACAATCGCTAGCTCGAAAATCGAGACCAGTACAAACCAGAGCATGTCGGTGGTCATGAACATCGCCATCAAGGTCGATTCGGCTCCGAGTGCTGCAGCGAGAAAACGTGAGGTCTGTTCAATCGGAATCACGCGACCGTAGACCACCACCATCAGACTCAGCAGTGCGGTCAGCAGAATAAACAGCACGCTGATGCCATCAACCGCCACGTGGTAGAGCAGTGGTCCAAACAGCGGCAGCTGCTCGGCAAACTGCATGTTGGAGGTGGTGTGGTCGAACTTCATAAACAGGAGGATTGCCAGGAGCAGTTCGGCGCCGGTGACGAGATAGGCGATCGTGAAGCGGTGACGACCTTCGCGCAATATCAGCAGGGCGGCGGCTGCAATGAGCGGCAGCAGCTGCATCACGGCCAGTAGTGGGAAGTCGAGGCTGGTGCTCCAGTGTTGTTCGGTGATGATCACTTCGGCAGATTCCTCAAATAATCACGATGAAGGTGATGGCGATAAGCAGAATGAGATAACGCGGCTGACTCAGCAGCATCTCGATCTGGGTCAGGTAGGCACCGATATGGCGAATCAGTTTCAGCAGTCCCTCACCGCCGCTCTTCAGTACCAGATGCTCCTCGAACCAGTGCAGACCAGAGGCGATCCACTCCATTATCTTGCCGAAGACACCGCTGCCACGACCGATCTCACCCTCGACCAGTACTCCCTTACGGTTCTCCCACTCGGCCAGTGAGGAGAGGGCGTTAGCGGAGCCGGGCAGACCGGCGAGCTGGTTGACCACCTTCTCATCGAAGCGCTGTGCATCACGGGCCAGTCCCTGGGTCGGGCGTACAAACAGCGCGTCGGCGAGATTGTCGAGCCAGAAGCGCTGCAGGCAGGCGGTGTAGAAGGCGCGGCGTTTGGCGAGCCACGCCGGTACCGGACGGGTGGGGCGTACCATGTCGTGCATCATCGATGGCGCGGTGAGGAACTGCCAGGCGCGCCACACGGCGTGCAGCACCATGTAGATGACAGCTACTTCAAACAGGCCGAGGCCGCAGAGCAGGAACATCAGTCCGACATGGGTGGTCACGGAGAAGATCAAAACGCTCTTTACGTCGGTCTGCACCAGTGAACCAAAGTAGCCGTAGAGCATGGTGAGCAGGCCGAAGATGATCAGTGCCGCCATCGCCATCGGTGACTGCTCGAACAGCGGTTGTAGACGAACGACCAGGTAGACACCGGCATGCACCATCAGTGCACCGTAGAAGATTGCACTCGAAGGGGTCGGTCCCTCCAGGGCGCGAGCGATCCAGGGCGAGAAGGGGACCTGCGCCGATTTTGCCAGCGCGGCGAGCAGGAAACCGCCCGCGATCAGACCGGCACCGATACCGTCGGGATCGTGCGCCTCGCTGGTGATTAATGGCCATTCGATACCGCCGAGATAGGAGAAGCTGAGGAAGATCGCCATGATGAAACCGGCATCGCCGATACGGTTGGTGACAAAGGCGCGGGTGGCGTTCTGTGTCGCAGTCGGTCGGTCGAAGGCGTAGCCGATCAACAGGTAGGAGCTGACGCCCGCCAGCTCCCAGCCGATAAAGGCAAAGACCGCGTTGCCTGCAGTGACGATCAGCAGCATCGCACCGCTGAAGAGCGACATGATCATGAAGAAACGCTGGAAGCCCGCCTCACGGTGCATGTAATTGACCGAGAAGCGCATCATCAGCAGTGAGATCAGCGCCACCAGTGTTGCCATCGCCAGACTCAGGTTATCGAGGGTGAAGCTGAGCAGCACCTGATAGCTGCCGGTGGTGAGCCAGGGGGCGAGGGCGATCTGCCCCGGTGCGTTGCCGGCCATGATTGCGCTGGCATCGAGTACCAGCATCAAGATCAGTGAGATGGCGGTGGCGCTGATGGCGATCTGTGCGGTCGGCTGTTCGCCGATCTCGCCGCGGTTGAAACCGGCCAGATAGCCAATGCCGATCCAGAGGGCGGCGAATATCGGCAGGGCCGGGACGAGCCAGATGAGGGTGTTAAGCATTTGCCACCTCCTGCTGTTCGATCAGCGCCGGGGTGAGCGGCTCGCTGTGACCGTTGTACCAGTCGGGTGAGCGTTTCACCGTGGTCAGGGGCGGCTGATCACCCTCCCATTCAATCCAGCCTTGACTCGGATCGAAGCTGTGGATGGTGCCGCTGTCGGGGTCTTTGGCGGCGAGCAGCAGCCAACCGTTGCCGACAAGCTCCTGAATCGGTGGCTGACGTTTGTAGATCTCGGTCAGCATCTCGGTTGTCGCCTCACAGATCACCAGTAGGCGCATCGCCTCGTGGATCTCGATCATCTGTCGCGGCAGGCCGGTACGCAGATCGCCACTGGTGCCGTCCATCACGCCCAGCAGGCCGGAGACGTTGTGGGTCACCTTGGAACCGGAGCCGTACTCCTCGTTATTCACCGTGGAGAAGTAGTACTCAAGGCTGATACCGGCACCGACTGGGCCGTTGGCCAGCAGCAGTCGCTCCAGCACCGCGCCCGACTCGTCGGTGGTTGGGTCGTAGGAGATGAGGAAGATGCGGCGATCGAAGAAGGCACCCTGGGTCACCGAGCGACGACCGATCAGCGCTGAGGCGTTGGTGGCGTGGCCCAGCTCGGGGCGTGCCTGACTGAAATCGGTAGCGCGACCGGCGATGTGGCGATACGCCTGCTTCAGACTCGGATTGTCGGGTGCGGAGGCGAGACGGCGGCAGCGTTCGTGGGCCGACTTCTCGGAGGCCTCCAGCAACTGTGCCTGCAGGGTGGTGAACTTTTTCTGCAGCGCTTCGGGAATGATATCGGCGTCGTACCAGATGATCTCCTCGTTGCAGGTGTTGTGCTCGGCCCCGATGAACCAGGTGTCATCAGGAATCGTAATACCACGTTCGACGAGCAGTGCACGCACCTCGGGGCGGTTGATCATCGCTGCCAGGATGCGGGCGTTGGGGCCACTGTGGCGACCGCTGCAGGCACCGCAGTCGTAGGCGGCCAGATGTGGATTGTTCTGGCTGATCGAGCCGTGACCCATGATCACCGGCAGCGGTGAGTGGTCACTCAGCAGTCCGATGTTCTTCAGGAACGCCTCGGCACGATCGGCCTGCTCGCTATCGGTAAAGCCCTGCTGCGGTGCCTCGGGGGTGGCGTCGCTCTTCGCTTCGGTAGCAGTGAACTGGATACGGGTGTCGATACGCTCCTGCTCGAAACTCTGGCGGCTCTTCTCCACTGCTCGGCCGAAGCCGAACGGGGCGATGCTCTTGCCGATCAGTGTCAGTAGTGCAGCCGGTGCCGCAGCGGTGATCAATAGTGCCGAACTGAAGATGTTGCGCTGGGTCGACTGGGCCAGTAGCGACTTGATCTTTAGTCTCAGTGAACGGCGCTGGCTATGGCTCTCGGCGAGCGGCTGATGCTCCGGTTTGGCAACCTCACGCACGTCGTGTGTCGGCACCGCGACCACCGGGCAGAGCACGCTCGGCTTCTCATCGTCGAGACCGTGCCAGAAGTTGAAGACGTTGAAGTGGGCCGCGGCGCCCATCGTCTCGACACTGGGGGCGAGCTCTTCAATATGGCGGCGGATTCCCTCTTCACGATCATCCATACAGAAGATGACCTGCGCCGAGGGGCGCTGTTCGCGGACTGCCCTACGGCCGCGGCCGTGGTTGGCGGCTATGGCGTTGAAGACCTGCTCGCGGTAGTGGCGTTCATAGGCGCGCAGCCAGATAAAGCCGGCGCGGTTGTCGCTGAGCTCATCGAGCAGATCGAACATCGCATCGAGCTGTGCGGTGTTGAGGGTGCGTATCTCATCACCGCAGAGGCCGAGGTGCTGAGCGATGCGGAACAGCTGCCAGGCATGGTGCTGCACGGTGTAGCTATCGGGTCGGTCGGCGGCAGGACTCTGCTGCCAGGTCCAGATCATATCGGCAAGCTGCTGCCACGGTGCGTAGTTCTCCGTCTCGGAGTGGGCACGTTCGATCTGGCGCTGTGCCTGTGTGATCAGGTATTCCGGCAGGTGGCTGTTGAACAGCGCGTAACGAATCAGGAACTCGGAGCTGCGGCGCTGGAAGTACCAGCGCAGCACATCGAAGCTTGCCTCGAGCTGCCACTGCTTGCGGCAGATGCGCTGGGCAAAGAGGCGCTCAAGGATCAGCCGTACCGCGAGGTAGTCGATCATCTCGACCTTGGTATCGAGACCCTCGTAACCGGGATTGAGATGACGCCAGAGGAACATGCCCGACCAGCCAGGAATCTCCAGCGAGAGCAGCTCCAGATAGCGTTCCCACTTCGACGCCTCAAGACCGAGACGGCGTAGCTCGATGATGATCGTCTCGAGTGGATCTTCGGGCAGAAAATCGAGCTCGTCACGCCATTCGGGTAGATCATCAAAGAGCCAGCCGAGATCGTTGGCGGCGCTGTTGCGCCAGGCGGCGTAGAAGCCCTCACTGCGATCGATATTGTGCCAGGCGGCCATGCCCTGATCGAGATAGGCGGCAAGGTAGCGCACCAGTGTCGGTCGCAGTTCGTCGAGCAGATCGATACCGGTGACCGCCTTCAGCACACCGCGCAGGGTCAGGTCGGAACCGGCCCGTTCGAGCAGTTCGCTTAGCAGCTCCTTGGAATGTTGCTGGGCGCGGTGGTGATGGGAGTGTTCTTCACCCGACTCCTCGCCGCTGAGCGAGGTCAGGATGCGTTCGGCATCCTCGGGTGAGAGGTCGATCAGCTCCTCGGGGTGGAGAATGTAGTACTCCAGACCCAGCCCCTCAAGGCAGGCGCCCCAGAGATCGTTGATCGCATCGGCCTCGCCGTTGAATCCCTTCTCGGCGGCGGCCTTGAGCAGTCGCTGACGACGCTTGTCACTGACGTCATCCTGGAAGCTGTGCAGTGCATCCTGCTCCTCAATCTTCCAGTTGAGCTGGCAGCCGGTGAGGCGGTTGAGCGGGTTAACCAGTGCAGCGATGGTGATCTCGCCGCGACTCACGGGACCCGAGGTGCTCTGGAACAGCACCTCGTCGGCATTCAGCTCAGGACTCTCGTTGAGAATCTGCTGCAGGTCGGTGCGGTTGATGCGTCCCTGTTTGTAGAATTTACGGAACTGCTCGATCGGCAGGTAACCGTGTACACCGCTGTTCTCTTCCACCGCCGCCAGTGCGTCGGGAAAGGGGAGCTTCTCGTAGCCGTGCAGGGTGTTGTGGTGGACAAAGTCCTTGATCGGTGCCTGACCGGGAAGCACATGTTCAAAGTGCTCGATGGCGTGGTTAAGGCGTTCGCGAATCTCTTCGATGGTAGCGGAATGGCTGGCGTTGGACACGGCTACGGCTCCTTATAGTGTGCCCGCAAACGCGGCGCTCATCTGTTCAACCGAGCTGGAGACCAGCTCCAGTGCCGGGGTCGGGTAGAAACCGATTAGCACGATGGCTGCGGTGAGCACCCCGGCGGCGACCATCTCGGTGCGGCGCAGATCCTCTATCGCGGCCATCTCCTTACGGACCGGGCCGGTGAAGAGGCGGCCGACGGTGCGAATCGCATAGGCGGCGCTGATCAGCACGCCGAGGCTCAGCAGTACGACCACCCAGCCCCAGCGTTCGAAACCGCCAATCAGGGCGTGCAGCTCGGCGATGAAGCCGACCGTGCCGGGCATGCCGACGGCGGCGACAAAGGCGAGCACGGTGAAGAAAGCGAAGCGCGGCGTGGTGCGAACCAGCGAGCTGTAGTGGGTGACATCGCGGGTCTGGGTGCGCTCATAGAGCAGACCGATGAGCAGGAATAGCGCACCGGCAACCAGGCCGTGGGCGAACATCTGCATTACCGCGCCGGTCAGTCCGGCGACATTCATGGTGGCGATGCCGAGCAGTACCACACCCATGTGGCTGATCGAGGAGTAGGCGATCATCCGTTTCAGGTCACGCTGACGCCAGGCGAGCAGGCCACCGTAAACAAGACTGAACAGCGCCAGTGCGGCGAGAAACCCCTGCAGCGCGAGCACTGCGGCGGGCAGCATGTCGGCGGCGCGGATCAGGCCGTAGGAGCCCATCTTGAGCAGGATGCCGGAGAGCAGGATCGAGACCGGACTGGGCGCCTCGACATGCGCCAGCGGTAGCCAGCCGTGGATCGGGAAGATCGGCATCTTCACGCCGAAGCCGATCAGGAAGCCGAGGAAGATCAGAATCTGGGTCTGCTCCGGCAGGGCGCGGGCACCGGCGAGCATGGTGTCCATGGCAAAAGAGTGGCCAGGCAGGGCATCAAAGAGGATCAGTACGCTCAGTAGCAGGAAGACCGAGCCGCCCATGGTGTAGAGCACGAAGTTGAGCGAGGCGGTGTGACGCTGCTTGCCACCCCAGCGGTCGATAAGGAAGAAGAGCGGGATCAGCGTCAGCTCCCAGAAGACGTAGAAGAGCGACCAGTCCTGCGCCATGAAGACGCCGAGCATCGCTGATTCGAGCAGCAACATTAATAGGTAGTAGCCCTTAACCCGCTCCTTGATGCTGGCCGAGGCCATGATTGCGATCAGACTGAGCAGGGTGGCGAGCAGGATCATCGGCAGCGAGAAGCCGTCGATACCGAGTGAGAAAGAGGTGCCGAGACGTGGATTCCAGGGAACATTGACGCTGAACTGTATGGCGGCGCTAGCGGTATCGAAGGAGAGCAGCAAACCCCAGCCGAGCAGCAGCGTGGCACCCGATGCGGCGAGTGCGGTGTTGCGAATCAGTTGGCGATTGTCGTTCGGCAGAACAGCGATCAGCGCCGCGCCGATAATGGGGAGGAACAGCAGCAGAGTGAGGTTGTGCATTCCCGATCCAGTCTTAAGTCAGAAGGTGTTAGATGTTGTCGGGAACAGTAGATAATCCGTGTTCCCAGGCCATTTTACTTATTAATAAGGCGGCAAAAACTACCACGAAGGGGCTCGAATGTCATTTTTCTGACTGTTTTGCCTGTTTTTATATTTGTCATCTTCGAACGGCTGGGGGGCTGTTTGACCATGTTCTCCCAAAGAGGAGCGTATTAAGGGAAGAACATTCGACTCAGTGGCTGCCGGCTGCTCACAAGCTTTGGGCCACTGAAGAACGTGCGGACTGATTACTAAATAGCTTGTGTTTGGGATAGGGGGAAATAGCCTTCATCTTCCCTCTGTCCGGGTGAAATTACCCAAGTCATAGTACTGGCAAGTGGTGCAGATGGTGGGCTGACTTATTTATTAACTACGGTGCCTGATATTGACTGAATGCAGGTTTACGAATGTCATGATTGTCAGGTAGTATCCGGGCCAAGGGATTATAAGTGAGCATGGAAGTCGATCTAACTTCTCAGCCCCCCCCCCCACACACACACACTAATAACGAAAAAAAACGTGAATATCCGGTCGGATGCCGGGTTTGAGAAGAGACCCTATGAGTTCTGTTATTAAGTCAGCAACCCTTGTTGCTGAATGTGCTAAGCACCTTCCATCTGCGCTTCGAATAATGCTCTTTATGTCCTGGGTATTATGCGAGCGTCACTTCTTTCGTTATTCGAATCCACATTTAATTCTAAGGCGATGAGTATCGCTAGTAGAGCGAACATAACTTCATATTCATTACGATTGTGTTGAAGGTGTTGGCAGCAAGTTATCGATTAATAAAAACAAATCTCACGGCTTGATAAAGGTCGTGTAAAAAAAATAATTTTTAAGGAAGAAAAATCATGATGACTTTGGTCACTAGCAAACAATCGATACAGAGAATCCTGGATAGCACAGTAATGGTCATGGCAACCCTGTATGTGGGAAGTCTGATAACCATCGGCTACGCAACAATTGCGGAAGCATCTCCGTCAGGCAGTGTGAATCTAGCGGAGTCATACCATTCCATGCAGAACGACGTTTCGCTGCAATCACCTGTTAGTGACACCGAACACCATGAACTACTGGTGATCGATGCCGCCGTGGCCGAGCGTGAAACCCTACTTAAGGGCCTCAGCCCAGATGTCGAAGTGCTGCTGCTAGGCAAGGGCGAAGGCCTGGAGCGTATCGCTGACAGCCTCAAAAGTCGCCACGGTCTTGATGCCATTCATTTGATGTCACACGGTGAACCGGGACGCCTGCTACTCGGTGATGCAGCCATTGACCAAAGCAACCTTAACCAACACCAAACTGAACTGACAACCATCGGTGCCGCCCTGAAAGAACAGGGCGATTTGCTGATTTATGGGTGTAATGTGGCGAAGGGGAAGAAGGGTAGTGCCTTTGTTCGCCAACTGGCCGCTGCGACTGATGCCGATATTTCTGCTTCTGATGATTTGACCGGTGCGTCTTCTTTGGGGGGGGATTGGGTTTTTGAGTCTACGTATGCAGTTGAGACTCGTGTTGCCCTGAGCGATGAGGCGATAGCAGCTTATAGTGAAACCCTTGTTCCAGTAACGATAACGAGTAACCCCCAATAGCCACGATTCGATGGCAATCATCCAAATTGGAGATACGTTCGAAAATTCGTTTACTGCGACGAAAACAGGAGTTATTACAAGCATCAATCTTTTGGCAACCACTCCAACCGCTGACTCGACGCTGAAAATTTACTCAGGCGCGGAACGGGTGGTTCTTTGCTGCATACACAAACGGTGGCCAATGCTTCTGTTGTGGCTGCTGGTGGTTATACGGATTATACCGTGGTCACACTTAGTTCCACTGTGAATATCACCAGCGGTAACGTTTATACTTTCACCTTAACGGACGGTGCAGATTGGATTTACAATACAGTTGGAGATTATGCTGGTGGCCAGTTGTATTTTAATGGTTCAGCAGTAGCTGGCTACGATATGATCTTCCAGGTCGTTCAAGGTGATCCACCCAACGCCGCCACCACCGCCGGCACCGTCACCGCCAATAACGTCACCCAGGCTAACGCCGGTGATACCTCATACACATTCACTGTCGTCTACAGCGATAGCGACGCTAACTTTAATAGTGGCTCCATAGACACCAGCGATGTCACCGTGAATAACGGCGCAACCGTAACGGGTGCCAGCTGGAGCGGTAACGCGTCAACGGTACCGCTACCTACACCGTTACCCCCCCCGGCGGAAGCTGGGATGATGCGGATGACGACACCTATACCATCGCCATTGTCGGCAGCCAGGTGGCGGACGATTCAGTGGACTATGTTGACGCCAATGCCAGCGCGGGTAGTTTTAGCGTGTCGATGGACACCACCGCTCCTACCGTCAGCAGCGTCTCGGTCCCAGCCAACGCCACCTACGTGGCGGGTGATAATCTCTACTTCACCGTCAACACCACTGAAAATGTGACGGTGAACACTGGCGGCGGTACCCCGACGCTGGCACTGACTATCGGCGCGACGGGTAAGACGGCCAGTTATGTCAGCGGTACGGGAACCAGTGCACTGGTGTTCCGCTACACCGTGGAGAGTGGCCTGGCGGATACCGACGGTATCGCCGTGGGTGGTTCGATAACGCTCAACTCAGGCACCATGAAGGATGCCGCGGGGAATGATCTCACCACCACCCTGAACTCGGTGGGCAGCCTGACCGCGGTACTGGTAGACAGCACCGCGCCGACCGTGAGCAGCGTATCGGTACCCGCCAATGCCACCTAGTGGCGGGCGAAAACCTCGATTTCACCGTTAATACCTATGAGAACGTTACCGTCAACACCGGCAGTGGCACCCGGCCCTGGCACTGACCATTGGGGCGACGGGCAAGAGCGCCAGTTATCTCAGCGGCTCTGGCACCAGTGCACTGGTGTTCCGCTACATCGTGGAGAGCGGCCTGGCGGATACCGACGGTATCGCCGTGGGTGGTTTGATAACGCTCAACTCAGGCACCATGAAGGATGCCGCGGGAATGATCTCACCACCACCCTGAACTCGGTGGGTAGCCTGACCGCGGTGCTGGTGGACAGTATCGTACCGACCATCAGCAACGTCACCATTCCCAACAGCGCGATGAAAGTCGGCGATGCGGTGACGGTAAGCATCAGCGCAGGCGAAGCCGGTCTGAGCCTCAACAGCGGCACCATCAACGGTGTTGCCGTCAGCGCTTTCAGTGACCTGACCGGCGGCAATTACAGCGCCACCTACACCGTGGCCGAGGGTCATACCGACCGTGCGGTCGGTGACACCATCCCCGTCAGCTTCGTGCTGGATGATGCGGCCGGTAACAGCAGCGCCACCTACAGCACCGGTATTGTGCAGAATGCGGACAGCATCGATGCCAACAGCCCGACCATCAGCGGCGTCACCGTTCCCAACAGCGCGATGAAAGTCGGCGATGCGGTGACGGTAAGCATCAGCGCAGGCGAAGCCGGTCTGAGCCCCAACAGCGGCACCATCAACGGTATTGCGGTCAGCGGTTTCAGCGACCTGACGGGCGGCAATTACAGTCCACCTACACCGTGGCCGAGGGTCATACCGGCCGTGCGGTCGGTGACACCATCCCCGTCAGCTTCGTGCTGGATGATGCGGCCGGTAACAGCAGCGCCACCTACAGCACCGGTATTGTGCAGAATGCGGACAGCATCGATGCCAACAGCCCGACCATCAGCAGCGTCACCGTTCCCAACAGCGCGATGAAAGTCGGCGATGCGGTGACGGTAAGCATCAGCGCAGGCGAAGCCGGTCTGAGCCTCAACAGTGGCACCATCAACGGTGTTGCCGTCAGCGCTTTCAGTGACCTGACCGGCGGCAATTACAGCGCTCACCTACACCGTGGCCGAGGGTCATACCGATCGTGCGGCGGGACACCATCCGGTAGCTTCGTGCTGGTCGATGCGGCGGTAACAGCACGTGCCACCTACAGCACCGCCATCACCGCAGAACAGCCGAGACTGCCATACGATGCCAAATAGCCCGACGTACAGCACGTCACCATCCCAATCAGCGGCGATGAAAGTCGGCGATGCGGTGACGGTAAGCATCACCGCAGGCAAAGCCGGTCTTAGTCTCAACAGCGGCACCATCAACGGTGTTGCGGTCAGCGGTTTCACCGACCTGACGGGCGGCAATTACAGTGCTACCTACACCGTGGCCGAGGGCCATACCGACCGTGCGGCGGGCGACACCATTCCCGTAGCTTCGTGCTGGATGATGCGGCCGGTAACAGCAGGCCACCTACAGCACCGCGCATCACCAAATGCCGACAGTCATCGATGCCAATAGCCCGACCCTCAGACAGGTCTAGCCGATTCCAACAGCGCGATACACCGTCGGCGATCGGCCTTGGCGGATAGCTCACCGAACGCAGGCAAGGCCGCTTGCCAGTCTCAACGCGGCACCATCAACCGTGCCTACGGTCAGCTTTCGACCGGACCTGACGCGCGGCAATTACAGTGCGCACCGTGGCGAGGGCCATACACACCGTGCGGTGGTGAGCACCATTCCGATGTCACTTGTGCGCGATGATGCGTGCACGGCTACAGCAGCGGCCACCTACAGCACCGGCATCACCATGCCGACGAGTTGATGCCAAACGTCCCGGCCCCAACAGGTGCGCTTGAGCCGTTGATGACGAACAGCGCGCCGATACCATCCCGTGGGCCGGTCTCGCCTCTCGCGATGCTTTTCCAACCGATACTGCGAGTGGCCGCTTCGCCATTAACGCGGCGGGAGCCGTAACCGTGCAACGGCTCGCTTCTCGACCGGAGACCAACGCCTCTCACAACATACCGTGCGCGCCAGCGATATCCGAGGTAACAACACGATGCGGTGTTGAGCGTGACCATTACGATGTCAATGGGCGCCGAGACCGACCTCGACGCCTCCAGCGGCGGTGTCAACTACAGCACCAGCTCTCTGCTGGCGGTGCGGTGGCGACCAGCCAACAGCGATGCCACCGTGAGCGATGTGGATGTGGGAGACCAGATTGCCTCAATGACCGCCACTCTAACCGCGCGACCGGATGGGGATGGGGTGGAGAGCCTGTCGCTCAATGCGGCTGCCACCACCGTTGCCTCGGGGCTGACCGTGGGCTATACCGTCGGAACCGGTGTGCTTTCCGTTAGTGGTAACGCTACGTCTGCCACCTATCAGAGCATCCTGCGCGGTGTGCAATACAACAACACCGATGCGGCCGTCGATATCACCACCGGCAGCCGTACTGTGAATGTGGTGGTCAACGACGGTGCCCTGAGCTCCGCCACTGCCACCGCCACCGTGAGCGTGGTGACCGCGCCGGTCGTGACCCTGCCCGCGGCCAGCTATACCGAGGGTGACGGCAATAAGCCGATAGCGCCACCGTGACCGAGCCTGATGGCGACAACCTCAATCTGATGACCATCACCCTGACCCTGACCAATCCGCTGGATGCGGGTGAGACCATCAACCTTTCCGGTGGTGCGGGCGCCAAGGGGGTGGGTATCACCGCCACCTACACCAGCGCCACGGTGATTACCCTGAGCGGTTCCGATACTGACAACAATTACGAGGCGGCATTGCAAGAGTTGCGGTACAGCAACAGCTCCGAGAACCCCGACACCACCACCCGTTCCATTACCGTGGTGGGGCGTGATGTGAACGGCAACAGCGGGGCCACGTCGACTCTCTCTCTCTCTCTCAGTGTGACAGCGGTGAACGATCCGCTCGTTGGGGACGTCACCATCAGCGGCGGCCAAACCCCTCCCGTCGTGGCTGATGTACTCCGCGCGGTTACCACGACAATCAGTGATGCAGACGGTTTGGGTAGTTTTAGTTATCAGTGGAAACGCGCGGGTAGTGATATCACCGATGCCAATTCGGTTGACTACACGCTGCAGGTTGCTGATGCGGGAAGTGCAATTACCGTTACGGTCAGTTACACCGACCTTGGCGGAACGCCAGAGTCCACCAGCAGCTCTGCTATTGATGCCGTGGATGGTGATCTGGATGGCGACTCTATTGGCGATAGCAGTGATCTGGATATCGACGGTGACGGCATGCTCAACACTTATGAGGATGCCAACGGTCTTAATAAGCTTGATGCAACGGATCGTGACACCGATCTCGATGGCGATGGGGTCAGTAACTACGATGAGTTCCTGGCCGACAGTGATGCAATGGCTGATGACTACCCACCTGTAGTCACTCCGCCTGCCGATGTGAATGTTGATGCAGAGGGTCTCTTTACGCTAGTCACTATCGGTAGTGCCACGGCGGTTGATGATCTGGATGGTGATGTCAGTGTGACCTCAGATGCCCCGACGCACTTTGCCCCTGGCGAAAACACTGTTACCTGGAGTGCCACCGATGCGGCGGGTAATACCGGAACGGCGACACAGAGTGTCAATGTCACCCCACTGGTGGAGCTGGGCAAAGACCAGGTTACGGCAGAGGGTGCGTCGGCCACCTTTGAAGTGATGCTTAACGGCCCGGCAGTCACCTATCCGGTGACAGTGCCTTACTCTGTTTCAGGTACGGCGCTGACTGATGGC
Organism: Candidatus Reidiella endopervernicosa; assembly: GCF_013343005.1. Taxonomy (GTDB): domain Bacteria; phylum Pseudomonadota; class Gammaproteobacteria; genus Reidiella; species Reidiella endopervernicosa. The sequence goes on from NZ_CP054491.1 coordinate 2,087,127, forward strand.
TCAGACCACGATCTGGTAGACGGGAGTGTGACGATTACCTCGCCTAACCTCTCAACGACCGTAACTGTCAATGTGGTGGATGATGGAGCGGGTGAGGGGATGGAGAGCTTGATCGTTACTCTAGGCGATCCAACCAACGCGGTACTGGGGCCAATAGTGACCCATGCTCTATCAATCTACGAGGAACGTAGCCCCGATGTGTCTGTGGAGTGCCGATCAAGGTGCTGTTGTAGGGGCAGTGTTGGTCGAGCAAGGTGGTGCCGATGTGGTGGTCACAGCGACAGTGACGGACCCTAATCCGGCCGATACCCACAGCTATGACTGGAGTGGCACCGATAATGGGCTCACCGATACGGATGGGGCAGGCAACAGTACCTTTACCTTTACACCAGCCACTGCGGGTACCTATATCTTGCAGGTAACTGCCACCGATAGCGGTAACTTGACTAATAGTGCCGAGTTGACTCTGAACGTGGTTGCCACAATGCCGGTGCTAACGGCAACCGACAGTGATGGTGACGGTGTTGATGATGATGTGGAAGGTGCTGGTGACAGTGATGGCGACGGTATACCCGACTACCTCGACAATGCCAATTTACAGGGTAATGTGCTGCAGGAGATGGCGCTAACCGAGGATCGGTATATTGTTGAAACCGAGCCAGGCCTAATCTTGACCCTGGGTAGCGTCGCGTTACGCGCCGGAGAAGGCAAGGCAGGCGTTAGCGAGGAGGAGATTGTTAGCCACGGTAACGACGGTGCGGGAGCTGTTGCTGACGGTGAGCATAGCTACACTGGAGGGCTGTTCGACTTTACTGTCGATGGTCTACCGGTGGCGGGGCAGTCGGTCACTATTGTCGTTCCGCAGCATGCTGCTGTTCCGGCCAATGCCGTCTATCGCAAGCAACAATCGGGTGGCTGGTTCAACTTTGTTGAGGATGCCAATAATACACTGGCCTCTGCGCTTGGTGAGGAGGGTTTCTGCCCACCTCCAGGGGATGCGGCCTATAGTGCCGGTCTGAATGAAGGGGACTGGTGTGTGCAGCTGATCATTGAGGACGGTGGTGCCAACGATGCTGATGGTTTGGCGAACAACAGGGTGGTTGATCCGGGCGGGGTCTCGGTTATGAGCAGCACGGCGAGTTCAAGTGGCAGTGGTGCTGTTCAACCGCTGTGGCTGCTACTGTTATCGAGCTTCGCTGTTAGTCGCGTGCTGGTGCAGAGGAGGGGGCGCGACAAGCTATAAGAGGAAAATCATAAAAGGAACGGTAGACGGTGCGAACTTCAGCGGGAATGGTCAGCTCGCTGATTTCGTGCTGTTTTTTTTGCTCGCTTGATTGTGCCCGGTTTAATGGGTGTGACATAGCCATCGCAGCAACTATTACGAAGGTCTGTTGCCGTTCAGATAATTACGCGCTTGGTCTCCTCTAGCTAGTGACTTGTCGTCTTCTCCACCGGTAAACCTGCCAGCTGCCACTCGGGGAATCCATCCTCCAGTCGGTGTGCCGTATAACCCTGTTCGCGTAGACGCGCCACGGCATCGAAGGCGAGAATGCAGTGGGGACCACGGCAGTAGGCGACCACTTCATGTTCCAGGTCGAGTTCATCAAGATGCTGCTCGAGATCGGCGAGGGGGATGTTGACCGCACCCGGCAGATGGCCCGCCTCGTACTCCTCGGGGGGACGTACATCGAGCACCGTGACCAGTCCGTCACGTGCACGCTCGAGCAGGTCGGTACGTGCTACCGGTTCGAGACTGTCCTTAGTGGTGAGATAGCTCTCGACCAGTCGATCGACATCGGCCAGACGTCGCTCGGCAACGCTGCGGAGTGCCTTGAATAGCTCGGTAACATCATCCCCGCTGAGGCTGTAGTAGACCTTCAGTCCCTCTTTCCGACAGCTGACCAGCCCGGTCTGGCGTAGCTGCTGCAGGTGTTGTGAGGTGTTGGCCACCGTAAGCCCGGCCACCTTGGAGAGTGCTTCGACACTGCGCTCGCCCTGGGCAAGAAACTCCAGAATCTCAAGCCGATTACCGTTGCTGAGCGCCTTACCGACACGGGCAAACTGGGCGAAGAGGTCCTGCTTAAAACCACCGGTTGACATAGAATCCCCATCAACTATTCTAATATTCAAGTAATCTATTGAATAATAACTGCTCCGTTGAGCATAGCAGCTCAATCTATTTCTATCTAGGAGGCAAGTGTGGCGTTTACCGAGTGGCTGATGGCCAATGAGAAACCGGTGCGGATGGGTTTCTTCTTTGGTGTTCTGGTGGTGATGGCACTGTGGGAGATTGCGGCCCCTCGTCGGGCGCTGACCGTCTCCAAGTCGGTTCGCTGGATCAACAACCTCGGCATTGTCTTTTTCAACAGCTTTCTGGTCAGGGTGCTGTTTCCCGCCGCAGCGGTAGGCGTGGCGGCCTTCGCCGCGGAGAACGGTTGGGGGCTGCTCAACTATTACCAGATACCGTTTATGTTGGCGGTGGTGCTCTCGGTAGTGGCGATGGATTTCATTATCTACCTGCAGCATGTGCTGGTGCACGCAGTCCCGATGCTCTGGCGCCTGCACCGCATGCACCACGCCGATCTCGACTACGACGTCACCACTGGTGCCCGTTTCCACCCCATCGAGATCATCCTCTCGATGCTGATCAAGTTCGCCACTATCGTGGTGCTCGGCCCGCCAGTGGTGGCAGTGATCATTTTCGAGGTGGTACTCAACGCGATGGCGATGTTCAACCACGGCAATGTGGGTCTGCCAGCGGGACTCGATCGTCTACTGCGTTGGCTGGTGGTGACCCCCGATATGCACCGTGTTCACCACTCGGTTGAGGATGATGAGGCGAACAGCAACTTCGGCTTCAATCTCTCCTGGTGGGACCGTCTCTTTGGCACCTACCGCGATCAGCCGCGCGCTGGCCATCAGGGCATGACGATCGGTATCCACAAGTACCGTACTCCCAAAGAGGTGAGCTGGTTCCCCGGCATGCTGCTGCTCCCCTTTAAGGGCAAGACGAGTGAGTATGTGATCAACCGTCGCCAGTGGGGTGAGGCGAAGGAGGATCAGCAGTGAGCCGATTGTCGCTGCCTATTGGTCCTGCTGGGGCAATCGGCTCGATCTGGGTTAAGGGAGCGATCAGGTGATGCGCTTCTAACAGGGGTGACTGGCAGAGGGTGAGATGGGTGTAGTGCAACAGACTGAAGAGGTGTCACCGCTGCTGTCTCATCAGCCGAGGTCCGCTACGTCTCTGAATCAGGGCAGCATGCCCTCACGTTACCGTCTCTGGGTACAGCTGTTCAGTCTGGCCGCCTTTACCCTTGCCTTCGTCGGCTGGCTCAACGAGAGCTGGCTGTTCTGGTTTGAAAACCCGATCTGGCTCAACCGTTATACCGAGTACGCCATCATCCTCGGCTTCGGCATCTGGCGTATCGTTGCCGAGCAGAACCCCTACACACGCAAGCGACTAATGGTGCTGGTGGCAGTGGTTACAGGCTTCTGGTGGCTGATCCCGTGGCTGACGCCCTTCACCGAACCCTATGTCGGTTTCCTCTGGGCGCAGCCTGTATTCCCCTCACTGCATACCCCCGGCACCATCACCTTCTTTCTGGTGCTGGCTCTGGTGTTTCTCTTCGGGCGGCGGGTGATCTGCGGCTGGGGTTGCCCCTGTGTCGGTATCCGCGAGACGGTCGGCTTCTCCTTTCGCGATCGCACCCCGCGTTCCAAGTGGGCGTGGCGGCTGCGTCACAGCAAGTGGTTCTTCTTTATCTACTACGTCGGGGTGATGATCGTCACCCAGTACCCGCCCAATAGCTGGACGGTGAGTTTTGTCGGCGGCTTCTACGCCATCGTTGCACTGACCTACTTTGGCACCTTCTTCCTTGCCCCGCTAACGGGTAACCGCAACTACTGTCGCTACTTCTGCCCCTTTGGCGCCACCTTCGGTCTGCTCAACCACGCCGGTCCCTACGGCATCAAGATGGATACCGATAAGTGCATCGACTGTCGCAGCTGCGAGCAGGTGTGCGACATGGGAATTCCGGTCTGGGAGCAGGGCAGGCAGAGCGGCCGGGTGACTGGTATCGAGGACTGCATGGGGTGCGGCCGCTGTGTCGTCTCCTGTCCCACCGATGCGTTGGAGTTTCGCGATGCACGTAATCTGCTGCGACCAAATCTGGTGCAAAACGGTTCTCATCTGCTCAAACGCACGCCACCCGCACCGGTTGAGCGGCAGGAGATGACAACACGTCGTGCAAATGAACGAGGCGGCGACTGGCACGAGATCGAAGAGCGACCTTCGCTGGCTGAGATCCAGCGTCAGGCGGCGCGCTGTCTCGACTGCGGTGTGCCGGGTTGCAGCCACGCCTGTCCGCTGGGTAACCGTATCCCTGAATGGCTGGAGGCGACTGCTGCCGGTGAGATCGAACGGGCTGCCGTCATCGCCCATACCACCAGTAACTTCCCTGATCTCTGCGGCCGTCTCTGTCCGCAGCAGCGTCTCTGTGAGGGGGGGTGTACCAAGGCCCGTACCCCGGAGGGGGCGGTCACCATTGGTGCCATCGAACGCTATATCAGCGATGAAACGCTATACAACGGCTGGCGCCCGGAGCTGGGCCAGATGGCAGATAACGGTAAACGGGTGATCATAGTCGGGGCCGGACCTGCGGGGCTTGCCTGTGCCGATCAGCTGGTACGTGGTGGTTTTCGCGTCGCCCTCTACGATAAAGAGCCGCTGGTGGGCGGATTGCTCACGACCGGTATCCCGCCGTTCAAACTGGAGAAGTCCCACGTAACGTTGCGTTATCGCCATCTTAAGGCGGCGGGCGTGGAGTTCCATCTCGGTCAGAGGGTGGATGAGGTCGTGATGCGGCGGCTACTTGATGAGGGCGATGCGCTCTTTCTTGCCACCGGTGCGCAGCAGTCGCGTCCCCTGCAGGTTTCGGGGGCTGAGCTGGCGGGCGTTCAGGATGCGCTTAGCTATCTGGCGGCGGTCAATCGTGTGGGTGGCGGCGATGAGCTGCGCGGCAGGCGGGTGGTGGTCATTGGCGGCGGTGATAGCGCCATGGATTGTGCCCGAGCGGCGGTTCGTCAGGGCGCGGTCTCGGTAACGGTGGCCTACCGTGGTTGTGACTCGGTAATGCGCGCCTCATCCAGGGAGCAGCAGAGTGCTCGTGATGAGGGGGTCGAGTTTTGTTATGAGACGACCGTTGAGAGAATCGAGGGCGAGCAGGGCGTTACTGCGATTGAGCTGAACGTGGCGGGTGAGTCGCAGCGGCTTGAGTGTGATGCAGTGATCAGTGCCATCGGTCAGCTTCCGGCACCGCAGCCGTGGCTGCAACGCTTCGGCGTTGAGTGTGAAGAGAGTGGTGTGGTTCGCACCGATTCGATGGGGCGTACCAGCCATCTGAAAATCTACGCTGGCGGTGATAACAGCCACGGTCCTGATCTGGTTGTGACCGCCGTGGCGGCAGGGCGCAGGGCAGCCGAGGCGATAGTGAGCGACTTCAAACCGCTGCGACGTCTCATCGCTGGACGATCCAGAATAGAAAAATCGGACTCTCAGACATCGGTGATGGTTGCTGCCAGAGAAGCGGGGAGCCTGCAGTGAGGTGGTTGCTACTGCTGTTCACACTTCTGACGGCCGGTCAGGCCGTGGCGGGACACGACTGGGGCGGTATGGATCTCTGCACCCTCTACCCGGAGAAGATGCCGCCGGGTATGTCGATAGAGCAACTCCCGCAATCCGATCACCCCGGAGCCCTGTTGATGCAGCGCTACTGCGCCCAGTGCCACAACCTGCCGGGGCCGGGCCGACATACCGCTGTCGAGTGGCCGCAGGTGCTGGAGCGAATGGATACCCTGATGGAGGTCTCCAGTCGTTTTGGTGCGCTGCTGGGGCGGGTGGAGGTGCCGACCCAGGGCGAGAGCCTGCAGATTCAGGCCTATCTGAACACCAACGCCCTGCAGCCGATGAGACACTTCAGTGGCGGCTTTAGGGAGAAGAGTTATCAGCAACACTGTAGTGGCTGTCACGCGCTACCCGATCCGGCGCAACACAGTGCTGATGAGTGGCCGATGGTGATGGCGCGGATGGCGCGTAACCGAGAGGTGATGAAACGGGCTCCGCTCAGCCCCGAGACGCAGCTGACGATCCTCGCCTACCTGCAGCAGGCCTCGCTCAGTTCTCCCTCTGCAGAGGCGATATCGGGTGCCGCCGACAGTACGAACCGGAGGCAACGCATCGCTTGCAGCTGCCTCGCTCTGGGACCTGGCTGGCCCTCGGCCCCTTTCTGCTATTGGTAGTGGTCGGGCTGTGGCGCTGGCGGTATGGCCAGCGGCAGGACGGTCGTGCTGAACCGCAGCCAGAGAGACGGGGCGTGTGATGCGACAACGGGTGCGCTATATCTACATCCCCCTGCTACTGCTCGCGGTGTTGGTCCCGAGCGGTTACTACTTTGTCGAGTGGAGCAAAGGAGGCGAGGGAGACGGGCTCTACTCGCGCCAGTGGCAGCCGGTTGAGGGATTTGGCTACTGGCACCCCGATCAGTTCTACCAGTCGGTCGAGTCGATAAGTGGTGAATTTGAGGGCCGTGAGTGTGTCACCTGCCATGAGTCGGTCACCCCGGTATTGTCGCCGACTGGCGTGCCAGTGGGCATTCGCAACCCGCCTCGGGTGAAGGGCCGATCTACTGCTCCAGCGTCACGGTAACGACCATCAGGCGCTGAGAATGCCGACACCCGATGTGTGGTGGTTGTCACAGTCCAACAGCATGATCAGTTTGTTGATGAGCGTCGTTACGGTTTCCCAAGCCACGCACTGGCGATGGAGCGGCGCTGGATGCCAGCACTTTGTCGACAAACCCAAGGCCGAGGTGACTGCATGTGTGCAGTGTCACTCGGTGGCAACCAAGTGCGACTCCTGTCATACCCGGCATCTCTATAGCGCCGCCGAGGCGCGCCGTCCCGAGGCGTGCATTACCTGTCACTCCGGTCCGCCCCATCCCGATGATGAGACCTTTGCCTCCGCCCACGGCCAGCTCTATCTGGCCGAGGGCAGGAGTGGACTGGAGTAAACCGCTGAGCAAGGGCAACTACAAGGGCCCCAGCTGTGCCTACTGTCACATGGGTGGCGGTAAACATCAGGTGGCCGATAAGAGCATCTGGAAGTTTGGCCTCAAGCAGGTCAACCCTCTGAACTCTGCCAATAGCGTGCGTCGTGATCAGTGGGTGGAGCTCTGTGCCGATTGCCACGAAGCGGAGTGGTCGCGCCAGCAGTTGGCAGGGCTGGATGCCGAACGTAAACAGGCCTGGTCGATGCTCTATGAGGCTGAGCGCCAGCTCAAGGCGCTACGCAGTGATGATCTGCTGCACCCCGCTGCCGATGAGCGGCCACCCTATCCGCTGGATGCGATCGATGCGCTGATCCAGCGTGAACGTATCGGTTTTTTGAAGGGCAGGCCTCCGCCTTCTACAACGTCTCACCCATCGAGCGTGACTACTTTGACCGGGGAGTCGCTATTTTTGCGAAAGTTTGTTTTGGGCATCCAAGCCCAAGCAAGCGGCAAATACTTAACGCGACCGTTTATGCCTACGGCTCCCCGACGTCCTGCGTTCGTTGCGTAATCACCTCTTCGCGGCTCTACACAACTCCCTCACTGACTCTACGCCGACATAAAGCCGCTGCTGCATCTTCTTCGTCGTTCGCTCGCGCTCTCAACTACGAATAGGCAGACGGCGTCGACTATCGGGGACTAATAACCGCCCTCACTTCGCTCTCCATGGCGGTCAGCGGATGTGGTACTTCGACAATCTTGGTGCCTACAAAGGGGCGGCGCACGGTGCGAAGGGGTATGTCGATCAGGGGCATACGGCGATGAGTCAGTCGCTGCGGCAGATCAAAAGAGGGCTGCACAGCTACGCAGTTTGGGGAGGCGGAGCGGGCTGCTTTGGACAAGCGTCCCGCCGCTGGTCCCTGGTGGCGTGAGGGTGAATACACTGAGTTTAACCGGGAGCATAACTGATGCGTCTGTTTGTGCTCGTAGTGCTGTTGCTGGCCGGGGTGCGGCGGCCGATGGGCTTCCTGAGGGGCCGTTTAGCCAGGCGCAGTGCAGTGAGTGCCACGCTGAGAAGAGCCCGGCAGTACACAGTTACGCCACCTCCAAGCACGGCGTGCTGGCTCGGCTCGGTAACGGTCCGGTCGGGCGCAGTCCCGACTGTGTCGGTTGCCATACGGAGCGGGCCCATGCGCCATCCAATCCAGAGCGGATGCGTCAGAACTGCAATCGTTGTCACTCCTCACGCTACGTTAGAACGCTGATCACCAACGGTAAGCAGATGATAGAGCTGGGAATGATGAAGGCGCGCGAGGCGGAGCAACTGCTGCTCCGCGCGCGTGCCGAGTTCCCGGCCGACTCACTGCTGGAGATGGAAGCGTACTACCTCGAGCTGCAACAACATCTGACCAATCTGCGTCTGGGAGTGGCCCATCAGTCCCCCGATTATCAGTGGTGGCACGGCCAACCAGCGCTGGATGGCGATCTGCTGCACATCAAAGGGGCCTACGATCTGCTGCAGCGCCAGCGCGCGCTGGAGTGAGGGCGGTATGACCCCGGCGGAGTACGAGGCGTGGTACCACACCTCGCGTGGTTGCTGGGTCGCACAGCGGGAGTTCAGGCTGCTGCGGCGGCTGATGCCGATGGAGCCGGGCGCCACTCTGCTTGATCTCGGCACCGGCACCGGACACTTTGCCCGCCGCTACGCTGCTGCGGGTCTTGTCGTCACCGGTCTCGATCCGGACCAAAATGCCCTCGATTACGCTCGCACTCTGGGTGGCGGTATCGACTATGTAGAGGGCAGTGGGCTGTCACTGCCGTTTGCCGATAACAGTTTCGACTACGCTGTCGCCGTCACCTCCCTCTGCTTCGTTGACGATCCGGCGCGTGCCCTGCAGGAGATGTGGCGTGTTACTCGTCGTGGTGTGGTGCTCGGGCTACTCAATCGCCACAGTCTGCTATATCGGCAGAAGGCGGGGCGGGGTGGTTATACGGGGGCTCGCTGGGATGATCTGACCACCGTAAAACGGTGGATAGGGGGGCTGCAGCCACGGCCACAGAGGCTCATGGTGGGCTCGGCACTGTTTTTACCGGGCGGCGGTTGGATTGCAAGAGTGATTGAGCCAGCTATACCCTATCGAACGCCCTTGGGAGGCCTGCTTGCGATGGCCATAGACAGGAATGGATAGGCAGTGGAGTTAAATGCATGGTGATAATCAGGGGGGCTGTGGCCCTATTACTACTGGCGGTGGTCTCTGCCTGCTCGTCCGTCCCATCGACTCAGGCTAACCGTTCGGCCTTGAATCTGTTGGTTCCCGAGGCGCGTGATGGTGCGTGGCATGCCGTGCGCTTTAAGCAGGTCTGGCCTGAGGGTGAAAAGGCTCGTTGGCATATCGATACGTTAATCGCCCATCGCGTGGTCGCTCCCACGCTGTTAACTTTTCAATCAGAGATACCACTGTGGCGTTTTCATCGACGTGCAAGTCGTGATTTAGCCGGGCATCGTTTTAGTTTCATCTTCTACGCAACGGAGGAGGTGGCCGATGCGGTAACAGAGGAGCTTGAGAGTAGTGAGTTGGTGGCTTCACTGCGTGATACGAGGGTGTTGGAAGGGGTGATTCGGAGTGATTATGGTGGGGATGCGTGGCAGCTCTCGGCCACGAGTGATGCCAGCTGGTCTGAGGCGGTGCAGCGTTCATGGCCACACTTCATTATGGGGGTGAGTCGCACCTGGTTGGAGTTGATTGCATCGATCGCGCAGGGTCGAGTCGATGCGACAACCGACGCTGACCGCCATGGAGAGCGAAGTGAGGGCGGTTAGTCCCCGATAGTCGACGCCGTCTGCCTATTCGTAGTTGAGAGCGCGAGCGAACGACGGAGAAGATGCAGCAGCGGCTTTATGTCGGCGTAGAGTCACTGAGGGAGTTGTGTAGAGCCGCGAAGAGGTGATTACGCAACGAACGCAGGACGGTCGGGGCGCCGCAGGCATAAACGGTCGCGTGAAGTTTTGCTGTTTGCTTGGGCTTGGATGCCCAAAACAAACTTTCGCAAAATAGCGACTCCCGGTACCGAAGCGCTTATTGAGCGTTATGCGGAGATAGATGCAGAGGTGACCGAGCTTTGGAGTGATCACGGACAGCACGCCTTTCTGCATCACCTCAATGCTATCTACGGTTATAAACCGTTCGGTATACGTTACTGACAGGAGGTTATTGGCTGCGTCGTAGCCTCGTACGATAAGGCCCGATTTTCTATTTCTGCTTGATCGTTCTCATAAAGTTCTCTACTCTTGTTATAGTTCACAGAGGAGAGCAGCCATGCTGACCCGCAGCCAACAGAAGACACTCGATTTCATCCGCGACTTCATCGCCCGTGAGGATCACGCGCCGACGCTCTCCGAGATCGCTGCGGGGATCGGTATCCAGTCGAAAGGGGTGGTGCACCGTTACGTGCAGGCGCTCAGTGATGCGGGCGAGATTGAATTGTTGGCGGGGCGTCACCGTGGTATTCAGCTGGTTGCACAGGGTGGAGAGAAGGGGGTGGAAACGGCCGTTACGCTGCCACTGTTGGGTAAGATTGCTGCTGGTCTACCGATCGAGGCGATCCCCGATCAGAATGAGATAGATCTGACTGAGTTTTTCATTGGAAACAATCAGTTTGTACTGAAAGTTCAGGGCGATTCTATGGTTGATGCCGGTATTCTCAGCGGTGATATGGTGGTGGTGCGCAGCTGCAACACGGCACGTGACGGGGAGATTGTGGTGGCGCTGATCGACGGTGAAGAGGCGACACTGAAACGGATTAAACAGAGCCCCGACGGCACCATTACCCTGATCCCCGCCAACCGTGCGATGCGGCCGATGATCTTTCCCGCCGGACGGGTACAGATCCAGGGTGTGGTCTCGGCACAGCTGCGCAGCTACCGCTGATGGGGGAGTCGTTCACCCACTGGCCATGGGCAATCATCATGGTCGATATGAACGCCTTTTTTGCCTCGGTTGAGCAGCGTGACTGTCCCGAGTGGCGAGGGCGACCGGTGGCGATCACCAACGGCCTGCAGGGGAGCCGCATCATCACCTGCTCCTACGAGGCACGTGCCTACGGTGTACATACCGGCATGCGTCTGAAAGAGGCGCGTCGACTCTGTCCCGATCTGATTCAGTCTCCGGCACGCCCAGAGCGCTATGCGGAGACATCAGCCGCGATCATGGTCTCATTGGAAGATATCACCCCCGATATTGAGGTCTTCTCCGTTGATGAGGCGTTTCTCGATGTGACCCGCTGCCAGCGGCTGCTGGGACACCCAGAGCAGATTGCCAAACGGGTTAAGCAGCGCGTTTTTGAGGTCTCCAAGGTGCTCTGCTCGGTGGGTGTGAGCGGTGATAAGACCACCGCTAAGTACGCCGCCAAGCTCAACAAACCCGATGGACTGACAGTGATTCCGCCCTGGGAGGCGAAGGCGCGGCTACACGATGTGCCGGTAACGGAGCTGTGTGGCATCGCCCGCGGTATTGGTGACTTCCTTGCCCAGCACGGGGTGCACAACTGCGGCGATATGGAGCAGTTACCTATCAGTGTGCTGGCGCGCCGTTTTGGCAATCTGGGGCGACGCATCTGGTACATGGCGCAGGGGGCCGATCCCGACCCACTGCAGATGACGGTGGCAGCGCCAAAGAGTGTTGGTCACGGCAAGGTGGTACCGCCCAATACCCGCGAGCGGACGGTGCTTGAAACCTATCTGCTGCATATGAGCGAGAAGGTTGCCGCCCGACTGCGTCGCCATGAGATGGAGGCGATGAAGTTCTTCATCGGTCTGCGGGGTGCTGAGGGGTGGATTGGCGGCAAGCTGAAGCTGGAGCTGCCGTGCAGTGATGGTGGCGCGATCATGGCGCTCTGTCGTCGGGTACTGAATGAGCAGTGGCTGGGTGAGGGGATTCATCAGGTACAGGTGACGGCGCTCGATCCGAAACCGCTTGCCTCGCAGGGTGACCTCTTCGCTGCTGCTGTTCCGGTGATGCAAAGAGAGAACACCAACGAGGTAATGGATGCGGTCAATGATCGCTATGGTGAGTTCAACCTCGCCCCGGCGCGGCTGCTGCAGCGCTCTTCAATGCCCAACGTGATCGCACCGGCATGGAAGCCATTCGGTCACCGTAAGACGGTCTGAGAGGCGCTTCGGTTATGTGCGGCGGCGTCTACTACACCCATAACGGGCTCGATACCCGATTCTATTTCCCCAATCCGAAGGCGAAGCTACCGGTCCGGCAGCGTTCGGGATCGGTGGCGCTGCTGCCGTGGGGACGGCGCCAAGAGCAGCGTGGCGTGCTGCCACTGGGTGGCTGGGCACGGCTCGACTCAATCTACGGTGGTCGCTGGGATCGCTGGTTTCCGGTGCCGGTTAAGCTGCCACTGAAGAGCTTTATGGAGCGCGATATCGAGGGGCAGAGCCACTGGTTTGATCTGGTACGCGGACAGTGGATTCAGGGCCTGGTAGCGCGTGATGGTAGTGAGCAACGTATCTATATAGTCACGGTAGAACCGGAATTGGAGAGCGCGGTTCATGAACGCTGGCCACGGATTCTGAGTGGCTGAGCCGCTGCGGTTGCATTCTTACAAGTCGATCTGAGTCTCATATCGGCGTTTTCGGTCAGTAGAAAATAGCGGTTAATCGGTCTCTCTTGCGACTGTTTTCCGCTTTCGCTGACCGCCATGGAGAGCGAAGTGAGGGCGGTTAGTCCCCGATAGTCGACGCCGTCTGTATATTCGTAGTTGAGAGCGCGAGCGAACGACGGAGAAGATGCAGCAGCGGCTTTATGTCGGCGTAGAGTCACTGAGGGAGTTGTGTAGAGCCGCGAAGAGGTGATTACGCAACGTACGCAGGACGTCGGGGCGCCGCAGGCATAAACGGTCGCGTGAAGTTTTGCTGTTTGCTTGGGCTTGGATGCCCAAAACAAACTTTCGCAAAAATAGCGACTCCCCGGTTTTATGTGGCAATTGTTAAACATTGTCACAACGATGTGTCCTGAGGTTACAAATCCCCTCTTTTTTGTCTTTATTTACTAGTAGAAGGGTCGTAAAGAGTGGCCGTAAGGCGCTGTTATTGCAGGTAATTAACATTCTGTAACATCTTGTAACACTATGTTTTTGCAAGAAATGTTAACAATTCATAAATACTGCACATTGCCTTGACGATCCCTTATCCTGATTAGTAAGTTTATATCCGAGAGCAGGGGTTGGTTATTGGTCCTGCTAAATGACACGGAACAAGGAGATTGATGATGAAACTGTCGAGCAAAGGTCGTTACGCGGTTACCGCTATGATGGATATCGCTATTCACGATCGTTATGGACCGGTTACGCTGGCCGATATCTCATATAGCCAGGGTATTTCGCTCTCATATCTTGAGCAGCTGTTTGCCAAGCTGCGCAAGCATGGGTTGGTTGAGGGGCTACGTGGACCGGGTGGTGGTTACCGTCTGGGTCGCCCGAGTAGCGATATTACAATCGATCAGATTATTACCGCTGTCGATGAGAAGGCGAATGCAGCTCGACAGCCGACTGCAGAGGGTGAAGATCTGACCCAGACGCTGTGGAACGACCTCAGCGATCAGATCCACAACTTCCTCGGCACCATCACCCTGGCACAGTTTGTTGATCAGCCTAATGTGCAGGAGCTGGTTAAGCAGCAGGAGTTTGTGCAGGGACGGATGTATAACTATCGCAGTAGCGCCGCCTGAAGTGGCTCTTAAGTTGGCGTTGAATGCAACGCTGACTGAAAGCGCCTGATAGCCCCCCTAGGGGGGCAGTTAGGATCATCTAGTGGCGTGCCGAGATGTGGGCAATGCCGAGCATCGCCTGCTGGCAGAAGTGTTTGAAACTTGAGTAGAGCTCTTCGTTAAGTTCACGCTTGCTCGGTTTTCGATCAGCGTAGAAAATGCCGATGGTTCTGCCAGCCACTTTGATTGGCATGGCAAAGAAGGGAGCATCGTCGACGATCTCCTTAACGCTCTCCGTCACCATTATTCTGATGTTGTAGGGAGAGTGGGAGTCGACATAGATCGCCTCACCCGTTTCGAGTAGGTAGCGGAAGACGTTGGCGCTCTCGGGTAGTACGTCAAAACTGAACTCCTGCTTCAATTTAATCGCATCCCATCCCACCGTATAACGCGCCTTGAGCAGTTTCCGATCGGGCGTGAGCATGGCAAACAGCACTCGATCCATACCGACGCCACGTGATATTCCCTCCAGTACCATCTCAATCAGCAGATTGACGTCATTACCACTATCGATGGTAGCAGCGAGCTCGCGCAGGATGCTGAGCTACAGCATCGGGTCGGCTTCGGGATAGTTGTCCTGTAGACCTCCCTTGGTGGTGCTTATCTCCTCTTTCTGAGGTGGCTGTTGTACCGGCTGTGGAATCAGGGTGCTGGCGTGTTGTGCACCGTACATACGGGCGATCTCAACGGCGTGTTCGGCGTTCTCCTCGACCAGTCGTTTGGTCTGATCGAGCGGCATTAACAGTAGTTCAGAGACCTTCTCTCGCTGACCGCCATGGAGAGCGAAGTGAGGGCGTTAGTCCCCGATAGTCGACGCCGTCTGCCTATTCGTAGTTGAGGCGCGAGCGAACGACGGAGAAGATGCAGCAGCGGCTTTATGTCGGCGTAGAGTCACTGAGGGAGTTGTGTAGAGCCGCGAAGAGGTGATTACGCAACGTACGCAGGACGGTCGGGGCGCCGCAGGCATAAACGGTCGCGTGAAGTTTTTGCTGTTTGCTTGGGCTTGGATGCCCAAAACAAACTTTCGCAAAATAGCGACTCCCCGGAGCTGCTCCAGCGCCTCGGGTGTTTTCCAGCCCTGTTCAACGCTGCGAGCCAGGTCATAGCCCATGTTGATGTTACTGGTACGAGGGTTATTACCTGGGACAGGGCTGAGAGAGTGTTCGAGCAGCTCGCCAAGCTGCCACTCCTTGCAGAGACCAAAGGAGAGTTCGCGCAGTGTGAAGCCGAGCGCCGCCTGTTCAGCGCTCTCCGGGGTGGCGTCTGGCTGTTTCAGTGCTTCGTCGAGTGTCTCGCCGGCGTCACTGGCAAACGACCAGAAGGCGATTCTGCCAAGATTGTGCAGCAGGGTGGCGATGTAGACCTCTTCAGGTGACTTGTCGTTGCGTTTCTCGGCAAAGGCGCGTGCCTGAACTGCGGCATGAAACGCCTGCGCCATCTCCTGTGAGACGTGCTCCTGATTGCTCCCCTTCAACACCGATTCGATCATCGCGATTGAGAGACAGAGGCTGCGTACCGCCTCAAAACCGAGTACCACCACCGCGCGGCTGATGGTATTGATACTGCGGCTGCCGGGGTTGTAGTAGATGTTGTTGGCGGCCTTAAGCACGCGTGCGGTCATCGACGCATCCTGCAGGATGATGCGGGCGAGTTCGGCGGCTGAGCTGTCGCTGCTGCCTGAGACGCTGGTGAGCTTGCTGGCGGTATGTGTGAAGACCGGCATCTCGGTCTCGCTCAGCTTCTGTACCCAGCTCTGAAGTTTCTCTTCGTTTGATTCCATCTGCAGCTTTTACCGGGGACCCGGTATGAAATTGGATAGCCAGTGATGGTGCCAGAAGGTGCGCTGGTCAACAACAGATTGAACAAGTTATTTCTGTCTGATGATCGGGATAAAGGAGAAGGAGTTAAGAGGATGTTCATCTCCTGCCTCTTCCGACTAGAGGCAAGGGGCGGCGGTATCGTATCTTTACAGGTCGACTACAGCTCGAAGATCGACTTCGCAAATGGCATCAGCAGATAGGCGATAACCAGCGCTGTGATGTGGTCGCTATACATAGTGAGGTCGGTGAATAGACTCTCAGAGATCACCGGTACCGCATCGGTTGAGAGATAGATCAAAATTGAGTTGAGGATCAGTTTTCCCATCATGGCTGCGCCCTCCTTACCTTTTATTTCCTTCGTTGAGTTAATTATCGGTATCCCGGCACTGAAACTTCGTGTCGTAGGTCATGGTTGCTATGTGAACCGATTCACAGATCTCGGTATTGGCTGTCAGGAGGTGCTTAAGCTGCCTTGGGATGGGTGTGGTAGAGTGCGATCACATCTGGGTGGTATCCACCGCCTGGAAGTCGATGGGTTTCTGGATTGTTTATGAAAATCAAAGTGTTGTCGTTATTGGTGTTGCTGTTCTCTGGTTGGCAGGCACCGTTGAGTGCAGCTGGTGAGCGAGTTTCAGTTGAGCGCGCGGAGGAGATCCGAAAGCTGCTGGTGTTGACGGGGTCTGACAAGATCGGAATGCAGGTATTTAGCAGCATGATGGAGAGCAATCGTCGCAACCTGCCTCAGGTACCTGATGAGTTCTGGAATGAGGTGATTAAGGAGTTCAAGCCCGATGAGCTCATTGAGCTGGTGGTACCGATCTACGCCAAGCATCTGACCCATGAAGAGGTAAAGGCGTTGGTGCGGTTTTACCAAAGCCCACTTGGCCGCAAATTGATCGCCGCGATGCCGGGAATCACCCGTGACAGCCTAAATCTAGGTCAGATGTGGGGACGCAGTGTTGGTGAACGGGTCAAACGGCGGTTGATGGAGAAGGGATACATCCAGTCGTAGCGGATGCGAATGTCGTGAGAGAGTTTAGATAACGTGGCCGCACGGAAACGATCACAGGGTAGAAAAAAGCGCGGTGGGCGGGCAAAACAGCCGCCCAAACGTTCGTTGCTGCGTGCCTTTCTGTGGCGTGCCGTTCTGATCGTACTGTTGGTGGGGGGTGGTTATACCCTCTACCTCGACTACACCGTACGCCAGCAGTTCGATGGCAAGCGCTGGGCACTGCCGGCTACTGTCTATGCACGACCGATGGAACTCTATGTCGGTGCACCGATCGGTGCCGAGCAGTTCCATCAGGAGCTGAAACTGCTCAAGTACCGTAATCTGGCCAATCCGACCGCAACAGGCAGCTACCTGCGCAAGTCGAATCGCTTCATCCTCACTTCACGTCCCTTCTCCTTCTGGGATGGTGAGGAGCCGAAACAGCAGCTACGTATCAGCTTCAGTGACGGCAAAGTCTCCAAACTCACCGATGGTGCTGGGCGGTCGCTCGATCTGGTACGGCTCGATCCGCTGCAGATTGGTGGTATCTACCCCTCACATAATGAGGATCGGCTGCTGGTGCAGCTGAGCGAGGTGCCTCGCGTATTGCAGCAGGCGCTAATCGCAGTGGAGGATCGCAACTTCCACAACCATCACGGCGTCTCACCGCTTGCAATCCTGCGTGCCGCCTGGGCCAATCTGCGTGCCGGACGGGTGGTGCAGGGCGGCAGTACCCTGACCCAACAGCTGGTAAAGAACTTCTATCTCAGTAGTGAACGCACCCTGAGCCGTAAGGCGCAAGAGGCAGTGATGGCAGTCCTGCTTGATGCCCACTACGAGAAGGATGAGATCCTTGAGGCTTATCTCAATGAGGTCTATCTGGGACAGGATCGTAGTCGTGGTGTGCACGGCTTTGGGCTTGCCGCACAGTTCTATTTCGAGAAGCGTGTTGCCGATCTGAAACTGCACGAGACCGCGCTGCTGGTTGGCATGGTCAAGGGACCCTCCTACTACAATCCGCACCGCCATCCCGAGCGGGCCAAAAAGCGACGTAACCTGGTGATCGATCTGATGCTGCAACAGGGCATGATCGATGCCAGGACAGCCGATTGGTCGCAGCGGCAGAAGCTTGGGGTGCGTAGCGGGCGCTTTAGTGGGGTGACCCAGTATCCCGCCTTTATCGGTGTGGTGCGCAGCCAGCTAAGGCGCGACTACCGTGACGAGGATCTCACCTCTGAGGGGCTACGCATCTTTACCACCATGGATCCTCAGCTTCAGAACGAGGCGGAGCGGGTGCTTAAATCGCGTGTAGAGCAGCTTGAGGCAGCGAAGGGTATTGACAAAAACAAGCTGCAGGGTGCGGTGGTGGTCACCGGTATTGAAGGCGGAGAGCTACTGGCTGCCGTGGGCGGTCGCCATGCGCGTTACGCCGGGTTTAACCGTGCGCTGAACGCGGTACGGCCTATCGGTTCGTTGGTGAAGCCGGCGGTCTATCTGACGGCGTTGATGCAGAAACAGCGCTACACGCTCGCGACCATGCTTGAAGATAAGAAGTTTGCACTGAAGAACCACGACGGCAGCCTCTGGCAGCCACAGAACTACGACCATAAAGAGTATGGCGAGGTGCCGCTCTATGGCGCACTGAGCCGCTCGCTCAATCTCTCCACGGCACGCCTTGGTATGACGGTGGGGCTTGATCGCGTTGCTGAGACGCTTGAGCGGCTGGGTGTCGAACGCGATATTGACCGTTTCCCTTCGATGCTGCTCGGTACCCTGGCGCTCTCACCATTGGAGGTGACGCAGCTCTACCACACGCTGGCCAGCGGCGGTTTCCACACGCCGCTGCGCTCGATCCGTGCGGTACTCGATGTGAATGGAGAGGCGCTGCAGCGCTATTCGTTGCAGGTCGAGGCCGCCCTGCCTCCCGAGGCGATCTACCTGACCAACACAATACTGCAGAAGGTGGTCTTGGAGGGGACAGCCCGTTCGCTGTCGTGGGCGATGCGTGCCAAGGTGAAGGCGGCGGGTAAAACGGGCACTACCGATGATCTGCGTGATAGCTGGTTTGCCGGTTTTACCGGCAACCGGTTGGCAGTGGTCTGGTTGGGACGTGACGATAATAAACCGGCCAAGCTAAGCGGTGCCTCGGGGGCTCTGAAGGTGTGGGGTGATCTGATGGGGCGTATCGATCCTGAACCACTTGCGCTCACCCGCCCCGATTCAGTCGGTATGCACTGGATCGACCCGGAGAGTGGTCTGCGAACGCAGAAAATCTGTCCCGATGCCGTACAATTGCCCTTTATTCGCGGCACCGAACCGCGTTCGGCCGGACCCTGCGTGGGTAAGACGTTGGAGTCGGCGGTCGATTGGATTAAAGGGGTAATTGATGGTGGTCGTTAGGGGATTCATTGTTGTTGTGTTGGCAGCCTGGGTATCGGGGTGTGGAACCGTGTTCGGGTCATGCGGTTCTAGCGATGAGCGTGCGCCAGTGGTTGATCGCGGCTACCCGGTGTGGGATCTGCGCCAGCGTGATGCGCTCAAGTCGTCACGCACTTCACCTGCTGCACGTAGTCGTTCAAGTGATACCGAGGCGGTGCCGCTAGTAAGTGGTAGTGACGATGTCGTTGTCGCGACAGCCATTCCCTACACCCCCAGTCGCTCCAGTTCGAGCGGTAGCAGTGAAGCGGGCTCCACCAACAGTGCCGTGCTGGGGCTGATGAAACGTGCCAAGCAACAGCTTAACCAGGGTGATGAGGAGGGGGCGGCCGCTTCGCTGGAGCGGGCGTTGCGGATCGAGCCGCGCAACGGAGTGCTCTGGCACAACCTTGCCGTGTTGCGACTGCGACAGCAGGATTATGGTCAGGCCGAGAGCCTTGCGCGGAAATCGATCAGCTTCTCCGGCAATAAACGTGCGCTCAAGGCGCGTAGTTGGGAACTGGTTGCTGCAGCGCGTCGTGGTAAGGGTAATGAGCAGGGTGCCCGTGCAGCAGAAAAAGAGGCGAGACGCTATGAATAAACGTCAAGAAATCGACCTATCTATATGAGATTGTGGCACTATTAACGAAGCAGCAGAACGATGCAACTGAATAGCGAGATCCAGCGGGAAGCCGATTTGTCCATCTACTCCGTCAATAAACTGATCGCCGAGGCGCGCCGCATTGCGGCCGACTACCGTCGTGCGACCGGCAAGACGTTGAGCGGTGTGAGCAGTGAGATCGCCCTGCACGATGCCTGTCACCATCTCGATCTGGAGCTGGAGAAGGAGCCTGTTAGCGGTTTTGATGCAGTGGGTCACGGCAAGCGTGACGGCCAGCGGGTGCAGATCAAGGCACGGGCGATCTTCGATGAGAAGAAGGGCGGTCAACGCATTGGTCAGCTCAAGCTCGATAAGGAGTGGGATCTGCTGGTGCTGGTACTGCTCAATGAGGATTTCGAGAGCTTCGAAATCTACGAGGCTGACCGCCAGAGCATCGAAGAGGCATTGAACGAGAACAGTTCTTCAAGCGCACGCAGTAAACGCGGTGCGATGTCGGTCGCCCGCTTTCGCAACATCGGCCACCTGGTCTGGACCCCCGAAGAGGGTGAGGTCGAGGATGACGAGGTCTGGGAAAACCGCGGGGGCTGATCGCTGTTGTCGACTCCCTCCCTCTCTCTATCTACCCTATCTGAACTAACCATGATTACCGACGCACGATCCGCACTGGCCGATGATGGCCCACTGGCTAATGCCATTGAGGGTTTCGCCCCGCGCCCACAGCAGCAGCAGATGGCCGAAGCAGTCGAACAGGCGCTGGAGAACAGTGCCCAGCTGATCGCAGAGGCTGGCACCGGCACCGGCAAGACCTTCGCCTACCTGATCCCCGCGCTGCTCTCCGGCAAGCGGGTAATCATCTCCACCGGCACCCGCACCCTGCAGGATCAGCTCTACCACCGTGATCTGCCGACGGTGCGTGAGGCACTCGGCGTGCCGATCGAGACCGCGCTGCTCAAGGGGCGCTCCAACTACCTCTGTTACCACCGTCTCGAGACCGCCGAGAGCGAGGGACGTATCAACCACTCGCTACTCTCCGATCTGGCCAAGGTACGACGCTGGGCTGCAGGCACCCGCAAGGGCGATATCGCCGAGGTGAGCGGTGTGGCGGAGAACTCCTATATCTGGCCGCTGGTCACCTCCACGGTCGATAACTGTCTCGGTCAGGAGTGTCCTACCTATAAGGACTGTTGCGTACTCAAGGCACGACGTGATGCACAGGAAGCAGAGCTGGTGGTGGTTAATCATCACCTGCTGTTTGCCGATATGGCACTCAAGGAGGAGGGCTTCGGTGAGCTGCTACCGGGTGCCGATGCCTTCATCCTTGATGAGGCGCACCAGCTGCCCGAGATCGCCACCATCTTCTTTGGCCAGTCACTGAGCAGTCGTCAGCTTGGAGATATCGCCCGCGACGCGATCGGCGAGTATCTGCGTGAGGGCGGCGTGCAGGGTGAAATGCCGAGTGCAATCGATTCCATCCAGAAACATGCTCGCGATCTGCGCCTGGCGCTCGGCATGGAGAGTCGACGTGCACCGTGGGCGACGGTCGCCACCGCCCCCAAGGTAGAAGAACTGCTGGCGCTGATTGAGGGCGACCTTGGACAGCTCGAGGCGTGGCTGGAGGAGGTCGCGCCTCGCGGCAAGGGACTGGAGAACTGCTGGCGTCGGGTCGCCGATGTCAGAGTGCGGTTGAAACTGCTGACCGAGAGTGATGACGAAGGCCAGATCAAGTGGTTCGAGACCCGTCCGCGTAGCTTTACCCTGCACATGACGCCACTCGATGTGGCACCGCTCTTTACCGAACGGCGTCAGCGCTACCCCAGTGCCTGGATCTATACCTCTGCGACCCTTGCCGTTGGTGAGGGTTTTGATCACTACATCTCGCGTCTTGGTCTTGATGAGGCGGAGACGCTGCGGCTCGATAGCCCGTTTGATTACGCCAACAACACCCAGCTCTACATCCCGAAAGATATGCCAGAGCCAAGCAGCCGCGACTACACACATGCGGTGGTGGAGGCGGCGCTGCCGGTGCTACAGGCGAGTGGTGGACGCGCTTTTCTGCTCTTTACCAGCCACCGCGCACTCAAACAGGCAGCTGAATTGCTGCACAACCGCGTCGACTTTCCGCTGCTGGTGCAGGGCGATGCACCGCGTGCTGAGCTACTCGACCGCTTCCGTCAATTAGGTAATGCGCTGCTGCTCGGCACCGGCAGCTTCTGGGAGGGGGTCGATGTACGTGGTGAGGCGCTCTCGTTGGTGATTATCGACAAGCTCCCCTTTGCCGCGCCGGACGATCCGGTGCTGAGTGCTCGCATCGATTCGATTCGTCGTAACAAGGGCAATCCCTTCATGGAGTACCAGGTGCCCACGGCGGTGATCACCCTCAAGCAGGGAGTCGGGCGGCTGATCCGAGATGTGAGCGATAGTGGCGTGTTGATGCTCTGCGATCCACGTCTCTATTCGAAGGCCTATGGCCGGGTCTTTCTCAAGAGTCTGCCGCCGATGCCACCCACCCGGGAGCTTGAGCAGGTGCAGCGCTTTTTGAAAGAGATAGTGCCGAGATTCCGCAAGTGAGTAACGACCGATGAAACTACTGGCCATCGACACCGCCACCGAGGCGTGTTCCGCCGCACTCTATATCGATGGTGAGGTGCTGTCGCGATTTGAGATTGCACCACGCCAACACGCCAGACTGATCCTGCCAATGATCGACTCACTGCTGAGTGAGGCGGGTATCGTCGTTGCCGATCTTGATGCACTCGCCTTCGGTCGTGGTCCTGGTGGTTTTACCGGTGTGCGTATCGCCACCGGTGTGATCCAGGGTGTCGGCTTTGCCACTGAACTCCCCGTTGTTCCCGTCTCAACCTTGGCTGCTCTGGCGCAGGGTGCCTGGCGCGAGTTTGGTTACAAGCAGATTGCTACTGCCATTGATGCACGAATGGGGGAGGTCTATTGGGGACGCTACACACTGGCCGATAATGAACTGATGCAGCTACAGGGCGAAGAGTTGGTCATCCCACCCGAACAGGTGGAAGGCGAGGGTAGTGGTTGGGTTGGCATCGGCAGTGGCTGGACGACCTATAGCGATGTGATGCAGTCACAGCTTGTTAACGAGCTGGAAGAACAAAAAGGTGAACGTTTCCCCAATGCACACGACATCGCACTCCTGGCCGTGAATGATTTTCATAATGGAGTGGCCGTTAACGCCGCCGAAGCCCTACCGATCTATCTGCGCGACAAGGTGGCAAAAAAGAAGGGTGAGCAGTAGCCTTGCGTAGTAGGGGATAGAATTAATTATGACTCCTCATATCCCACCATGTAATCCAGATCACAATTTAATCCTGTCCACTTTCTGTTTACAAGGAGAGTAACACCCAGTGAAACAACAACTACGAACCCTCTTCTCGCCCATACTCAATACATTCGAGTCGGGCAATGAACCATTCGAATACCGCGCCTCACACCGAACCATCCTGCTGGTCATTGGTGTTCTCTTCTCCGGTCTGGCGACACTGCTTTTCTGGCTCGTACTCGGAAAAGATCCCGCCTACCTGTTTCCAGTGTTTGTTTTGGGCGGTGGGTTTTGTCGCCTTTCTGGTTGGCGGACTTGGTACCGATCGAGCCGTGGCGAAGATCTGGAATTCTAGGAAGTAACCGTGCGGTATTACTCACGACCTGGCAGTAATTAACGTTCGCTGTTATTTAGTGATTACTCTCTGACGTCCAACCACCATTGCGGCGATTGTTAATACTACGTCGACTATCCTTTAGCAGATCGAAACGTATTTGATCGCGTCGGTCGCAGCTTTCACGACGGGAGTAAAGGCGAAGCGACGATCATGGCCTATATATTCGCCGTCGTCTTTCTGTCCAAAATTAGCTATCGCTGGTGAGTTGTTCTCTTCGTCGAGAGGCACAAGTTCCAATGGCTGTTTGTTCGATTCATTGCTGTTCATTATCACTCCTCCCTTGCACTGTTTCAGTAATTAAGATTGCATCGATTGTGCATAATGAAAAAGACTCAGGAGCAATCTTCATCGCTTCTTCACACTCTCCATAATGACTGCATATTGTGTTCTCCATATGGAGTGGTGTCTGATGCCGTGAACAGATATCTCCTATGAGGCTTCAGAGCCTCCGAGGAGTGCTATAACGACTGCTATACTTTTTCCATACGTATCTGGATCACACATACACTGGATGGGGCAGGGTATCGATACAGGCTATGAATCAGCGCTCCGGCACGCATCCGTCCCATCAATCAACGTCACCGATAACCTCCGCTTCGGAGCAGCAGATCCAGGCGTTGGGCACCGAACTTCTCTCTGCGCTTCGTGAGACGGCGGCCTCTCGTTCGGTAGCTGAACAGTGGATGGAACGGCTGCTGACCGGGCTGATGGAAAATGAACGATTTCGTGTACAGGCGTTGCGTTTTGTCGATCTTCTACCTGCCCTCTCCGATGATCTCGATCTGGTTCATCATCTACGCGAATATTTTACTAAGGACGATTTGGCGCTGCTGGGTTTGGGCAGATGGGATCTGCCCAGTTCAGATGAGGGTATAACCTCACGTCTGATTGCAAAGGCGGTGCGCATCTCCATGCTAAGTATGGCTCGCCGTTTCATGGGTGGCAGCGATGCGGGTGAGGTATTCAAGAGCGCCAGGAAACTGCGTCAACGGGGGATGAACTTCAGCATCGACCTGTTGGGTGAGGAGACGGTGAGTGAGGTCGAGGCCGTTGAATACCAACAGGCCTATCTAGCGTTGATCGGCCAGCTCAAGGGACGTGTTGATAAGTGGGATGAGGTATCGTTACTGGATAGAAGTAACAGACGATACTCTCCCCGGCAGTCGCTCTCATTAAAAGTTTCTTCACTCTATTCACAGCTCACCTGCCTCGATCCTGAGGGTGGTATCGAGGCGCTCTCTGAGCGATTGCGTCCTATCTTGCTCAAGGCTCGTCGCAACGGCGCCTTTGTCACTATCGATATGGAACAGTATGAGAGCAAGGAGATTACTCTGGGGGTGTTTAGAGAGCTATTAATGGAACCTGAGTTACGCGACTGGGCTGATGTGGGGATTGCTATTCAGAGCTATCTGCGTGATGCCGAGCAGACCATTCATGAATTGATTGAGTGGGCCCGTGAACGGGGAGCGCCGGTGACGGTGCGGCTGGTGCGTGGTGCCTACTGGGATTATGAGACGGTGGTTGCCAGTCAACAGCACTGGTCCGTCCCCGTTTGGGGAACGAAGTGGCAGACCGATCGCTGTTTTGAACGCTGTGTGCAGTTGCTGATGCAGCATCACCCCACCATCGAGACCGCTATTGCGACCCACAATGTTCGCAGTATTACGGTGGCTATGGTGGCGGCAGAAGAGCAGGGGTCGTGCCGAAGAATTATGAGTTTCAGATGCTCTATGGGATGGCGGAACCGCTGCAGAGGATGCTGGTTGAACGCGGCTACCGTTTACGGATCTATCTCCCATTTGGGCAGCTGATTCCCGGTATGGCCTAGCTGGTGCGTCGCCTGTTGGAAAACAGTTCCAGTCAGTCTTTTTGCGTATGGGCTTTAGTGATGAGAGACCGGCAGCTGAACTGCTGGCTGAACCGAAAGAGTCAGTCGACGCCGGTGATCCCAGTTTAACCGCCAATTCTGAATCGCCCTTTTTCAATGAACCGGTCCGACGATTTGTGGGGCCGGATGAGGCTCCGCATTTCGCAGTGCCATTGCTCAGGTGCGTACAAGGTTGGGCCTCGACTATCCGTTGGTGATCGATGGTCAAAAGCTGAGCACTGAAGATACGATCGATTCGATTAATCCAGCCAGCTGTTTTGAGTTGGTGGGGCGAGTCTGTGTGGCAGGTGAGCGGGAGGTGGAGCGGGCGCTACAGGGCGCAGAGGCCGCCTTTGCCCACTGGAGTGTCAGGCCAGTGGATGAACGCTCTGCATTGATGCGTCAAGTTGCAGCGGCCCTGCGTGAACGTCGCGATGAGTTTGCGGCATGGGAGATCCTGGAGGCGGGTAAGGGGTGGGCCGAAGCCGATGCCGATATCACCGAGGCGATCGCTTTTATCAACTACTACGCCGATGCGGCGGAGCGGTTGGGGAAGGTGCGGCCGCAGAATGTTCCCGGTGAGGATAACCTCTATCGCTATTTGCCAAAGGGGTTGGATTGATTCTGCCGCCCTGGAACTTTCCTATGGCTATCCTCTGCGGCATGTTGAGTGCCGCGGTGGTGAGCGGTAATACGGTGATCCTCAAGCCCTCATCACTGACGCCGGTAGTGGCGGCTCACTTTGTCGACCTGCTGCATGAGATGGGACTTCCCGCAGGGGTGGTGCAGTTTCTACCCGGCCCCGGTGAGGCAGTTGGGGAGTATCTGGTACGGCACCCAAAGACCCACTTTATCGCCTTCACGGGTTCGCGAGAGGTGGGGCTGAGGATTCTGGAACTGGCGGCTAAACCATCCCCGGAGCAGCACCACGTCAAACGGGTGATCGCTGAGATGGGCGGTAAAATGCCATCATCGTCGACCGTGATGCCGATCTCGACGATGCGGTGGCGGGTTCTATTGCCTCGGCCTTTGGCTTTCAGGGGCAGAAGTGCAGTGCCGCCTCGCGGATCATCGTGGTGGGGAGTGCGCGTTATGAGCTCTTTGTCAGACGTTTGAGTGAAGCGGCGCAGAGCCTGCGCATCGGGTCGCCCGAAGAGTCCGGTAGTGCCATGGGGCCGGTGATCTCACGGCGTGCGCAGGAGCGAATCATCAAGGCGATTGAGTGCGGCAGAGGAGAGGCGCGGCTGGTCCTGGCACCCGATCACCCGGTTCACCTTGAGGGGTACTATGTCGGCCCGACCATCTTTGCCGATGTGACACCGGACTCCACACTGGCTCAGGATGAGATCTTTGGCCCGGTGTTGAGCGTCTTGCGAGCTACAGATTTTGAACAGGCATTAGAGATTGCCAATGGCACCGCCTATGCCCTGACCGGCGGTGTCTATTCGCGGAGTCCTGAAAACCTTCGCTTGCAACAGAGCGGTTCCAGGTGGGCAATCTCTATCTCAACCGAAAGATCACCGGTGCCATGGTCGGACGACAACCCTTCGGCGGCTATAAGGAGAGTGGGGTGGGTAGTAAGACGGGTGGGCCCGATTATCTACTCCAGTTCATGGAGCTGCGCACGATCACCGAAAATACACTGCGGCGAGGATTTGCGCCGTTGTCGAAGGAGTGAGGCGCGGTTATCTGAACAGTCCATTTATCGTGATCGGATAATCGTTAGCAGCACAAATCGCTGTGCGCCCCTCTCCTTTACCCTGGCCTCACCGATCAGAGACCGCGCTTGCGTGTGACTACCCCAGGCTGAAGAGGGCTCTGATGCGAATAAGCGTCTGCTCCAGGATAGATTGAGGCTGCTGCTCTACATCGTCTATTTGTGCCGATGCAATCTTCGCAGCTGAGTCGGCCTGACGTTCGGCGAGTAGCTCAGCGAGATAGTTGGCCAGTTCGGGGCGCCCCTGCATCATCTGGGTCATGGTGTCGCGGGAGATCTCTATGATCATCGAGTCGACAATCGGCACAACCGTGGCTGACCTTGGCTCACCGAGCAGCAGCGACATCTCGCCGAAGAAATCCCCCGGTTGAATACGTCCCACAACGGTTTCTGCTTGTCCCTCCTTGGCCTTGCGTACCTCCAACATGCCTTCACGCAGGATGAAGAGTGAATCACCGGCTTCACCCTGGCGAAGCAGAGGTGTTCCTGCATGGGCTAATCGGTTGTTTGACTGGGTCGATAGCTGGCGTAACTCCTCTTTTGTAAATACTACAAAAATAGGGATGTGCAGGATGAGCGGATCGATGTCGCTAAATTCATCGCTCTGTTCGGGCCGTGCAGGGATACGACGAAGATCGAGTTTCGGTATGGGGACTTCGATGCCTGCGTAGTGAAGGTTACGCAGAATGTTTTGATGCACCTTGAAGCGGAAAACCGGCACACGTCCTGCGTCTGGGCACCAGTACAAGATGCGCCACAGGATGCCGCGTTCGGTGTAGTCAGCGATGCTGATGATCGAGTTACGAGGTATGGCCGCTATCTCATCAATCTGATTAACGGCTCCGAGCAGAATGCGTTGTCCCTGGTGAGTGGTGACGTTATATGGCAGCGTCACTTTGATCTCATCGCGGAAGAACTGTTGTGGGCGCGAATAGAGTACTGCCTGGTTGCTGGTGAAGTGGCCATTGGGTACCACCAGAGTGACCTCATTCGGAGTCACAAGATGCACGGCCCGCCAGTTCATCTCCGTTACTCGACCAACCCCGGACTCTTCATCGACCAGTAGCCAATCGCCGATCTCAAACGGTCTTTGCAGTGCCAGCACTATGCCTGAAAAGGCGTCCAGAATGGGACGTTGCAGGGCGAAACCAGCTACACCCATCGAGACGGTGGATGCCGCTATCAAGGTGGTGAGTGATAGGCCATAGACGAGACTCACTACGCCGCAGGCGGCCCAGAACCAGATTAGTGCAGCGATGATTTGACGCAGCAGACGCGGTGCGTGATAGCCATGTGCCACCATTAAACGCTGCCAGACCACCGCATCAATCAGGCGAATTAGCAGAAAGGCACCGCTGATCCAGAGTAGTGTCGATGTCAGGTGGAAGAGTGCGTTGAGAGTGCTTTCATCTGCAATCAAACGACTGCCGAAGGTGTTGGCTGCACCTATTAGGCCGAATGCTGCGGCCAGAAGTAATAGTGGGGCTATCAGTGTTAGTAATGAGTGTTGCTTGTCCGGCGAGACAGTCGGGAGGGAAGACATCTGAGGCTCCTAAAGGTGTGGTTAAACACTCACCTGGAACCCTGTTCATAACTGGCCTCTCTCTGTGCCGCAGATGAAGAGGCAATTAACCTTGTTTATGTGTGGAATTGCTTTGTCATAGATCAAGTGAGCTGGGGTTTCTGAGCGACATCGGTGTTGTTATAGACCGTCTTACGCAGAGCTGAACGTCGTGAATATCTGGTCTCAGAAGGGAAGGGTGACGGTGTGTCGTGGTCGTCCAGTCAGCTTGTCTTAAGTCGCTAGTTATTTCGGATAAGAAAGCGATGCCAGCGCCAGCCCGCGATGGCAAACAACGCGGCATAACCGAGCCACATCAACACCATGTGCCAGTTGATAAGGAGTGCGAGTCGGCTCTCCTGATGGTTGTGCGGATTGTAGTGGACGGTGATGCTATTTCCCGCGGTGATCTGTTGATTATTGGGTGCTATGTCGAGTCCCGTGTAAGAGTTCTCCATCAGCGAATAGCGATAGGCGATCCGGTGGCTATCAACTGCAAGATACTCTGCCTTCCCACGGTAGCCTGCCGTGACTCCATTCTGATTCTTTCCCTGTGTGGCTGAGACAAAGCCGGTGACCTTGCCGGTGACGTTGGGCCAGAACTCGGCACGACTACCATCGTAGAGATTATAGAGGGCGAAGCTGGTACAGAGGGCTGTGAGCAGATAGGCGAATGAGACGAGGGGAAATCTCTTAATCCAGTTGATGATGTTCATGCTTCTCTTCTTCATTAGTTGTTATTTGGTAGATGGTATCAAAGTTGAGGGTGATCGGCTCAGGTGTGGGGGCTTATACAGGGTTATCACACATCGGTCGTTCTACTGGTATTATGCGATGCAATAACTAACAACAAGATCGATACGAGGGGCAATATGGATATCACCAAGGCGCTGGCTGCAAATGAGCTTTTTCAGGGGATGACGGCTTCACTGATTGAGAAGATAGCCGCCATCTGCATACCGACACACTATCTGAGCGGGATCGAGATCTTTGATCGTGGTACCAAGGGTAAGGAGATCTATATCGTTCCTCACGGTCGTGTTGCGCTTGAACTCACCACGATTGGTGAGACGGTGACCGAAGAGCTCGATCAGGCGCTGGAAAATGAGGTGTTTGGTGAGATGGCGCTGGTGCATGACTACCGTCGTAGTGCCCGTGCTACGGCCCTCGAAGATATCGAGCTGCTTAAGATCGATTGTGCCGCGCTACTCGAACTGCTCGATCGTAACCATGAGGATGGTTACAACGTGATGCGTAATCTGGCCAAGATTCTGGCACGCAAGGTGGTCCACACCAACCTGTTGCTGCGTAATGCGATGGTCTAATCCACGATGATCTAAGTCGCAATAGCAGATTGGCAATTAGCCCCGTTGACCACATTGGAGAGCGAAGCGAGGACGGTTAGTTCCCGATAGTCGACGCTGTCTGAATCTTCGTAGTTGTGAGTGGAAGCGAACGATGGAGAAGATGCAGCAGTGGCTTTGAGTCAACGTAGAGTCAGTAAGAGGTAGTGTGGCGCCGCGCGGTAGCGATTGCGCTATCTGCTCAGGATGGTTGTTGAACGCACATTTAAATCCAAGCTAGTTACTTGGCCAAGGTAATAAATCAAACCACCTGAACCAATAACTATCACTCTTTAGTGTGCTGAGCCCTTACTTATTCACCATGCCACTATCTTCAGCTACTCCAGTTATCAGATGATTGTTTTCGGCACTATTTGATCGTATGCCGATGTTATCCTCTGCAAGGACATAAGGTGTTAATACAATAAGAAGCTCTCTCCTGAACTTCATTATCCGTTGAACCGAATAGTGGTCCAATACCAGGCAATTCACCAACAACCGGTACACGGCCTTTAGATTTTCACGATTAGCTGCGGCAAGTCCGCCAATGATAATGGGTGTGCGATCAGGAATGCGGGCGAATGTACGCACCTTGCGGCTGGCAGCACCAGCTTTTGTAGCCAACAACACCCTTCCACCTGCATTATCAGGTGCAAACACTTCACCGGCATTATCATCAACTTCGGCATCGACAGTTGCATCGATCTCCATGCTAATCCACTGACGATCCGCTGAAACACGTGGCCGCAGATTCAACGTAATACCAATCAACAACGGCTCGAACGAGTAGTCTGAGATCGTAATGCTGCCATTTTCATTGATTCGACTGGAAATTCTAGGCGTTTGTAATACATCAACAATTTGAATTACCGCTTGATGATTACTCAATGCTAAACGCTCGGGCGTGACAGAATCTGTGCACGCCCATTCTCAATCAACGCTCGCAGTTTAAACTGTACACCGACCCCGGATTAAAAGTGAAATCACCGGCCTCATCCATTCTTGTGTTACTTTCGTATGATACAGAGTCTCCATCTTTTATTTCCATCTGCCCAAGGGTTAGCAGGGTATGATTTCCAATATTAGCCGATTGCCACTCCACACCCAGTTCCTTGGAATCTTCACTACTAATCTCTACCACAAGAGTTTCTATGAACACCTGAGCAGAGGCAGTGTCGATTCGTTCAGACACTGTAGCCGTCAATTCATCCAGGTCCTGCTTTTGTTCAGGATGATAAAACACCAATAATCGATCAAGGTTTGATGAATTACTTTTGCGCAACGGGTTGATAGTCAGGTTTCCTGTCGCGCCAGCCGCGCTTCCATGTAGCTGTTCACCACCAACAAAGGTCATTTGAGTATCATCAGGAGCAGTTGGCAAAACAATTACCGGCAGTTGGTCACAGGTATATCGACCTGCATTGATGCCTAACGCAACACTGGAAAGGTCAATTAAGTTATACCCCATTACCGACAACATCGTTGCTGTTGACCTGACATCCTGATTTGAAAGTGATACCTCTTCGAGAGTAAATCTTTTAATGCAAAACTACCCGTATCGCATGCACGAACAGTTTTCTGCAGCGCTCTATTTTTACGGCAGCTGCTTTATTTCTGTGTTATGACGTGCGGCAGATCTCAGCTGCTCGTTGTAAAGAAATTAGCGCGCCTGTGCTGCCTGCAATCGCTCAGCACGTTGCGCTGCATTATCGGACCTGTCCGCATCCATTGCGGCACAACCAGACAGCACCCAGCATGCCAAAATAACAACTGAAACATGAGAGATAGATCGTTTGTTTTCCACCTGTAGCTGGCGTGACTGAATACAAGGCGAAATCAAATCACTTGAATGTGCAATCCATCTACTACCAGATCCATATTCCGGGAGTCGCTATTTTGCGAAAGTTTGTTTTGGGCATCCAAGCCCAAGCAAGCGGCAAATACTTAACGCGACCGTTTATGCCTACGGCGCCCCGACCGTCCTGCGTTCGTTGCGTAATCACCTCTTCGCGGCTCTACACAACTCCCTCAGTGACTCTACGCCGACATAAAGCCGCTGCTGCATCTTCTTCGTCGTCCGCTCGCGCTCTCAACTACGAATAGGCAGACGGCGTCGACTATCGGGGACTAACCGCCCTCACTTCGCTCTCCATGGCGGTCAGCGTCGGCATATAACGCTCTCCCTCAACCAGTCCTAGTTACGGTGCTCGACCTACTAGGTCTTAGTCTGCATTTGATTTTTATATAACAGCTAATTCATGTTGTGCAGAAGCCTGTGGGCGGGTCCGCTCTGGACGTATCCAGCCCAGAGCGGTTAAACAACGACCAAAACCCCGTTCATCTGCTGACTAAATCTCGCCATATTTCAAAGGATGAAACCAGAAAGTATGGCCATCCCAAGAAGCTTAACTAAGCGCTTAACTTAACCAACTCAGACCCGCTACTTGAAGCTGGCCGATTTATCCATGGCCAGCTTTCCGAATTGGGCAAAGTGGGCCTTGTTCCCCGTCGGTGTCGTACCAGATGTGATCGTTGACCACATTGAGAGTAGTTCTCGGGCACCCTCACCGGAAGCGAGCATTCGTGGTATATCGACCGGTTGTCCTGCTCCAGCCCGATTGGCCACTAGTTGTGGGTGGGCATTATCTAAATCTGCAATACGCTCGACCATGGATGTCATTACTGATAGCCAATCCAATTACGATCTGTGGACCAGTGGATAAAACGGCCTTGGCCACTGCCCTCGCTGAGGTTTTAGCAACTTCGGACACGATCTTTGCCGCCAGTTTCGTCCCAAGCCTTCTGGTCGCGCTACTCGCGGCCTGGGAACCTGATCTTAATCTGGATAGCGCCTGCCCAAAATCGTAGTACCCCTTGAAGCGATGAGGGAAAAGATATAATGAGACACTATTTTTGGGAACCAAGGTCACAAGACCGGCCACAGTAACACCGGCTTCTACTGCTACACCACGGAGCATACTTCTAGTGATGAGCTCATCAAAATTGGGAGGCACGGCATCGAATTTTACAAGGGTTCGATCGGGTGTTGTTCTACGAACACTTTCTAAATATTCTGCACGCTCGTATGCCGTGGTCCAGGCATCCAGAGCATCCAGGGCATCCTGAGCAAGAAATACACGATACTCGCGAATGGCCTCGCCGGCGCTGACCGCCATGGAGAGCGAAGTGAGGGCGGTTAGTCCCCGATAGTCGACGCCGTCTGCCTATTCGTAGTTGAGAGCGCGAGCGAACGACGAAGAAGATGCAGCAGCGGCTTTATGTCGGCGTAGAGTCACTGAGGGAGTTGTGTAGAGCCGCGAAGAGGTGATTACGCAACGTACGCAGGACGGTCGGGGCGCCGAAGGCATAAACGGTCGCGTTAAGTTTTTGCTGTTTGCTTGGGCTTGGATGCCCAAAACAAACTTTCGCAAAAATAGCGACTCCCCGGTACTTATCAGAAGTTGTTTCTCCGCTGCTGTGGCCTGACCAGGCTTTTCTGCCGCCATGACCAGTCGCGAAAAGATAGCCACCTTCAGTATATCGCTCTCCTCGGGTACTGTTGCGATCTCGTCCCAGACCGCCTTGCGGAACTCAGCAGCACTCATCTCCATCTTTGGTGCAATGTCGGTCGCAATGGTATTGATCAGCTTGCCATCCTTGACCAGGTCGAGTGCAACCTGCTCGGCACCACGCAGACCAAACAGCCCTCGCTGCGTGTACGCGGCTGTTTCCCAATTCAGAGTGAGCACATCGCAGGCATTGTTAGCATAAACAGGGTGATGTGATCGTGTTGTCATAACCGAGCATTGCCAGCAGGTCGCGCCATCTCCCTTGTTGATTGCCGGTTTGCTCTGGCGAGTCAGTTCGGTGTTGCGTGTCTGCAGAGCGATAGATACCTTGGGGTCCCTTGTGCTGATCAGATCGAACACCTGATCCTTCGGACAACTCAAGGACTCGACCTCTGTGGCCTTGGCAAAGATAAAACCACCATCCTTCTCGCAGGCCGCATTGCCGTCGATAGTATTGACGGTGCGATCCCAGGCAGTCGGACAGACCCAGCAACCACCGCCTGCGGCGGTGCTCTGACTGCCTCTTATTTTCGCGTCCTTAATTTCTCCCGGCCCACATTGGGCTTTCTTGACGACGCTAGCCTTGGCATGCCTCTCACCTATGAGTCTGGAGCAGGCCCGTCCTTTGCTATCATTGATATGGTAGGCAGTGCGCTTGTAATTGGATGGGCAGGTAAAGCAACCACCACCGCCATCAAAGAATGTGCCGGATCTACATTCATGAGGCCATATGGTTTTCTGTTGGCGAGTTGCCGCCTTGAAGTCTTCTCTCTGAGGGATATAACAGGCATTGGGCATGTCGATATGGGCGGCGGAGCGATTATAACCAGCCGGACAGCTGAAACACTCTCCGTCACGGATAGGGTCGAAGAAGCTGCCATCCGAGCATAGCTTTCCTACGAACCGGGCAGGCCCGAATTCACCGCGTGCGTTGCGGTCCGGTTTTCGACAGGCACGCTCAGTGTGAATAGCCGCAGCAGATCGTTCGTAGCCTTGCGGGCAGCTCCAGCATGACCAGTTAGTCAGATCGAAGAAGCTACCAGCCGGACATTTGCCTACCGCATTGCCAATGAGCTTGGCTGACTCATAGCCACAGGCCTCCTGTCCCGGCAGACCGCAAAGGGCTCGGATGTACCGACCTTGCCGAATCCGAATGCACCATATGCCCAAGTTTTCAGGGGTGGCAATTCCTCATTAGGATTCAGGTTGAGTTCGCTAGGACTCAGGGTGACATCGATGGTGGTGGTGTCCGGATGCAGAGTGAGTTCGGTGGTGATACCGGTGCCCTGGTTCAGAACGATGTCGGTATCCTGATGCTGGGTAGTGCTGGTGCTCTGCAGGTTTAGGTTTCCAGGCTCAATATTATTTCGGCTGAAGCCTTTGTTAGTTTCAGTACTGGCCACGACTATTACCACGTTTAACCAGAGGGGCATGAGGGAGTTTTATCGGTATCCAGCACCTTATAGTATCTGGTCTGGGCACTGTGTCTGGACTTGTACATGTTGGTCAGGCGATAGTTGCCATTACCCATTTGTTTCAGTTTCCATAACTGGCCACTGTATTTTCTGGTGGGGCCGATAATCAGCTTCTGGCTGTCGTTCTCCAGTGAGTGCTTGTCGCCGAGGCCGAGATTGGTGATTCGATAATAGCCATTATCGGTGGCTTTGAATTTCAAAGCTGTTTCTGGCCCGGTTGGTTGAGTCATGTCCAACGCATTATTTACCCCCACCGTCAGCGCTCATGCCTTTCTTCAGTGAAGCGTTACTCAGCAGATAAGTAGCCTGAGAGTCTGGAAGGGCCGCTACGGCCATATCTGTCATCGTTAAGATGAAGACCAGGCTGATCGCTCTAATATGTTGAATCGACTCATCGTTATCTACCCTTCAGATAGTTAATTGTTGTATTTAAGGAGGGTAGTAAGTCCACGTCATATGACTATATGATTTGTTACGTAGCAAGAGAAGATTATATTGAAAACGTCAGCATCCACTATTAGCCAAAAGTATGAATATTGAGAAATTTACAAGTTAGGTAGTTGAAGGTGATCAGGTAATCCCTCCGAGAATCAGCGGCACTTATAAGTAGACTTTTCTAACATAGATAACCTGGGATAATCTACATGAAGAAATCTCGTTACAGTGAGTCCCAGATTATTAGCATCCTGAAAGGGGCACAAAGCGGTATTCCAATTGCTGAATTATGTCGAAAGCACGGCATGATCGACGCCACTTTTTATAGCTGGCGGCCTAAGTACGATGGCATGGATGTCAATAATGAAGCGCATGAAGGGGTTGAAGGAAGAGATGCCGACTGAAAATGATCTATGCTGAAGTGAAGATAAAGGCCGAGATCATCCAGAAGGCAATGGAAATAGGTGGTAAAGCTATCTCAGCGAAGGGAGATGGTGCAAAAACGGTAGAGGGCTGAGGTGTTTTCATCCGGCTGGCTCGCATGGTTTTCGGTATCAGCGAAACCTGCTATCGATATCGGGCCATATGCTTGGGTAACATGCCCTGATTGTGGACTGGCTATTACGCTTGACCACATCTAGCCAGGAAAGCCCCAATAGAACGCCTACGTTGAACTATTTAATCGATCAGTGCAGCACGAATGGCTGGATCAGCATCTGTTTGAAATATCGCACATGCACAGGAAGCAGCAATATGCCGGTTATGGCATTACAGCAATGAACAATCCAATATGGTCATTGGCGGTATCACTCCGAAACAGGAATTACTGATAGTCGTATGACCTCTACTTCTGAACACCATTATTAATGGGGATTGCCCATGCTGCGTAGAGATTCTTGCTGCTATTGAAAATAGATCTGTCAAAGTTTTCAACGTTCCTATTTAAATCCTAACAACAGGTCGGCAGCCAGTCCCAGGCTCCCATCGTTGCGGTAGAACTGACCGCGCTGGCTGATCACATCACTGCCGTTTAGTAGCTGATAGGTGTTCTTCGCATTCAGCGAGATACCGACACACCCGCCTCGAAGAGGCTTCGTTGCGACTGCTGTCCGCTGCTGTCGATCTGCAGTAGTTTTAGCTTGCTGTATATCTCATCCTTGCGATCGATGCGTCCATCACCGTTTTTGTCGTAATCGGCGAGTGCCATAAAGCCGTTTTCGTGGCCGTTCTGATCGCCGAAGAGTTCACGACCATCATCAATATGTCCATTGCCATTACGATCAAAGGCGAGCATTGCATCGTTGCCGGTGATAAAGCTGGTGCGGTCGAGAATGCCATCGGCATTGATATCGAAGTTCACCCCATTCTCAATCCCGGTGGTCTGGATACCGTTTCCATCCAGATCGAGTGCCAGTGGATCGGCGCGTCGTACCGGCTGCTCGATATTGCTGCTTTGACGTAGCGAGAACTGTTCAAACTCGGTGCGGTTTATCGAAACACTAAGTCGATCCTCGCTCATCTCGATATCGATCGACACGGCTTCAAATCGGACATACTCAATCTCAATCACCGAGTCGGCAGCGAAGATGGTGATATCGGTCGATTCGAAGATCTGCGTCTCGGCAGAGAGATCAAACGACTCAAATTCGCCGGCTCCCTCATTCAGATCGAGAATCTGGCGCAGAAAGTTGGCATAGAAGCGGTAGTTCTCATCAAGCTGCACTTCTCCCTCAGCAGGCAATGCATCCGGATTGCTCTCGGCAGTGAACGTTGCTGGAGCTTGTGCAGGGAGGGCAGTGGGTAGAGGGGGGATTGCGACCGGTATTCGGCCGCAGGCGACATCTGGACGGTTCTCCAGCGCACGTGGATTGCCGGGTACCGGCAGTCGTTCACGTTCAGATTCAGGTTTTCCGGGGGGCGATGCTGAAACAGGTGGTGCTGGGCGACGCTGCACAGCTTGCTGTGCGGAGGGGAGCTGCTCTATGGCCATGACGGATACCTCTGCCAAGTTGGACATTCTCAGAGAGGTATAACGGCCGAACTGTTTTTTACTTTAGTCTTCTCTGTGCTATTTGCTCAGTAGCTCAATCAGGATCTGTTCATAGATCTCGGAGAGTTTGTCGAGATCGCTGACTGAGACCTGTTCGTTGACCTTGTGGATGGTGGCGTTGAGTGGGCCAAGTTCGAGTACCTGCGCGCCAGTTGGCGCGATAAAACGGCCATCGGATGTGCCGCCCGCAGTGTTGATCTCGGGCTCGTATCCACAGCTCGACTTAATGGCACTACGGGTTGCTTCTAGCAGTGCACCACCCTCGGTGATGAAGGGGTTACCGGAGAGCGACCACTCAATTTCGTAGTCGAGCTGGTGGTTGTTGAGAATCGTTTCGACCTTCTCACGTAGACCGGCATCGCTCTGTTGGGTTGAGAAGCGGAAGTTGAACAGCAGGCTCAGCTCGCCGGGAATGATATTGGTTGCGCCGGTACCCGCCTCGATGTTGGAGATCTGGAAACTGGTGGGTGGAAAGTAGTCGTTGCCTCTGTCCCACTCGATTGAGGCCAACTCGGCCAGTGCGGGTGCGGCGTTATGGACCGGGTTTTTTGCCAGATGCGGGTAGGCGACATGCCCCTGGATACCTTTGATGACTAGCTTGCCGTTGAGTGAGCCACGACGACCGTTCTTAACGACATCACCGACCCTGGCGGTGCTGGTCGGTTCACCCACCAGACACCAGTCGATCTTCTCGCCGCGTGCCTCCAGAGTGTTAATGACCTTGACGGTACCATCAGTCGCTGGCCCCTCTTCATCACTGGTGATCAGTAGTGATATTGAACCGTTGTGCTCAGGGTGGTTGGCGACAAAACGTTCCAGTGCGGTAGTAAAGGCAGCGATGGGGCCCTTCATATCGGCAGCACCGCGACCGTGCAGCATGTCACCTTCAACCACGGCATCGAACGGTGCGTGTTGCCAGCGCTCGACGGGACCGGTTGGTACCACGTCGGTATGACCGGCAAAGCAGAAGAGGGGGCCGCTATCGCCACGACGTGCCCAGAGGTTATCAACTTCACCAAAGCGCATCGGTTCAATCTTGAAACCGAGTGCCTGAAGATGTTCGATAAGCATTGGCTGGCATCCGGCATCATCGGGAGTGACAGATGGACTGCTGATTAACGCCTTGGCGAGTTCGAGGGTGTCGCTCATATCGCTTCCTTGTCAGAGACCAAACAGGCTAGCGTAATCGCTATCCTTGAAGCCGATCTGTATCGCGCCGTCGTGATCGAGTACAGGGCGCTTGATGAGAGTGGGGTGTTCAATAAGTAGTGCCACAGCTTTTGTCTTGTTAAGACCGTCGCGATCTTGTTCATCAAGCTGACGCCAGGTGGTACTGCGACGATTAAGTAATAGCTCCCAGTCGACCGATTTGGCCCAGCCATCGATCAGTTTTTTATTGATGCCGTCGGCACGAAAATCGTGGAAGGTGTAGTCGATACCGTTGGTCTCGAACCACTTGCGTGCTTTTTTTACCGTATCGCAGTTTTTAATTCCGTATAGCGTGGTCATGTGATTTTTCTTTATTGTTTTAATTAAAGAGCAGAGACTAAATTACGCGCACGCCGCTGTTACCGAGCATGGCAATTAATTTGATCAGTGGCAGGCCGATCAGGGCGTTGGGATCTTCGCCCTCCATCTTCTCAAACAGGGCGATACCGAGCGCTTCCGACTTAAAGCTGCCGGCACAGTTATAGGGCTGTTCACGTTTGAGGTAGTTGTTGATCTCTGATTCGCTTAGATCACGGAAGGTGACATAGAAGGGAACGACGATCTCCTGAGCCTGTTTTGAAGCTGAATCGTAGAGGCAGAGGCCGGTGAGAAAGGTGACGTGTTTTCCCGAGGCCGCCGTGAGCTGCTGCATGGCGCGCTCATGATCACCCGGTTTGCCGAGAATCTCATCGCCCAGCACTGCCACCTGATCGGAGCCGATGATCAGTGCATCACTATGGCGCTCGGCGACTGCTTCGGCCTTGGCGCGTGAGAGGCGTGCCACCAGTGCCGCAGGCGTTTCATCCTCAAGACGACTCTCATCGACATCGGGTGAGTCGGTCTCGAAGTGGATGCCGAGTTTGTCGAGCAGTGCTTTACGAAAGGGCGAGGTAGAGCCGAGGACAATCTTTCTCTCAGTGGTCATTGCTTACTTCTTTAACTCTCTTATTCAATTTCAATCAGTGCTTCGTCGGGATTAACGCTGTCGCCCTTTTTGATGTGGACCGCCTTGATGGTGCCGGTAATTGGAGCCTGTACCTCGGTCTCCATCTTCATCGCCTCGGTGATCAACAGTGGATCGCCAGCGGCGACCTCATCACCCTCACTGACCAGTACATCGACAATGGTGCCGGGCATCGAGGTCTTCACGTGGCCGGGCTCGGTGGCGCGTAACCGTTTGCTGGTTCCCTTGTCGGCCACACCGGTCTTGCCGGGGCCGCCGGGGGTGAGTGAGACCATCTCGCCGAGGCTCTCGATCATCAGCTCCTCCGGCACGCCATCAATCGACATGTAGAAGGGGCGCTGCTCCTGATCCCACTTGCCGGCACCCGTTACATTAATATGGTAGGTCTCGCCGTGTAGTGTGATGGCGAACTCGGTCGGTGCAAAACAGACCGCACCCGGCGCATCATCGGGGTGTTGCTCAAGCGTTTCGGGCGTGAGTGTACCGGCCTCGCGCTCCTCAAGGAAGGTTTTGCCGATCTCGGGGAACATGGCGTAGATGAGCAGGTCTTCGTCACTCTTCGCCAGCTCACCGATATCACCACGTAGTTTGTCCATCTCATCGTAGAGAATGTCTGCGGGTCGGCAATCGATGATCTTCTCATCACCGATGGCGGCACTGCGAACCTCTTCGTTAATCTCGCCCGGTGCCTTGCCGTAGTGGCCGAGTAGGTAGTTTTTCACCTCGTTGGTGACGGTCTTGTAGCGTTCGCCGGTAACAACGTTGAGGACCGCCTGGGTACCGACAATCTGTGATGAGGGGGTGACCAACGGTGGAAAACCGAGGTCTTCGCGTACCCGTGGTATCTCGTCCAGAACCTCATTGATGCGATCGAGTGCACCCTGATCTTTTAGTTGTGAAGAGAGGTTTGAGATCATGCCGCCCGGAACCTGATTGACCTGTACGCGGGTGTCGAGTCCAGTCATGTCACTCTCGAACTGGTGGTAGTGCCTTCTGATCTCGCGGAAGTAGAAACCGATCTCCTGTAGCAGGGTGAGGTCGAGGCCAGTGTCGTATTCGGTGTTGCGGAAGGCGGCCACCATGCTCTCGGTGGGCGAGTGGCTGGCACCGCTGGCCATTGAAGAGATGGCGGTGTCGATGCGATAGCAGCCGTTCTCGATCGCCTTGAGCTGGCACATCTCGGAGAGACCCGCGGTGGCGTGGCTGTGCAGGTGCAGTGGCAGGTCAACCGCGTCACGCAGGGCGGCGACTAGATCGGCGGTGACCATCGGTGTGAGCAGGCCGGCCATATCCTTAATCGCAATCGAGTCACAGCCCATCGATTCCAGCTCCCTGGCCATGCTGACGAAGGTCTCGGTGGTGTGCAGCGGGCTGGTGGTATAGCAGATCGCCCCCTGTGCATGTTTGTCGACGGCCTTCACCGACTCGATCGCGGTGCGCAGATTGCGGGTGTCGTTCAGTGCATCGAAAATGCGGAAGACGTCGATGCCGTTATCGGCTGAGCGATCGACAAAGGCGCGCACTACATCGTCTGAATAGTGGCGGTAGCCGAGCAGATTCTGTCCACGCAGCAGCATCTGCAGGCGGGTGTTGGGCAGTGCTTCACGCAGGGTGCGTAGCCGTTCCCACGGATCCTCTTTTAGAAAACGGATGCAGGCATCGAAGGTGGCTCCGCCCCAGACCTCGAGTGACCAGTAACCGACACGGTCGAGCCGCTCACAGATCGGCAACATATGTTCGGTGCGCATGCGGGTTGCCAGCAGTGACTGGTGCGCGTCGCGCAGGATGGTGTCGGTAATCTCAACCTTTGGCATCGAAGCCTCTCCGGTTATTCATAACTATGGTTAAAGCCCCATGTTGGCGGCGATGGCTGCGGCAATGGCAGCAGCCAGCTCGCGTGGGCGTTGTCGTGTCGAGTAGTTGATCAACTCGGGGTGGCTCTCAACAAAGCCGGTATCGAAGCGTCCACTACGGAAGTCGGCCGAGCCGAGGATCTCCAGATGATAGGGGATGGTGGTCTTTACGCCGAAGACGCCGATATCGTTGAGCGCACGCTGGGTACGGTTGAGCATCTCATCCCAGTCGAGCGCCCAGACGATCAGCTTGGCGCACATCGAATCGTAGTAGGGGGGGATTTCGTAACCGGTATAGATCGCACCGTCGGTACGCACGCCGGGACCACCCGGTGCAAAGTAGCGGGTGATGCGACCGAAGCTTGGCATGAAGTCGTTTTTCGGGTCTTCAGCATTGATACGGAACTCCATCGCCCAGCCACGACGGGTGATCTCATGCTGCTCATAACGCAGCGCCAGACCTGCGGCGATACGAATTTGCTCCTGCACAATGTCGATACCGGTGATCTGTTCGGTGACGCAGTGTTCGACCTGGAGGCGGGTGTTCATCTCCATGAAGTAGAAGTTGTCTTCGCTGTCCATCAGGAACTCGACCGTTCCAGCGTTCTCATATCCAGCGGCCTTGGCGGCGGCCACCGCATAGTCACCGATCTGTTGACGTTGTTCTTCATTGAGCTGTGGCGAGGGGGCGATCTCGATCAGTTTTTGGTGGCGACGCTGAATCGAACAGTCGCGTTCGAACAGGTGCACTACGCTGCCGTGGCTGTCGGCCAGAATCTGTGCCTCGATGTGACGCGGGTTGATGACGCACTTTTCCATGAAGACCTCGGCACTACCGAATGCCTTGGTCGCCTCGGAGATGACACGGTCGTAGTTGCTGGTGAGCGATTCGGCATCGTCGCAGCGACGAATACCACGGCCACCGCCGCCAGAGGTCGCCTTAAGCATGACTGGGTAACCGATCTTCTCAGCCAGTGTGAGCGCCTCATCGACGCTGGAGAGGTTATCTTCACTGCCGGGGGTGACAGGAATGCCGGCGGAGATCATTGTCTTGCGTGCTTCGGTCTTGTCGCCCATGCGGCTGATGACTTCCGCCTTGGGGCCGATAAAGCGAATGTTGCGCCTCGCACAGGCGGCAGAGAGTTCGGGATTCTCGGAGAGGAAACCGTAGCCGGGGTGGAGCGCGTCACAACCCGACTCGACGGCGATATTGACGATGCGGTGTACGTTCAGATAGCCAGCGACGGTGTCGGGGCCGAGCGAATAGGCCTCGTCAGCTTTTTTTACATGCAGCGCATTTCTGTCTGCTTCGGCGTAGATGGCGACCGATTTGATCCCCATTTCGGCACAGGCGCGTACAATACGCACCGCGATCTCACCCCGATTGGCAATAAGAACTTTTTTAATCAACTGATTTGATCCTTTCCAGGGTGCGAGATGGTGTCGTCAGAGAGAGCGATCTACAGGGCTATATAGTCGATAGAACGGCCATGCATAGGGTTTACGGTAAAGCTTGTTGGGTGTCAACCCGTCACGAGGTGACAGATGTGCCCAAACATACCGATTTATATAGAGAAATTCTTTGACACACCGTAGTCAAAACAATAGAATTGCGCGCTTATGTTTGGCCGCTTACCCGTGTTTGTTGACCTTAAACGTTATGCTGATCAAGGCGTGATGCTTGAAGGCGAACTCGAGTTAAGCAAAATGTCCAGGTTGTTGGAGTCGCTCACCTCCGATGAGGGGAGTATTAAGGTTGCGATCAACTTCGGCATTGATGAGCAGCGTATTCGCTATATGCGAATCGAGGCAACTGCAGAGCTGATGTTACGTTGTCAGCGCTGTATGCAGCCAGTTGAGCAGCAGGTAGTGCTCAATTCAGCGTTGGGGCTGATCAGCAGTGAGGCTCAGGCCGAGAGGCTGACAGGGGAGTATGAACCGTTTCTAATCCCTGATGAGCAGGCTGCGATAGCGGAGATTATTGAGGATGAGCTGATTTTGGCGCTTCCGATTGTTCCCCGTCATGCCGATCAGCTTGCCTGTGCGCCGGTTGACTACTCATCGGACGATGCCGAACAGGAAAAGGTTGTCGAACAGGAAGAGAAGGTGAACCCCTTCGCAGCCCTGAGCGATTTGAAGAAACATTGAATTTTTGACAGTTAGTTAGGAGCCACGACCATGGCCGTACAAAAGAACCGTAAGACCCGTTCAAGACGTGATATGCGCCGTTCACACGACGCACTCACCGCCCGCGCACTCTCAATCGATCCTACCTCTGGTGAGACTCACGTGCGTCATCACATCACCGCAGACGGCTTCTACCGTGGTCGTCGTGTCATTGCCGAAAAGGGCGAATGATGTTCCGTTTGGAGCGGCATTTTGCCGCTCCGGACAACCTCTCCAGTACCACTAAACTAACTCGAAGGGCATGGATCGGATGACGATTGTCTCTCTCGATGCCATGGGTGGCGACGCAGGCCCAGATGTCACTATCCCGGCGGCCGAAATCGCACTCGAAGCTAATCCCGATCTCAAGCTGATTCTGGTTGGCGATCAGGAATTACTCACCAAACGTATAGCGGACCTTAAGCCAGCACTGGCTGAGCGGGTTTCAATTCGTCACGCCTCGCAGAAGGTGGAGATGGATGAGTCTCCTTCATCGGCACTGCGTGGCAAGAAGGACTCCTCGATGCGGGTTGCGATCAACCTGGTTAAAGAGGGTGAGGCGGGTGCCTGTGTCAGTGCCGGAAATACCGGTGCGCTGATGGCAACGGCGCGTTTTGTGCTCAAGACTCTGCCCGGTATCGAT
The DNA here is from genome assembly GCF_013343005.1 of Candidatus Reidiella endopervernicosa. Classification (GTDB taxonomy): domain Bacteria; phylum Pseudomonadota; class Gammaproteobacteria; genus Reidiella; species Reidiella endopervernicosa. The sequence goes on from NZ_CP054491.1 coordinate 2,131,332, forward strand.
CGTCCTGCCATCTGTACCTCGATCCCCTCGGTTGAAGGGCACAACCATATCCTTGATCTCGGCGCCAATGTCGACTCCAGCTCTGATCACCTGTTCCAGTTTGCAGTGATGGGATCGGTGCTGGCGAGCGCGGTTGATAATATCGAATCGCCTCGTGTGGCACTGCTCAATATTGGTGAGGAGGAGATCAAGGGTAACGATCAGGTGAAGCGCGCGGCGTCGATATTGGCTGCAAGCGAGCTTAACTACATCGGTTATATCGAGGGTGATCAGGTCTTTAAAGGTGGTTCGGACGTAGTGGTCTGCGACGGTTTTGTCGGCAACGTGATGTTGAAGACGACCGAGGGGGTGGCGAAGATGATCAGTCACTTCATGAAGGAGGCCTTCATGCGTGGTCCGCTCTCCAAATTGGCCGCGGTTATTGCGATGCCGGTGCTGAAATCTTTCCGTAAGCGTATCGACCCGCGCCGTTATAACGGTGCCAGCCTGCTCGGCCTGCGCGGTATTGTGGTGAAGAGCCACGGTGGTGCTGATGCTTTCTCATTTGCCAACGCGATCAAGATTGCCACATTGGAGGTGAGCAAGTCGGTACCTGAGCGCATCCACTCTGAGCTGGAAACGCTACTAACAAGAAGAGAAGCGGTTTGATCTATTCGCGAATTGCAGGAACCGGCGGACATCTACCGGAGAAGGTGCTGAGCAACGGCGATCTGGAAAAGATGGTCGATACCAACGATCAGTGGATACGTGATCGCACCGGCATCGAGAAACGCCACATCGCCGCTGAGGGTGAGACCACCTGTGACCTGGCCGAAGTGGCCGCACGCAAGGCGATTGAGGCTGCAGGTCGCAGTGTCGATGAGATCGATCTGATTATCGTTGCGACCACCACCCCTGATCGCGTCTTCCCGAGTACTGCCTGCCTGCTACAACAGCGACTTGACATCCACGGCTGTGCTGCGTTTGATATCCAAGCGGTCTGTACCGGTTTTGTCTATGCCCTTGGTGTGGCCGATAAATTCATTAAGAGCGGTTCGGCCAAATGCGCGCTCGTCGTCGGTGCCGAGACCCTGTCACGCATTGTTGACTGGAATGATCGCACCACCTGTGTGCTGTTTGGTGATGGTGCTGGTGCGGTGGTGCTAGAGGCATCCGAAGAGCCCGGTATTCTCTCCACCCATCTGCACGCTGATGGTAAGTATGAGTCGCTGCTAACGGTTAATAGTGGTGTCTCCACTAATTATCAGCAGGTGCTCGACCACGGTGCCTATATCGAGATGCGTGGTAACGAGGTCTTCAAGATGGCGGTTAATACTCTGGGTCGCATCGTTGATGAGACTCTCGCCGCTAATAATATGGAGAAGAGCGATATCGACTGGCTGGTGCCGCATCAGGCCAATACCCGCATTATCGGTGCGACGGCCAGAAAGCTGAAAATGTCGATGGATCATGTGGTGGTCACGGTTGACCAACACGGCAATACCTCTGCCGCCTCAGTACCGTTGGCGCTTGACGCTGCTGTGCGCGATGGCCGTATTAAGCGCGGTGAGACGCTGTTGTTGGAGGCGTTTGGCGGCGGCTTTACCTGGGGCTCAGCGCTACTGAAGTTCTGATTCGGTCAACACCCCGCATATAGAACAAGAACTACTCAATCAGGAAAAACACTCAATGAACTTTGCTTTTGTCTTTCCCGGTCAGGGATCACAATCGGTCGGTATGCTCGCCGATCTGGCAGAGGGCCATCCGGTCGTCGCCGATACTTTTGCCGCAGCATCCGATGCGCTCGGCTACGACCTCTGGAAACTGATCCAGGATGGTCCTGTAGAAGAGCTTAATAAAACCCATATCACCCAGCCTGCGATGCTGGTCTCCGGTGTTGCCGTCTGGCGCGCCTGGCAGGCAAAGAGCGGTGCCACTCCTGCGGTGATGGCGGGTCACAGCCTCGGTGAGTACACCGCGCTGGTCTGTGCAGGGGCGCTCGCTTTTGAGGATGCGGTCAAACTGGTCGAGAAGCGTGGGCTGCTGATGCAGGAAGCGGTTCCGGCGGGTGAGGGTGCCATGGCGGCAATTCTTGGTCTCGACGATGAGGCTGTTATGAGTGTTTGTGCCACAGCGGCAGAGGGTGAGGTCGCAGAAGCGGTTAACTTCAACTCGCCGGGGCAGGTGGTTATTGCAGGCAGTAAGGGTGCAATTGAGCGCGCCATGGTGCTGGCCAAGGAGCAGGGTGCAAAGCGTGCACTGCCGCTGCCTGTCAGTGTGCCGTCGCACTGTGCGCTGATGAAACCTGCGGCTGAGAAGATGGCCGAGGCGTTAGCGGCGACCGAAATCAAGGTGCCTGCAATTCCCGTTATTCATAATGCGGATGTTGTCAGCCACAACAGTGGTGATGATATTCGCGATGCACTGAAGCGTCAGCTACATATGCCGGTCCGCTGGGTTGAAACGGTTGAGAAGATCAATGCCGACGGCATCGGCACTTTGATTGAAGGTGGTCCGGGTAAGGTGCTTGCGGGGCTGAACAAACGTATCGTCAAGACAATGACTGCAATGCCGGTCTTTAGCGGTGATACGCTGGAGAAGGCGTTGGCTGAGATTGGAGGAGAAGCGTAATGAGCTTAGAGAATCAGATTGCACTGGTTACCGGTGCCAGCCGAGGTATCGGTCAGGCAACTGCCCACGAGCTGGGTCGTATGGGTGCGACCGTGATCGGCACTGCGACCAGCGAAGGTGGTGCGGAGAAGATCGGTGCGGCGATGGCTGAAGCGGGTGTTAAGGGGGTGGGTCGGATGCTGAATGTGACCGATCAGGCCTCGATCGATACTCTGCTTAAGGCGATCGGTGATGAGTTCGGAGCGCCGACTATTTTGGTCAATAATGCCGGAATAACCCGCGATAACCTGCTGATGCGTATGAAGGATGATGAGTGGGATTCGATTATCGATACCAATCTCAGTTCAGTCTTTCGCCTCAGTCGCGCCTGTCTGCGCGGCATGATGAAGGCGCGCCAGGGGCGCATTATCAGTATTGCGTCAGTGGTTGGTTCAATGGGTAACGCCGGTCAGACCAACTACGCGGCGGCCAAGGCGGGCATTATGGGCTTTACCAAGTCACTGGCACGTGAAGTTGGTTCACGTGGTATTACTGTGAATACCGTGGCGCCCGGCTTTATCGATACCGATATGACCCGCGCCCTTCCCGATGAGCAGAAGAAGGCGCTGCTGGATGTGATCCCGCTCAATCGTCTCGGTTCGGCCGAGGAGATTGCCCAGTCGGTTGGCTTCTTTGCATCGCCGGCTGCGGCCTATATCACCGGTGAGACGCTGCATGTAAATGGCGGAATGTACATGGGGTAATCGACTCATCGGAGTCGGTTGGCCGTTTGATGGGCGTAGCCAATCAATAAATGGCATTAACAATAATCGTTAACTGATTGTTTATTAATAAGTAATAGATATTTGAATTGACGGATTTGCAACGCTTAAATTGGACTTCACATAGGTGTGGAACCGTGCGTTCGATTCCAATACAATAGCCGCCGCAGCCCAATACGGCATAAAGAGAACAAGTCTGGAGGATATATCAGTCATGAGCAGCATCGACGAACGCGTCAAGAAGATTGTAGTAGAACAGCTGGGTGTTAAAGAGGACGAAGTGACCAACGAAGCCTCTTTCGTAGACGACCTTGGCGCAGATTCACTCGACACCGTCGAGCTGGTAATGGCCCTCGAAGAAGAGTTCGAGTGCGAGATTCCAGACGAAGAAGCAGAGAAGATCACCACCGTTCAGCAGGCTATTGACTACGTCACCGCCAACCTGGACTAAAATCTGCTGTTTCAATATAGGGCCGTAACTGCACTCGCTGCAGTTGCGGCCTTGTAGCTTCAGTACATACGTAAATATTCAAGAGGTAGTCGCATTGTCGAAGCGTCGCGTCGTAGTGACCGGTATTGGTGCCGTCACCCCCGTTGGTCTCAATGTTGAAGAGACCTGGAAAAACATTCTTGCTGGTAAATCGGGTATTGCTCCAATTACCCATTTCGATGCAGCTGCATTTTCCGTGCGTTTTGCCGGTGAGGTGAAGGACTTCGACATCACTGAATACATCACCAACAAAGATGCCAAGAAGATGGACCCCTTTATCCACTATGGCATTGCCGCAGCGTGTCAGGCGATCGACGATTCGGGCATTGAAGTGACCGATGAGAATGCTGAGCGAATTGGTGTTGCGATCGGTTCCGGTATTGGTGGTCTACACACCATCGAAAAGACCGATGCGGTCTACCATAAGAGCGGCCCACGCCGTATCTCTCCCTTTTTCATACCTAGCAGTATCACCAACATGATCTCGGGTAACCTCTCGATCAAGTACGGTATGAAAGGTCCAAATATTGCCATCGTCACGGCCTGTACCACCGGTACACATAATGTCGGCGATGCGGCTCGCATGATCGCTTATGGTGATGCCGATGTGATGGTGGCTGGTGGTGCCGAGATGGCAACTACTGAACTGGGTGTGGGTGGCTTTGCCGCTGCTCGTGCACTCTCCAGTCGTAACGATGATCCTGAGAAGGCGAGTCGCCCCTGGGATAAGGATCGTGATGGCTTTGTACTCGGCGAGGGTGCCGGTGTTGTTGTGCTTGAGGAGTATGAGCACGCCAAGGCCCGTGGTGCGACCATCTATGCCGAAATGAGCGGTTACGGTATGAGCGGCGATGCCTACCACATGACCATGCCTTCAGAGGGTGGTGAGGGCGCGATGCGCTGCATGGTAAGTGCGATGCGCGATGCGGGTCTTAACCCAGATCAGATCGACTACATCAATGCCCACGGTACCTCCACACCGGCGGGTGATATTGCCGAGACGATGGCAGCGAAGAATGCATTTGGTGACCACGCTTACAAACTGGCGATGAGCTCCACCAAGTCGATGACCGGTCATCTTCTCGGTGCTGCCGGTGGTATTGAGGCGGTCTTCTCAATTCTGGCAATTCGCGATCAGGTGGCTCCGCCCACCATCAATATCGACAATCCAGATGAGGGTTGTGATCTCAACTATGTCGCCCACGAGGCGCAGCAGATGGAAGTCAATGCAGCGCTCTCCAACTCCTTCGGTTTTGGCGGCACCAACGGTTCGCTGCTCTTTACCCGTCTGCGTTAAATATCGCTGCCCCAGCGCAGCGAATCGCCTGTGACGCAACCGGCAGCAGAAAGCGGAGAAAATACGGTCTCAATCGAGATCGCCTCGAAGATCGATCTGCTCGATCTTCACCGCTTCAACCGCGAGCGTTATCCTCATCTGCTTGAGAGCGTGCTACATGGCACGGCTCAGGCGCGATACGACATCCTGTTTGCCTTTCCTGATCACTACCTCACCCTGATGCAGAGTGGCGATCTGAATGAGCCTCTGGGCTGATCAGGAACGCCCCTTTCTGTCTGAACTCGATCGCTGGTGGCAGCAGAACCGTATCGAGGTCTGTGATAGTGAGCTTCCTTTCAGCGGAGGCTGGTTTCTCTATCTTGGCTATGAGCTGGCAGGGGAGATCGAACCGACACTTAAGCTCCCAGCGACGCGTTCTCAGTTTCCCATTGCGATGGCTGTTCGCCACCCAGCAGCGGTTATTGTCGACCATCAGGCTGGTACAACCCATCTTGTTGTCGAGGCGGGCCGTGAGGAACAGCTGGCATCACTACAGGCCGATATCGAGGCAGTGACACAGAGTCAGTCGCCACGGACCCAGGCTATTAGCGCGCGGATCGAGGAGGAGCCTGCCGAGCGCTATCTCGATGCGGTTGAGCGCATTCTCTCCTATATCCGCGAGGGTGATGTCTTCCAGGTCAATCTTTCACGTGAGTGGAGTGGGACGCTACAGGAGTCGGTTACTGCCGCTGATCTCTATAGTGTGCTGCGAACCACCAACCCAGCGCCCTTTGCCGCACTGGCTACCTTTGGTGAATCGGCGGTGGTCAGCTCGTCACCGGAACGACTGGTATCGGTGCATGATGGAGTCGTACAGACTCGCCCAATTGCCGGAACCCGTCCGCGCAGTGAACGGCGTGAGGATGATCAAGTACTTTCAGAGACACTGATGTCACACCCCAAGGAGCAGGCTGAGCACATCATGTTGATCGATCTTGAGCGTAATGATCTCGGGCGCGTCTCGGTACCGGGCAGCGTTGAGGTCGATGAGTTGATGGTGCTTGAAAGCTATGCCCATGTGCACCACATCGTCTCCAATGTGCGAGGCAGATTGCGAGAGGGTGTCACGCCCGGTGAGGTGATTCGCGCCACCTTCCCCGGCGGTACCATCACCGGCTGCCCCAAGGTGCGTTGCATGGAGATTATTGCCGAGCTGGAGCAGACCGGCCGTGGCCCCTATACCGGTTCGATCGGTTACCTCAATCGTGACGGCAGCATGGATCTCAATATCCTGATCCGAACCATGCTGCTTGAGCAGCAGCAGGTGACCTTCCGCGCTGGTGCGGGCATCGTGACCGACTCCATTGCCGAGCGTGAACTCGAAGAGACACGCGCCAAGGCGCTCGGCATGCTGCGTGCGCTGGAGCCTCAGTCATGATTCTGGTTAACGGAAAACGCGGCATGACGGTTGATCTACTCGATCGCGGTTTCCAGTATGGCGATGGCCTGTTTGAGACAGTTGCCTTCAGTGGTGGTGAATTGGCCCATTGGGATCGTCATATGCATCGTCTTGAGCAGGGGTGTCTGCGTCTTGGCATCCCGACGCCCGACCTCGAGCTGCTACGCAAAGAGGCGCAGCAGCTGATCAAGGGGGAGGAGCGGGCCGTCATTAAGCTGATCATCACCCGTGGTAGCGGAGGACGTGGCTATCGTCCACCCATAGAGGCGAAACCGACACGCATCGTGGCCCGTTACGGCTGGCCTGCCTATCCCGATGAGTTTGCCGAGCAGGGCATCTGGCTACGACTCTGTGAAACCCCCGTTAGCATCAATCCACGCCTTGCGGGACTTAAGCACCTCAATCGACTCGATCAGGTACTGGCACGCGGTGAGTGGGATGATGATCAGGTTCCTGAAGGGTTGATGCTCGATGCCGATGGCTGGGTAGTTGAAGGCACGCAGAGCAATCTCTTTATTATCAAAGAGGGTCGACTCGTTACGCCCGATTTGTCGCGTTGTGGTGTCGCTGGCATCATGCGTGAAGTAGTGATTGAGGCGGCTGCAATGGCTGGGATTGAGTGTGAGATCGGCGCGCTCTCACTCGAGAGTGTTAAAGCAGCCGATGCACTCTTTGTCTGCAACAGCCTGATCGGAATCTGGCCGGTTCGACAACTGGGTAAACAACTATTCAAAATAGATGCAATCACCCGCACCCTACAACAGGCCGTGGGCCACACATAGATAGATGGATTTGTGATTTGTTTCAGAGCATTCAACCACCAGTAACGTATCTACAGATGAGAGGTTTTGCACGAACTCTGCTGATGGCCGTGATCCTTTTTATGGCTGCAGCGGTGATCGGTTTTTTCTGGCTCAATCACCAGTACGAACAGTTTCTGCAGACTCCCCTGAGTATCGATGAAGAGGGATTGGAACTGGTGGTGGCAGAGGGGAGTGCCTTGAAGGGTATTGCTTCTGATCTGGCCAATCGTGAGGTGATAAAACAACCTCGCTATCTTGAGTTCTATGCTCGCAGCAACGATCTGGCGCAGCGTATCAAGGCAGGTGAGTATCGAATCGATGCAGGTGCTCGACCGGCCGATCTGATCCAGCAGATCGTCGACGGGAAGGTGATCCACTACAGCGTTACACTGATCGAAGGGTGGAATTTCCGTGAGTTGATGGCGGCGATTAAGGCTCATCCACAGCTTGAGCAAACGCTGACAGAGACCGACGGGGCTGGTGTAATGAAGGCGCTTGGTGAGCCCGAGCTTCATCCCGAAGGGCTCTTCTATCCCGACACCTACCACATCACACGCGGTACTTCCGATCTGGCGCTGCTCAAACGTGCCAGAGCAAGGATGAAGCGGTATCTCGAGCAGGCGTGGCAGGCGCGAGATACGAAGTTACCGTTGAAATCTCCCTACGAGGCGCTGATTCTTGCCTCAATCGTGGAGAAGGAGACCGGTGTGGCCGAGGAGCGCCCGACCATTGCAGGTGTCTTTACCCGACGTCTCAATAAGCGGATGCGGTTGCAGACCGATCCGACGGTAATCTACGGCATGGGTGAAAGCTTCGATGGCGATATACGCTTTCGTGATCTGAAGCAAGATACCCCATACAATACCTATACACGTAGAGGACTACCGCCAACTCCAATTGCGATACCCAGTGGTGCTGCAATCGATGCGGCGCTGCATCCGGCCGATGGTAAGAGCCTCTACTTTGTTGCCGATGGTAGTGGTGGCCACACCTTCTCGGCAACACTCGAAGAGCACAATCGCGCGGTGCGTAAATATCAGCTGCGCCGCAAGTAGAACAACAATAAAAGGGCATTCATGCGAGGTCGTTTCATAACCGTTGAGGGTACCGAGGGCGTTGGTAAATCGACCAACCTCGAGTTCATTCGTCAGCAGCTCGAGGCTGCTGGAATCGAAGTGGTGCAGACCCGCGAGCCGGGCGGTACACCGTTGTCCGAGGATATCCGTCAGCAGCTACTCGATCATCGCCATACAGGCATGTCTTCCGACTGCGAACTGCTGCTGATGTTTGCTGCACGTGCTGAGCACCTGGCCAAGGTAATTGTGCCAGCACTCGAAGCAGGTAAGTGGGTACTTTGCGACCGTTTCACCGACGCCACCTACGCCTATCAAGGCGGTGGACGCGGTATAGATACCAGCCGTATCTCGGCACTGGAGAATTGGGTGCAGGGCGAGTTACGTCCCGATGCTACGCTGATCCTCGATGTGCCGGTTGAGATCGGACTGGCACGTGCCAGTCAGCGAGGTGAGCTTGATCGTTTTGAGCGCGAGAAGGAGGAGTTCTTCAACAACGTGCGCAACGCCTATCTCTCACTGGCTGAGCAGTATCCAAAACGAATTCACATCATCGATGCGGCTCCCGCGCTTGAGGTGGTGCAGTCACAGCTTGCGGATGTACTGAAACAGATCATGGAGCCAAACGGTGATTGAGCGCTTCGCCTGGCACGACCCGAATTGGCATGAGCTGATCGAGCGCAAGCGTAGCGGGCGGTTTCCGCATGCGCTGCTCTTCAACGGTGCTGGCGGTACCGGCAAGGCACAGCTCGCGCTGGCACTTAGTCACGCACTGCTGTGTCAAAACCCGGCCGAGACAGGAGAGGCGTGTGGCCAGTGTAAGTCGTGTCTGCTGATCGAGGCGGGCAGTCACCCCGATCTACTGACTCTCACCCTCGAAGAGGATGCAAAAGATATCAAGATCGCCCAGGTGCGTGAGTTGATGTCGCAGCTGGCGCTGACCAGCCAGTACGACGGCTATAAAATCGCTATCATCTGGCCAGCCGAGCGGATGAATATCAACTCCGCCAATAGTCTGTTGAAAACGCTGGAGGAGCCTGCCGACAATACCTTGCTGATTCTGGTGACGGCACAGCCATCGCGCCTGTTGCCAACGATTCGCAGCCGCTGCCAGCAGATCAACTTCACCCTGCCACCACACGATATGGCGCTGCAGTGGCTTGCCGAACAGAGAGTCGAGCAGGCGGAGTTACTGTTGGCGCTCGCCGATGGGGCGCCACTGCTGGCAGCAGAGCTGGGTGAGAGCGAGGCGCTGGAGCAACGCAGTACGCTGTTCGCGGCATTTAAGGCGCTCAATATGGGCAAAAACGACCCGATCTCGGTGGCCGATATCTGGGGTAAGAGCGAACCGACAACCTCTCTGCGCTGGTTGATGTCGTGGGTGATGGACATGATTCGTCTGCGCATGGGTGGGAGTCGTGAGATGCTGGCCAATCCCGATATCGAGCAGGATTTGCAACGCCTTGCGGAACCGTTAGACTTAGCCGAAATGTTCAAGCGTTTCGACCAGATAGCCGAATCGCTTAGACTGAGTTCAGCTACCATTAATCAGCAGTTACTGCTTGAAGAGACGATGATGAGTTGGGCTCGTAACCGATAAGAGATAACTAGAAAGATAATGAGCGAACAGAGCGCAGCATCAGCCAAGGCACGTCCAGCACGACAGGGTATCCTCTCCCTGACGATCAAGGACAAGAGCGCGCTCTATGCGGCCTACATGCCGTTTGTGACCAATGGCGGTCTCTTTATTCCGACCAACAAGAGTTACGATGTTGGCGATGAAGTCTTCATGCTACTGACGCTTATGGATGAGACCGAGAAACTGCCGATCGCGGGCAAGATCGTCTGGATCACTCCCAAGGGTGCACAGGGCAACCGTGCGGCAGGTGTGGGTGTGCAGTTCAGTGATCAGGATGGTGGTGCGGCACGCAACAAGATCGAAACCTATCTGGCCGGTGCGCTGCAGTCGGATCGTCCTACCCACACCATGTAATCTGCTCGGCCTCCCGCCGACATAACCTCAAGCACTCCCTTTCACTATGAAACTCGTAGATTCTCACTGTCATCTCGATCGTCTCGATCTGAGCAAACACGACAACTCACTTGAAGCAGCCCTGCAGCAGGCGCGTGATGCCGGCATTGAAGAGATGCTCTGTGTCGGCATCGATATGGAGGCGATGGAGCCGATGTTGGCACTGGTAGAGGCGCACGAAGGTGTCTACGCCTCCGTTGGTGTGCATCCCAACGAACATGACGGGCACGATCCGAGTATTGAGGAGCTGATCGAACTCTCAAAACGTCCCAAGGTGATCGCCATCGGTGAGACCGGTCTCGACTACTTCCGCAGTGAGGGCGATCTAACCTGGCAACGCGACCGTTTCCGTCGTCACATTGAGGCGGCCAAACAGGTCAACAAACCACTCATCATTCATACCCGTGAGTCCTCAGCTGATACGCTACAAATTCTCGAAGAGGAGGGGGCCGAGGCGGTTGGTGGTGTGATGCACTGCTTTGTTGAGGATATGGAAACGGCACAGAGAGCCCTCGATATAGGCTTCTACATCTCCTTCTCCGGCATCGTTACCTTCAAAAACGCCAAAGAGCTGAAAGAGGTCGCCAAACAGGTGCCGCTCGAACGCATGCTGGTCGAGACCGATTCACCCTATCTGGCACCGGTACCGCATCGCGGAAAACCGAATCAACCCGCCTATACCCGTCACGTTGCCGAGACGATAGCAGAGCTGAGAGAGATACCACTCGAACAGCTGGCCGAAGCGACCACCGACAACTTTCACAAACTGTTTAAATTCTCGTAGCCTGTAAGCTGTTTGCTGTCGGGGATCCGAGTTTAGATGCCGCTAATCTCCATCCGCGCTACCAGTTTAGAGATCGGCTGTAACGGCCAAAGCCAACGCGCTGTCGATCACCTCGTAAGGTGTATAGAAGTGAGGTGAGAAACGCACACCACCTCCTCGGGCGGCACACATCACCCCTTCGGACATCAGTTGTTCGTAGAGCCGTTTCGATTCGATGTTGATATGGCTGAAGGTGACGATACCGGCGTAACGTCCCTCTGCTGCCGAGGTTAGCAGCTCTAACTTTGGTTCGTCCTTGATCCGTTCAAACAGGTAGCGACTACGCTTCAGAACCTCTGACTCAACGGTCGCGTATCCCGTCTCCTCCAGCAGAGAGAGGCTGGCGCTGAGAGCATGAATACAGACCATGTTGGGGCTGCCGCACTCGAAGCGCCGAGCAGTGTTGGCGACCTGCCACCCTTGCTGATCGAAATCGCCCACCGCTTCTACCATGTGCCAACCGTACTGGTTGAGTCTGAGTTGATCGCGTAGTTCTGCACGACAGTAGAAAAGAGCGAGCCCTTCTGGTCCCAGCATCCATTTGTGACCATCGGCCACGACGAAGTCGGCATCGACCTGCTGCAGATCGAACTGCAGCGCCCCGAGACCCTGGATCGCATCGATGCAGAGCAGCACGCCGCGTTCGCGACAGGCATTGGCGAGGCGTGCCAGATCCATCGCTGACCGCCATGGAGAGCGAAGTGAGGGCGGTTAGTCCCCGATAGTCGACGCCGTCTGCCTATTCGTAGTTGAGAGCGCGAGCGAACGACGGAGAAGATGAGCAGCGGCTTTATGTCGGCGTAGAGTCACTGAGGGAGTTGTGTAGAGCCGCGAAGAGGTGATTACGCAACGAACGCAGGATGTCGGGGCGCCGTAGGCATAAACGGTCGCGTTAAGTTTTGCTGTTTGCTTGGGCTTGGATGCCCAAAACAAACTTTCGCAAAAATAGCGACTCCCCGGGCGCAGTCCGCTGCCGTATTGAACGGTGCTGACTGAGAGAAGCCGGGTCTGATCATTCATCTGGTCGATCAGCGCCTGCTCGGGATCGTCGCCGCTGATATCAACCATCCGCGTCTCAACACCCTGAGAGGCGAGTGACTCCCAGACGATGCGGTTGGAGGGGAACTCCTGCTCGGCGATGACGATGTTCTCGCCCTGTAGCCAATCGAGACCATAGGCGATCAGAGAGAGTCCCTCAGAGGTGTTTTTCAGTAATGCGATATCGTCAGCGGTAGGGGCGTTGATGAGCCTTTGTAGCTGCTCACGTAGTAGGCCTTCGACAGCCATCCACTGTGGGTAGTGTTTTGAACCAAGATGGAGGTTTTCTTCGGTGAAGCGTCGCACCGCCTCAGCGGTACGCAGCGGCCAGGGGGCGACCGCTGCGTGGTTGAGGTAGCAGAGACCCTCTTCCAGTGGGAATTCGGGGTGCTGCTCCATGGGTGATACTCCCGTCTAGAAAATGCGATTGAGACCGTCGAGTGCCGCCACGCGGTACGCCTCGGCCATGGTCGGATAGTTAAAGGTGGTATCTACAAAGTAGCGCACGGTGTTGGCGCTGCCCTTCTGTGACATGATCGCCTGACCGATGTGCACGATCTCAGAGGCCTGGTGACCGAAGCAGTGGATACCAAGAATCTCCAGGCTCTCGCGATGGAAGAGGATCTTCAGCATGCCGATGTTGGAACCGGTGATGTGGCTGCGGGCCAAATTCTCAAAAATCGAACGGCCCACTTCGTAGGGGACCTTATCATCAGTCAGCTCGCGTTCGGTACGACCGACCGAACTGATCTCCGGGTTGGTGTAGATGCCCGTGGGGATATCCTCGATCAGCTTTGACTCTGAGACACCCTCGGCAATGTGGGTGGCGGCAAAGCGGCCTTGATCGTAGCTGGCACTGGCGAGGCTCGGCCAGCCGACCACATCGCCGATGGCATAGATATGGGGCAGGGCGGTCTGGTAGTCCTCATTGATCGAGATCGAACCGCGGTGATTCACATCGATGCCGATCTCCTCAAGACCCATATCCTGGGTGTTTCCCGAGCGACCGTTGGCCCACAGCAGCAGATCGGTCTTGAGGCGTTTGCCTGAGGAGAAGGTCATGATCACTCCGTCATCGGTGGTCTCGACCGACTCGTACTCCTCGTTGTGGCGCAGAATCACGCCCTGGCTACGCAGGTGGTAGCTGAGCGCATCGGTAATTTCATCATCAAGGAAGGCGAGCAGCCGCTCGCGGGTGTTAACCAGGTTCACCTTGATATCGAGATTGGCGAAGATCGAGGCGTATTCGCAGCCGATGACACCGGCACCGTAGACCGTGATCGAGCGGGGAGTGCAGTCGAGATTCATCAATGCATCGCTGTCGAGCACCCGAGGATGGGAGAAGTCGATATCGTCGGGGCGATAGGGGCGTGAGCCTGTGGCGATAATGAAGTGGTCGGCACTGTAACGCTCGATGCTGCCATCATTGGATGTGACCTGAATCTCATTGGCAGAGATAAAGCAGGCGTGGCCCTGAATCACCGGTACTCGGTTGCAGTCGTAGAAGCTACGGCGCATGCGGGTCTGACGTGAGATGACCTCATCGCTGCGCTCAAGCAGCTGTGGCCAGGTGATTTCCAGATGCTCCATGGCACCCGCAAAGAGCTCGTTCTGCTTGTAGTCCTGGATTAGCTGCACTTCATGACGCAGCGCTTTGCTGGGGATGGTGCCGCTGTGGGTACAGCTACCGCCAACCACCGGTGCCTTCTCGACGACAGCAACCGAACGCCCCTTCTTCGCCAGGGTCATTGCAGCGCCTTCGCCGCCAGGTCCACTTCCGATGATAATGGTATCGAACTGCTTGCTCATAAGGTGACCACTCTCCAATATGTGAACCCCCGATTATACCCAAGCCTCCAGCGGAGCGTCACCCGATGATGCCGTGCCAGATGGGCACTGAAACGGTCTCTGCTGTCAAATGCATCACAAACTGCGCAGGGCGCATCGACCGGGCTCACTCTTCCTTGGACAATTGCCCGCCGATCTGAAAAAATTGCGGCAATTAACCCACAATGCGATCACCAAAATGTCTTATAAAAAAATACTCTTAGCCCTACCACTCCTAGTGATTTTGACCAGTGTTGAGGCTGAAACTCGTTACGTGACCGACCAGTTTAAGGTCATGGTGCGTAGTGGCGAGGGAACCAAGCATAAGATCGTACGCATGCTACCCAGTGGTTACAGTGTTGATGTTCTTGGAGCCAATCCTGAAACGGGCTACAGCGAGGTTCGACTCAAGAATGGCAATACCGGCTACATCCTTACCCGCCAGCTGATGGCCGAGCAGAGTGCGCGCGACCGTATTGCCGTTGCTGAGCAGCGTGTAGAGGAACTCTCAGCTGAGCCGGGTCGACTCAGCAGCCGCCTTGCGGAGATCCAGGTTGAGAACCAGAAGCTACAGAAGAGCAACGGTTCACTCCAGTCAAAAAATGCACAGCTCGAGAAGGAGCTGAAGAGCATCAAGCGCACTGCCTCCAATGCGGTCAAGATTGCTAATGAGCGAAATGAGCTCTCTACCCGTGTTGAGGGGCTGGAACAGCAGCTCTCTGAGGTGAAGTTCGAGAACCAGACCCTCTCCAACCAGTCGACCCAGAAGTGGTTCATGATCGGAGCGGGTGTCACCATCACCGGAATCATCATCGGTCTGATCCTGCCCAACGTGCGCCTAGGTCGTCGTAGAAAGGATTCCTGGGTTCTCTCTAGCAACAAAGTTTCGATAGTGGTTTTCATCTAAAGAGGGAACTTTAGCGGATCTCCCGTAATCGGTAACCAGATATTAACGTTACTGATTTCAAAGTCAGTTTTACCAGCCTGCACTTTTGTGCAGCGGCTATGGTTGTGTGATTTCCATAACAGTGAATGGTTGTGTCCTCTACGAGATTTCGAGGGCATGTCTGTTATGTGCCGATTTAGCTCGTCAGGTTGATTTGTTGAGGACGGTTCGTGCTTAAATTGTTTCTTTCTGCAAGCGCCTTTTTCCCTTGTTTCTGGAGTTTCTAATCTTTGGAAAGGGCTCTGCACTCGCTGACCGCCATGGAGAGCGAAGTGAGGGCGGTTAGTCCCCGATAGTCGACGCCGTCTGCCTATTCGTAGTTGAGAGCGCGAGCGAACGACGAAGAAGATGCAGCAGCGGCTTTATGTCGGCGTAGAGTCACTGAGGGAGTTGTGTAGAGCCGCGAAGAGGTGATTACGCAACGTACGCAGGACGGTCGGGGCGCCGAAGGCATAAACGGTCGCGTTAAGTATTTGCCGCTTGCTTGGGCTTGGATGCCCAAAACAAACTTTCGTAAAATAGCGACTCCCGATTTTGTTTGTCTCCTATTCATCTCTTTTGTTCGTTGCGTCAGCGATGTCTGGCAGGTGGTACCTGTTTGTGGTGTCACCATTTCTACTGCTATCGACGATAGTCTCTCCCTATCTCATTCTGACTAAATCTCGTCTGCAATATAATGTCATCTCCTCGATAATTGATTCCGATGTCGGTGAAACCGTTGAGTTTCTGGCAACACCGTTTTTCCTCAAATTTGCACTGTTATCACTTGCAATTATCGCTATTCCGTTTGTTTTATGTCGATTGAGATCTCTTGTTGACAGGTGTTCATCACAGAAATTGACTCGAATTTATCTAATTATCCCGGCGCTATTGTTATCTCTGTTTGCAGTGTTGAAGGCACCTCATGACAGGGAAGAGTTATATAACGATGGTTTATACCGATATTTTCCTCTGCGACAGGTGGTTCTCGTAAAAGGAGCATTGTTGAGACAAGAGTCGTAGTTAATCAGTATCAAAATATGAGCCTGGACTTGAGTGTTGCTCGTGATAAAGAAAATGATGTTTCGGTTGTGTTGGTTGTCGGCGAGGCTGCAAGAAGAAAATCGATGGGTGTATATGGGGCAGCATTTAATACAACGCCATTTTATCTTCGATGTCATCTAAATCAACGGATCAAGTTGCGCTTTTTCAGATGCTGTAACTGTTGCGCCATTTACCAGGGTTGCTGTTCCGTTATTGCTTTCGATGGCTGGGGCACGCGACTACACAAAGATAGGGCGCACCCCTCGATATATAAAATTCTCAATCAGGCAGGAGTTATATCGACTCTTGTATCGAAAAATCATGGTGTGACACTGCATGAACAATTGATTGATGTGATTGTTAAAGATAATGCGAATGCTGTGGGCGGTGCTTCTATATACGATGTGGATCTGCTGGCGCATATGTCAGATGCGCTTGCTGAGAGCGACAGTGGTAGTGATTTCATTACGTTAAGGTTGTTGGGAAGTCATCAGCGATATAAGGATAGATATCCATCTGACCATGACTGTTTTTCACCAGATACTCCAGAAGCAAACTATCTAAGCTCGATAAGATATACCGACGCTGACCGCCATGGATAGCGAAGCGAAGGCGGTTAGTCCGCGATAGTCGACGCCGTCTGCATATTCGTAGTTGAGAGCGCGAGCGGACGACGAAGAAGATGCAGCAGCGGCTTTATGTCGGCGTAGAGTCACTGAGGGAGTTGTGTAGAGCCGCGAAGAGGTGATTACGCAACGTACGCAGGACGGTCGGGGCGCCGAAGGCATAAACGGTCGCGTTAAGTTTTTGCTGTTTGCTTGGGCTTGATGCCCAAAACAAACTTTCGCAAAAATAGCGACTCCCCGACTATTTTCTTTCGGAACTGATGTTGCTATTGATGAATAGCGATAAGCCATACGTGGTTATTTATCTTTCAGATCATGGTGAGTACGTCAACGATGAGGGTGACCAAATATATGGTCATGGTTTCAAGGCGATATCACGCGGCGAGATAGATATTCCACTGGTGTTTCTATTTAACGATGAGTACCTGAAAAGCATCGTAAGACAGCTGATCTGATTCGTGCGCGGTCAAATTATGGCGCTTCGCTTGATAATATTAGCCATACAATACTCGGCCTGTTTGGTGTCAGTGATAGTGAGTTTTACGATGAGACATACGATCTGTCTCTCCTGCACTTATGGCACATCGTCGTTATATTGTTGATCGGAGTATGAGTATCTACGAACTGGACCAAATGGACCTGTATGAAACTGGTTTGGAAGAGAAGTCGAGATCCACAATCACGCCGATCGCTGAGTGTGACGATTCTAGTAGCTGACCCTGATTGGAGTGGTGGTGTGTGAGTGCACACATTCAATGTGTTGGGTCATATTGAGTGACGTCTACCCTTAATTTATGTGTCCGGTTTAGTAGGAAGGGCGGGTCTTGAATTGTGAGTTAGCCAGACTATGTTAGCGCTTTCTGATTGTGACAAGATCTGACATGTTGGCTTCTCTATAAACACACTGCTTATTTCAAAACTGTTAACTGCATCACACTCTAAGCGATAAAGAAGATTCTTCCCCTCTCTTTTATTGACTCTCTACCTGCACGATGAAACTATCCCGTATCACTATTGGGGTATTTCTTCGTCATGCAAAGCTCACTATCACCTCTCATTGAAGAGGCTCTGATCAGGGATGAGTTTGTTTTTCACTATCAGCCAAAGATCTCTCTGCTTAACGGTAAAGTGAGTGGAGCTGAAGCGCTAATAAGGTGGAAGAAAGCAGACGGTTCTCTGGTTCAACCGAATGATTTTATCCCAGCGGCTGAAGAGTCGGGGATGATCAAGAAGATCTCCCTTGCGATGTTTCCTAAGTTGATTGCTGACCTGGTTATTGTCCAGGATCTCAGATCCAGATCTGATTATCTCTTTTAATCTTACCGCACAGGACGTTGAAACGAGTGCAATGGTCGATTGCATTCGCGAAACGATCGAGAAGTATCAGGTTAATCCTCAACGCCTCCAGGTGGAGCTCACCGAAACGTCGGTTATTAACAGCTCTAGTAGTGCTAGAAAAAATATTGAGTCTTTGGTCGAGATGGGACTGGCGCTGGCTATGGACGATTTCGGAACGGGTTACTCATCAATCGATCTGCTTAGCCAGTGGCCCTTCTCAGTGGTGAAGATTGATCAGGGGCTGATTCAGCGCATGATCACCTCCGAGAAGAGCACCACAATCGTCCAGGCGAGTATCCGCATGGTGCACCAGCTCGGAATCAAGGTGGTGGCTGAGGGTATCGAGACCGGGGAGTCGCTATTTTTGCGAAAGCTTGTTTTGGGCATCCAAGCCCAAGCAAGCGGCAAATACTTAACGCGACCGTTTATGCCTGCGGCGCCCCGACCGTCCTGCGTACGTTGCGTAATCACCTCTTCGCGGCTCTACACAACTCCCTCAGTGACTCTACGCCGACATAAAGCCGCTGCTGCATCTTCTTCGTCGTTCGCTCGCGCTCTCAACTACGAATAGGCAGACGGCGTCGACTATCGGGGACTAACCGCCCTCACTTCGCTCTCCATGGCGGTCAGCGGTGGTGCCGTATATGATTTTCTGCTCAATTCTGGCTGTACCGAGGCGCAGGGTTTCTGGATGGGCAAGCCGATGGAGTTTTCGGAGTTTCTAACCTTCCTGAAGGTGGATCAGCGCTGGTCGGGTATCCCGATTGGATTGATCCATATGGCGCAGCTTGATCATATTCAGTGGCGGCGTTCGCTCGTCGAGCTAGTGATGTCTAAGGCGTTTGTTACGCAAAAGATGAGGGTGTGCAGTCTGTTGAGGCGGAGCTTGATCATCGTTGTTGTAAGCTCGGTCAGTGGTATTACGGTCACGGTCAGGAGTATGAGGGCTTTCCCGCTTTTGATGCGCTAGAACACCCTCACTGTGAACTTCATGGGCTCGGCAAGGAGCTTGTTGAAGCAGTAGAGCAGAGTGCTTCCGCTGACCGCCATGGAGAGCGAAGTGAGGGCGGTTAGTCCCGATAGTCGACGCCGTCTGCCTATTCGTAGTTGAGAGCGTGAGCGAACGACGGAGAAGATGCAGCAGCGGCTTTATGTCGGCGTAGAGTCAGTGAGGAGTTGTGTAGAGCCGCGAAGAGGTGATTACGCAACGAACGCAGGACGGTCGGGGCGCCGTAGGCATAAACGGTCGCGTTAAGTATTTGCCGCTTGCTTGGGCTTGGATGCCCAAAACATGCTTCCGCAAAATAGCGACTCCCCGAACGTGAGGAGGTTACTCGACTGCTTCGCTTATTGACAGAAAATCGGGTGAGGTCCTGGGGCTGCTACGAGGAGCTTGAGAGCGAAGCGCTGCTGGAACGTGGTGGCTTCAATGTTTCAGAGAGTGTGGCTGAGCTCTGATTTAAACCATCAACCCTTTGTTGATTTTCAATCCCATAATTTTCTTTTGATCCGACGAACGATGCCAATCGGTGAACGATATTGCCGCTCTGCCAATCGATAGGCGTTGTCCTGCGGCAGATAAGCAAGCTTCATTTGAGTCTCTGATAGATCGTGTGGTGTGGGATGGTTATCCGAGATGCCGTTGAATACCCCAAACTGAACCGATTCTGGTTCCTCAACGCTGCAGGTGAAGAGTTGCACCAGATCATCATGCGTTAGCGCATGTTCAAGCTGCCAGCGTGTCGGCCACATCCCTTTATGTTTTGAAGCTACAACCCAGCCTAAACGCAGGCAGTGAATCGATAGATTGGTGCTTTCGAGAGTAGTTGTGCCTCTCGCTCTGTCTGTAGCTTTACCTCGTTATACGCGGTGCTGGTCGGATAGATGTCGATCGATAGACTGCTGGCAAATACGACTCTACGGCAGTTACCTACGGCAGCATTCAGGAGTGATCTGTTCCCAGTCAGGTTGGTGTGAGAGAACTGCTTATTGGGTGAGAGGTGGTTGCCGACGACGGCGAGGTGAATGACTGTGTCCACATTTATGCAGAGCTTTTTCATCATGCCGCTATCACAGATGTCGGCTTGAACTGTCCGTGCGCCTTGAACCGGCTTGATCGGCTTGATGTCGACCAGTGTTAGATCGTAATAATCATGCCACGCCTTGCTGAGTATCTGTCCAACCAGACCTGCTGCACCCGTAATCAGTAGATGTCGCTTTGTGGTCTTGGGTGTATTGCTGATCATGGTTAGTTGATTCTAAACACTACTCGCACAGTAAGTTGGTTGTTATTGGAACGTACAAGCCTCATGCAGCTGAGGAACAGTTGTTTTGCATGATACGAAAGTCGATATAGATGAGTCCCGCATGGTCGCGTGTCAGAGCGCTGAGTTGAGGTAGTTCATCGGCATACTGCCCCGATTCGATCTTCCAAAATAGACTGGGTTGCTCGCCTGGGTAGATATCAACGATCTGATCGCCAGATAAGTAGTAGATGTAACAGAGTACTGGAAGCTCGCTGAGTAAAAACTGAGAGAACATCTGCAGGCTCTTCTCATCGGTGCAATGAGGAATCACCTCCTGGGTCCGCGCAAGAATATCGCGATAAAAATGCCTCTATTGTCAAAAGCGGCTGTTATCTCATCTTTTAACCATGTGGGTGTCTGATGTTCGAGCTGTTGCCAGCTCAATAACGAGACGTGACTGTTATTATGCTTGCCGAGAATTCTATGCAAACGTCGGTTCGACTCTTCGGCGATGGTCTTTAGCTTCTTGAGCTCTTTGGATTGAGTTTCGGCGTCGTGATGATTGGCGTAAATGTTATTGATATAGGGTGTATCGACCAAAGTGATGAAACTTCTGTCGAGATGAGTGTTGGTAAATTCACAAAAGTGTTCGATCAGGCGATTGCTAAAGCTTTTGTTCTTAATGCTGACCATGAGATAGCCCGTTTTGTCGTGCAGTAGTTCGATGTTACCTCTATCACTCCGACTGACGATGGTGAGGTCTATCTTTCCGGCAAAGTTACTGTTGATGGTATGTAGAGACTGGAGGGCATTGACGTTCTCAGTAGCTAATCGCTTTTGTAAAAGCGTTGTCACTTGATTATAAGGGATTGGCTGCGCAGATAGGGCAGCTGATCTATGCCAGTCCGACTAGTATTGGACTGGTTTATTGGAGGAATAAGTGGGTATTAAGCTTGCATTGGTAGATATTGCAGATGAGTGGATCGAAGGCTTGCTGGGAGCGGGAGTATCATTGAGCACCACAGCTATGGCGGTGATCTCTCAATCTTGAGTACCACTATTATGGACACGTGGCGGTCCACAATCTGATTCCCGCAGCCATCAAGGCAGAGAAGGGTGGTGCAGATGGGATACTGCTTGGCTGTTTTTACGATCCCGGACTGCGAGAGCTTAGAGAGTTGCTACAGATGCCGGTGGTCGGTGTCGGAGAAGCGACTCTGCATACCGCCGCCACGCTTTGTGCTGGAAAATTCTCCGTTATCGTCGGGCGAAATAAGTGGATTCCCAAGATGGCTGATAATGCCCGTAGCTATGGCCTTGAAACGCGAATTGCATCCTGGCGCTCACTTGAGATGAGTGTGGCGCAGATGGATGATCGAGAGCGTGCCTACGAGGCGATTATTCGCGAGGCCAAGGTTGCGATGGAGGTAGATCGTACTGAGGTGATCTGCCTGGGCTGCACCGGCCTGACCGGGCTTGCTCGAAGGGCGCAGCAGGAGTTGGGGATACCGGTGCTCGATCCAGTGGCGATTGGTCTGAAAGTACTGGAATTCAGGGCTGAGCTTTGGCGTCTGCAGGGTGTTTCACACAGCAAGGTGGGTGGTTATGAATCGCCGCCGATCGATGAGTTTGCAAAGATCTATGCGAGCAATAAAAGGGGCTATAGAGTAGCCGAAGGCGGTTCACTGGCACCGATAAAGCAACCGTGAGTGCAGCTGCAACCATCAACCTGATCCCTGGACTCATCGCCGGCAGGAGAGAACCAGACGGTGGAAAAATCGAAGTCTCTCTCCCTGACGTTCCCGATCACGGGAAAGGACTCGCAGAGTCGAACATCACCATCGGGTTCAAGCACACCGATTCGATTCCCGGCCTGACAGGGAAAGGGGAGTTGACCACCACTGAGCAGGTCACTCCATAGGGCGTAGCGTTGCTGCAAGCGTTCCTCAATTCTGGTTCGTGTCATTTCGTCACTAGTGCCACGTCTGGTATAGGTATCGAAAAAGGGTTTGGCCTGCTCAGTAAGGCGTGTAAATGCCTCTCCCGAGGGTGCCAACAGCGACGGCTCCTTGGGATCGCCGCGCATGGGTGAGAGCAGGTGAGAGTCAACCAGGATACGTTTTTGAACATATGTCATCAGCGGAATGACATCATCAATATTCTGGTTGGAGACCACTGTGTTGAGTAATAGGCCGAATCGCTGTTTTTTACGCAACAGACGCGCGCGCAGGAAGTTGAGCTGCTTAATGCTCTCTTCAACCGAACTGAAGGCACCTTGTTTGTCATGGATGGTGTCGTGAAGTGGTGGCAGGCCTTCGAGCGAAAACATCAGCGTCAGTTTAATGCAGGGATTCTCATCCAGAATTCGTTCAACGCTTGAGATTATCGTGGCAGGTCGTGAACCGTTGGTGGGGATGAAAATCGAGGGTACGCCTGTGTTCTCGACAAAGATGCGGCAAATGTCTGTAAGCTCTTTTCTCAAAAACGGTTCGCCGCCAGAGATCCATAGAATCTTCAGTTGACCGAGTGTTGACGATACCCGTCAATATTTATCGAGCGTCAGTTCCTGACGGTCACTATTTAAATGCTCATGGTAGTAACACATTGCACAGCGGTGGTTGCAGCGGTTAGTCACCGTAACAATCAGTTCAGAGAGATTAAGCTTGTGTTCCAGAATGGTGTTAACAAAACTGAATCGCTTGATATTGTCGATCTGTGGGTCCGTTAGGCCGTGATGGCGCAGATAGGCGCGTGTATGGCGAATGAAGACCTTGCATTGCCACTTCTGCTCAAAGTATTTGACGTCACGCAGGATAACGCCAAGATTGTTACGAATTTTGGCGTAGTCGCCGTCCTGGCGAACGTGATGATGCTGGATAACCGATTCCGGTATATAAGCGGTACGATATCCCCGCCTGGACAGTGAAAGGCCGAGGTCCTTGTCCTCCTCACACAGGAACAGCCGTTCATCAAAACCACCTACCTGCTCAAAGTGCTCGCGCTTAACCAATAGGCCGGTCGTAGGGTACCAAGGTAGCGTTTGTGGACTATTGACGGCAGGGTCGTCGTTACGAATAAGGCGGGTAAATTCGAGACCTGTTTCAATGAGTGCGTCACCCTCGAATGTGGATCTGATCTGCACCGGGGCACACATCACCATGCCATCATCTGAAACGATTTTTGCGCCGCAGGCCGCTATGCTTGGATCGCTCGATATGGCATCGATTAAAGGCTCAAGCCAACCTGTCGTAACCTCTGTGTCGTTATCGAGAAAGATGAGCTGCTGAGCAGAGGCCAGCTGCGCGCCCTGGTTTCTGCCTCGGCTGGTACCCACATTCTCACTGTTGTAAATCACGCTGATCTCAGCACGGCTGGTTTCAAGATCGCGAAGCCAACGGACAATATCCTCGGAGGCCCCCATATCAACGATGATGATTTCAAACGGCAGTACGGTATGTGAAAAGAGGCTATCGATACAGCGCCGTGTCTCATCCTGTCGTAACAGCGATAGCAAAATAATCGAAACGTGAGGTTGAGCTGCTAGCAAAGTCATTCCATTGATTAGATGTGTGTGGCACAGCGACTAAGAGGAGAGATGACATCCATATGCATGGGTGCCAGAAGTTGGGTAGAGGCTATTTATAGCGGAGTGTAGCGTGATGGGCAATGCGGATTTGAAACAGAGGAGACGGAATGAACACCGCCTCCTTGTTGCTCAGAGGCCGGTGTTGTCTGTTGTCGCTTTTACGGCCTCAAAGTTGGTCTGGAACATCGCCTTCTCATCGTCGGTTAGGTCGGCCTCAATGATACGTTCCACGCCATTAGTGCCGATAACGCAGGGCACGCCGATGTAGTAACCGTTTACCCCATACTCACCCTCACAGAGCATTGAGGATGAGATGACACGCTTCTTGTCGCCCAGGTAGGCCTCAACCATCTCCATGATTGAAGCGGCGGAGCTGAAATAGGCGCTGCCGTTTCCGAGCAGGTGGACGATCTCGGTACCTGCCTCGCGCGTGCGTTTCATGATCGAATCGATGCGCTCCTGGGTAAGCAGCTCTGAAATCGGAATGCCGGGGTCGCTATTTTTGCGAAAGTTTGTTTTGGGCATCCAAGCCCAAAGCAAAGCAGCAAAACTTAACGCGACCATTTATGCCACGGCGCCCCGACCGTCACTGCGTACGTTGCGTAATCACCTCTTCGCGGCTCTACACAACTCCCTCGTGACTTTACGCCGACATAAAGCCGCTGCTGCACTTCTCCGTCGTTCGCTCGCGCTCTCAACTACGAATAGGCGACGGCGTCGACTATCGGGGACTAACCGCCCTCACTTCGCTCTCCATGGCGGTCAGCGCCTGCAACGGTGGCAGTGCGTACCAGCGGGATCATCGTCGGGCCGTGGCCGCCCATCACCATGCAGGAGACGTCGTTGGCGGAAAGGCCAGTCTCCATGGCGATAAAGGCCTGGAAGCGACCGGTATCGAGCGCGCCGGAGAGGCCGACAACGCGACTCTTGGGAAAGCCTGAGACCTTCTGGAAGGTGTAGGACATCGCGTCAACCGGATTGGTGGCAACCACGACGAAGGCGTTAGGAGCATGCACCTTAACCTCTTCGGCCACACCCTTGATGATCTCAATGTTGATGCCGAGCAGATCATCGCGACTCATATTGGGTTTGCGTGGTATACCGGCGGTGACGATAACGACATCGGCATCGTCGATATCGTCGTAGTTTGAGGTACCTATCAACTCGACGTCGATACCATCGTGGGGGCGCAGGGTCATAATATCGAGAGCCTTACCCTTGACGTTGTTCTCGCTCTCGGGGCGATCGACAATCACTATGTTGCCGAGCTCTTTCTGCGTTGCCATCAGTGCCAGCACGCTACCGATCTGGCCGCCCCCGATGAGGGCGATTTTCGTTCTATGCATCTTCTTCCCCAACTTTGCCCAAACAGAAAAACTGTGGGCCGAAAATTCGTTATCTATATTTTTAACTACACGAGTCGGTGCCGCAGCTACCGCTCTTGCAGGCACCACAGCCTGCCTTGAATCCTGCGTGATTCGGTTCCTGTTTTTTCAGCCAGAGCTGGAATACGACCCAGAAGGCGCAGAGCGCTGTCAGGCCGAGCAGTGATATCAGGTAACCCATCACCTTATTCTACCCCTAAGTCGAACTGAAGAGCCCGGCAAAGCCCATGAAGGCCATTGATAGAATGCCGGCGATAATCAGATTGATTGCAGTGCCGCGCACCAGTGCCGGTGCGTCGTTGGTCAGCTCAACTTCTTCGCGCAGTCCTGCCATCAGTACCATCGCCAGGGTAAAGCCAGCACCTGCGCCCAGCGCGAAGGTCATCCCCTCGAGGAAGCCGTAGCCGCGGTTAGTGGCGAAAATCGCCAGACCAAGGATGGCGCAGTTGGTGGTGATCAGCGGCAGGAAGATGCCAAGCGACTGGAACAGCGAGGGGCTTAGTTTCTTGATTGCCATCTCAATAAACTGCACCGTTGAGGCGATCACCACGATGAAGCTGATGAGTCGCAGGTAGGGGGCGTAGATCAATACATAGGTGTTGAGCACCCAGGCGCAGAGGGCGGTAATGAGCAGTACAAAAGTGGTTGCCATGCCGAGACGGAACGAGGTCTCAAGCCGTCCGGAGACACCGAGAAAAGGGCAGAGACCGAGAAAGTAGGCGAGTACGAAATTGTTGACCAGCAGCGAGCTGATGAAGATCCAGATCAGGTTATCCATTAGATCTCACTCCTCTCGGCAATGGCCACCTTTACGAGGAACTGTTTGCGCTTTTCGGTCAGCCAGTTGAAGAAGAGCAGGATCAGGCCGAGGGTGAGGAAGCCGCCCGGTGGCAGGATCATGATCACCCACGGCTCAAAATTGGCCCCGAAGAGATCGATGCCGAAGAGCTGACCGACGCCGAGAATTTCGCGTACCGCGCCGAGTACAAACAGCGCAAACATAAAGCCGAGCGACATGCCGACTGCATCGCTGACCGCGAGCCTCACCCCGTAGCGCGAGGCAAATGCCTCCTGACGACCGAGGATCATGCAGTTGGCGACGATCAACGGGATAAAGGCGCCGAGCTCCTTATGCACCGCCGGCATCAGCGCCAGAATGGTGTAGTCGACCACGGTAACAAAGGTGGCGATGATGATGACGTAGAGTGAGATACGTACCTGTTTAGGAATCCATGGGGTGAAGCTGGCGACGAGAAAACTGGAGACGACCAGCACAAAGAAGGTCGCAAAACCCATCACCACGGCGTTGACTGCCGAGTTGGTGACCGCGAGCATCGGGCACATGCCGAGCACCTGGATGAAGACCGGGTTATCTCGCCAGAGACCCTTGATCATCTCCTCGTAGGCTGACTTTTTATTCAAGCTTGTTGGCATAGTTCTCTCTTAAGAAATCAGGTTGCAGATGTCAGTTACTGCCCACCTGTTACCTCTTCAAAAGCGGCTTCACTTCCCGGATTTGGCAATCGACCTAACCAAACAGCATTCCCTTCATTGATGATTCTGACTACGGCCTTGGAAGAGATGGTCGCTCCGGTAATCGAGTCGACCCGATTGTTTGAGGTCTTGGTTCCCTTCTTCACGCTCTTAACCGTCGGTTCGATTGAGAGAGCGTCGAATTCGGCAACAAAGGCGGCGTCTTTGTAGATCTTGTCACCCAGGCCGGGGGTCTCTCTGCTGTCGAGGATCCACATGCCGATGATCTGGCGCTTTGCCGGTGCGTAGCCGTAGATGACGTGGATCGTATCCTGGAAGCCGGGTCCCTTGTTGGATATGGCATAACCGACAAAGTTACCCTGCTCGTCGTAACCGGCGTAGATCGTCTCATCGGGATCGGTTTTCCCTCTGGCGACGACCAGCAGGTTATCCTCGTAGATCATCGGCTGCATCTGGGTCGCACCGGGTAGTACGCGGAAGACCGCCTCGCGCAGTTCACGTGCCTTGTTCTCGGTAATGGTCGAGAGGGTCGCCTCGAAGATCGAGATAATAATGATGCCAGAGAGGAAACCGGCCACGGCCAGCGACATTACCAGACGGATCGAGCTTGGCTCCTGCGGTTCGAGGCTGATCTCACTCATGCTTTTTCACCTCGCGGCCAAAGACTCTCGGCTGGGTCTTGCGATCGATCAGGGGCGTTGCCGCATTCATCAGCAATACCGCGTACATCATCCCCTCAGGGAAGCCGCCGTAGACGCGGATCAGCACCACTAGCAGCCCGATGCCGATACCGAAGATGATCGCTCCTTTTGGCGTCACTGGAGAGGTGACCGGATCGGTTGCCATATAGATTGCACCGAGCAGCATACCGCCGGAGAAGAGGGTGAAGATCGGTCCGGGGTAGCGGACCGAGTCGACCATATAGAGTACGCCGGAGAAGAGAGCAGCGCTGATGAAAATCGCCGCTGGGATGCGCCAGTCGATATCGCGGCGCAGCCAGAGGAAGAGGCCGCCGAGGATCAACAGCAGGCCGCTGGTCTCACCGATCGAACCGCTGGTATTGCCAATCAACAACTGCATGAAGGGGGTTGAGCTCTGCTCGAACTTCATCTGACCCAGCGGTGTGGCGGCGGAGAGTGCGTCGGTGGGCGGCGCCTGCATGAAGGGCATCGCCAGGTTGCTGGCATGGACGGTGAAGAAGTCGACCGGTCCCGCCGAGGGAGCCCAGGTGGTCATCGCGATCGGGAAGGTAGCGAGTAGAAAGGCACGCCCCAGCAGCGCCGGATTGAAGAGGTTGGTACCGAGCCCGCCCCAGATCACCTTACCCATTCCGGTCGCTACCATGCCGCCGATAAAGGCCATCCAGAGTGGTAGTCCCGGCGGCAGTGTGAGACCGAGCAGCAGGCCGGTCAGTGCGGCGCTGTTATCACGCATCGCGACACCGCGTTTCTCTTCGGCGGTGAATACCCACTCGGTCAACACGGCACCGATAATCGAGGCGAGCAGTACCAGCAGGGCGCTGAGGCCGAAGAACCAGAGGGCGGCGAGGGTGGCTGGAGCAAGTGCGATCCAGACATCGAACATCGCCGTCGGGGTGGTCATCCCCTGACGCAGCATCGGTGATGCCTGCAGGAGTAGTTTGGGGTCTTTGGCCATTAGTTTGCGCCTCCGTGCTGGCGCAGGTTGTCTTTGCAGCTGCGGATGTGCTGCACAATGGGGATATTGGAGGGGCAGGCGAAGGTGCAGGCGCCGCACTCGACACAGTCCATCACCTGATACTCCTTCATCTCCTCAAACAGACGCGCCTTACCGAGCCGTGCCAGGCGTGAGGGGTTGAGGAAGTAGGGGCACGCCTCGAGGCAGCGACCGCAGCGGATACAGGGGTACTCTCGGGGGCGTCCCGTTTCACTTTCGGTGAAGGCGAGAATACCGGAGCTGCCCTTGATGATCGGTGCGTCGAGACTGGCGACTGGCAGCCCCATCATCGGCCCACCCATCATCACCTCGCGAGTCTCCTCGGAGAGACCGCCGCAGAAGCGCAGTACCTCACGGATCGAGGTGCCGAGTGGCACGATCAGATTGGCCGGGTAGTCGATGCCGGGACCCGAGACGGTGACGATGCGCTCGATCAGCGGCATGCCGGTGTCGAAGTAGTCGGCGATCGCCACTGCGGTCCCGACGTTATTGACCACGATACCGATATTACGTGGCAGCTCACCGGCGGGCACCTCGCGGTTGTAGACCGCCTTGATCAGCATCTTCTCCGCGCCCTGTGGATACTTCACCTCGAGTGAGACGACAGTCACCGGATCGTTCACGTCGATGCAGGCGTTGAGTGCCTCGATCGCCTCGGGTTTATTCGACTCGACACCGATGGTGGCGTGTTTCGCTCCCAGCTTGCGGCGTAGCATCTCGGCACCACGCAGCACCGTCTCGGGACGCTCGACCATCAGCCGATGGTCGTTGGTCAGATAGGGCTCGCACTCAGCGCCGTTGATCAGCACATCATCGATCTGCTGCCCCTCGGGGATCGAGAGTTTGACGTGGCTGGGGAAGGCGGCACCGCCCATGCCGACAATACCGGCACGCTGTACATGCTCGATGAACGCGTCGATTGAGAGCGCTTCCCAGTCGATCGGTGGCTGTGCCTCGAACTGCTGAGTGGCGTAGGGATCGGCCTCGATCTCGATCGCCGGTTTGAAGACACCACCGATATAGCGGTGAGGACCGATGTCGCGAACCGTGCCGGTGACCGGCGAGTGCAGGGCGGTGGAGATGAAGGCGCCGGGTTCGGCGATCAACTGACCGCGCTCTACTCGCTCGCCCACAGAGACTACCGGCTTGGCCGGCACACCGATGTGCTGGCCGAGCGGCATCACATAGCGCTCCACAAAGGGAACACGTTGGATAGCGAGATCGGCGGTCTGCTCCTTGTTATGGGCCGGATGTACGCCGTGCGCGAATCCGCGCCCGAGAGTACCCAGTGAACGCAACAGTTTCATCGTCGTCTTCTAACCGCTATTTAGAGCAGCTTCGCCAGCGTCGCACCCATATCGGCCGGGGAGCGCGATACCGCAACCCCCGCCTTCTCGAGTGCAGCGATCTTGTCGTCGGCAGTACCCTTGCCGCCGGAGATGATCGCACCGGCATGGCCCATACGACGTCCGGGGGGTGCGGTCAGACCGGCGATGTAGGCAACGACCGGCTTAGATACGTGTGCCTGAATGAACTCAGCCGCTTCCTCCTCCTTGCTGCCACCGATCTCACCGACCATCACGATCGCCTTGGTCTGCTCATCGGCCTGGAACAACTCCAGACAGTCGATGAAGTTCATACCGTGGATCGGGTCACCACCGATACCGACGCAGGTCGACTGGCCAAGACCCGCCTGGGTGGTCTGGTGGACCGCCTCGTAGGTGAGGGTGCCTGAACGCGAGACGATACCGACGCTGCCGGGTTTGTGGATGATGCCGGGCATGATGCCGATCTTGCACTCGCCGGGGGTGATGATACCGGGGCAGTTGGGGCCGATCAGACGCGGTGCGTCCTCGCCGTGGCTTGCCAGCACCGCCTTCACCTTGAGCATATCCTGAACCGGAATACCCTCTGTGATGCAGACGATGGTCTTGATCCCGGCATCGGTTGCCTCGAGGATCGCATCGGCGGCAAAGGCGGCCGGGACGTAGATCATGGTGGCATCGGCACCGGTGCCGTCAACGGCATCCTGTACGGTGTTGAAGATGGGGCGCTCGATGTGCTGCTGACCGCCCTTGCCGGGGGTCACGCCGCCAACGATATTGGTGCCATAGGCGATCGCCTGCTCGGCGTGGAAGGTGCCCTGCTTACCGGTGAAGCCCTGGACGATAACCTTGGTGTGCTTATTTACTAGAATGCTCATTATTCAATCCGTCCTTATGCAATCGACGCTACGGCCTGCTTGGCCGCATCGGTCAGCGCTTCGGCAGCAGTAATGTTGAGGCCGCTCTCAGCCAGCAACTTGAGACCCTGTTCGGCGTTGGTCCCCTCAAGGCGGGCGATGACCGGGACTTTGATGCCGACCTCCTTAACCGCCGCGATGATGCCCTCTGCGATCAGGTCGCAGCGGACGATACCGCCGAAGATGTTGACCAGAATCGCCTGTACCTTGCTGTCACTGACGATCAGTTTGAACGCCTCAGCAACACGTTCGGCCGTGGTGCCGCCACCGACGTCGAGGAAGTTGGCGGGTTCGCCGCCGTGTAGCTTGATCAGATCCATGGTTGCCATCGCCAGACCGGCGCCGTTGACCATGCAGCCGATATTGCCGTCGAGGGTGATGTAGTTGAGGTCATGTTTGGCCGCCTCACACTCCTTATCATCCTCCTGAGTGGTATCGCGCAGCTCCATAATGTCGGGACGGCGGTAGAGGGCGGTGTCGTCGACGTTGAGCTTGGCATCAAGCGCGAGCAGCGATTCACCACTGACGATCAACGGGTTGATCTCGACCAGGCTCAAATCCTTCTCAACGAAGAGGCGGTAGAGGTTCATCATGATCTTGGTCAGGGCACCAATCTGCTTGCCCTCAAGACCGAGACCGAAGGCGAGCTTGCGGCACTGGTAGGGCTGCAGGCCGGCAGCCGGATCGGCATAGACGGTGAGAATCTTCTTCGGCTCATTGGCGGCGACCTCTTCGATATCCATGCCACCGGCAACGGAGGCCATGAAGACGATGCGCTCAGAACCGCGTTCGACCAGTGCGCCGAGGTAGAGCTCACGGTCGATCGGCAGGGTCTGTTCGACGATCAGCTTGTTGATCGGCAGCTCGCGGCCGTGGGTCTGGTGGGTGGCCAGACCGCTACCGAGCATGCGGTCTGCCTCTTCGCTGAGGGCGTCGAGGCTGTCGACCAGCTTCACGCCACCCGCCTTGCCGCGACCACCGGCGTGTACCTGGGCCTTGACCACCCACGCCTCACCACCGATCTGCTTGGCAACCTCGGTCGCCTCCTGTGGAGAGCTGGCGGGCCCGCCCTGTGGAACGGGGATGCCGTAGTTGGCGAAGAGCTGCTTTGCTTGATATTCGTGGAGATTCATTTTTTTGATATACCCCAGTTAGTTAGTCTTTGTTCTTAAACTAAATTGATAAAAGTATTCTGCGTATTCAGTGTTCGGTTGGCTCGCTGCCGGGTTGATAACCGGCCAGAGCGACTAGCCGTTCGCGTATCGTAGTGGCCATATCGCCCTGCATGTTTGCTTTGAGTGCCTCGATCTCCGCCTCATAGGCCTGTTTGAGCGCCGCAATCTCCGCCGAGTGCGTTGCGGCGACATCGGCCTCCGCCTCCTGTCGTACCTGATCAGTAAAGGGGGTGACGACTCCCGCCAGCTCCTGCAGGGTCTGCCAGGCGTCACGACGCGACTCGACCATTGCCACCAGCTCCGGTGCGACCTTACGCCGCAGCTGCTCATCACCCAGATTGATCTCGACCACCGGTGTTTTTTTACTCCGCCCCTTGCTATCGAGGGCAAGGTAGTCGATTAGCGGTGTTGGATTCTGATCCTCGTTGCTGAGGCTGGAGAAGCGGCTGGCGAAACGTTTCTCACTCAACGCCCAATCGATCGGGGTGAGCGTAGATCCATCTTCACGGCTATTCCACAGCTGCTTCAGCTCACCGTTACCATTGAGGTCGATACGGCTACCGAATACACCCTCATCGGTGGGATTGTAGCGGAATAGCGGGAAGGCACGGGACTCTACCGCCAGGCGAGCCTGCTCAACGACCTGACTGACAGGGAATCCGTTCCGTTCCGGGCTGGGGCAGTGAATGTTGATGAATGCCGGACCACTGAAACGGAGCGCCTCGCGAACGCTGTCGCGGTAGTGGTCGGGGGCGGCGATTGAGCTCTGCGCCACAAAGGCGTTGCGCTGCGACATCGCCATCAGTGCTAGATCGCCGGTCGGCTCACTACTAGCGGTGACCGGCAGATCGGCAATGCCCTGATTATCGAGGCCGAGTCCCAATTCGTTAAGCACAACGATCTTTACCGGTAGACCGCTGTTGAGCAGCCAGCTGATCTGGGCAAAGCCGCGCCCGGAAAATTCACGCTCACTACCGACCAGCAGCAGCGGTGGGCAGAGGCGTTGCTGATCCTCGTCGAGATCACGCCAGCTGAGCTGATCACCGCTGTCATGCGCCTTGCTGGCCGACTTCTCCATCTCGCCCTGTGCGCGTTTGAGCAGTGAGACGGCAGCAACGGTATCAGCCAGTTGGCCGTTGACCAGTCCAGCAGCCATCTGCGCGGTATCGCCACTGCGATCGACCAGCACCGGAACCTGAAAGGGATTGTGGGGGAAGACACCGGCCCAGGCAGAGGCCTGTCCCGGTGCAATCGCCAGCCCGTAGCGGGCCCGGCCCAGCCCATACTCACCCTCGGTGAGGCGCCAGTGCAGATCGTTGAGTCCCTGTGAGAGTTCGATCAGACGGCGCAGGCGAGTTGCATCGACACCACTGCCCTCGACCGCGTCGGCTCCACCGGTGAGGGTGGTGAGATCGACCTCACGGCTCTGTACGTTGATCAGCGCCTTGGCGAGGCGGTCGAGGTCTTCGGTCGGTAGTGCATCGGTGAGGGTGTCGCGCACCAGGTCACTCAGTTGCTGGCGTACCTGACTAATCTCGCCGACAAAGCGGTGCAGCAGCGGCTGCTGTTGATATTCGGTGGCAGCGAGCAGCTGACGCAGGGCGATTTTCTCGCCCGAACCGGCCTCGGCACCGTCACCACCCGACATCGCGAAGGCGCAGTGGCGTGACATCATCACTGATGAGATGGCATCGATGGTGGGATCGGCAGCGAGGCGTTCGATAGTGGTCGAGGAGGTATCTGGGGTCTGTTCCCAGATACGCCAGATAGCGCGTGTCTCAGCCAACCGCTCGGTAGTCTGCGGCTGCATTGTCATCGCCTCGCTCTCACAGAGATCGGCGCAGAGTCCGCATCCCTTACAGGCGTCGGCGTTGATCGCCAGCGCCAGCAACTCACCGCCCTCTTTTTTCTCCCGTTCGGCGCTGTGGAAGAGGGGGTCGGTAATGGCCAGTGGTAGTGCGGCGACCTGCTCACGTACGGCGTTGAAGGCGGCCTCGAGTGTCGCCTTGCGATCCTCGGCAAAGGGAGCCTTCTCCTGCAGCCAGGCAAAGGCCTGATCAAGCAGTTCTGCGGCGCTGTTGCCGCTGTTCTCACCCTTTTTGCAGAGGGTGTTGATACGGCCGGCCAGCTTAGAGGAGATCTGGCGCAGTGAGTCGGCACCCGCAAGACTAATGGCGCTATTGATCAGTGCTGCAGGTGTGAGTGCAACAACGCCAATGGCGCTATCGGGACAGCTGCTCCAGCAGTTGCCACAGGCAATACAGGCGCTTGGATCGAAGCTGGGCAGTTCGCTGCAGCTGCCGCTCAGGTCGCGGAAGGTGGCGCTGAGTGGCGGCATTGAGCCGGTGGCCATGTAGGGATCGGCGGTGAGCTGATCCGCTTCGCCGTTACGATAGAGCACACCGACCTGATCCCAGAAACGCGGCAGGCTGTCGTACTCTTCTCGATTGCCACCGAGATGGCGCACCGCCATCGGTACTTCACCCGCTGCAGTGGTGTGTGAGGTGGTTGCCGTGTTGCTGAGGTCGATCTTCTGCAGCGACTCCATTCCGTGGCGGAAGGCGGCGATCAGCGACTCACTGCTCAGTTCACTCTCCTGTTGGCTGAGAGAATTTTCACGATTGGAGATCAGGCGTGTCGCCTTGCAGCCGAGCAGCTCGCGTTCGAGCAGGATGGCGCAGAGTGCACCGAGTAACTCTTCATGCGGATCACCGGCTGATATCTCTTCCTCATCACGGTTCTCGCCAATGGCGAAGAGTTGAATGTTGAGTGAGCTGAGCGCGTCACGTTGTTGGCTACTGAGCGTTTCGAGCTGTGCCTCTCCGCTACTCAACAGCAGAGCGGCGCCGCTGTTCAGTCCGGCTGTGATATCGAGTTCAGCGAGCTTGCCGTGTGCCACGGCAACATCGACCGGCATCTCATCGCCAGGATCGAGCAACTGCTCATCGGCATAGGTAAAGCGGTCACAGAGCGGGGCGGCAAACTGCTCCCAACTCAGGGCAGGGTGGCTGCGCAGCGTGCCGCCGACCGAACGGTGAATCAGGTTGGCGGCATCGACAGATAAAGTGTCATGCCCCTGGCCTGCTGTGCGATGCACGGCGATGGTAATCGCTCCCTCAGGGCGCAGATCAACTGCGTTTTTACCGCTGATGGCCAGCTTGGCAACCTCTGGAAAATCGCGCTTAAGGGTGTCTAACAGTACCTGACGTTTGGGGTGCTGAGAGCGGCTCTGGCCAAAATCGATACCTAGATAGCCCTGCTCAGGCAGTGTCTCGCTCTTCATCGCCTCATTCAGCGCCTGCAGATCGGATGCGCGCAGTGGCAGACCACCAAGGCCGAAACGGACCGAGTGCAGTGTTGCTGTTGCGCTGCCCTTGGACAGCAGTGCGCGAATAGCCCGAATCAGTGGTGGTTCAGAGGCGAGTGGAGCATTGGAGCGCTCAAGCACTGCGGCAGTCTTACCTTGAAGCAGATCGACCAGTTCGCTACTGGTCATCGGTGCCAGGGCGTGAATACCGATAACGCCAATTTTTGCCTTGCGCTGGTTACTCAATGCCTGTGCCGTTTCAATAGCGGAGCCCTGCACGATCAGCAGCTGTTTTGCCTTGCTGCTCCTGTGCGTAGAGATCGCGGCATGGCTGCGGCCACTCAGCTGTTTAAATCGGCTAAATGCCAGAGCCAATCGCTGCTCGGCCTGGGCACTAAAGTAGGGGGTTGTTGCGGCCTGTGAGAGGGCAAAGCTCTCACGACCCTGCAGGGCGCCATGCAGGGCAGGACGGTCGAGGTCGTACCAGCGTGGGCAACGGCGGCGCTGCTCGCCGAAGAGCAGTTTCTGCACCTCATCGGCAACCTCGATCTGATCAGCGCTTTCGCCAAGTAGTGAGCGAAGTAGCTGCAGAGAAGGGAGTTCAACATCCTGTGCAGAGAGAGCGGTCTGTTCGTTATCGATGGCCACGATGGCTGGGGTCAGGCTCTGCTCCGCGACGTGTCGGGCAATCAGGGTAAAGTCGACGGCCTGCTGCACATTGCTTGCGTAGAGTAGGAAACAGCCGGAGTCGATGGAGAGCTGCAGTGCCTCATCGCCACTACCGATGGCGCTGCCCTGCGAGGAGAGGGCGCGGTTATCGAGGTGGATGACCAGTGGTAGTCGGCGACCGACGGCCTCTCTGAGTAGGTCCTGGGAGGCGGCAAGGTCGGGGCCGGAGAGGAAGGCGGTGGCACGCTGACCGGTCATTGCTAGACCGATTGCGGCGGCCAGTGCGCCACGAGAGCCCTCGGCGCTGTAGCCGTTTAGCGGCTGTCCAAAGCGGTTCTCACCACGCAGCAGCGACTCGGCACGCCAGGCGAGTTCGGCACCGTTGGCCGGGTAGGTGCTGCCGAGTGCCGCGCTCTCGACGATAGCGGCCTCGGTGAGGGCGACGGCGCTGTTGCCATCGAGCAGGGTCTCGAGACCGCTGTCGGCCGATCCGCTGTCGGCATCGCCGAACAGACGCCGATAGAGGCTGATTGCGGTGTTAGTGAAGCTGGGCATGGCCTCTCTCGCTCTCCTGGTTATCGATAAACTGTCCCGACTCGAGCCACTGGATCGCGCCAGTAGGGCAGCGTCCAGTTGCCTTCGGTGAGGCAGCGATTCCCGATGTGTAGTCGATGATCGGGAGTTCATTCTTCATCTCAATCAGCCCCTCGGGGGCATCGGCGGCACACTTGGCGCAGCCGTCGCAGCCGACGCTGCAGAGCACTGTAACTGCCTCACCCTCAAGCGGGGTGTTGCACTGGACGAACAGCTTCTGATCGAGTGGCAGTAGCTCAAACAGGTCGCGCGGGCAGGCGTCGACGCAGTCACCGCATGCGGTGCATAACTCGACATCGACTACCGGCAGGCCGTTCTCATTCATATGGATCGCATCGAAATCACAGGCGATATCACAATCGGAGAGGCCGAGACAGCCCCAGGAGCACCCCTTACCACCACCAGAGACGACCGCGGCGGCGCGGCAGCTCTCGAAACCGTGGTACTCGGCGATCTGGAAAGCCTCGCGACGCCCACCGGCGCAGTGGAGTCGTGCGACTCGTTTGGTTGCCTTGCCAGCATCGACGCCGAGAAAGTCGGCAATCGCTTCGATGTCATCGCTGCTGGCGACGGTGCAGGCGCTCGGCTCCACCTCGTTATCAACCAGTTTGGTGGCGAAGGGCAGGCAGCCCGGCTCACCGCAGGCACCGCAGTTGGTGCCCGGCAGCATCTCCTCGGTATGAGCCAGTCGCGGATCCTCCTCGACCTTCAGCAGTTTGTAGGCCACCGCCAGGATGGTGCCGAAGAAGAGGCCCAATCCGGTCATGATCGCCGGTGCTGTTAGGAAACTCTGCATTAGTTAAACGGTGCAGCTCGCTTGATCAGCTCTTCCATGCCAGCCTCGTTCGGATTCTGCGGCAGACCGGGATGGATACACTTCGAGGGGCAGATCTCGGCACCCTCGACCAGCTGTGCATAGGTCGCGGTGTCGGTCTCAGTGAGATAGGCCTGGTTGTTCTCGTTGTAGACGTAGAGCAGCGGATTGATGTCGAGGCAGTCGTTACAGGTGGTGCAGAGCTCGCTGTCGATCCAGGGATCGCTGAAGCTGACATCATCCTCGTCCTCTTCGACAACCGCCTCCTCTAGGGGCCTCTACCGCACTCTCTGCGACAGGTGCAGTGGTCGTGGCGGGTGCTGATGCGGTAACCGCAGGACGCGGAGCACCACTGGTGAAGTCCATACCCATCAGCACATCGGTGAGGCGTCCCATCACCTCGCCGGCGGCCTCGGCACGTACTCGTGCCAGCTCTTCGGCGAACTCACGCTCCATCTTTTCACGCTCGGCGCTCATCTCGGCTTCTGCAGTGGCGCGGGTCTCGGCGATGGCACGATCGATGTAGCTGCTGCGTATACCGGCCATCTCCTGCAGGGTGTGCCAGAAGTTA
The DNA here is from genome assembly GCF_013343005.1 of Candidatus Reidiella endopervernicosa. GTDB lineage: Bacteria > Pseudomonadota > Gammaproteobacteria > Reidiella > Reidiella endopervernicosa. The sequence continues at coordinate 2,169,235 of NZ_CP054491.1, forward strand.
AGGCGGTCGCGACACGCCTCGACCAGGGTACGGCTGATCACAAGACGACGCAGGGTGCCGTGCGCGTTGACGGCCCAGATGAAGGGGATCAGACGCTCATTGTCGGCCTCAGACTGCTGTAGATAGTCGGCAACTGGCAACAGATCATCTGATTCGCACTGGTCGGGCACGATGGCGAAGTGGTGGGCCAGACGTGGAATCAGCAGTGAGTAGTCTGCAAAAGTGAAGGGGAGTTCACTCTCGACCAGATCGCCACCTTCGTTATGGTAGATGAAGGGGTGGATCGGCCAGTCGAGTTCGGGCTGTGGGTTACCGTCGAAGTCGAGACGCTGTTCGCTACCGTCACCTGCGGCGGGATTGACGTAGAAGAAGGGGTGGACACGCCCCTCGAGCGCCGCGCCAGCGACTAGCCAGGCGTTGAGGCCGAGATCCTGACCAGTCGGGCGCAGGCCGATGTTGATCAGGTGGAGGCTGGTACGTGTCGCATCGAGTGCAGAGAGATAGCGCTCCAGCAGGTGCTGATGGCGCGCTGCCGAGGCCTGCGAGACGACCGCCTGACGATGGGCAATACCGAGGTAGCCAAGTTCAGTGCGGAAGCTCTGGAAGGGGTCTTCACCCTCAGCTGCACCGGGATTGTTGTGCGCCTGCACCCGGCAGAAGACCTGTACCGGTCGGCCCGAACTGAGTAGACGGGAGAAGGAGGTCATGCCTTCGCCCGCAACACGGTCGGCCGACTCGAGTGCGACCACCGCCGGGATCAACAGCAGCTCCTCCTTGGAGAAGACCTCCCAGTTGAAGTTCTCGAACCACGGATCGTGCAGCACCGGATCGTAGAGCGATTCGATCTCGAGGTTGGCGATGCGCACAGCGGCGAAGACCTTGGCCAGGCGTGATGCCTCCTCATCGAAGATAGCCATCGCCGCCGAGCTGGGATCGTTATCGCCGTTCGCCTCGAAACCGTGGGTCTGTTTGAGCCACTCATCCTCGACCCCCTCGGGGTGGACAAAGCGCACCAGCAGGGAGTTCTGTTTGTAACCCTCGAGCACCTTGAGTGCATTTTCGATGCGCTGACGTCGCTCTGCAGGCATTGCTACCGAGCCCTTGGAGTGGTCCATGACCTTGGAGAGGGCGGAGGGATCGAACATGCCAGCAGTCGCAGCAACGCTCTGTTTGAGCTGCTCCGGCTGGCGAGACTCCTCCGACTTACTCCAGTCGACATCGAGCAGGGTCTTCAGCGCCTGGATATTTTGGTCGATCTTGCTACTGAAACGGTCGTGGCGCGGGATGACATGCGATTTGATTGCATGGATCAGCAGGTGGATCGCCGGGAAGCGACCGTAGGCGAGCAGTTTGCCACCTACGGGTACCTTTTCGGTCAGCTGGGCAAGATCAGCTTCCAGCTTGGAGGCGTTCTCGCCCCTCAGCTTGAGGTGCTGCTTGAGCGCCTCGGCACCTTCGTTGATCAGAGCCTGAGCTTCGACCGGGCCTTCGTGTCCCTGCAGCTTCTCGCGCAGGAAACGCTCGATCCACGGCAGGTTGTCCTTGAGAATACGTGCCGCCTCGGCAGAGGGGGCGAAGCTGAGCACCGTCTCCTGCAGGCACTGGCCAACCGGCTTGGCCAGGTCGTCAGCACCGCTGAGCTCAGCATTCTCACCCGGTGGGAAGAGGAACAGTGGATAGTCGTAGCGCAACTTGGAGGCGTTGCGGAACGGTGCCAGCAACGCCGGTAGCTGATCCTCTGCGACCGCCTCGAGCGCCTCACGGGCACTCGGATTGCCAAGGTGGAAGTGGCGCAGGGTACGCAGGATGTCGCGACTTGCATCGGCGTCCTTGATGGCGGTCGGCAGCGAGGGGATCGGCTCCTCGGCTGCCATCTTGCGCTCGCTCGATACCGATTCGGTTACAGGTGAGGCTGTCATGCAGTCGTTTCCCGGTTAGATGGCAAAGGCGTCCATCGCTTTATTGATGGCCGCTATCTTCTCTTCATCACTCTTGCCAAGGTCCTTGGTGGCGATGTCCTCGTAGACCACTGCGTCGGGATCGCGGTAGAGCAGACCGAGTGGCAGTTGCTCCTCATCCCTGGCGTACTTCATCGCCCCGAGCCAGTCGGCCGGGTCGTGCTGTTCAACCTGGCCGAAGACGCGCTTGACGCTGTCATCAAGGGTGATGCCGTTCTCGTGTTCGAGTAGTACAAACTTGTCTGGGTTGTCCTGCAGCGGTTTGCAGAAAGACTCAGAGAAGACCGGGCAGCGCTGCAGGATACGGATGAAGCTGGTACCACGATGCTGATGGGCCGCCTTGATGGTTTGGTAGAGCAGTGGCGGATTCCAGTCGACCACCTGCGCCACGAAGGAGCAGTTGGTGATGCCGAGGGTGACGGTCAATGGATTGAGCTCAGGCAACGGTGCACCGGCCGGGTGGGTGTTGGTCTTCATACCCTGTGGGCTGGTGGGTGAGGTCTGGTTCTTGGTCAGACCGTAGATGGCGTTATCAAACACCAGTACCACCATATCCATATTCAGACGCACCGAGTGGATCCATGGACCGGCACCGATCGAGAAGCAGTCGCCGTCGCCAGTGGCGACCCAGAGGTCGAGGTCGGGGCGGTGGGCCTTGACACCGTTGGCCAGTGGCAGGGCGCGTCCGTGCAGGCCGTGCAGGCCGTAGGTGCCCATGTAGTGGGGCAGTCGGCTTGAACAACCGATGCCTGAGACCGCCACGCTCTTCTCGGGCGGCAGCTGGGCATCGCGCAGCACGCGGTGCACGGTGTTCAGAACGGCGAAGTCTCCGCAGCCGGGGCACCAGCGTGCCTCACCACCGGAGTAGTCGCCAAGGGTAAAATAGCGCTCGAAAACATCGAGCGACCAGTCAGCTTTAATACCAAACATCGTGATACTCCTTATGAATTCAGTGTGATGAGGTGGCTGTCGAGGACTTCAACCAGTTCACCCGGCTGTAGCGGATGGCCATAGACAACTGACCAGCAGTCGACATCGACCAGGGTCTGCATACGTAGGATATTGGCCAGCTGGGCGCGGCGACGGTTCTCATCATTAATCAGAGGCCCATCGGGCTGATCGCTGTAGTTGACCTCGATGGTCATCACCTTCTTGAAGCGGGAGAAGATCTCCGTCAGGCCCGGCTCCAGTGGTGAGACAAAGCGTAGATGGATATTGGAGACCTTGGCACCCTTGGCGCGCATGATATCGACCGCCTCCTCGATGGCACCAGGGTTGAACCCCAACCGACGACCAGCAGATCACCTTCCTCATCACCGTTGATCTTGGGTGGCTTAAGGGTGCTTTGCAGCGTCGCCAGCTTGCGGCTGCGGTGCTGCATGGTGGTCTGGTTGGTCTCGGAATCGTAGGCCACCTTGGAGCGGCTGGTGTGACTCAGGCCGGTCAGTACGTACATGCCGTTGGGCTGACCAGGAATAGGGCGCTGTGACAGACCGGTCTCTTCATCCCAGTCATAGGCGGGAACGCTGCTATCCCACTCCGACTGATCGACCGGTGCGGCGAGCCACTCCTCCTGCAACTCGGGACGCGGCCAGGGCTGTACACCGGTCGCCAGGTTGGCGTCGGTCAGTACGATGACTGGACCTCGGAATGATTCAGCCAGCTTGCGCGCCAGGATTGGGAAGTGGAAACATTCGGCGATGGTGGCGGCGGCGAGGATGATCTTTGGTGCGTCACCCGGCATACCGAACATTGAGGAGAGCAGGTCACCCTGTTCGACCTTGGTTGGCAGGCCGGTGGAAGGGCCTCCACGCTGTACGTCGACGATGACCAGTGGAATCTCACCCATAACGGCCAGACCCATCAGCTCGGTCTTCAGCGCCATACCGGGACCGGAGGTGATGGTACAAGCGGTCTTGCCGGAGAAGGAGGAGCCGATGGCAAAGGCCATCGCGGCGATCTCATCTTCGGCCTGGTGGACGAAACCGCCGACCTGGTCGTAAACCTCAGCAATATAGTGAGAGGCGGAGGTGGCCGGGGTGATGGGGTACATGGAGACCATGTCCATACCCGAGGCCATCACGCCCAGACCAAGTGCGGTGTTGCCGTTGCACACCATCATCGGCTTGTCTGTATCGTCGGTGGAGTAGGGGGATTTCGTAGTGGTAATCGAGGTTGTCACGGGCAAAGGCGTAACCGGCATCGTAGAGATCCTGGTTTGGCTTGATCACCTTTTCGCCCTTGTGGGAGAAGGTATTGTGGATCTCGGCGAGACCCTTCTCAGGATCGCGGCTGTAGATGCGGCTCAGCATCCCCAGCACAAACATGTTCTTACCCTTGCGGGCGTTGTCGACTATCTTCAGACACTCGTTCTCAAAGTTCAGCTCGTGCACAATCAGGCCGTGCTCGCGGAACTCCTTAACGGCAGCTGCGTAGGCTTCGCGAATTTCTTCTTGCGGATCCTCGGCCCACTTGTTCTCCAGCAGCACGACGGTGCCGTCTTTATAAGCGCCGTTGGCGATACGGGAGTAGAGCACCTGTTCGTTGAAGGCGACTACAAGATCGGCCTCGTTACCCATGTTGGTCATGTACTTGGAGCCGACGCGGATGCGGTTACCGGAGGCGCCGGCCGGGGAGCGGGCTGGGGGCTGGATCTCGGCGGGGATAATCTCGACGGTCCAGATACCGTTGCCCATCTTGGCGCCGATGGTAGCGAAGGTCTGACCGCACTTCTGTGCGCCTTCACCCGAGTCACTGACGATCTCGACGATATGTTCGTCGATGACCTGAGCTTCTGTAGTGTTTGACATCTGTTTCCCTATGAAATGGATTTCATGGATTGCAAAATTCTATTTATATAGGGTTACGGCTCACTGTTGTGTTAGAGCGGTAATGACCCTGTAGTTCTAAAGGCTTGACTTTATAAGGGATAATAATGATAAATAACAGTTAATTGTTTTTATATTTAACATATACATATGTATATAGTATTGATTTTATTAATAGAGATTATAGGCAATGATTCACGCAACCCTGCAGCAGCTGCGCCTGTTTGAGGCGGTTGCCCGCCATAAAAGCTTTACTCGAGCTGCCGAGGAGATCCACCTCTCTCAGCCCGCCGTTTCGATCCAGGTCAAGCGGTTGGAGGAGAATGTCGGTAAGGCTCTGTTTGAACATGTTGGTCGTCGTATTACCCTCACCGAGGTCGGGCGCGAGCTCTACGATGCCAGTAAGGATGTGCTGGGGAGACTGGCAGAGTTAGATGGTGCCATCGACTCTCTCAGCGGCGAGGTTGCCGGCACCCTCACCGTGACTGCGGTGACCTCGGCAAAGTACTTCCTGCCCCATCTGCTTGGTGCCTTTCTTCGTCGCTACCCCGATGTGGAGCCAAAGCTTAAGGTGGCCAACCGCGCCAGTCTGCTGGAGCGGGTTGGGGATAACGAGGATGACCTCTACGTCATGGGGCATGTCCCCGATGACCTTGATGTCGAGGCGGTTCCCTTTCTGGAGAACGTCATCGCCGTGGTAGCCAGCCCCAACCACCCGTTGGCGAGCAAACGCAAGATCACCCTCAAGCAGCTGACCGAGGAGCGTTTTCTAGTGCGTGAATCGGGTTCGGGGAATCGCAAGGTGGTGGAGGAGTTTTTTGAAGATCAGGGGCTCAGTATCAACCCCTATATGGAGCTCGGTAGTGCTGAGGCAATCAAGCAGGGGGTAATGGCGGGACTGGGCATCTCAGCCCTGTCGCTGCATAACCTACGCCTGGAGATCGCTGCAGGACAGATCAAGGTACTAAAAGTGGAGGGTTTCCCGCTGCGCCGTCGCTGGAATGTGATTCATCGCAAAGAGAAAAATCTCTCGCCTGCAGCACAGAGCTTTATCGAGTTCCTGCAGACCGAGGGGCAGCACCTGGTTAATGAGGCGATGCAGGTGAAGATCTAGGTAGCAGGGAATAGGTGTTGGGTGTGACCTTTAGCTAGACACCCCCAAACCTTAATAGGCCAGCGAGCGTTCGTACTCATCCATGAAGTGGTAGAGCGAGCTGTCGAGTACCTTGATCGCACCATCGAGCAGGTGGCAGCGGCCACTGCCGGGCAGGATCTTGCAGAGGTTGATCAGTGCGTCGAGATCGGCGCGGCTCCCCTCGCCGGTGTCGATCTTACCGAGCAGAAGCGCGACGTAGTAGGTGCCGGTCTTGCACGGTGGGCACTGTCCACAGGAGTTCTGGGCGAAGAAGTTGATGTACTCGGTCACCCGCTTGACGATACCGGTGCCTTCGGAGATGACGATCATCGCACCGGTTCCCAGCGCCGAACGGCGCTTGGCGACCGATTCGAAATCGAGCGGTACATCGAGATCCTTGGGGGTAAGGATGGTGTTGGAGGGGCCGCCGGTGAAGACCGCCTTTAGCTGCTTGTCCATCAGCATGCCACCGCCGTAGTCGTTGATCAGCTCATCAAGTGGGATTCCCATCGGTAGCTCGTAGACGCCGGGTTTGAGTACATCGCCACTGAGTGAGTAGATCTTGGTGCCCGAGGTCTCACCCAGTCCCAACTCCTGATACCACTCGACGCCGTTACGCAGGATGTGCGAGACGTTGGAGAGGGTCTCGATATTGTTAATCAGGGTCGGGCAGCCGTGTACGCCGGATTCTGCAGGAAAGGGGGGTTTGCCACGAGGGAAGGGGAATTTCCCTTCGACCGATTCGATTGCGGCGGTCTCTTCGCCACCGATATAGTAGCCAGAGCTCTCAACCACGCGGTACTCGAAATCACCCTCGTAGTGATCGGAGAGCTGGCTATAGAGGTTTGAGTCGAGCCACTGGGCGACGGCGCGGCGCATCGACTCGAGTGAGCTCTCCTGCTCAGGGTTGATATAGAAGACGACGCGGTTAATGCCGGTTGCCAATGCGGCAATCGTGGCACCTTCGATCACCTGATGGGGGCACTCATGTAGCAGAATGCGGTCCTTGAAGGTGCCTGGTTCATCCTCGTTGCCATTGCAGATCAGGTATTTCTCGCCGGTACCCGCATGGGCCGCAACGAAGCCCCACTTCTTGTGTGTGGGAAAACCGCTGCCGCCGAGTCCACGCAGGCCCGCCTGCTCGATCATCTCAATGATCGCTGGGGGTTCCATCTGCAGTGCTCGCTCCAGACCCTTTCCGCCGTTACCTGCAAGCCACGCCTCAAGGTCGGGGCCGATACGGTTATCCGAGTTGAGTAGTACCTGGTTAAGTCGCTCCATGGTCACTCCTCCTCCCGGTTGCGGGTTTTACGTAACCCTTCATATTCAGCATCAGAATCGAATTTTGCGTAGTCGGGGAAGAGCATTGGCCCCTGCAGATCCATCGGCATCTTGGCCAGGGTCAGGTCGCGCTGCATAGGCCCAAGATGGGCGATTGAGACCTTATTGTGACGACGCTGATAGCCGCTCTGTGCCGCAACATGGCCGGCACGACGGCCGAAGCTGATGATCTCCAGCAGCGCGTTACCCATCATGCGATTCTTGCCGTGTAGTCCGCCACTGACCTCACCAACGCAGTAGAGGTTGGGTACGGTGGTCTGGCCGTTCTCATCGATTACTACACCACCGTTCTGGTAGTGGAGGGTGGGGTAGATGAGCAGCGGTGTTTTAGCTGGATCGATCCCGCTCTTTTTGCCGAGCTGGACCAGCTTGGGAAAACGTTTGTTGATGATGCCGGGGTTGCGCAGATCGAGTCCGGGTGTATCGAGCCAGATTCCGATACCACTCTCACCCGCATCAACACCGCGTCCCTCAGCGCACTCACGAATGATGGCAGAGGATACGTGGTCGCGTGGTTTTAGCTCGTCGACGAAACGTTGGCCCTCGGCGTTGATCATCTGCGCCCCGGCAGAACGTACACCCTCGGTAATCAGGGTACCGGCCAGGTGGTGCGGGTAGGCAAGGCCCGAGGGGTGATACTGGAAAGAGTCGAGGTCGCGTAGCTGGGCACCGAGACGATAGGTGAGCACCAAACCATCACCGGTCGCGCCGAAGTGGTTGGAGGTGGGAAAGGCGTTGAGGTGCATGCGACCGATGCCGCCAGTCGCCATGATCACCGATTTCGCCTTTACCAGTACGTTACGGCGTTTTTTCAGATCGGTAATGACGGCACCAGCGCAGTGGCCCTGCTCATCGGAGAGCAGCTCAACGGCGGGGCTGTAGTGCCACACCTCGATCTCACGGTTGAGCACCGATTCACGTAGCACGCGCATCATTTCAAGGCCGGTGTAGTCGCGGAAATAGACGACACGATCGGCGGTGGTGCCGCCAGCACGCCGGGTGAGCAGGTCGCCAAACTCGTCGACATCGAACTGCATGCCCTGTTTGATCAGCCAGCGGATTACATCGGGGCCGTCCAGGACCATCTTCGCGACCAGATCCTTATCGGCCAGGTTGTGGCCACCACGAAGGGTATCGTCATAATGGATCTGCGGGGTGTCATCTTTGTCGATGGAGGCCTGAATGCCGCCCTCGGCCATGACGGTGTTGCTGTCACCCAGGCGCAGCTTGGTGGTGAGAATGACCCGCGCACCCTCTTTGGCAGCGGTCAGTGCGGCAGCGCAACCGGCGCCACCGCCGCCAATGATCAGCACATCGGTCTCGACCGTCTTGGCGCCGGCCAGATCGGCCTCGTCGATGCGAGCATTGGACTGCAGCATGTCAGCCAGCTGGCGGTGGCAACGTTCACCGCGATTGGCGCCGACCTCCAGGTCGACAATCGAACCGCCGAGATGGTCGGGATGGTGGTCGCGTAGCAGGGCATCAACATCGACAGATGTGTCTGGCAGTTCATGAGCGGTGCCGTGAACCTGCTGAAACCGTGCCAGTGCCTCTTTGTAGGGGGTGCCTTTACTCATAGCTCTCTTTATCGTCCGATCTCTGGTAACGGACTACTTAATGATCTGCAGTTGATCGGTGCGAAGTGCCTCGAGACGATTGATCAGATTAGAGGGGCGGATGTGGAAGTATGCGGTCACCCGGCGTGAGAATAGCCCAACGTGGTTGGGTGAGATCAGCTCCGGGCAGGCAGTCATGCAGAGGTTACACATGATGCACTCAATAAAGAGATCGCCTGCCTCCTTGAAACGCCCCTTGTTGGCGAGCCTGACACCATGCTCGACATCGATACCCTTGGGGCAGGTCTTCACACAACCGCCACAGTGACGACAATCCTGTGCCTCGGGGAAGATGCGGTGGAACTGTGCCTGCACATCCCAAGAGTTCTTTATCTCATCGAGCTGGTAGGTGTGGTGGGTTGGCGTGGGGAAGACCAGGAAGATCACCTGCATGCCATTCTCAACCAGGGTCTGGCAGCCGAGTTCCATTGAGACATCGGCATCATCTTCACGACGAACCAGGACGCGACACGATCCACAGACACCCTCAAGGCAGCCAACGCTCTTCACCCGCGGGTAACCGGCGTGCCAGAGCGCCTGAATCACTGAGAGTGAGGAGGGGGCGGTGATCTCGTTACCGTTGATCGTGAGCTGTACCAGCTCTTCGCTTGTGTTACTCATAATTACATTAACTCACGAGTGGACGGGGTCTAAACCAGTCGGTCTTATTATGTGGTGACAGCGATACCCGCTGCTGAATAGGGTAATTCTACAGAAATTGCGGCTATTCGAGAAACCGGATAATCACTTTCTGTTCTCAGGTTACTGCGGTTTGTGATGGCAACACTCTGCTAACTTGTCTAAAGTTTCCACTGAGGTTGCCGCTCAAACGGACGATGGGTGTTATCGCAATGCTCCGTGGGTGTCTCAGTTTTCTCGAATCAGAGTACTAGCTCTCCACGTCCGAAGGATAAATTGTTGTTGCGATTGGGTGGTGAAGCGCCTTATCTTATGAGGTCTTTAATGAATGCAGGCTCTATCTCACGATGGTCGGAGCGGCAATAACTAAATCTTGAGCTGAGGCGAGGGAGTAGGGCAATGAATCAAATGGTTGAAGCACAGAAGAACCCAATTTCGCGATGGGTGACTTTTCGCTTGGCTGATGAGAGTTACGGCATCGATGTGATGCAGGTGCGTGAAGTGCTACGCAACACTGAAATCTCTCCTGTCCCCGGCGCACCGGGCTATGTACTCGGAATTATCAATCTACGTGGCAATGTTGTTTCAATTATCGATACCCGTACCCGCTTCGGTCTACCGATACATGAGGCGGATGATTCCTCACGTATCCTGATTCTCGAAACTGCAGATACCGTGATCGGTTTCCTGGTCGATAGTGTTAATGATGTGGCTGAGCTTAACGCGGCCGATATTGAGCCTGCTCCCGATACCGGCAGTGGCAACACGGCTAACTACATCAGTGGATTGAGCAATCGTGAAAGTGGTCTGTTAATTCTCCTCGATTCCAACAAGATGTTGACCGAGGAAGAGATGATGGAACTCAACAGCCTCTAACTCTACTAGCAACAGATCTCAATACCCTGCGGAGGTAGGATGGAAGCGGCGAATGAGAATAGATTTGAGTTACTTCTGTTCCATCTCGGTAGCAAACAGCGCTACGGTATCAATGTTCTCAAGGTCAAAGAGGTCATCGGTTGTCCCGAACTGACCCATGTCCCTGAGAGTCATCCCGCTGTACGCGGTGTCTCCCACCTCCGTGGCGAGACGCTCACTATTATCGATCTCTCTCAATCCGTTGGCCTGGCACCACTTCCCGAGAGTGAGGATGTTGATGCCTCAGTCATCGTCTCGGAATTTAACCGTGTCATGATTGGTTTCCTCGTCAGTAAGGTGGATCGAATTGCGGTCTGCGACTGGAAGGATGTTCTTCCTCCGCCCAAAGGGAGTGGGTTGGGTAGTTACATCACGGGTGTGACCGATATCGAAAAGGAGCTGGTGCAGATTCTCGATGTTGAACGCATCATTGGTGAGGTGGTCGGTTCAGAGGTGGTAACAGCGGCCGACCTTAGTCTCGACGGCAACCAGGCTGCGCTACTCGAAGGTAAGCGCATTCTGTCGCTGACCGCCATGGAGAGCGAAGTGAGGGCGGTTAGTCCCGATAGTCGACGCCGTCTGCCTATTCGTAGTTGAGAGCGCGAGCGAACGACGGAGAAGATGCAGCACGGCTTTATGTCGGCGTAGAGTCACTGAGGGAGTTGTGTAGAGCCGCGAAGAGGTGATTACGCAACGTACGCAGGATCGTCGGGGCGCCGCAGGCATAAACGGTCGCGTGAAGTTTTGCTGTTTGCTTGGGCTTGGATGCCCAAAACAAACTTTCGCAAAAATAGCGACTCCCCGGTGATCGACGATTCCCGTATGGCGAGACACCAGATCAACCAAACTCTCAATAGCGTCGGTATTGTCACCATCGAGGCCCAGGATGGGGTTGAGGCACTGAAAAAACTGCGTCAGCTCTCGAGTGATGAGGGTGATAATGGCGCTGGTGTCGATATGATTATCTCCGATATCGAGATGCCGGAGATGGATGGCTATACCTTTACCCGTGAACTCAGAAATGATCCTGAATTCTCCGACAGCTATGTGCTGCTGCACACCTCACTTAACGGTGCGATCAATGAGGATAAGGCGACCACCTGTGGCGCCAACGACATCCTGACCAAGTTTGTTGCCGATGAGCTGATCAAGGCAGTTATCAAGGGACTCTCCTGAGCCTTTAGTACGTTTTACTCATTCCGTTTGTTTGTTGGGCGTCTGACGCGTTGCGTTGGCTTGGCTTGGCCTTGTACTGTGTTGCCCTAACTATCCCGATTATCTCCGCTGTTATAGTGTTGCGTTCCAAATGAATGGATAACGAGTTCTGAGTATGAAGGTTTTAGTCGTCGGTGGAGCCGGATATATCGGCTCGCACATGGTCAAAATGCTGCTTGCAGCGAGCCATCAGGTAGTAACGCTGGATAATCTTTGTAACGGCCATCGCGATGCCGTTGTTGGTGGAGAGTTTGTTGAGGGTGACCTGGGTGATCGCGGTCTGTTAGATACGCTGATGAACCAGCACTCGTTTGATTGTGTGGTGCACTTTGCATCCTTCATCGCTGTCGGGGAGTCGGTTGTTGAACCCGCTGAGTACTATCAGAACAATGTAGCCGCAACGCTGAATCTTCTCGATGCGATGGTGAGCCACGGAGTGAAAGAGCTGGTCTTCTCATCTACTGCCGCTGTCTACGGTGAACCCGAATACTCGCCGATCGATGAAGCACACCCCACAACGCCGATTAACCCCTACGGACGTTCGAAGCTGATGGTTGAGCAGATATTGCAGGATTACGATCGTGCCTACGCTCTGAAATCGATCTCGCTACGCTACTTTAACGCGGCTGGAGCGGATCCAGGGCATCAGTTGGGGGAGCGACATCAACCCGAGACCCACCTGATTCCGTTGGTACTCCAGGCCGCCTCTGGACGACATAAATCGATCCAGCTTTATGGGCGTGATTATGCGACGGATGATGGCACCTGCATTCGTGACTATGTGCATGTGGTTGATCTCTGCAGTGCCCATCTACTGGCGCTCGATTGGCTTAAGGCTGGGAAGGGGAGTGGTGTTTACAATCTCGGTAACGGTAATGGCTACTCTGTTCAGCAGCTGATTGATGCAGCGGTGCGTGTCACGGGGCGTGAGATTCAGATAGAGGATTGCCCGGCGCGTGATGGTGATGCAGCCATACTGGTGGCGGATGCATCGCGGGCTATTACTGAACTCGGTTGGCAGCCAGAATTCAGTGCGCTAGATACTATTATTGAACACGCTTGGCAGTGGGAGTTGCACCACTGGAAGGCCTGATAGTCTTTAAGCTGCTGCACCCTGTTTGAGGTAGCCGAGCAGGTTCTCTGCGGCGAGGGGACGACTATAGTAGAAGCCCTGGATCATGTCGCAGTTGTGCTGTCGTAGGAATTTAAGCTGTCCCTCGGTCTCAACACCTTCAGCTACCACATTGATATTGAAACTTTCGGCAAGGCCGATAATCGCCTTCACCAGAGTGGCGTCATCGTGGTCGTGGGTGACGTCCTGAACAAAACCCTTGTCGATCTTGATGATGTTGACTGGGAAACGTTTCAGATAGCTGAGTGATGAGAAGCCGGTGCCAAAATCGTCGACCGAGAGTTTCACGCCGGTCTGCTTGATGGTGTTGAGCCAGAGCAGTGTCTCTTCGGTATCGTCAAGCAGCAGCCCTTCGGTGATTTCAAGTGTCAGCAGAGTAGGTTCGAGTCCGACCTCATTCAGCATCGTTACGATTTTCTCCGAACTCAATCCGGCCTTGATCTGCCGAGAAGAGAGATTGACGGAGATGCCGACCGGGTAGCCGTTCAAGCTCCACTGTTTGGCCTGAGCGCAGGCGTTTTCCAGTACCCACCAGCCGAGCTGGTTGATCAAGCCAGACTCCTCTGCAAGCGAAATAAAGCGATCGGGTGGTATCAGACCATGCTCTGGATGTTGCCAGCGTACTAGTGCCTCGGCATGAACCGTCTGTTCATTTACGGTATCGACAATTGGTTGGTATTCGAGGAAGAACTCATTGCGCTCAAGACCTGCGCGCATATCTTTCTCCAGCTGCATGCGCTCGAATACCTGCTCGTTCATAGTAAAGGTGAAGAAGCGGTAGTCATTGCGTCCCGCATCTTTGGCGCGATACATCGCCATGTCGGCATTACGGATCAGATCATCAGCATCAGAGGCATCATCGGGGTAGAGGGTAATACCGATACTTGCACCAATGAAGGTTTCATTACCCTCGAGAATGAACGGTTCAGAAATCTTGTTGATGATCTTCTGTGCCACGGCGGCAGCATCGTCACTATGGTTGATCCCTTGCAGAATTACGGTGAACTCATCACCGCCGAGTCGCGCAACGGTATCCGCCTCGCGTACGCAGTCGATTAAACGCTCGGCGACCTGCGCTGACCGCCATGGATAGCGAAGCGAAGGCGGTTAGTCCGCGATAGTCGACGCCGTCTGCATATTCGTAGTTGAGAGCGCGAGCGGACGACGAAGAAGATGCAGCAGCGGCTTTATGTCGGCGTAGAGTCACTGAGGGAGTTGTGTAGAGCCGCGAAGAGGTGATTACGCGACGAACGCAGGACGGTCGGGGCGCCGTAGGCATAAATGGTCGCGTTAAGTTTTGCTGTTTGCTTGGGCTTGGATGCCCAAAACAAACTTTCGCAAAAATAGCGACTCCCGATTTCAGCAGATCATCGCCGACGGCGTGTCCCAGAGTATCGTTGACGATCTTGAAGTGATCGAGGTCGATGAAGAGCAGCGCCGAGGTCCATCCCTCACGGTGGGCGTTGCTGATGGCCGATGAGAGGCGATCACGGAACAGGGTGCGGTTAGGCAGACCGGTGATGGCATCGTAATTGGCCTGCCAGCGGATCTTCTCTTCGGCGTTTTTGCGCTGGGTGATATCGCTGAAGATGGCGATGTGCTCAATAACATTGCCTTCATCATCTTTGATCACCGAGAGTGAGAGCCACTCGGGGTAGACCTCGCCCGATTTGCTTCGGTTCCAGATCTCACCCTCCCAGTACCCCTTCTCCTGCAGCTGTACCCACATCTCATTGTAAAACTCGGGACCGTGCTGTCCGGAGTTGAGTAGGTTGGGGTTTTTACCGATCACCTCTTCACTGCGATAACCGGTGATTTTTGTGAAACTCGGGTTAACCGCCATGATCTGGTTGTCGGCGTTGGTAACGACAATACCTTCGTTGCTGGTATTAAATACTGCAGCAGCGATTCGAAGCTGCTCCTCAACCTGTTTACGCTCGGTGATATCCTCTTTGACCGCCAGATAGTTGGTGATCTCACCATTTTTATCCCGGATGCCTGAGATTGATGCGAACTCCCAGTAAAGGTCGCCGTTTTTGTGTTTGTTGAGGAACTCACCACGCCATTCGCCACCAGAGTCGATCGTCTTCCACATCTGCTTATACTCTTCACTACTGGTCTTGCCAGATTTGAGAATGCGTGGATTCTGTCCGATGATCTCTTCTTCGCTATAGCCAGTCAGTTCGACGAACTTGGGATTTACATATTCGATGTTGCCTTTGGTATCGGTGACCAAGATTGAGGCAGGACTCTGTTCAACCGCCTGTGACAGACCGTAGAGCTTACGCTCCATCTCGATGCGCTCGGTGATATCGACATAGACACTTGCGATGCCACCCGTTGAGATGGTGCTGCTGTTAACCAGATAGTGGCAGTTATTGACCAGAATTTCGCTACCACCAACCTCACTGCTACTGTTGAGCAGCAGGTCATTGAGCATGCTGCTGTTGGCGGCATAATCGCCACGTTCCAGATAGTGTTCTGCCAGCTCCGTCTGACTCACACCGAGCTGAAGCAGATCGGCAGATTCACCAAAAAGTTCAGCATATTGGCGATTCCAGAGTACCAGGCGATTGTCGTCATCGAACAGGACAAAGGCTTCAGAGATGCTCTCCAGGGCGTCGTGCAGCTGGCGATTGGCGCTGTCGCTTGCGGCACGGGCTATGCGTATCTGATAGAGGGTGTAGGTAAGCCCGGCAATCAGACTCAGTACCAGTACGATCAGTATCTGACTGATGGTGTAGAAGTGCTCTGATTGAGACTTGTAGAAGCTTTCGTAACGACTACGTACCTGTGCCAACAGCTGGCTGCTGGGGAGTTGGTCATAGTCGATGATCAGGGAAGATATTTGTTCACGATGTTTTATGTTGGCTGTGAGATGGAGCAGGATGCTGCTGCGTAGCTTGTGAAGGCTCTCTGTCCATACCGGCACCTTTAAATCCTTGATTAGCTGCTCCAGACGCTGCTGGTGATCGCTGCTGGGAAATAGGTTGTAGTTGAGAAAGGCGCCGAGCAGGTGTGTGCCAAAGTCAGAGGTGCTGAATTTGGTCTCAGTGTGCAGTTCATCAATGAGTCCTGGCAGATACTGGAGCGAGTTCCTGAGCAGTGCCGCCTCCAGCTTTATTCGTTCGAGAATCTCGCTTTTAAGTTGACTGCTCTCGAGAAACTGATCTATCTGGGAATCAAAGCGCTTGTCGATAATGCCGCGTAGTCCGACATCAGTTGAACCGATCAGTTTGCGGTTGGCTCGAATCTGGCTAACGGTTTCAACAACTGAGTCGTAGTGGTGTGGGCGCAGGGTAAGAATGCGCTGCACATCACGGTCGAGCTGGGTATTGAGCTGATTGGCACGCTGAAGCAGCTCCATCCTGGCGGTGTACTCTTCACTGGCAAGGTTCTGTTGCATCAGGAAGTGTCCCGCCATGACAATCGAGAGCAGGAGCAGTATTGCAGCTATGGTGATGAAACGTTCCTGTTTCACTGCTCAGGCACCTCGTAGGGCTTGCCCACCAGTGAGTGTAGAAAGTCGATAATCAGCGCGGTGTCCTGGTCGGAAATCTCCCGGCCAAGTTGATATCGAGCCATGGTGCTGACGGCCTCTTCAAGGGTGGCAATGGAACCGTCGTGGAAGTAGGGGGCGCTTTTTACCGCGAGCCTTAGACTTGGTACTTTGAAAGCGTGGCGGTCAGCCTCATTTCCGGTTACAGAGAAGCGACCCAGATCACTCTCATCCTCTACTTTAGTGAAGTAGAGGTCCATCGCCCCCATGCGGCTATACATATTGCCACCGACATTCACTCCCTGGTGGCAGGCGATACAGCCATACGATTTGAATAGACGATAACCCTCTAGGGCTCGTTTCGGTATTGCCGATTCCTCACCTCTGAGGTAGCGATCAAATGGCGCATCAACTGTTACCAGCGAGCGTTCGTAGGTGGCAATGGCGTCAACGATATTGTCAGATGTAATGAAGTCGCTATAGATCTGATTGAATTTACTGGCGTAGGCAGCATCGTCACGAAGTTTGATCAGTACCTCATTCCAGGTGGAGCCCATCTCAATGGGATTGTGACCGGCCTGCTGCCTGCTCCTCCAGTGTGTCCGCACGCATTCCAAAATTGTGAGACATTGAATCGGCTATTAAAACGGTAGGGGCGTTAACGGTTCCTGTTGCGCCACCGACCCCTAGCGTCGAAACCGCTGTCCCATCAATACCCGCACTATCGATGATGTGACAGGTGGCACAACTGGTGGAGTTGTCTTTGGAGAGACGTCTGTCGTGGAAGAGCTGTTTGCCGAGCGCTATCTTTTCGATCTCAAGATCGCTGAATACAGGGTGGGGAACGGGGGTAATGGGCTCTGCAAGCGGATTGGCAGATAGGCTAGCAGGAAGAAGGAGTGCTAGGAGAAAGGTGACTAGAAATTGTACGCGATCTTCTACACTGCGTAGCATTGATGTGACCCGGATGAAATAAAACGTCGCAAGCTGTGGGCGACTCCACACTCCTTAATATTTGGCGATGAGTTAATCATCGTCAATCCATTCGCTGACCGCCATGGAGAGCGAAGTGAGGGCGGTTAGTCCGGATAGTCGACGCCGTCTGCCTATTCGTAGTTGAGAGCGCGAGCGGACGACGAAGAAGATGCAGCAGCGGCTTTATGTCGGCGTAGAGTCACTGAGGGAGTTGTGTAGAGCCGCGAAGAGGTGATTACGCAACGTACGCAGGACGGTCGGGGCGCCGTAGGCATAAACGGTCGCGTTAAGTATTTGCCGCTTGCTTGGGCTTGGATGCCCAAAACAAGCTTCCGCAAAATAGCGACTCCCGGAGCCAATACTAATATTAAAGGCGATCTAAGGCAATAATTTTCCTTGGATATATTGTGGTTGTCAGTGGTCTGTTGAACGCGGGAGCAACTCGAATGTGCGCTAGTTAGAATAGTTCGATATCACCTGAGTCGTCATCGACAAGATCGGGCTTGGAAGAGGCCTGAGGGGCCGGTCTATTCTTTTCTTGAAAGGCATTACTCGGTGTGGAGGCTACCGGCTCAATACTGATCAGATTAGAGAGTTCAATGTCATTGCTGATGTTGAATGATGAGAGTGAGGTGTTAAGTTGCGCGACCAGTTCGTTTAGCTCAGAACCGAGCGATTCCATTGAGATGGCGTTGTTTTCAGATTGTTTCGTGGTCATGGTCAGATTGACCGTATTGTTGTTGATCTCGGTTGTGATAGATGACTGATGTCCAACTGCTTCATATATCTGCTGGTTCATCTCAGCGATTTGACGGTTTGCGGTGTCGATCTCCTGAAGTTCTGAGGCCACCTCGATGACCTTGGTGAGTGCTTCACTGGTGTGTTCACGATTACCGTTCAGAGCCTGTTGTGTGTCGTCGGCGTTATTTTTCAGCTCATCAATGATGGTGTTGATCTGCTGGGTGGAGTCCTGAGTGCGCACAGCAAGATTGCGTACCTCATCAGCAACGACGGCAAAACCACGTCCATTTTCTCCCGCTCGTGCAGCTTCGATCGCGGCATTGAGGGCTAGCAGGTTGGTCTGGCCAGCGATCTTGTTGATCACCTCAAGAACGATACTGATGTCGTTTACGCTGCCCGCAAAGCGCTCCATTTTCTCAACGGTTTCGCCCGCTTCGTGATCAAGGCGCTGCATGAAACTCTTGGTCTCCTGCATGATCGAAAGACCCTTCTCACTCCGACCGTAGGCAGTGGTTGCCTGCTCAGTTGCACTTTGGGTGTTCTCCCCAATGGTATCGGTGTCCTGCTTGAGCGCCTGGATTCGGCTGGTCACCTCATTGACTTCAGCCTCTTGTCCAATCAGTCCGGCGCGGGTCTGTGCAGCGTTGCTATAGAGTGTTTTCGCTGCACTATCGAGCAGTACACCGACACCCATGATCTGGACCAGGGTTGAGCGGATCTGTTCGGTTAGTTTGTTGTAGTCACGAGCCAGTTTTCCTGCTTCACCAGAGCCGACGGGTAGTTTTTGATTTAGATCCCCAGAGCCAGAGACAACGGCATCCATCGATTCATTCAGGTCGTGAAGTGGACGGATCACAACTCTGCTAAAGAGCAGGCCGATGATGATAGAGATGGGGAGAATGACGATCTGAACGATATACATGACCAACATGCTGGAATTGAAGCTATTGGAGATCACGTCCCTTTGGTTATCTGTGATTTCATCGAACTCAGTCGCCATGGGATGAAGAATAGCCTCCAGTTGTTTCTCTCCCTCATTAAGGCGTTCTACAAATGTTGTTAGTGAACTGTCGGACTGTCTGTTTTCGAGCGCCTGACTAAACTCAATCGCGGTCTTGGTCATAACGAGTAGGGCACTATTGAGATTGCTCTGGTATGTCGCGACTCGTGCTGCGACTTCAGCATTACTCTCTTTCAATGCCTGGTACTTACTATTGAATAGCTGGTGGTGTCTGTCGACCTCCTCAAGAAGGCTGTCGCATCCCTGACAGAGTGTATTGGTAAGAGTGCCGTAATAGAGACGAGAAGAGAGGTCGGAGGTTGTGTGGGTGATCCACATCACCTCATCGTCCATACCGTAGACGTAATCAGCCGTGGTGATCTCTTCGAGTGTGCTGCTGTTCCAGAGATGTCCCGCCGTAACTAAGGCGGCTAGCAGCAGATTGGCACCGATGATCAGCAGCAGTAGATAGCGCTGAATGCTCTTTGCTTCGCCTAACCAGCGTGATAGTCGTTTCACTTTAACTCACCCGTGTTTAGAATGGCTCTAACTGCTACCTGTTAACCTAGACAAACGTTGTATGCAGATAACCGCAGATAACACCCTGTATTTGTAATTATGAGCTGGTCGGCAGCAAATTGCTGTTCCGCAATACAACCAGCTTTGAGTGCTTCTGCCAGACTATACCATTTCAATTGTATATGTCGGACCGTTTAGCTCGATTCTTTAATTGTCATGATCAAACTTAATAAGCTCCCACCATTTTCGTGTGAATGGGGCTGTGATGTGAAGGCAATGGGCGGCGTGAGGGATTCTCGGTCGAGTTGTTGGAGGGTGAAACGTCGAATTGTTTGTGTGATATCGAGATTTTCGTAAGCCGTCTCGACGTTTTAGTGCCATCTCGCTGGATCGATTGTATCGGTGTTCTCTTCGCTTCCGATCGTGCAGTGAGCGTTGTCATGGAGATGAACGCGACTCTGCTATCAATGGCATACGAAATACTGTACTTTTTCGCTCAGAGGTCGATAGTAATTTAGAACAGTTGGCTGAGTAGTCGACGCGGGGCTTAGCGGTTTACAACAATAAATGAGAGTTATCGCAGTCATTAACCAGAAGGGCGGGGTTGCCAAGACAACAACAACCGCCAATCTTGCCTCTGCGCTTGCGAGAAGTGGCAAGCGTGTGACGGTGATCGATCTCGATCCACAGGGACATCTGGCCACCTATCTGGGTGTCAATGAACGTAGGTTGGCGGGCGTTGATAGGCTGTTGCTGGCTGACGAGTCTCTCTCCTCCGTCACTATGGATGTAAGAGACAATCTCACCCTCGTTCCTGCCGGCTCCAATCTCGATGCCGTGGAGCAGATGACCAACGGACGACTGGCCAAGAGTAAACTGCTTAAGCAGGTAATTAATGAGTCACTGACAGATCAGGACTATGTCCTGATGGATTGTCCGCCTGCATCCGGCTTGCTCGATATATTTGCCCTCTATGCAGCCAAAGAAGTGTTAATTCCGGTCAATGGCGACCATCTTTCGCTTCATGGCCTCTCACATTTCATTGGTACCCTAAAGAAGGTCGAGTCGGTGCTGGGACACAAGATTCCTCTTCATATCGCACTGACTCGCTTCCATCCACGAAGGCGTTTGGCTCGTGATGTGATGCAGAAACTGCTCGAGTACTTCCCAGGGCGGGTTCTGGCGACACCTGTAAGGGAGACCGCTGCGCTTGCAGAGTGCCCAAGTTTTGGTAACCGGGAGTCGCTATTTTTGCGAAAGTTTGTTTTGGGCATCCAAGCCCAAGCAAACAGCAAAACTTCACGCGACCGTTTATGCCTGCGGCGCCCGACCGTCCTGCGTTCGTTGCGTAATCACCTCTTCGCGGCTCTACACAACTCCCTCAGTGACTCTACGCCGACATAAAGCCGCTGCTGCATCTTCTCCGTCGTTCGCTCGCGCTCTCAACTACGAATAGGCAGACGGCGTCGACTATCGGGGACTAACCGCCCTCACTTCGCTCTCCATGGCGGTCAGCGAACGATATTTGAGTATCGACCAAGAAGTGTCGGTGCTAATGACTACAGGCAGCTCGCTCAAGATCTTGAGCTGGGGAGAACGATGTGATTGATGATGAACAGGATATGGTCGGGTTCGACCCACTGGCCTGGCTTAAGGAAGACGATGAAGAGATTATCGAGGTCGATGTGAGCGGGGAGCCGGCAACCGATGAGCAGGCGGTTGTCGACAATGATAGTAGCAGTGACGAGATCCTCGAAGAGGCGCCGCAGTCTGAGAAAGATGCTGCGACTTCTGCAGAAGAAGTACCGGCGGCAACGGAGGAGAGAGACGATATGATCGATCTAGGTGATAACCTGCATATCTCGGGGGTTGCGGAGCTACATGAGAGGCTCAAAAAGGCGATTGCAGAGGGCGATGTGATTCTCGATGCTTCGCGAGTCGAAGCAGCCGACGGCGCAGCATTGCAGTTACTTTGCGGACTGATGCAAGAGGCCGCAAAGCGGGAGTTGAAGGTGGAGTGGCGCGGTGTTCCAGATACACTGCGGGAATCCGCTCAACTACTTGGTATAGATCAAGAAATCTGGCCTTCATAGGCAGGTGTTGTGCTGCAGAACCGTTAAGATTGATTCAGAATATTGATTACCACACATTTCATTGGGTATGGGGTATGGTAGGCCAACAAATAGAACAATAAATAGTCGAGTAGCGGGTGCTACACCTTTGGTTTTCAATCGGCTTTCATAGCGAATGTGCGGAGACCAGCCCGTTACCGATTTTCAAGAGATAACTAAACCGCAAGTGTTAAGGGTGAGTGGATGATTCGGCATCAATGAGACAGATGGTCTCTTTTAGCCTCAAAGGGGCTGGTCATACTGTGATTGAGGCAGGAGATGGTGAACAGGCGTTGGATTTAGCGCAAAAGAGCAGGGTTGACCTGGTGCTTACCGACGTGAACATGCCAATAATGGACGGGATAACGTTGATCAAGAATCTACGTGCCCTGCCGAACTATAAGTTTACGCCAATGCTGATGTTGACTACCGAGTCAGGTGCAGACAAAAAAGCAGAAGGCAAGGCCGCTGGTGCAACGGGTTGGATTGTTAAGCCCTTCAATCCTGATCAGTTGCTGGCAACGATCAGCAAGGTATTGAGGTAAGAACATTGACCGATCTCTCACAGTTTCTGCAGACCTTCTATGAAGAGAGTTTTGAAGGGCTGGAGATTATGGAGACAGGCCTGCTCAACCTCGATATCGGTGCTGCCGATGCGGAAGAGATAAACACCATCTTTCGCGCAGCGCACTCGATCAAGGGCGGGAGTGCGACCTTTGGTCTGGGGGATGTGGCCGAATTTACCCATCTCATGGAGACGCTACTCGATGAGCTTAGAGATAGAAGGCGTGAGGTCTCCCAACCGGTTGTCGAACTGCTTCTCCAGTCTGTCGACTGTTTGAGCGATATGCTCAATGCAAATAAGAGTGACGAGCCACTCGATCAGCAACGTATAGGTGCTCTACAGAAAGAGCTCGAGACAATGCTTGGTGGTGAAAGCGAGAGTGCCGTTCAGGAGAGCGCGGAAACCGTCACGGAGGCTGGGTCGGTTGGCGTATCGTATTTAAACCCGACACAAATTTCTATTTTACGGTAACGACCCACTACGCATCCTTAATGAGCTCGGTGAGCTTGGGGATATGAAAGTGAGCGCCGAGCTATCCACGCTACCTCCTTTTGATGAGATGAGTCCCGAAAGAGCTATCTCAGCTGGATAATCGAGCTCTCCGAAGGTGTGGAGCGTGCAGCGATTGATGAGGCATTTGCCTGGGTCGAGGATGATTGTGAGCTTCAGATCACACCGATCGGAGCTGAATCCGCGGCTGAAGAGTCATCCACAAGTGAGCCAGATCGCTGCGCCGGTTGTTCAATCGGCTGCAGATCTGGTGGATAGAAACAAAGGTTGATCAAGCCAACCGCGAAAACCCAAAAGACCACCGAGAGCACATCGATACGCGTCAATATTGATAAGGTGGATCAGATCATCAATCTTGTTGGTGAATTAGTCATAACCAGTCGATGCTTAGCACGCTGGGTGAGAACTGATATGGGCCAACTTCACCTGCTGCGTGATGGTTTGGCTCAACTAGAACGCAATACTCGTGAGCTGCAGGAAGATGTCATGCGCATGCGCATGTTACCGATTAGCTTCACCTTCAACCGTTTCCCCGTCTGGTGCACGATCTCAGTAGCAAGCTGGGTAAAAGGTCGAGTTGGTTATGTCGGGTGAAGGCACTGAACTCGACAAGACTCTGATCGAAAACTCAGTGACCCGTTAGTTCATCTGGTACGTAACAGTCTCGACCACGGTATCGAAGAAGCCCGAGGATCGTGTGGCTGCAGGCAAGAGTGATACCGGCACCATCTGGCTTAACGCCTACCATAAGGGCGGCAATATTGTCATCGAGGTTAAGGATGATGGTCGTGGTATCAATACCGACAAGATCCTGGCGAAGGCGATCAGAAGTGGTCTGGTCAGTGCCGACGATGAGCTCACCCATAATCAGATCTGCGAGCTGATCTTCCACCCCGGCTTATCTACGGCTGAGGTGGTGAGTGATGTCTCAGGGCGCGGCGTGGGAATGGACGTTGTGCGCCGGAATATCCATAGTCTTGGTGGTGGTGTCGAGATTACTTCTGAACTGGGTGTCGGTTCCTGCATTACGGTACGACTGCCACTGACCCTGGCGATTCTCGATGGTCAGACAGTGGCTGTGGGTAAGGAGCATTACATCGTACCGCTGGTCTCGATTATCGAGTCGATTCAGATCAAGCCAGGCACGGTGCGGAGCGTGGGCGGTAGAGGTGAGACTTTCGAGCTACGTGGAGAGTACCTACCCATCATCAGACTCTCCGATGTGTTTAGCGTCGAGACCAAGGTGAGGGAATTAACCGAAGGTCTGCTGGTGGTTGTAGAGGGTGACGGCAAACAGGTTGGTCTCTTTGTTGACGATCTACTGGGTCAGCAGCAGGTTGTGATCAAGTCACTTGAAGCAAACTACAAGAAAGTGGACGGCCTGTCGGGCGCAACTATTCTGGGTGATGGGTCAGTGGCACTGATTCTCGATATCCCCAGTCTGATACGAATCTCGTACTAAACCAGGTCGCACAAGAAAGAAGTGATCCGAGGAGAAGAGGATGGCATCGAATAATAAAGAATTAACAGCCGGTGCAGGCCGTCAGGAACTTGCCCAGCAGATTTCTGGTGAACTCGCACACGGCTCGACGGGAGATCAGTATCTCACCTTCGTTCTTGGAGAAGAGTCGTATGGCGTCGATATTTTAAGGGTGCAGGAGATAAAAGGGTGGACTCCAGTCACGCGTATTCCTAACAGTCCTGATTATCTGCGTGGCGTGCTTAATCTGCGAGGCACGATAGTACCGATTATCGATCTACGCATGCGTTTCAACATGGATAACGTTGAATACACTCCCGTCACGGTAGTGATCGTCGTGTCGGTCAGGAGTGAGACACGAGAGCGCATTATTGGAATGGTGGTTGATGCGGTCTCCGATGTGTTGAGTGTTTCTGCAGAAGATATCCGCGAGACCCCGGACTTTGGCGGTGCGGTGAGTACAGAATATATACGGGGATTGGCATCTGTTGCCGATCAGATGGTAATGCTGCTCGATATAGACAAGATGTTGACCGAAGGTGAACTGAAGAGTCTGGCGGCTGTTTCAGATGTTGTAGCAGAATAATAAAACGAGTGACCAAGGGGTTTTTTTAATAATGAAATTTCTCAATAATTTATCGATCAGATTAAAGATTCTGATCATGCTGGTGGCGCCCGTTATCGGACTGCTCTACTTCTCGATTATCAGTGTCATGGACAAGAGTGATGTGGTTGCTGAGATGGAGTCGGTGGAACCATTGGCTCAATTGGCCGTCAAGGTCAGCGCACTGGTACATGAGACGCAGAAGGAGCGCGGTGCAACAGCCGGTTTCCTGGGCAGCAAAGGCACCAAGTTTGTTACTGAATTACCAGCACAGAGAAATAATACTGATCAGAAACGAAATGAGCTGAATCAGTTCCTGAAAGCGTTCAACAAGGGCGCATACGGTGGGGGATTTGAAAATGGTCTGAATGATGTGCTGAATCGTCTGGGACAGATCGATTCGATCCGCTCATCGGTTAGTGCTCAGACCATCAAGGGTGGTGATGCGATTGGCTACTACACCGGTATCAATGGTCAGTTCCTTAATCTGATTGGTGAGATGACGGCGCTCTCGGATAACGGTGTTATCAGTCGCAATATTGCTGCATACGTCAATTTTCTGCTGGGCAAGGAACGAGCCGGTATCGAACGTGCAGTCCTTGCAGGAACCTTCGCTGCTGATGCATTTGGCCCCGGAGCTCACGCCAAGTTTAGCCGTCTGGTGACCGAACAGGACACCTATGCCAACGTATTCCTCTCTCTGGCAACCGATGAGGCAAAACAGTCTTATAAAGAGGCGATGGGTGACTCTTCAGTGGCTGAAGTTGTACGCATGCGAAAAGTTGCCAATGCGAATGCACAGAGCGGCGGTTTTGGCATCGACTCTGTCTTCTGGTTCAAGACTCAAACGGCAAAGATCAATCAGCTGAAGAAGGTTGAAGACTGGTTGTCTGAATCATTGATTGAACAGGTTGGTGAGTTGCGTGGTCAGGCAAGTACAGCCCAGATGTTCTATCTGATTCTAGCAATCGTTGCGGTTGGTATGGCACTGCTACTTTCAGTATTGATGTCCAGAAACATTACGGGTGCACTGGGACAGGCACTTAATGCCCTGGAGGATATAGCGCAGGGTGAGGGTGACCTGACCAGCCGTCTCGATGCAACGGGGCGTGATGAGATCGCTCAGCTGGCGGGTGCCTTCAATCTATTTGTCGAGAAAATTGAGAGTATCGTCAGTCAGATTCGTCAGATGTCTGAATCTATTCAGACGGCAACGGGTGAGATAGCTGCCGGTAATACCGATCTCAGTGCTCGTACAGAGGAGCAGGCCTCTAGTCTTGAAGAGACCGCCTCAAGCATGGAAGAGATGACCTCGACCGTTAAACAGAATGCTGATAATGCTCGACAGGCCAACCAGCTGGCAGCCAGTGCGCGTGACCAGGCGAGTGAAGGTGGTGAGGTGGTTGGAAGTGCCGTTAACGCAATGGCAGAGATCAACACCTCTAGTCGAAAGATTGCCGATATCATAAGTGTTATTGACGAGATCGCCTTTCAGACCAATTTGTTGGCGCTTAATGCAGCCGTCGAGGCAGCGCGAGCTGGCGAGCAGGGACGTGGCTTCGCGGTAGTGGCGGGTGAGGTGCGTACGCTTGCACAACGCAGTGCTGAGGCCGCGAAAGAGATCAAGAACCTGATTGAAGATAGCGTTTCTAAGGTTGATCAAGGTTCTGCCTTGGTTGATCAGTCGGGCAAGACGCTTGAGGAGATTGTTACTTCTGTGAAGAAGGTGACCGATATTGTCTCCGAAATTGCGGCTGCAAGCTCTGAGCAGGCCTCTGGAATCGATCAGATCAACAACGCTATTACTCAGATGGATGATGTAACGCAACAAAATGCAGCACTTGTGGAAGAGGCAGCTGCAGCCAGTAAATCCATGGAAGATGAGGCACACGGCCTGGCTAGTCTGGTTGGTCAGTTCAAGGTTAGTGAGTCATTTGTACAAGAGGCGCCAGTGGCACCTCGAGAACGCACCGTTCAGCGTTCACGACCAGCGGCTCGACCCGCACCATCTCGCAAGCCTGCAGCCCGTGCGCCGCAGGCAGCAGAAAGTGATGATGAGTGGGAAGAGTTTTAACGTCTTAACGACGACAAAACTGGAGATAGAGAGATGAGAAACGTGTCAATTAAAGCAAGATTAATTGCGACGCTGCTTCTACTTAGTGTGCTCATGGTCGTTATTGGCTACATGGGGCTTCACGGCATGGGGGAAAACATTGCTGGGCTTGAGAGTGTTTACAAGGATCGAGTCGTTCCGTTAAAGGACCTCAAGGTTATCGCAGATGAGTACGCGGTAAATGTCGTTGATACTGCTCACAAGGTCCGCAATGGCAACATCTCTCCTGATCAAGGTGTCAGGAATGTTCAATCTGCAGCCTCCACTATCAATTCAACCTGGGAGGCCTACCTCGGAACAGTCCTGGTTGAGGATGAGGAGCGACTGGTTGCTGAGATCAAACCGCTCAAGGTGATAGCCGATGAACATCTCGATGAGCTGATCGACTTTCTCAATCGTAACGATATGGAAGGGCTGTCGCAGTGGACAATCAGTGACCTGTATGACGGCATCGATCCTATATCAGAGAAGTTTGGTGAATTGATAGCTGTACAACTTGTTGTGGCAAAGCAAGTTTACGATGACGAGATTGTCGCTTATGAAGCTACTCGTAACTTTGCCATTGGACTGATAGTACTCGGTCTGTTGGCAGCCTTAACCGTGGGCTGGATACTGGTTCGAGCAATCACCAAACCGCTTGGTATTGCTATTGAGGCCGCAGATGCGATCGCCAACGGTGATCTGACCAGAAACGTTGATGTGGTCAGCACCGATGAGACAGGACAGCTGTTGAGTGCGCTCAAGACCATGAACGAGAAACTGCACAGTGTGGTCAGTGAAGTACGAGAAGGCACCGATGTTATCGCTTCGGCCTCAAATGAAATCGCCATGGGTAACACCGATCTCAGTGCGCGTACCGAGGAACAGGCCTCCAGCCTGGAGGAGACTGCCTCCAGTATGGAAGAGATGACCTCAACGGTTAAACAGAATGCCGATAATGCCCGCCAGGCAAATCAGCTGGCTGCCAGCGCACGTGACCAGGCATCTGAAGGTGGAGAGGTCGTAGGAAACGCTGTCGCCGCGATGGCAGAGATCAACACCGCGAGTAAGAAGATTGCCGATATCATCAGCGTCATTGATGAGATCGCTTTCCAGACCAACCTGTTAGCACTGAATGCAGCGGTTGAGGCAGCACGTGCCGGAGAGCAGGGGCGAGGCTTCGCAGTAGTCGCCGGTGAGGTACGAACATTGGCGCAGCGAAGTGCCGAAGCCGCTAAAGAGATTAAGATCCTCATTGAAGACAGCGTTAACAAGGTGGAGCAGGGCTCTGCACTTGTTGATGAGTCGGGTAGAACCCTTGAGGGTATTGTCGATTCGGTGAAGAAGGTGACCGATATAGTCTCTGAGATTGCTGCGGCAAGTTCAGAACAGGCCTCAGGCATCGATCAGATCAATAACGCGATTACACAGATGGATGATGTAACCCAACAGAATGCCGCATTGGTAGAAGAGGCAGCAGCGGCAAGTAAGTCGATGGAGGATCAAGCCAGCAACCTGATCAGCCAGGTTTCATTCTTCAATGTTGGCGGCCATGCCGCATCACGCCCCAAGGCTCAAAATCGTCCCACATCGCGACCAGCAAAACGTGCTCCTGCTCCGAGAAGCCAGACAGAACCTGCTGCCGCTAAAGCCGACTCTGATGATGAGTGGGAGGAGTTTTAGTACAACCGTATCGGGGTTCGGATATGGCCGGTCAAGGCCATATTGAGAGCGATCTTCAGTTTTTTTCTGGTTAGATAGTTGATCTACCAGTAGCAGGTGATCCAGCTTGGCTTCAATTGCCACTAATAGAGCTGCGGATGGAAAGGAGTTCGGTTTTACTGACCAGAATTTCCATGCTATCCAGCAATTGGTCGGGGAACGGACTGGGATTGTTCTCTCCGATGCTAAACGCGATATGGTCTACAGCCGGCTGGTTCGGCGGCTTAGGCAGTTGGGTCATGATAGTTTCGATAGCTATCTCGAGATGTTGGGAAGTGACCCAGGCGATGAGATGGGGCACTTTATCAATGCGATCACTACCAATCTCACCTCCTTTTTTCGTGAGAACCATCATTTCGAATTCCTGAGAGAGACATTGCTACCGGCCTTGCTGGAGGCGCACAAAATAACGCGTCGTATACGTATCTGGTCGGCGGGTTGTTCGACAGGCGAAGAGCCCTATTCGATTGCCATGACGGTGCGTGAGTTGATCCCTGAAAGTAGCGGCTGGGATATCAAAATATTAGCAACTGACCTGGACTCGAATGTAGTAGCAACGGCCAAACGAGGGGTTTATAGCGAAGATCGAATAAGTGGTATCCCGAAACAGAGACTCAAACGCTGGTTTCTAAGAGGTAAGGGTGAGAAGAGCGATCAGGTGCGTGTGCGAAGTGAGCTGCGCGACATGATCTCTTTTCGCCAACTCAACCTACTTCACGACTGGCCCTTCAAGGGGCCTTTGGATTTTATCTTTTGCCGTAACGTGGTTATTTACTTCAACAAGGATACCCAGCGCAAACTGTTTGATCGTTATAGCAGGGTGCTCGCCGAGGATGGACACCTTTTCGTGGGCCACTCTGAATCGCTATATAAAGTGACAGACCGCTTTCACCTGCTCGGTAACACGATTTACCAGAAGGCAGAGGAGAGTAAGGGGTAATGCATGAAAACTACTCCACTACCAGCTCTCCCCGAATGCCACGTTCACTGCCAGGATTCGAGGATGTCAAACGCTATTGGGATAAGACCAACGATATTTTTTCAGCAAAGATATTGCCGGGTGAATTCTATGTAACGGCCAATGATGAGCTGATTACCACCGTGCTCGGTTCATGTGTCTCCGTATGTATACGTGATCGGATCTTTGGCATCGGGGGTATGAACCACTTTATGTTACCGCACGATAATTCGGGGACCGGCTCGTGGGTCGCAAGCGATAATGTCAGCGTCTCTACTCGCTATGGTACCTATGCGATGGAGCACATGATCAACGAAATACTCAAGAACGGTGGCAATCGGAAGAATTTTGAGGTCAAGGTCTTCGGTGGTGGCCGTATTCTGGCCAACATGACTGACGTGGGAATTAAGAATATCAACTTTATTCATCACTTTTTACAGACCGAGTGTCTGGATATATTGTCCGAGGATGTGGGGGATATATATCCACGCAAAGTCGTCTTTTTCCCCAAAACAGGCAAAGCACGAGTTAAGAAACTGAAATCGCTGCATAACGATACGATCATCAAGCGTGAAGAGGCGTATATACACGATATCGATACACAGCCTATTACAGGCGAAGTGGAGTTGTTCTGACGTTATGGCCACCTCGTATCACAATAGAAATGAGTTTGAAAAAGTATGATCAAGGTCTTGATAGTCGACGATTCAGCGTTAATTCGTCAGGTGCTGAGAGAGATATTGGATGCTGATCCTGAGATTGAAGTGGTCGGAGCGGCAGTTGATCCCTATGACGCACGCGACAAAATCAAGGCGCTTAATCCCGATGTTTTGACGCTTGATGTAGAGATGCCGCGCATGGATGGCATTACCTTTCTCAAAAACTTGATGCGCTTAAGACCCATGCCGGTCGTCATGATTTCAACCCTGACCGAGCAGGGTGCGAGCGTGACCCTACAGGCGCTGGAGTTTGGTGCGGTCGATTTCATCAGTAAGCCGAAGCTGGACGTTTCTCAATCGATCGCAGAGTACGCTGAGGTGATTGTTGAGAAGGTTAAGGCGGCTGCTAGTGCCTCAATGCTGGTGCTTGGTCGGGCATCAAGAGAGACTAAGCCGCAGGGCGCAGCAGGGCAAGCACAGAGGCATATTAGGTCACTCGCAGCGGGTGCGGCGTATCAAGCAACGCATCGTTTGATCGCGATCGGCGCATCTACCGGTGGTACTGAGGCGATCAAAGAGGTGTTGGAGGTGATGCCGGCCGATGCCCCCGGAACAGTGATTACTCAGCATATTCCTGCCATGTTCAGTAAATCCTTCTCAGAACGGCTAGATTCACTCTCGGCGATGAAGGTCAAAGAGGCAGAGAATGGTGATTATGTATTACCGGGTCACGCCTTCGTTGCACCCGGCGACTACCATATGGAGGTTAATCGAGATGGCGCAAGGTATGTGATTAGCCTCAATCAGAGTGACCCCGTAAACCGTCATCGTCCGGCCGTCGATGTGATGATGAATTCTGTGGCACGCAATGTGGGTAGTAACGCCATTGGCGTGATACTGACAGGCATGGGTGCTGATGGTGCTGCTGCAGGCATGCGTCAGATGCATGATGCGGGTGCGCCTACCATCGCTCAGGATGAGAAGAGTTGTGTGGTTTGGGGAATGCCTAAGGAGGCGGTCAACAAGGGAGGTGTCGATTTTGTGCTGCCGTTGAACAAGGTGGCGGACAAACTCCTTGATCTGGCTGCAGAAGTACCCAAATCGGCCGATAGAAATGGGTAACAGTAAATCGGCTTCGGACCGCGGATCAGCGGATCAGCGGATCAGCGGATCAGCGGCGAGTCGTGGCAGGACGTCACACTTAAATGTATGCAAGGCGATACGATGATTGATCGGATAAAAAAGCTATTCACCACGCACTGGATTGAGAGTCTGGTTACATTACTGATTCTATTGCTACAGCCATTCCTGTCTGACATGGATGTGCCCTCATATGTTTCTGTCGTACTGCTGGCACTTACCTGGATAGTTGGGGCCTTTCTTCGCATCGAGATTGAGGTGGAAGAGGATGACTCACCCGATATGAATGGAGTTGCCAGCCTGGAGGCGGAGTTTGTACAGCTACAGAATTCAACCGAGCTCGAGGTGAAACAGCAGTTCGACCATATCCTCATTGAGTTATCCCAGGTGCGTGATCTGCAGGGCAATGCCATAGCCGATCTGGTCACCAGCTTTACCGGTCTTGAGGCCGATGCACGTCGCCAGACCGAGATGGTGCATGAACTGATAGAGCGTATGTCGAACCATGGCGATGATGGCGCTAGTGTTAAGCAGTTTATCGATGATTCACAAGAGCTGATCAATGAGTTTGTCGACAACATCACAGCAATGAGTGCATACAGCATGGAGCTGGTTGAGACGATGAATTTGATGAAGACGCAGATTGATAAAGTCGACCACCTATTGGGAGAGATTGACGGTATCAGTTCACAGACTGATCTGTTGGCACTCAACGCAGCCATTGAAGCTGCACGTGCAGGTGAAGCAGGACGCGGATTTGCTGTGGTGGCCGATGAGGTCCGTTCGCTATCATCCAGAAGTCGGCAGTTCTCCAACCAGATCCGCGAGCAGTTTGCGGTTGCCAAGGGGACGATGGATAAAGGTGCGGGCATTGTTGGCAGAATGGCATCCAAAGACATGAGTATGTCGATGAACTCTCAGGACCACATCGGTGAGATGATGAGTGAGATCGGAACGCTGAATGACTATGTCTCAGATCACCTCAGTTCAGTCTCCTCAATCTCTGAAAGTATTAGCCAAAATGTGGGCGTGGCCGTTCGCTCGTTGCAGTTTGAGGATATGACCAAGCAACTTGTCGATCATATGGAAAACCGAATCTCCGCATTACAGGAGTTTCTCGATATGGTTAAAGAGCTGCGTAATGATCTTGCGACATCAAAGTCGTCCCACGGTGTGTCACGTTTTGATGAGCATGCCGAGCGGCTACGCAGGGTGTTGCAGAAAGAGCACGGTACATTCGACAATACAAAACACAAGGCCATCGACCAGCAGAGCATGGACGATGGTGATATCGAACTGTTTTGATTGAAATGGTATCAGCGGCAATTGATGGTGGGCTATGGCAAAAATTCTAATCGTTGATGATGAAGAGCCCGTAAGGGCTATGCTACGCGATATGCTTGAGGTTCATGAGCATGAGGTGGAAGAGGCCGTTGATGGACGTGATGCCATTGAGTGTTATCGGCGTGGCCACTTCGATATGGTTATCACTGATCTGGTCATGCCCGATATGAATGGTCTCGATCTGATTATGGCGCTGCGAGAAGAGAAGAAGGATGTAAAGATTCTGGCGATCTCAGGGGGCGGCGGGATTGTCGGAAGGTTTGACTATCTACCCATTGCCAAACTCATTGGTGCCGAATCCATTTTGAAAAAACCGTTCGATCTGCAGCAATTCAGCAGTAGCGTGGCGAAGATACTTGATGCGTAGTGCTCTGCGATAGTTCACCCGTTCATTACTCAATGTATACCAAGACTTTCTCTTCCACCCCCCACTCTGACCATACCGATCCCGATCGGCTACCTTAATTGATGGTCATTAATAGTGGTCGATAACATAACCGAAAGTGGAAATCGTGCGTTGCAGACACTAAGTGCCTGCAATGAGGCAGTCATCCGTTCTAAAACTGAGGCTGAACTGTTTAGCAATATCTGTGAGGTTATCACCCATAGTGGTGGCTATCGCATGGCATGGGTAGGTACCGTTCAACACGATATCAATAAATCTATCTTGCCTGTGGCAAAGTCGGGGTTTGAGGATGGCTATCTTGAGAGTGCGAACCTTACCTGGGCCGAATATGCTCGTGGTCAGGGACCGGGTGGGTTAGCGATTCGGAACCTTCAACCCGCCATCATCAGGGACGTGCAGACAGATGAGCGGTTTGCACCGTGGCGTGAGCAGGCGACATCACGCGGTTACGCCTCAGTAATAGGTCTACCGTTGATTGAGGAGGGCGTAGCCTTTGGTGTCTTATTAATCTACGCCTCTGAGAACGATGCCTTTGATAGTGATGAGGTCTCACTCCTGGTGCGCCTTAGTGACAATCTGGCCTTTGGCGTAACGGCGATAAGAAATCGGCTTGAGCGACGTACTACGGAGCAGGCGCTAAAGGCGAGTGAAGAGAGCCTCAGAGAGACTCAACATATCACCCACCTGGGTAGCTGGGTCTGGTCCAAACAGACCAGTGAGATGCGTTGGTCCGATGAGATTTTCCTGATCTTCGGCTTTTTACCGGTCTCTATCAAACGCTGACCGCCATGGATAGCGAAGTGAGGGCGGTTAGTCCCCGATAGTCGACGCCGTCTGCCTATTCGTAGTTGAGAGCGCGAGCGAACGACGAAGAAGATGCAGCAGCGGCTTTATGTCGGCGTAGAGTCAGTGAGGAGTTGTGTAGAGCCGCGAAGAGGTGATTACGCAACGAACGCAGGACGGTCGGGGCGCCGTAGGCATAAACGGTCGCGTTAAGTATTTGCCGCTTGCTTGGGCTTGGAGGCCCAAAACAAGCTTCCGCAAAAATAGCGACTCCCCGGCCATCCTTCGAAACACTGCTCGCAATCGTTCAACCCAGAGATCGGCAGGTGGTTATGAAGGCCATCGAAAACACTCGAAAACATTATCTACCACTCGATATCGAATTCAGGGTTGAGCGACGTGATGTCGGTGAGCGTACCGTTATCATGCGTGGACACGTCCATTTTGACGACAATGGCCGACTCTCACATATCATGGGTACCATTCAGGATATCAGTGAGCAGACGAGTAACGAACGACAACTGCTGCTACAGAGAGCGGTGCTTGAATCGACGGACGATGCTGTCCTTATTACTGACGGTGAAGGTGTCATCGAGTGGGCTAACTCAGCAACGGAGAGGGTAACCGGATATGCGCTTGATGAGATGGTCGGGCAGACCCCGCGACTTCTTAAATCGGGCTCCCAAAGCGAAGCGTTTTATAACCAGCTGTGGGGAGTGATAACCACTGGGGAGTCGTGGCAGGGCGAGATGATTAATCGCCGTAAGGATGGTGCGCTCTACCATGAGGAGCAGACCATCACGCCGGTGATCAATAAGCGGGGGGAGATTACCCATTTTGTTGCTATAAAGCGCGATGTCAGTAAGCGCAAAGCGATGGAGCGTGAACAGCGTGAAGTGGAGAAACAGCTAAAGCAGGCTCAGAAGATGGAGGCGATTGGTCAGCTCACGGGAGGTATTGCACACGACTTTAACAATATTCTTGCCAGCATCATGGGATACACCAGTCTCGCATTGGCCAGATTTACAAAGTCTCAAGACGAAAGCAGCAATAAACTTGCAGAGTATTTAAATCGTATAGATCAGGCGAGTCGACGTGCGCGTGATCTGATTGCACAGATGCTGGCATTCAGTCGTGCTGGTACAAGTGAGCCAAGGTCTCTGCCAGCGGCGCCGTT
The DNA here is from genome assembly GCF_013343005.1 of Candidatus Reidiella endopervernicosa. Lineage (GTDB taxonomy): Bacteria > Pseudomonadota > Gammaproteobacteria > Reidiella > Reidiella endopervernicosa. Next base: position 2,204,299 of record NZ_CP054491.1, read on the forward strand.
GGTCAAAGAGGCGATATCGCTACTGCGATCGACAATCCCTAGCAATATTACTATCGCGCTTAGCCTTGATGAGGATCTTCCACCGATTAACTTTGATCCGATTCAATTCCATCAGGTGATTATGAACCTCTGTATCAATGCCCGAGATGCGATCGCAGAGAGTGGCTGTATTGATGTAAAACTCAACTTAACAACAATTGTTAATGATAGTTGTGCCTCTTGCCAGAGTGGTGTTTCTGGTGACTATGTGGAGCTCTCCGTTAGTGATAGTGGTAGTGGTATTGATCCTGAAAATTTAATGCGTGTTTTCGACCCCTTTTTTACCACCAAGGAGGTGGGTAAGGGGAGTGGCATGGGGCTCTCTATGGTGCATGGCATCGTGCACGAATATGGCGGACATATTCTGGTCAATACGAAACCCGAGGGTGGAACTGACTTTAGGGTGTTGGTCCCAGCGTCAGCGGTGAATGACTCGGAAGAACTCAGTGTGCCCACCCAGTCAATTGTTGATGGAGTCGTTACACCAGCCCGAATACTATTGGTCAACGATGATCACTCCGTTGCAGGTTTTATTGCGGAGCTACTGGAAAGTATCGGCTATCAGGTGGTTGTCACCACTGAAGAGAAGCAGATTGTTGATAGTGCACGTGAGCAGCTTAAGCATATCGATCTCCTCATTGCTGACTATGCAATACCGGGCATGACCGGGGTCGAGCTGGCCAAGGATCTACGTCAGCAACGAGAAGATCTGCCGGTACTCATTCTGTGCAGCGGTAACTCTGAACAGCCTCAATCGCCCGAGTGGCTAGAGAACCCACTCAACGGCTTTGTACGAAAACCGATCGATAACCAGCTGCTGTTATCGACTATTAGAAAACTACTCGACGGTGACGATTAGTCGACATCAGGGCTGTTTTTTATTAGAAATCGATTCTATAGCCGGCCGTCAGGTAGTAGCCGTGTGTATTGGTGGTATCGCTAGCCAGCTGCTCGGTCGACCAGTCACCACTCGCCTCCAGTTCAAAGTGAATACGACGTTTCCAACGGTAGTCCATACGGACCGCCGGTGAGAGGGTCCACTGGGTTCGGCCATCGTTTTTATTGTCGCGGTAACTCAGTTTCACACGCGGATTGAGGCGCCAGTTACTGGTGATTGGATAACGGGTGTTGAGCAACATCGTGGTGGTACTCGAGGTGCTACCGTCGGCAAAGCGTAGGCCGAGTACGGCCGTATCGCCTTGTTTGATCAGATTACTGCCCATCAACTGCATGTTGTAGTAGTACTCGTTACCGGTTCCCGGTATCGCCTCAACTCCGCCTGATGCGGGCGTCCCCTGTAGGTTGGTGGCGGTGATGTCGGCGTTGAGCTGAACCTGCTCTGAGATCGGCGTGGAGAAACCGAATACTGCAGTGTTACTACGTGCAGTACGATCAACTGCCAATTGGCGAATCTCCGACTCGGTGAAGCTGCTGAGCAGCTGTTCAACACCCTCGACCAGCTGTCCCTGAATTGCATTGCGAGTGGTAAGAATCGGCGTGAGACGGTGGTCGAGTGTGAGATTGATGTTGCTGTGGGAGCCGATCTTCCAGTTGCCCAGCAGCATCACGGTGTTGAGCTCGTCGTAGGAGATGTCGTAGTCGACCAGTCCTAGTAGTGAACGCTCAGGGTGGAAGTAGCGCAGCTCGGCACCGACGGCACGTCGATCGGTAATGTCGGCAACACGCTGCTCGATGATAAAGGGGCTGAAGTCCCAGGCGTTAAAGAAGGTGCCAAGGTCGATACTCGCACCGACAAAATTGCGGTCTGTGGTGAGGGGATCAGAGGTACGATCGACCGGGAAGCCTGCAACCATGTTGAGCTTGCCCCAAGAGGTGGCCTGATAGCTGAGCAGGCCACCATCGAAACGTCCCAATACACCGCCACTACTGCGAGTCTGACGCCCAACGCGACCGCTAAGCCCGGATGGTTTGTGACTGGCTTCAGCGTAGAGAGAGCTGATACGGCTCTCGTTATCTTCACCATCATTAAGGAAATCGTGCAGATATCCACCAGTAAAACGGGTGCGGAACTCGCTATCATGACTGCGCCTGCGACTGGTGACATCAAGGTCGGTGGAGAGTGAGGACTGGTTAACCGTCGACTCCTCCTCATCAATGCTGTTGATGTCACGTCGATAGTATTGAGAGAAACCACCAAACAGAGTCCACTGCGCCTCATCAATGGTACGTTTTCCCTTGGCCGCACGCAGGCTCTCCTTGGGGCGGTCGGGGGCACTGATCAGTGCTGCTAGACGCTGTCGCACACGCTCAGCTGGCTCTCCCTCTGGATAGAGCGAGAGGTACTGCTCATAGGCTGCCTTGGCCTGAGCCAGCTGTCCGTTACGCTCACGCGCACTTCCAAGCAACTCCAGTGCCTGCTGTCCCTTTGGATTCTCTTTATGTTCGATCAGACGCGCATAGATACGGATGGCACGACCGTAGTCGCTGCCCAACATCGCCTTGCGAGCCTCCTCCATCAGCGATTCGATACGCTCAAGCGGCAAAGGCGGTCGGGTGGCCAAGGGGGTTGCGACAGGTTTCACAGCGGCTGTTTCCGTCTTCTTCTCGACCTCGCTCTGACTGGCGCGGGCAACCCACGCCTTGGGATAATTGGCAGTGAGCTGCTTGAGCATCTCGCTGGCCTCACTACGGGTGGCAAAAAAGCCGAGGCGCAGGCGATACCAGGTACGCTGATTCTGTTCAAAATCGACCACATAGGCCTGTCGCCTGGCGTGCTGTTTGAGGCTGGCGTGATCTGCCAGATCGATTGGCTTGAGTGAAGACTCGAGGTTGATCACATAGGGGAGGGAAACCAGTGTCGCTGCTTTGCTGGTCGATGGCTTAGGTGTGGCTGATGTCACTCGTGGTAGTCGGATCGTCAGACCCTGCATGTCGGGATCAGGATTGACCTCGTAGTCGGTTACGCGGCTGAAACTGACAATCAGAGTGTAGTCATCCTGACCGCGTCCTTCGTAACGTACCTCGTCCAGTGGCACATCGCGACTCGAATCCCAGGTGACCTGCTCCTCGCCAATTAACATGTTATCGCTATCGATGCGTATATCTCGCGGGCGCAGACTGATCTGCAGCTCCTTGCCATGGCTATGGGGTGCATGAGAGAGATACTGCATCGCGGTGCTGAAGCGGATCTGCAGTGTGACGGAGGATTGTTCGACCGTTGGCAGGATATCCTCAATCATCCGCACCTCAGCAGCGGCGCTGCCGATGTTGATCAGCAGCAGCGGAAGTAGGAGTGCTACAGCGAGTAGTGTTCTAAGGCGTTGGATAGTTATATACATGGGTCGATCCAGTTATGGGTTAATCGAAAGATGAGTCGCTGACGCGATGCTCGCCAGACTCACGTTCTTTTATCGTGCTCATCGAACTATTGGTGTAGACGTGACAACTACCACTGCAGTCGCGCAGTTCGCTCACTGAGTAGTAGCCATCGGGATTCTCATGCTTCTTGTGCTCATCGCGCTCGTAATCACCCGCATGGCAGCCTGCGCAATCGGGTTTATAGGCACCGCTGCTCCAGGTCACCTGTTCACTATTGGAGCGGTGGCAGCTGCTGCAGCTGAGGTTGCCACGATGGTCGCCAGGGTAGGCGGCTGAACTGTGACGGAAGGTGGTCGGTGTCCAACTCGTATTGCGATGGCAACTATCGCAGCTCTGGCTGGTAATGAAGTGACTACTGGGTTTGCCCGGTGCTGAAACACCGTTATGACAGCTGGTACAGCTTCCGCTGACATCGTCATGGCTGAAGGTTGCCGGCAACCAGGCTCGAATGGTGTGGCAGATATCACACTGGGCGCTGGTGGTGATATGGGTCAGCGGTTTTCCGCTTGAAGTGACTCCGTTATGACAGCTACTACAGGTGCCAGCTGAGACCTGATTGTGATCAAACAGTGCCGGTGTCCAGCCGTTGGTGCTGTGGCAGTCATCACAGCTATTGCCGCTGGGCAGGTGATTGACCGGTTTGCCAAGTGCCGTAGAGCCGTTGTGACAGCTTGAACAGGTGCCTAGTACAGAGAGGTGTTCAACGCGAATCACCGGCGACCAGCTACGGTTGCTGTGGCACTCCTCACAGCTATTGGTAGTGCTGATGTGCTGAGTGTTCTTACCGGTTGCTGAGACGCCGTTATGGCAGCTCGAACAGCTGGCGCTCACACTGCTGTGATCAAAGTTGGCCGGTGACCAAGCGTTGCTGGTATGGCAGTCATCACAACTATTACTGCTAGCAATGTGGTTGGAAGGTTTACCCAACGCGGTGGAGCCGTTATGACAACTGGAGCAGGTGCCGAGTACGGCCAAGTGCTCAACCCGAATCACCGGTGACCAGCTGCGGTTGGAGTGGCACTCGTCGCAGCTGTTGGTCGAGCTGATGTGTTGCGCCGTTTTCCCGGTGGCTGAGACACCGTTGTGACAACTCGAACAGCTAGCGGTCACTGCAGAGTGATCGAAGTTCGCAGGGCTCCAGGCGTTGCTGCTGTGGCAATCATCACAGCTATTACCACTGACAATATGGTTAGACGGTTTACCGAGTGCCGTGGAACCGTTGTGACAACTTGAGCAGCTACCCACCACGGCGAGATGTTCGACGCGGATAACTGGCGACCAGCTACGATTACCGTGGCACTCGTCACAGCTGTTGGTAGAGGCGATATGTTGCACCGATTTGCCGGTTGCACTCACGCCGTTATGACAGCTACTGCAGCTGGCAGAGACTGTCGAGTGGTCAAAGTTGGCGGGACTCCAGGCGTTGCTGGTATGGCAGTCGTCACAGCTATTGCCACTGGTTATGTGATTTGACGGTTTGCCGAGGGCTGTAGAACCGTTGTGACAACTTGAGCAGCTACCAACGACGGCGAGATGCTCCACGCGGATCACTGGCGACCAGCTACGGTTGCCGTGACACTCCTCACAGCTGTTGGTAGTGGCAATGTGTTGAACGTTTTTACCCGTCGCTGAAACACCGTTATGACAGCTGCTGCAGCTCGCTGAGACCGTTGAATGATCGAAGTTGGCCGGGCTCCATGCGCTACTGGTGTGGCAGTCATCACAGCTGTTACCGCTAGCAATATGATTCGAAGGTTTGCCTGGTGCCGTCGAGCCGTTGTGGCAGCTGGAACAGCTACCGGTGACGGCCAGATGTTCAACACGGATCACCGGTGACCAGCTGCGGTTGGAGTGACACTCTGCGCAACTGTTGGTACTCGAGATGTGTTGTACGTTTTTACCTGTGGCCGAGACACCGTTATGACAGCTCGAGCAGCTGGCAGTCACACTGTTGTGATCAAAATTGGCCGGAGACCAGACGCTGCTGGTATGACAGTCGTCACAGCTGTTACCACTCGTAATGTGGTTGGACGGTTTGCCGAGGGCGGTGGAACCGTTGTGGCAACTGGAACAGGTTCCAAGTACCGCCAGATGTTCGACACGGATCACCGGTGACCAGCTGCGGTTGCCGTGGCACTCGGCGCAACTATTTGTCGAACTGATGTGTTGGGTATTTTTCCCAGTTGCCGAGACGCCGTTATGACAGCTTGAACAGCTGGCGGTCACGCTGGAGTGGTCGAAGTTGGCCGGGCTCCACGCAGTGGTCGAGTGACAGTCACTGCAGCTGCTGTTGCTCGGTATATGGTTTGAGCTTTTACCCAGTGCGGTTGCGCCGTTGTGACAGCTTGAGCAGGTACCGGTCACCGCCAGATGCTCGACGCGAATCACCGGTGACCAGCTGCGGTTACTGTGACACTCCTCGCAGGCGTTGGTGGTTGTGATGTGTTGTGGCGTCTTCCCTTCGGCGCTGGTTCCGTTATGACAGCTAGAGCAACTGCCACTGACGTTGGAGTGGTCGAAGTTGGCGGGCGACCATGCCGAGGTGGAGTGACAGTCGCTACAATTATTGCCGCTTGTGATGTGGTTCGAGGATTTACCGAGTGCTGTGGCACCGTTATGACAGCTGGAGCAGGTACCGGTCACCGCCAGATGTTCAACCCGGATCACCGGTGACCAGCCACGGTTAGAGTGACAATCCTCACAGACGTTGGTGGTGCTGAGGTGCTGCGTGCTCTTACCCGTCGCCGAGACACCGTTGTGGCAACTCAAACAGCTGGCGGTAATGGCAGAGTGATCTAAGTTGGCTGGCGACCAGGCGTTACTGGTGTGGCAGTCGTCGCAGCTATTACCACTGGCGATATGGTTGGACGGTTTACCCAGCGCCGTGGCACCGTTGTGACAGCTCGAGCAGCTCCCCTGTACTGCCAGGTGGTCAACACGAATTACCGGTGACCAGCTACGGTTGGAGTGGCAATCCTGACAGCTGCTGGTGGAGCCGATGTGACCACTGTTCTTTCCGGTGGCAGAGCTACCGTTGTGACAGCTGGAACAGCTACTGGTCACCGCGTCGTGATCGAAATTGGCCGGGCTCCATGCCGTGCTGGTGTGGCAGTCGTCACAGCTATTACTGCTTACGATGTGGTTGGCGGTTTTACCCAGTGCGGTCGAGCCGTTATGGCAGCTACTACAGGTTCCCGAGACGGCCAGATGTTCGACTCGAATCACAGGCGACCAGCTACGGTTGGAGTGGCACTCGCCACAGGCATTCGTAGTCGCGATGTGTTGGCTCGTTTTTCCACTTGCCGAGATGCCGTTATGACAGCTGCTACAGGTGCCAGAAGCGTTTGAGTGGTCAAAGTTCGCAGGGGACCATGCCGTTGTTGAATGGCAATCGCTACAACTACTACTGCTTGGGATGTGGTTGGATGATTTGCCCAACGCAGTCGAGCCGTTGTGACAGCTACTACAGGTGCCGCTGACGGCCAGATGATCAACGCGAATCACGGGTGACCAGTTGCGGCTGTTATGGCACGACTCACAGCTGCTATTACTGGCGATATGCTGTGAGGTTTTACCCGTTGCCGAACTCCCGTTGTGACAACTCGAGCAGCTACCCGAGGCATTGGAGTGGTCGAAATTGGCCGGGCTCCAGGCGTTGCTGGTATGGCAGTCGCTGCAGACGCTGCCACTGGGGATATGGTTGTTTGTCTTGCCGGGAGCGGTGGTGTCGTTGTGGCAGCTCGAGCAGCTACCGTTCACCGCCAGGTGATCGACCTTGATGGCGGGTGACCAGTCGCGGTTGGAGTGGCAGCTCTCACAGCTATTGTTCGTTGCCAGATGCAACACCGTTTTCCCAGTTGCCGAGATGCCGTTGTGACAGCTACTGCAGCTCCCTGAGATAGAGGCGTGATCGAAATCAGCCGGTAGCCATCCACTGCTGCTGTGGCAGTCGTCGCAGCTATTACTACTGGCAATATGGTTGGCCGGTTTACCGAGAGCAGCAGCGTTGTTGTGACAGCTTGAGCAGGTGCCGGTCACAGCCAGATGCTCAACCTTGATTACCGGTGACCAGCTGCGGTTGGAGTGACACTCCTCACAGACGCTGGTGGTAGAGAGGTGTTGTGTCGTTTTGCCGGTGGCCGAGACGCCGTTGTGGCAGCTAGAACAGCTGCTGGTAATAACGCTGTGGTCGAAGTCGGCCGGTGTCCAGGCGCTGCTGGTATGACAGTCGTCGCAACTGTTGCTACTGGCGATATGGTTGGCTGGCTTACCAAGTGCCGTTGAATTGTTGTGACAGCTAGAGCAGGTGCCGAGCACAGCGAGGTGGTCGACACGAATCGCAGGCGACCAGCCTCGTGTGGCGTGGCAGGTTTCACAGCTATTGGTGGTGGCTATGTGACGGCTCGATTTTCCATCGGTGATCACGCCGTTGTGGCAGCTAGTACAGTTCCCCTCAATACCGGTGTGATCAAAGGTGGTCGGACTCCAGGCGGTAGTGGTGTGACAATCGTTGCAGCTGTTATCACTACTGACATGGTTGATTGATTTACCCTCAGCGGTAACGCCGTTATGACAACTGAGGCAGGAAGCGGTAATGCCTACATGATTGAAACGGGCCGGTGTCCAGGCGGTGGAGGAGTGACAGTCACTACAGCTACTGGAGCTGCTGACGTGGTTGATTGATTTGCCGGTTGCGTTGCTACCGTTGTGACAGCTGGTGCAGTTGCCCACCACCGCCAGATGATCGACCTCACGCGCGGGTGACCAGCCGCTGCTGCTGTGGCAACTGTCACAGCGACTGCTAGTCGGAAAGTGTTTTGCGTGTTTGGCCGAGGCCTGCACACGGCCGGTGCTGCCGTGGCAACCGCTGCAGGTTGTCGGTGCCGATCTAAACTCCCCATTGAGGTGACAGCTGGTGCAGCTGGTGGTGGCATGTGCGCCATCGAGTGAAAAGCCTGTAGTGAAGTGGTCGAATGCCGCATTGTTGGCCGCCTGAGTCGTTACCGTGAATAGCAGCATTAGCGCCAACACAATCGTACGAGCGATGTTCACTGGGTTTGGCATGATCGACTCTCTATCCATGTTGTTAGTCAAAATCGGAATCGCTGACGCGGTGTTCGCTCGAGCGCCGCTTTTTAATGCTTGTCATCGAACTGTTGGTATAGACGTGACAGCTACCCGAGCAGTCGCGTAGCTCACTCACCGAGTAGTAACTGTCGGGGTTCTCATACTTCTTGTGTTCATCACGCTCATAGTCACCCGCGTGGCAGCCAGCGCAGTCGGGTTTATAGGCGCCGCTCGACCAGGTGACCTGTTCGCTATTACTGCGGTGGCAACTGGTGCAGCTGAGGTTGCCACGGTGGTCGCCAGGGTAGGCGGCTGAGTTGTGACGGAACGTCGTGGGTGTCCAGCTGCTATTGCGATGACAGCTATCGCAGCCCTGACTGGTGACAAAGTGATTGCTCGGCTTGCCCGGTGCTGAGGTGCCGTTATGACAACTGGCACAGCTACCGGTGACGTCATCATGGTTGAAAATCGCCGGTAACCAGGCACGGATAGAGTGGCAGATGTCGCACTGTGCTGAGGTCTGTAGATGGGTTAGCGGTTTACCGGTCGCAGTTAGCCCGTTGTGGCAACTGCTGCAGGTGCCGGGCGAGACCTGATTGTGATCAAACAGCGCCGGTGTCCAGGCGTTGGTGTTGTGGCAGTCGTCGCAACTGTTACCGCTGCTGAGATGGTTGGCCGGTTTGCCAGCGGCAGTGGAGCCGTTATGACAGCTTGAACAGCTGCCGGTGACTGAGAGGTGGTCAACTCGAATCACCGGCGACCAGCTACGATTGGTGTGGCAATCCTCACAGCTATTGGTGGTGGCGATGTGGCGTGTGTTCTTGCCCGTTGCCGTGGTGCCGTTGTGACAGCTGATGCAGTTGGATGAGACGCTGGAGTGGTCGAATCCGGCCGGACTCCAGGCGCTAGTGGAGTGACAGTCGTCGCAACCACTACCGCTGGCAATGTGGTTGGCTGGTTTACCCTCGGCAGTGGAGCCGTTGTGACAGCTTGAGCAGCTGCCGGTCACGGCCAGGTGGTCGATACGGATTACAGGCGACCAGCTGCGGTTGCTGTGACAATCCTCGCAGCTATTGGTTGAAGCGATGTGGCGTACGTTTTTACCGGTGGCTGCAATGCCGTTATGACAGCTTGAGCAGCTGCCAGTGGCGTTATCGTGATCGAAATTGGCCGGGCTCCAGGCGTTGGTCGAATGACAGTCATCGCAGCTGCTGCCACTGGTAATGTGGTTAGCGGTTTTACCCGTGGCGGTCGAGCCGTTATGGCAGCTTGAGCAGCTACCGAGCACGGCCAGATGATCGACGCGAATCACAGGCGACCAGTCGCGGCTTGAGTGACACTCCTCACAGGCGTTGGTGGTACTCATGTGACGCACCCCTTTGCCCTCAGCCGTCACTCCGTTATGGCAGCTGCTGCAGCTGGCGGTGATGTCGATATGGTTAAAACGGGCCGGGCTCCAGGCGGTGGAGGAGTGGCAATCGCTGCAGTTACTCGAGCTGCTGACGTGATTGAACGTTTTCCCTTCAGCGCTGCCGCCGTTGTGACAGCTGCTGCAGCTACCCAGAACCGAGAGATGATCGACCTGACGCACAGGAGACCAGCCGCTGCTGCTGTGACAGTCATCGCAGCTGGAGCTGGTGGAGATATGGCGTGCATCCTTGCTCGAAGCCTTGATCCGACTGCCGCTGGAGTGACAGCTGCTACAGCGTGTCGGAGCCCCTTTGAACTCACCGCCGATGTGGCAACTGGTGCAGTTGGTCGAGGCGTGTGCTCCTTCGAGTGGGAAGCCGGTGGTGAAGTGGTCAAAACGCTCTGCGGCGGCAATGGAGGGGAGGAAGACGAGTAGCAGTAGCATCAGCACCATCAGCAGTATGTGGTGAAGTGACTCGGTCGATAGTTGGCGAATCAGTTTTTGTATTCCGATATCCATAATCACTCCCGGCTACTGCCGCGGCAGAACGATCTCTTCAAATTGAGTCGGCAGGTGACACTGCTCACACTGCTTGCCGAATGTGCCCCAGTGGGCATCCTCGTCGCGATGACAGCTGATGCAGCGACGTGGCTCTGCGCGCTGCTCGGTGACCGGATCGATATGACACGCCTCACACTTGAGGCCGCGATGCGAACCCTCGAGTCGGTATTTGGTCTGGGTGTCGTGATCGAAGAGCCATAGCTTCCAGTCGTTGGGGTTGTGGCAACTGGCGCACTGTTTACCGAGCAGTCCCTCGTGGCTGTCATCCTGTTGATGACAGGCGTAACAGTCGCGTTCGGTCTGCTGATAACTCCGGTCGAGATGACACTCACCACAGGGGGTGGTGGTGTGCAGGCCGATCAGGGGAAAGCGGGTCAGGTCGTGGTCGAAGGCGATCTTCTTGCGCCAGTTATCACTGTTGTGGCACTGCTGGCACTCTTTACCTAGTTTGCCACCGTGTGGATCATCAACCTTGTGACAGGAGGTGCAGCTCTTTTCTGGCTTCTTCTCAAACAGCCCCGCCTGATGGCAACTGCTACAACTTAGATCACCATGTTTTCCATCCAGTGAGAACTTGGTGTCGCGTTGATGATCAAACCTGGTCTTGCTCCAGCTCTCGTTGTTGTGGCACTTGTCGCACTTCTCACCAAAACTGCCGCGGTGTCGATCACGCTGCTGATGGCAGGCGATACAGGTTTTACCCGGGTTGCCCTTGTTATCGGCCCGGTTGAGTTTGCTGTTGTGGCAGCTGTTACAGGCGAGTTTGGTGTGCACGCCACGGAGTGGGAATTCGGTTTTTTTGTCGTGATTGAACTCTCCCTTCTCCCACTTCTCGTTGTTATGGCAGCTCTCACACTTTTCCCCAAAACCACCCAGATGGATGTCGTTGATCTGGTGGCAGGCGATGCACTGCTTGGGTGTCTTTTTATAGCGTTGATCGATGTGGCAGCTGTTACAGCTCGCCTTCTTATGTGCGCCCTTGAGCTTGAAGTCACTTTTGTCGTGGTCAAAACGATTCTTCTGCCAGCCTGTAGTTGAGTGACAGTCGTTACACTTCTTGCCCAGATTACCGCGATGTGGGTCGTCGCTTTTATGGCAGTCGATACAGAGCTGAGGCGTGTCGCGGTGTTTGCGATCTTTGGGGTGACAGGCGATACAGGCGACCTGTTGGTGACGCTTTTCGAGTTTGTAGTCGGTCAGGTCGTGATCAAAACCGTGTGGATCGAGGTGTACGATCTTTTTGTCACGCCCCTTGTGATCGGTATGGCAACTGCGGCAGGCGGTTTCGCCTACCGCGCTATCGAGACCGTGGTATCCCTCATCTTTGTTGATGTCGGCCGCCACCTTCTCGTGGCAGTCGAGACAGAGCGTGCGCTGTTCATCCTTGCTGAAGTTGGCGTGGCAGCGTTCACACTGCTCCTCATACTTGGCGTGTCCCTCGATCACCTTGCCCGGCATCAACAGGGTTTCGAACGAGGCGGCCCATAGCGGACTGGAGCCGAGCAGCAACAGTGCAAACAGAAAAATCTCGCCAATGTTGTTGGGCATATTGCTCATCAGTACATGTGCACTGCGACGATATGGACGATGCCGGCCACGACCATCATCAGGAAGAAGGGGAGGTGGAAGAGGTGCCAGAGGGCGAATAGGCGTTCAAAAACGTTTAACTGCACGACTTTGCGTGCAGTGTGGAAGAAAGCGGTTGTCTCGCGAATACTCTCTCGTCTTCTTTGTCGCTGCTCCGGGCGACTCCAGCCCTGTTTGGCAGCGACTGCCTTGATCGATCTTTTTATCTCCTTTTTCAACAGCCGTTGTCGTCGACTAATGGCGCGATCGGTAGTCAGCATGCGCCAGATCCCACCGCCCAGGGTTGAGACGGAGAGTGAGCGTTCAACTAACTGATCGAGTAGCTGTTGAATCTGCTGCTGGTTGGCGACACTGGTGAGGATCTGGTTCTCGCTCTTCTCCAGTCGTTCGCGCAGTTCAACCAGTGTCGCCTTGTGACCATAGAGGCCGAAGTGGATCTTGGTGTAGAAGTAACGCCCGATCAGCCCGCTGCAGGCCACCAGGATCATGCAGAAGAGTGCGACCTGGCTGTTGAGTGAGCCGAGATTGAAGTTGGCGTGGAAGATGATGCAGACCGGACCGGCCACACCAAACAGCATATGCAGCCTGAACCAGTAACTGACCGGACCAAGATGGCGCATAAAACGTGCGTTTTTCCGCAGTGGGTAGAGCAGTAGTGCAACCATCAGTGAGGCGCCGACAATACCGAGCGTATATCCGGTTCCCTCTTCGGCGATGATGTGACGTTCACCACTGACACGCCAACCGAGATAGAGGACGACGACTACGGCTGCAGCAAAACTCAGCGTTATCAGTCCACTGAAAACTGCTCCCCACCCCTGTCGTTCGGTTGTTGTAGCGCCCATTGCTCTCTCTCACTGTCCATTGCAAAGCTCGTCTCTGGAGCTTGTCTAATTTCAATAATGGGAATAATATCCCAAAACGTAGAAATAACAACAGGGAATTGTGGTTAATGTGAACCGGTCGACATTTGCTGTTTGATCGATCGGTTATTGATAAATAGCGAGAAGGAAAAATATCGAAATTGATGCCTTAAGCATCTATTAGCTAGAAGTATCAGTTAGATAAGAGTCATAGTTAAAGTTGATAGTTGGTGTGAGTGAGTGAGTGAGTGGAGTGAGTCGTGGCGGAGAATGATTTTGGATATTGAAATGGGACAGATTCTCTATTTTTCACCAATGTTGGTGATTTTGCTGAGCTACATTGTGCTGGCCTTTATGAAAGAGCGGCATGCACTGGCCGCGAAAAGAGAGACTATTTCTTCAGGTTTGACAGAACCAGCATCACTGCACCCACTGATAGACACCACCAAGTGCATCGGTTGCGGCTCCTGTGTAACCGCATGTCCTGAGAATCTGGTGCTGGGACTGATCAAGAAACGCGCCGAGTTGATCTCGCCTTCACACTGCATCGGTCATGGTGCCTGTGCTCGCGCCTGCCCAATGAAGGCTATAACGCTGGTGTTTGGTACCGAAAAACGGGGTGTCGACATTCCGCAGATTGATGAGTCATTCGAGACCAACGTACCTGGAATCTATATTGCTGGTGAGCTGGGTGGCATGGGGTTGATTAGAAATGCCTCAGAGCAGGGGAGGCAGGCAATGGAATCGATATATAAGGTATCTCCCCAAAAAAAGGAAGGGGATTGGATCGATGCGCTGGTCGTGGGTGCGGGTCCGGCGGGAATTGCAGCGAACCTGGTGGCAAAAGAGCGCAAAATGTCAATTATAACGCTGGAGCAGGAGAGTCTTGGGGGGACGGTTGCCCACTACCCACGTGGCAAGGTTGTAATGACGGCGCCGGTAAAACTTCCTCTGGTGGGAAAAACCAGGTTTAAGGAGACCACCAAGGAGCGGCTGCTTGAGTTCTGGAGCGGTGTCGTTGAGAAGCACGAACTTCAGATCAATTTTGAAGAGCGATTAGAGGCGGTGGCCTCGGTTGAGGGTGGTTTCGAGGTGACAAGTAATAAGCGTAGTTACCGTCGCTGACCGCCATGGATAGCGAAGCGAAGGCGGTTAGTCCCCGATAGTCGACGCCGCTCGCCTATTCGTAGTTGAGAGCGCGAGCGAACGACGAAGAAGATGCAGCAGCGGCTTTATGTCGGCGTAGAGTCACTGAGGGAGTTGTGTAGAGCCGCGAAGAGGTGATTACGCAACGAACGCAGGACGGTCGGGGCGCCGTAGGCATAAACGGTCGCGTTAAGTATTTGCCGCTTGCTTGGGCTTGATGCCCAAAACATGCTTCCGCAAAATAGCGACTCCCGAGCTCGCACCCTACTGCTGGCGATTGGACGCCGTGGTACGCCACGAAAACTCGGTGTACCGGGTGAGGAACAGAACAAGGTCGTCTACAGATTGGTTGATGCAGAGCAATACCGTGGACAGTCGGTGGTGGTGGTTGGCGGTGGTGATAGCGCACTGGAGGCCGCCGCATCGCTGGCCGAAGAGGAGGGCACGGAGGTGACACTCTCCTACCGAAGTGAAGCCTTTAATCGTGCCAAGGAGAAGAACCGGCAGCGTGTTCAGGCCGCCGAGGCGGCGGGAAACTTAAAGGTTCTATTTCGCTCCAACGTGAAGCGCATCACTGAAGATCGGATCGAGATCGAGCAACAGGGTGAGTTAATTGAGCAGTCTAATGATGCCGTTATTGTGCTTGCCGGAGGTATCTTGCCCACACCGTTCCTGAAGCAGATCGGTATTGATATCGAGACGAAATATGGCACAGCGTAATCGTCTAGCCACTCTGCTGCTGATCTACAGCACGCTTGTTTCGATGCCACTTCAGGCTGCGGATGCGAGACTTGGTGAAGCGCGCGCAGCGGTCAGAATTCATGACTATCAACGTGCCTTTCAGCTCTATCAACAGCTGGCCCAAACGGGTGCAGCAGAGGCACAGTACCAACTGGCATCACTCTATCTGACCGGGCGCGGTGTGGAGCTTGATCAGGCGCTTGCCTTCAAGTGGATGCAGGCCTCCGCAGATCAGGGGTACGTTAAGGCGCAGTACAACCTCGGTCTGATCTTTGAGCAGGGGCAGGGTGGTGAGATTGACCTGGAGCAGGCGCGTTACTGGTATGAAAAAGCAAAAGCACAGGGGAGTCGGCAGGCTAAGGCGAGATTAAAGCGGATTGGGGATGAGGTTCTGGTTGTCACTCCAGATTCGCTTCGACTGGCAGCGGCTAGAGGTAAGCGGGAGAGGGTGCGGATGTTACTCAATAGTGGAGTAGCTGATCGCCCTAATCTACACGGAGAGACTGCGCTGCTATCGGCTATCAGGGGCAAACATCCTCAAATAGTTGCCGATCTTGTTAGAAATGGTAGCGAACTTCATCAAAGCAACCTGGATAATGAGACCCCTATATCGTTGGCTATCGAGGCCGGTGATGAAGAGATGGTCAAGCTACTGCTTTCACTAAAATATGATATATATCATCTAGATGGGAGCGGTAACTCACCTTTAATGTCGGCGGTTCGATATGGCCGTGAAGCCATTGCAATGATGCTTCTTGAGGCGGGTGTAGACCCGAATATACGAAATAGAGAGGGTGAGAGCGCCATCGACTTTGCATCACGCGCCCCAAACGGCACGCAGATCATCGCGCTATTAACAAAATATGGCGCCAAACCAGGGAATACCGGTGTTGAGAGACAGCGGAGTGAGATCGTAGCTGATGCCATTCAAAGGGGAGAAAAACTTAATAATCAGGACGCTTATAAAGGTTGGAGCCCACTCATGGTGGCAGCCTGGCGTGGCGACAAGGCGTTGGTCAAAGCGCTGTTAAAACAAGACGTTAAGCTCAATGAGCGTGATCCCAATGGATACACGGCCCTGGCACGTGCAGCCTGGGCTGACCACCAGGGGATCTTACAATTGATCATCGATGCTGGTGCAGATATCGGTCTCGCAGCGAAGAACGGATCAACGGCGTTGATGTTGGCTGCAGGTAATAAACAGCAAGATGCCGTGCAGCAACTTCTCAGGGCTGGAGCAAATATTCATCGACTCAATCACAAAGGCGAGTCGGCATTACTGCTGGCGCTACAAGCGAACGACCTAAAGAGCGCAAAACTGTTAGTTGATGCCGGAGCGGATGTATCTAATGCAGACGGTGAAGGCAAAACTGCACTTATGTTGTTGGCCATGCAAAAGGCTGATCATCTATTTAAAAGGATAGATCTTACTCGGCGTGAGATCGATCAGGTCGATCAGCTGGGTCGTACAGCGCTTTGGTACGGTGTTGAGGCTGGCTGTGAAGGATGTGTGTCGCATCTGCTCAGTAACGGAGCTCGGGCTGACATTGCCGATAATCAATCAGAGACACCGTTACATCGTGCGGTAATAAATGGCCGGGTTGATACGGTAAGCCAGCTACTGGATAAGCTGGTGTCTGTGTCAGGTGTAAATGGCGTCACCACATCCGGTCAGTCGGCAGTAATGGCTGCCGCGAAACATAACCAACCCGAGATCTTAAAACTACTGATCGATGCAGGTGCGTCGGTTGATCAAAAGAGCCACGACGGCAGAACCGCGCTCATGTTAGCTGCGGAAAATGGACATACAGACATCGCTAAAATACTCCTTACCAAAGGTGCTGATCACTCATTAAGAGATAACAGGCGTCAGCAGGCCATCGACTACGCACAACGTGCCAAACAGCAGCAGATAGCGGATTTACTGAATAAGCAGAGCAAAAAGAGCGGTCTACCGCTGACCGCCATGGATAGCGAAGCGAGGGCGGTTAGTCCGCGATAGTCGACGCCGTCTGCCTATTCGTAGTTGAGAGCGCGAGCGAACGACGAAGAAGATGCAGCAGCGGCTTTATGTCGGCGTAGAGTCACTGAGGGAGTTGTGTAGAGCCGCGAAGAGGTGATTACGCAACGAACGCAGGACGGTCGGGGCGCCGCAGGCATAAACGTCGCGTTAAGTATTTGCCGCTTGCTTGGGCTTGGATGCCCAAAACAAACTTTCGCAAAAATAGCGACTCCCCGGTTGGGCTGTTTTAGAATCCCTCTTCACTGGATACATAATAATTATAACTACGCATAATGTATATTATGTTAAGTACAGTAAATACCGAGCATAGCAAATAGATAACTGATTGTTCTATTGATCATTATTCTAATACCGCAGGTGCTCGGAAATGGTTCTACCTGTATTAAAACCAAGTTATCGTAAAGAACTCGCCGCCCTGCTGCGTCGGTGGGCTTTATATAATGGGGTTTGACCAGATTAGCCTGATGCATGGGATCGGTCCGTACCTTGGCCATCACATCTTCCTCAGAATCAGCGTATTCCTGAGAAATAGCATAAAAGTCATCAGCGATTTCCATAAAGGCATCAACCATCGCTGACCGCCATGGATAGCGAAGCGAAGGCGGTTAGTCCGCGATAGTCGACGCCGTCTGCATATTCGTAGTTGAGAGCGCGAGCGAACGACGAAGAAGATGCAGCAGCGGCTTTATGTCGGCGTAGAGTCACTGAGGGAGTTGTGTAGAGCCGCGAAGAGGTGATTACGCAACGTACGCAGGACGGTCGGGGCGCCGTAGGCATAAACGGTCGCGTTAAGTATTTGCCGCTTGCTTGGGCTTGGATGCCCAAAACATGCTTCCGCAAAAATAGCGACTCCCCGACAGACCCATGTATGGGAACTGCGCCCCACTGATCTAATCGAAAATGCTAAACAGCGATTTGACGAGTTCTGTGCAGCCAGTGGTGGTGAAACAGCCAACCTCCCCTTCCTGCAACCGGGTGGAGCCATCGTCCCGGTCGAATGCCGAATGACACTCGTTATTGATGGAGACCGGCGCTACATGCAGTGCATCTCCCGTGACATCACCGAGCGTAAACAGGCAGAAACCCGTCTACTCAACGAGGCCAAACGTGCCCAGGCGCTGCTGGAATTGCCACACGACTCTGAGAGTCTCCGAGAAGGCCTTTATGCAACTCGGCCAGGAGCTGGCGGAGAGCTTACCGAGAGTCACGACTCCTTCATCCACTTCGTCGATGTTGATAACAAAATCATCGAACTGGTGACCTGGACATGCGATACCCAGGATCACAACCGCAATAGTGACACCGACAGCTGCTATCCAATTAGTGATGCTGGTTAGTGATGCTGGCATTCTGGCCGAGGTCATTCGTCGCAAGAGGCCGGTGGTGTTCAACGACTATGCCAATAACTCAGACTCACGGGTCTGCTCGAAGGCAATACAGAATTGAAACGGCTGATTTTGGTGCCGGTGATTGAGAACGAACAAGTGGTCATGCTTACCGGTGTCGGTAACAAGCCCTCCGATTACGTTGAGCAGGACATGGAGACAGTACAGCTCATCGCCAACGAGATTTGGCGCATAGTTCAAAATCGCCGCTATCTGTCTGCTGTGAAGGAGAGTGAGCAGCGTTTCAACACCTTTATGGAGACAATTCCCGGTATCGCCTGGATCAAGGATGCGCAAGGTCGTCACCTCTATATGAACGAATACGCCTGCAAGGTTTTCGGTATTGGACAAGAACAGGCACCCGGCACCACGATTTTCGATCTGCTCTCACATGAGGTTGCTGAGCGATGTTGGGCCAGCGATCAGGCCGTGATCGAAAGTGGCAAGTCGAGCGAATTTATTGAAGTATTTCCCGACCAGGATGGCCATACCGAGACTGGCAAATATTCAAATTCCCCTTCGAAGGTGCCACGGGACAGTGGCTGCTCGGAAGCATCGGCCTGGACATCACTGAGCGCAAACAGATGGAGCTGGAACTGCAGAAGTTATCACTGGCCGTCGAGCAGAGCCGGAGAGTGTTGTCATCACCGACCTTGATGCCAATATGGAATTTGTTAACGAGACATTCCTGCAATCAACCGGCTATAGCCGTGACGAGGTGATCGGTCAGAACCCGAGAATGCTGCAGTCTGGTAAAACGCCCAACACTACCTATATGGAGCTTTGGGACGCGCTGAATCAAGGCCTATCCTGGAAAGGTGAACTCAACAATAGGCGCAAGGATGGTTCGGAATATATCGAATTGGCGCACATTTCACCGATTCGACAGGCCGATGGTCAGATCAGCCACTATCTGGCGACCAAGGAGGACATCACAGAGAAGGTGCAGCTTGCAGAGGAGCTCGATAGCCATCGCCATCATCTCGAGGATCTGGTTAAACAACGTACCGCCGAACTGGTTGAGGCACGTGATCGGGCCGAGGCTGCCACCCAGGCGAAGAGTGCTTTCCTGGCCAATATGAGTCACGAAATCCGTACCCCGATGAATGCCATTATTGGTCTTACCCACCTGTTGCGTCGTGCGGGGCTACGCCCAAACAGTTACTGCAGCTGAACAAGATCGACTCCACCGGTCAGCATCTACCTCCATCATCAATGACATCCTCGACATATCCAAGATTGAGGCCGGTCGTCTGCAACTGGAGAGCACCGATTTTCACATCTCGGCGATTATTGACAACATCGTCTCACTGATTAGCGATTCAGCCGAGGCAAAGGGATTGAGTGTTGTGGCGGAGTGCGATGATGCGCCCGTCTGGTTGAGGGGCGACCCCACTCGGCTACGCCAGGCCCTGCTCAACTACGCCGGCAACGCCGTTAAATTTACCGAGCATGGCAATATCACCCTGCGCGCCAAGCTGCTGGAAGAGGAGCGTGACACGCTGACTATACGTTTTGAGGTCGAGGACAGCGGTATTGGTATTGCCGCTAGCAAGTTGACCAAGCTATTCCAGGTCTTCGAGCAGGCTGATGCTTCGACCACTCGCAAGTACGGCGGCACCGGCCTCGGGCTAGTGATCACACAGCGCCTGGCTGAAATGATGGGTGGCGAGGTTGGTGTCGACAGTACACCGGGAAAGGGCAGCACGTTCTGGCTTACTGCACGGTTGGCGCGCGGTCATGGGGTCATGCCCAGCCCGGAGAATAGGCGTGAGCACAACGCAGAGGCACAATTGCATCTGCGCCATGCTGGCTCCCGAGTGTTGCTTGCTGAGGATAATGCCATCAACCGAGAAGTGGCTCTGGAGCTGCTGCATAGCGTTGGTCTGGAGGTCGACACGGCAGAGAACGGACTCGAGGCACTGGAGATGGCGCGTACCCACAGATACGACCTGATCTTGATGGATATCCAAATGCCTGAGATGGATGGTCTGGAGGCAACACGAGCGATTCGAGCCCTGCGGGAAGGGAGCATCCCCCCTATTCTGGCGATGACGGCAAACGCCTTCGACGACGATCGTCATGATTGTGAGTTGGCGGGTATGGACGATTTCGTCAGCAAGCCGGTGGAGCCGGAGGTTCTCTTTTCCACCCTGCTTAACTGGTTGCAGCAGAGTGAAATGTCAGCCGAATCAAACTCAAATCTGACCAGTAATAGTAAGGAGACTCCCGCCGTTGATCCAATATCCGAGTCAGAAGATTTATCACCACCCGATACTAATCTACCCACCATTGCAGGACTGGATACCTCTGTCGGTCTGACTGCTCTGCTCGGCAACCAGCCATCCTATTTAGGTTTCTTGCGGCGTTTCGCTATTGAGCACGGTGACGATATGGCTCGACTGCGAGAACATATTGCGAAGGAAGAGAATCAGGAGGCTCGGCGGCTTGCCCATTCATTGAGGGGGGTAGCGGGAACCCTGGGGGCAACAGAGGTGCAGCAACACGCTAAGGAGTTGGAAACAGCGATTAAAGAAGGGAGTGAGAGCGTTGAGATTGAGCGTCTAACCACTCTATTAGAGAGCAAAATGCAGCTATTGGCTGAGGCCATCCTTGCCTGCCTCCCTGAGGAGACCTCTCAGCCCTTCTCGGCCGAGGTTGATTGGATGGCCGTTAAACATCTTCTGAGCGATTTTAAACCTCTACTAGCAATGTCGGATGCCGATGCCAACATACTCTTCGAGGCGAATGCCGGTCTGCTTAAGAACGCCCTCGGTTCGCTGGGCAAGACACTTGAGAAACAGATCGATAGTTTCGAGTACCAGAAGGCATTGGTAACGGTAGAGCAGGTATGCCGGGAACACCCTGAATTGAGGAGCGGTGACAGTGGGCAATAGTCCCTGCTCAGGGCACAACCAATATCTCCTAACAGATTGATACCTATTTGTAGCTGACCGTCTTTTGTTTGGCTGTGCCGTTACCGCTGTACTCGGTCGTGGGTGCACCCGGTCCCGCGACGATGGTTACATCTGCGGCATAACCTTTCTTCTCACCATCCTGTGTTTTTTCTGAGAGGGTGAATTCAAAAATATTGTCACGATTGCTCATCATGTTGGCGTAGGTCCCCTCTGTCAGCTCGTTGAGATGAACAAAGGCGCTTCGATAGGGAGAGGCCTCATCGTTGTAGTTAGTGTTGAGCAGGTCTCCCCCATTGGGAACGAGGTAGAGAAGGAAGCCGAAGGCCTTATCATCAATCCACTTTGAAGCGATGCCTCTGACTTTGTGGTTTGTTTTACCCCATTGGTTGTTACCGCTCCGAGCATCGGTCATCGGCAGCAGGTTGGGTATCAGGTAGCCGTTGTGATAACTATCAGCCTGTTGGCGTAGCTGGTTGGAGATGTTCTTAAAGGCCAAAATTTCGACCCGGCAACCGTAGTCCTGCAGTGCGCTAACTACTCGGGAAAAGTCCCCGTCACCGGTAACTAGCAGAATGTAGTCGAGATGCTCGCCCTGGCGAAGAATGTCGACCGCCAGATCGAGATCGGCGTTGGCCTTGACCGAGACATTGCCCTCCTCGTCGGTATAACGCTTGACCTTTTTTGTGATTACCTTCCAGCCGTTGTTGCGAAGCGCCTGCTGGTAATCGGACTGCTTGTTCCGATAGTGCTGATCTTCGCGCGCACGCTCCTCGTCGTAGGCCATGTAGGTATTCATGCGCAGTACATCACCGCCTGTGCGTCGGGCAAACTCTCTCAACACGTCGTAACGCATGGAGTAGCCACCATTTAGCCTGACATTCTCTGCATCAACATAGATCCCAATTTTCATGAGTGTCCTTATTGGTTTGACGAGTATTCGGTAATGCGCTGGGATTGGCGAGGTGGCTTGTGGAGCCACGTATGTAAAACGCTGCCATTATAACGCTTTGGCCCTGCTATTCACTCCGATTCGCGCATTACACTGAACGTTTTTTGATCTCATATCATCCTGATTCACTATGAATCAGCGTTTTCACATGATGTTTTGTGCTAACAGCGGAGGATCAGCTATCTTCTACCTAACGCTTTTCAGTGAGAATTAATAGAATAGCCTCATATGCAGATACTCGACCGAATCAACAACCTGATTAAGATCGGCGTCGCTCTCTCGGCGGAGAAGGACCTGCCACGTCTACTAGAGATGATTCTGGTCGGTGCCAAGGCGATCACCAATGCCGATGGGGGAACGATCTACACCGTTCAGGACGATCAGACTCTGAAGATGGAGATCGTGCGAACCGATTCTCTCGATTTCGCCATGGGTGGTACGACGGGTACCGAGATCCCCTTCGAGCCGATTCCTATGTACGACCCGGATGGTAATCCGCTTGAACACATGGTGGTGACCTACTCGGTTCTCAATGACAGCACGGTCAATATTGCCGATGCCTATGAGACCAAGGGCTTCGATTTTTCCGGTACCCGCGAATTCGACCAGAAGACGGGTTACCGTTCCAGGTCATTTCTCACCGTACCGATGAAGAACCACGAATCAAAAATTATCGGTGTATTGCAGCTAATTAATGCCCAGGATGAAGAGAACGACGAGATCATCCCCTTCTCTTCCGAGTTACAGCAGCTAACCGAGGCGATTGCCTCGCAGGCGGCGATTGCACTGACCAATCGTCAACTGATCGATAGCCTTGAGCAGATGTTTGTCGCATTGATCCGTATGTTGGCGAAGGCGATCGATAAGAAGTCTCCTCATACGGGTAACCACAGTCGCCGGGTTCCGGTCATCACCATGATGTTGGCCAAAGCGGCCAGTTCCACAACCTCCGGACCGCTGAAAGATTTCAAAATGACCGATGCCGATATCCATGAGCTGGAGACGGCGGCTTGGCTGCACGACTGCGGTAAGGTCTCTACGCCTGAGTATGTCGTCGACAAGCGGACAAAGCTGGAGACGATCCACGATGCCATTCATGAGGTGGGTTGTCGCTTTGAAATATTGCGTCGCGATCTGGAGATAAAGCGCCTGCGTCAACTTGCTAAGGGTGGAGAATCAGCCGATCAGATCGATAGCGACTATCAACAACGATTGGCTGAACTTGATGATGAGCAGCAGTTCATCGAACGGGCTAATATCGGCGGTGAGTTCATGACGGATGAGGATCAGGCGCGTGTGCGAGAGATCGGCAAACGTGAGCTGATTATCAACGGAGAGCAACGCCCACTGCTCGATGAGCGTGAGCTCTACAACCTGACCATCGCGAAAGGGACACTGACACCCGAAGAGCGGGATGTCATCAACAAACACGTCTCACTGACCATCTCGATGCTGGAGTCGATCCCCTTCCCTAAACATCTCGAGCAGGTGCCGCTCTATGCGGGTGCCCACCACGAGAAGATCAATGGCAGCGGCTATCCCAGAGGTCTTTCAGGTGATCAACTACCGATTCAGGCACGCATTATGGCGATCGCCGATATCTTCGAGGCGCTAACTAACAAACGCCCCTACAAACCGGCAAAACAGCTCTCGGAGACGATGAAGATTCTAGGGTTTATGCGCAAAGATGGGGAGATAGACGGTGACCTGCTTGATCTCTTTATCGAGCAGAAGCTCTATCTGAAATATGCACATGAGTATCTCGATCCGGAGCAGATTGATGAGGTTAATCACTCGGCAATTCCTGGGTACGGTAGTAAAGCAGGTTTTGGACCTCCCTAAAACTGGGGAGGTTCACCCGTCCCCTTTATATTAGATTTTTAACTTTTATTTATTGAAGCCCACTTAGGCCGATAAGCAGTGAATTAATAAGAAGGTATCCGAGTATTCCAAGCACACCTCCCAATGCATATCGCCTTTGCTCCTTTATAAAAACACAATAGGTAGAACAAATGCCATAATCAGGAAAACCAAAACTCCCCAGCAAATGAAGCCCAATCATAATTAACGACTAAAGGCCTGAGAGCAAAAGCGTAAATAAACGCAAAACGACCAAAAATAGTGCGTTGAATAATGCTCCTAACAGTAGTTGCTTCTTCATTGTAATTCTAAATCTAACGCTTTGCTAAGACGACCGCCGTAGCGGACTTGTTTTGTGCTATAGAGCACAGATAATGTGCCGCGGAGGTGGGTGATGTTCAAGGTCGGGTGGATGTATTTGTTAGCATTCAGGCGCCTTCCTTCAAGTTGTTAGGATGACTTCGATTTCAGCGTAATAATACTTACAACGCCCCTCAATCATTTTGAGCTATAGCCATTGCTAGGCTGGTTGTTCTTATCAAACTCGTACTTAAGCTTGAGGGAGTGGTAATACCACTCATCCATGTAGAGTTCAGCTGGATTGTGTATTCCACTTTTTAGCGCATTCCGCGCTGTAGCCTCAATCTCCAAAATTTGAGCGAAAGGGATTCCGAGACTATTCAGAGATATGTGATTTTTGACTCTGAAATATGGAGGAGATTGTCTTCATAGTACTCATTTCCACCTTGGGCAATAACTGCATACGTTCTAAGCTCCAAACACTCTTGGTAAATCTCGTTTAGTTCCTTCGCGAGACGGATAAAGGCTTCGGGTTCGTAGTCATAATTGATTTCGATCCCATCGTGCTGCCTAACTGTCCAGTTGCTCTTGAGCAATATGCTATCTGCAAAGGATATGAATGATATGTTCGGGTGTTTTTGGGCAAGTTGATCAATCATTTCTCTTAGAACCAGAAGCTTATCGCGCGTAAGTGTTCCTTCTTCTAGCGCCTTTTAACTCCAATTGCATCAATCATTGCGAACGTGGAATACGAGCACCTATGAATTTGTTCTAGCCATTCGCTTTTGACAAAATGCGTGGTTTTCATCGGATTTCCAACTACCCACACAAGCAATGAATTGATTGCGCGGTAATCGAATCGGAACTCCATGAAACCGGTCGAAGGTGTTCGGATACCAAGATAAATCCAATGAGTTGCTATTGGTCTTTCTAACAGCAACAGGGGTTATGCATCCGATGTACTCATAATCAGCGCCTTCAAAGAACTTGGTCATCATGCGGTCGTACTCTTCCAAGTAGACCCCATCGACGATGAAGACATCTCGATTTAGTGGCGTTTCTTCGAATGCGTAAACGTCGTAACCTCGTGCTCAAACAATTCTCGTGATTCCTTTCAGATGCTAACAGTATATTAGGCCGCTTGCGCAGTGTTGGTAATAGGAGGAATTTGGTTGTCACCAGAAAGCTGATCTTTCATGTGTGCAATGACTGGATTATGAAGGGTGTTGTTCATTTTTCGAATCATCTCCTTTGATCCTTTTTAGGTTTTTCGGTGTAGAGCTCTCTCCCTACTCCCAATCCTGCCCATAGTCGTGAAAGATCTCTTCGTGGGCGTCGATGTCGCGCAGGGCGACGACGGTGAGGTCGTTGTAGTAGGCGGCGTTGGGTTCACCGCTGTGGTTGATGTAACGCAGATCGCAACTGACCTTGACCGCCTTCCCCTCATCCAGCCATAAAACATGGGGACCATCTTTTTGGGTTGGTTTGCATTTCAGTTTACCGATGATTTCGCCCGCCTTGATCGTGCGCGAGGCGAACAGGCCCATGCCGTGTATCTTGCTTTTCTCTGGGTAGTACATTGCATCACCTATAAAGTCGCTGATGTTTGTGAACTTATAGCGGGTATTAATTATCCATGCAAATAGTCAGTGTTAAAGCTATTGACTACTCAGGAGTTGATTTACACGCTGCAGGTCCGCTTCGGTATCGACCCCATGCCCTGGTGGCTCATCAACGATACCGACGTGGATTCGTTCACCCGACCAGAGTGCGCGCAGTTGTTCGAGCGATTCGGTCTGCTCCAGTTCACAGGGGTTGCTGGCGGCATAACGATTGAGGAAGCCGACTCGATAGGCGTAGAGGCCGATATGACGATAGTGGATACGATTCTCAGGCAGCTCTTCGGTAGTGACGCCGAAGGCATCGCGGTCCCAGGGGATCGGGGCGCGGCTGAAGTAGAGCGCGTAACCCTTCGCGTCTAATACCACCTTGACGACGTGTGGGTCGAACAGTTCAGCGGTAGTGTGAATGGGTGTTGCAAGGGTCGCAATGGAGGCGTCACCCGCCTGCCCAAGATTGTGTGCCACCTGCTGCAGTGGTTCGCTCGGCATCAGCGGTTCGTCTCCCTGCAGGTTAACGACGATCTGATTATCACCCCACCCCATCTGCTCGGCGACCTCGGCGAGGCGGTCGGTGCCAGAGTGGTGGTCGGGTGAGGTCATGCAGACCTTGGCGCCGAACGCCTTGGCACGCTGTTTGATGCGCACATCGTCGGTGGCGATGATCACCTCATCGGCCCCGCTCTCCATTGCGCGTTGGTAGACGTGTTCGATCATCGGCTTACCCGCGATATCGAGCAGTGGTTTACCCGGTAGTCGGCTCGATGCGTAGCGAGCGGGGATGGCAATGACAAAACTCATTCGATCTCCTCATCCTCGGCGAGGCGGCGCGCCTCCTCTTCGAGCATTACCGGGATGTCATCGCGGATCGGATAGGCGAGTCTATCTCCCTTGCAGACCAGTTCCTGCTCGCTCTTTCTATAGAGTAATGGGCCTTTACAGATCGGGCAGGCGAGAATCTCGAGCAGTTTTTTATCCATCTTTCTATCCTCTACTTGTCGTTGTCTGATGGTAGTAGACGCATCAGACGATGGTGAAAAGAGTCATTCAGTTCGGCGCTAACGGGCAGATACCAGTGGTTGGCTGCTGCATAGGGACGACATTTTACGGCGTCTTTCTCGGTCATCAGAACCGGTAGGTTGTCGTTAAAGGCGATATCTTCGGCACTAAATGGGTGGTGATCAGGAAACGGGTGTTCAATGAGTTCGACGCCATGACGTCGTAGCAGATTGAAGAAGCGTTGCGGATCACCAATCGCCGCAACCGCATGTACCTTGACACCCTTAAAGCTCTCAAGCGCACGTTCCCCATTCCTCCCATCGACAGCGACCAACGTATTACCGATAAGGCGCATGGCGAACTCACCGCGCACCCCTCCTCCATTGGCAACGACCAGATCGACCTGCTCCAAACGGGGGGCTCGTTCACGCAGTGGCCCTGCGGGCAGACAGCGTTGGTTGCCAAGACGACGCACGCCATCAACCACGGCGATCTCGATATCACGATGCAGTGCGTAGTGCTGCATACCGTCATCGGAGACGATGATATTGGTATCGGTGTGTTTGAGCAGCGCCTCGGCGGCGGCGACACGATTCGGTCCCACGGCTATCGGTACCTGGCAGCGACGGGCCAGCAGCAGGGGTTCATCTCCGACCATGCGTGGATCGCTATCGGCCCTTACCTGCTGCGGCCAGCTAGAGGCATTGCCACCATAGCCGCGACTGATCACACCAGGACGAAACCCCCGCTCTTTGAGCTGTCGGACAATCTCAGCCACCAGTGGTGTCTTACCCGTGCCGCCGACACTGATATTACCAACGACAAC
Source organism: Candidatus Reidiella endopervernicosa (assembly GCF_013343005.1). Taxonomy (GTDB): domain Bacteria; phylum Pseudomonadota; class Gammaproteobacteria; genus Reidiella; species Reidiella endopervernicosa. Next base: position 2,231,932 of record NZ_CP054491.1, read on the forward strand.
AACCGGCACGCCGATCTGCGTTGTGCGTAACAGGTTGGTCCGATAGGCGAAGCGGCGGATTGCAACGATGAGGCAGAAGAGCCAGGAGAGTGGCAGCAGAGCGATCGAGATGGCGTTATTGCTATACCAGTAGTGATCTAGACGCTTCAAAATGTGTGCAAGCCGCTGGCTTACGCCTCGACGGCCTCGGACTCTTCACTAAATTGACGGCTATGGAGTGCGGCGTAGATACCCTCTTGAGCGATCAATTCGTCGTGATTTCCACTCTCTGCGATCTCTCCCTCACGCAGCACGATGATCCTGTCGGCACTCTCGATGGTTGAGAGGCGGTGGGCAATGACCAGTGTGGTTCGATTTTCCATCAAGGTCTCAAGGGCTGCCTGGATGTGCAGCTCCGACTCGGAATCGAGGGCCGAAGTCGCCTCATCGAGGATCAGAATCGGTGCATCTTTAAGCAGTGCCCTGGCGATAGCGATACGCTGGCGCTGACCACCGGAGAGCATGATCCCCTTCTCGCCGACCAGGGTGTCAAAACCATCGGGTAGCGCTTCGATAAACTCCAACGCATGCGCCGCGATTGCCGCCTCGCGAATAGTCTCGGCGGTGGTATCGCCGAGTGCACCGTAGGCGATGTTATTACCGATGGTGTCGTTGAACAGGGTGACCTCCTGGCCAACCAGTGCGATCTGTCTACGCAGTTCGGAGAGCTTGTACTCAGAGATATCGACACCGTCGACTGTAATCGAGCCACTATTAAGTTCATAGAAACGGGGCAGCAGATTCACCAGTGTGGTCTTGCCGCTACCGGAGCGGCCAACAAAGGCGACTGTCTTGCCAGCCTCAACCTGCAGATCGATCCCTTTGAGAATCTGTCCCTTGCGTTTGCTATAGGCGAACTCGATATTACTGAAGGTAATGTCGCCCTTTGCCTGAGCCAGGGTTTTATCGCCACTATCATTCTCAAGCGGTGCATCGATAAATGCGAAGAGATTCTGCGCGGCTGCGATTCCTTTCTGTACCGTGGCGTTAACGGAGGTGAGCCGTTTGATTGGTGAGAAGAGCATCATCATCGCGATCATGAACGACATAAAGGTACCGACGCTGATGTCGTCCAACATGCCATCGAGTGTGGCAACGTAGACGATCACTGAAAGTGCAAAGGCTGCCAGCAGCTGAACGCTCTGTACGTTGATGATCGAGGCACTAACCATCTTCATTGCCAACTGGCGATTTCGTTTATTGGCCTTCTCAAAATGGGCTGCTTCGTATTCGTGACCACCGAAGATTTTCACCACACGCTGGGAGCTGATCGCCTCCTGTGCCTGATTGGTGACATCCTGCATCGAGTTCTGGATGCTCTTGCTGATGTAGCGGAAGCGTTTGCTCATAACACGCGCCAACAAGACGATTACTGGCCCCAGGGTGAGGAAGATCAGTGACAACAGCGCATTCAGGTAGAACATCCAGGCGAGTAGACCGAGGATGGTCAGCGAATCACGGATGATAATGGTGACGGCATTGGTGCTGGCACCGGCCACCTGCTCGGTGTTGTAGGTGAGGCGTGAGAGTAGTTCACCGGTGGAGTGCTGGTCGTAAAAACGACTCGGGAGGTTGAGAAGATGGTTAAAGACCTGCTTGCGCAGCGTGTAGACCACCTTGCGGCCGATCCAGCTCATGCTGTAGCTGCTGATAAAACCGAAAACACCGCGAGCGAGAAAGAGAGCAATCAATAACAGTGGCACCAGACGGATTGTATCGGGATCCTTCTCGACAAAGCTGCCGTCGAGCATCGGTTTCATCAGCGCGGCAAAGCCGGTATCGGTCAGCGCGTAGATCGCCATCGCCACGGTTGAGAGCAGAAAGATCTTCCACTCAGGCATTGCGTAACCAAGCAGACGTCGGTAGACCTGGATAGCATCATCCGACTCTACCTCGGTTTTCTTCGCCATAACGACCGACTACTCCGCGTCTTTCTTGGTGGTAATGGAGATATGTACCAGACCGACCTGACCGGCGGCGTCCATAGCAGTGACAACCGACTGATGGGGAGTCTTGGCATCGGCGCTGATGGTCAACGGTAGTCCATCGCGTTTGCCGATGACCTTGCGTAGTGCTGCGGCGAGTGTCTCAGTGGTGCTGTTAATGACCGCCTGTTCGTTAATGAAATAACGCCCCTCGGCATCGATGACGATCTCAATGTTCTCTACCTCTTCAGCCTCGGTCGGTTCGCTGCTGGCAGAGGGAAGTTCAATACTCAGCTCCGCCTCGCGATTAAAGGTGGTGGAGACCATAAAGAAGATCAACATCAGGAAGACGACGTCGATCAGCGGTGTCAGATTGACATCGGGCTCCTCGCGCTGTTTTCCCCTCAGGTTCACGCCGCCTCCTCGCTATCCGGTTCGCGCTCGCCGTGCATCACCTCAACCATCTTCATCGCCTCCTGCTCCATACCGATGACCAGCTCATCGATACGACCACGGAAGAAGCGGTAGAACATCAGACTGGGAATGGCGACACAGAGGCCGGTGGCGGTGGTGATCAGCGCCTCGGAGATACCACCGGCCAGTGCGGTCGGATTACCGAGTCCCTGCGAGGTGATGGCGGCGAAGACCTTGATCATGCCGATGACGGTGCCGAGCAGGCCCAGCAGCGGAGTGATCGCAGCGATGGTGCCAAGGGTGTTGATAAAACGTTCGAGCTCATGGACCACGTGGCGACCGGTGTCCTCGATGCCCTCTTTCATCACCTCGCGCGAGTGGTTCATATTGGTCAGTCCGGCGGCGAGGATACGACCCAGTGCCGAGCCCTGACGCAGGGTCTGGATCTGATCGGGGGCCATCGGACCCTGTCTGACGGAGGCGTAGAGCTGGGCAACCAGATGTTTGGGCATTACCCGGTTGCGTTGCAGGGTCCAGAAACGCTCGGCGATGATGGCTAGTGCCACTACAGAACAGATGATGATGGGCCACATAACCCAGCCACCCGCTTTGATAATCTCAAACACGCCTACTCCCTCCGGAATTATTAGAATTAGGTTGCAAAACTCCCAGAATGATACTTGATTTAGTCCCCGCTGCGTAGCCGTTTTAGTCGTGGTGCCAGTACCTGCGGGCAAGCCTGCGGTACTGTTGCAGAGGCCCTACTCCATGACTGCTGAGTGTTGTTGAGAGTGCCCCACCGCTGGCGGTGTCGTACTGCAGGATACCGCGTTGTGCATAACGGGCCTGAACGGTTGGATGGGGGAAACGGTAACGATTGCGGTAGCCCACTGGATAGAGCACCTGCTGCGGTGAGACGGTATCGATAAATCGCTCTGTCGATGAGGTGAGGCTACCGTGGTGCGGAGCGATGAGTAGATCAGCAGCAAGATCGTTACCCAGACGCTCAACGAGTTGCTGTTCTGCCTCAGCCTCGATATCGCCGGTTAACAGGATTGCATGGTCGCCTACTGATACACGTAGCACGCAGGAACTGTTGTTCTCATCGCCGCTTAGGGGTGTGGTGGGGTGAATCAACTCAAACAGCACACCGTCCCATCTCCATATTTGCGGTGCGGTACAGCTCTGCGCCACCAGATCTTTTAACTGCTCAGGAACGCTGCTCTCAATACGGTCAACGGGGATCGCTTCGGCAACTGCCACGGCGCCGCCAATATGGTCGAGATCACCGTGGCTGATAATCATCCGATCAACGGCGCTGACGCCCTGTTTACGGAGATAGGGAACGACGACGGCATCGCCGGTATTAAAACCGCTTCGGTATTTTGGCCCCGTATCGAAAACGAGTGCGTGAGAGTGGGTCTGAATGACCGAGGCCAGTCCCTGCCCAACATCCAGTAGTGAAAAACGAGCCTCACCCATAGCGGGTGGTGATGGACGGTTGAGTAGTAGCGGTAGTATTAACAGTAGTCCCAACCAGCGTGCTGGAAACCCTCGTGGTGCGAGTAGGACGATTACACCCAGGATAGCGGGAATAGGCGTCCACCACAGGGGAGTTACTGTCAGGCTGACTCCGGGTAGCTCAGCCATTCCTCCCAGTACCCACCAGAGTCCATCCATCATGGCAGTACTCAACTGCAATAGTAGTGTTGCGACACCAGGTAGTGGGCCAGATAGGAGCGTTCCGAGCAGGTTGGTGGGCAGAACTAGCAGGCTGACCCAGGGGACGGCGATGAAGTTGGCCAGGGGAGCGATCAACGAGAGCTGTTGAAACAGGAGTAGCATGAGCGGCGTAAGACCGATGGTGATCAGCAGATGAATACGTCCCCAACGCCACCAGAGTCCAGCCGTCGCAATACGGTGGTTCGAGACGTAGAGGATCGTCGCCACGGCACCAAAAGAGAGCCAGAAACCGGGACTGAGGACGGCAAAGGGATCAAATAGCAGTACCGCCACCATCGCTGTGGCGAGTGCCCGCATCGAGGGAATATGGCGCCCCAGAACGATTCCACTCATCAGCACCGAGACCATAATCAGTGCACGAATCGTCGGAATCGAGAATCCGGCAAGAGCAGCGTAAAAAATGGCACCGAGTAGTGCGGCTACGGCGGCCGCCCGCTGCGCTGGCCATCGGAGCATTAACCGTTCTGAACGGCTCCAAAACCAGCGCCCCAGCAAATAGACAAACCCGGCAACCAGTCCGATATGGAGTCCTGAAATCGCCATCAAATGACTGGTGCCGGTATCGCGAAAACGTTGCCACTGCGCGTCACTAATGCCATCACGCTCTCCGATGGCAAGTGCGATCAGAATGGTTCGCTGAGAATGATCACCGAGTAGTTCTGTCAGACGTGTTTTTACCTGCTGACGCAGTGAATCGATCTGCCAGCCATTTCCTCGCTCAAGACGCCGGTTATCGTGGCTCTGCTTCACATAACCTGTTGCGCGAATCCGCTTCTGCAGCAACCACCGTTCATAGTCGAAGCCGCCAGGGTTCATATAGCTGTGAGGGCGTTTCAGTTTGATGCGGAGCTGCCACCGTTCACCCACCTGTAGCAGTTGTGGGCTTCGATACCAGCTAAGACGCACTCGTTTTGGACCTGTATAGATCTGATCGTCGCTATATCCCCGTTCGATCTCGAACATGAATCGTTGTGCGCTATCACCCTCAGGGATAGAGACGATATGCCCCTCAATAGTGAGACCACGGCCTTCGAATGAGATGGGCAATTCGCTGGCTATCAGCAGATGGGCACGCAGGGCGGCGTAGCCAAAGCCAATGATTAGAATTGCGAGCAGACGACTAGAACGGTATCGGAGTGCAATTGGCAGAAATGGCAGAAGAAGTAGCTGTAACCCATCGGGTTCGGGCAGCACTGGAAGTTGATTTAACGCAACTACGCCAAATAAAAAGGCAATCGTCCCTGAAAACATATTTTTCCATCCATGAAAATGTGCATAATAGTTTGACCATCGATCCTGATGGTGAACCCGTAAACAGACCCTGCTGAGCATGCCAAGAAAACTGATAAAGCGCTATATGCCGGATCACAAAAAGATCCGTGAACACAAATGCTTACAGTTTCTTGGTGAGCATCTCCATAATCCCAATCTTTGGCATCTTAATCGCCGTTCAGTCGCCGGTGCATTTGCCGTCGGGATCTTCTGTGCCTTTATTCCTCTGCCTTTCCAGATGATTTTCGCTGCGGTACTGGCCGTTCTGATGGGCACTAATCTACCGATATCGGTGACGCTGGTCTGGATCACCAATCCGATTACTATTCCACCGATGTTCTACACCACCTATAAGGTGGGCGCGTGGTTGCTCAATATTGAGCCAGAGCACTTCGACATCGAACTCTCGGTCGAGTGGTTCATGCATGAGATGAGTGTGATCTGGGAGCCGCTACTGCTCGGTAGCCTGCTGGTTGGAACAATCTGCTCGTTGCTCGTCTACTTTATTGTCCGAGGTCTATGGCGCCTGCATATTGTGCGTCACTATCAACGAAAACGGGCCAAGCGCCACAGCAAACATCTGCCCTAGAGGCCGTCCCGCAGCACTCCGCTATCCAAGGTACAGACCCGTCCCATCTCTGCTGCCAGATCGTGATCGTGGGTCACCACCACCAGGCTGGTGCCCAGATCGGCATTGAGTTCGCGCATCAGCCCATAGACCTGTGCCGCATTCTGTTTATCGAGGTTGCCGGTCGGTTCATCGGCCAGCACACAGGCTGGATTGGTTACCAGAGCGCGGGCGACTGCCGCACGCTGTCGTTCACCACCTGAGAGCTCTCCCGGTTTATGCAGTTCTCGATGACTCAGACCAACACGATCAAGCAGTGCAGAGGCGGTTTTTAGCGCTACCTCGCCCTTCTCGCCACGAATGAGTAGTGGCATTGCCACATTCTCCAGTGCGGTGAATTCGGCTAGAAGATGGTGGAACTGGTAGATGAATCCGAGCGATCGGTTTCTCAACTTACCGCGCTGCTGTTCATTGAGTGTGGCGAGATTCTCACCCGCCACCCACACCTCACCGGCGCTGGGGGTATCGAGGCCACCAAGAAGGTGCAGCAGCGTGCTTTTTCCTGATCCTGAGGCTCCGATGATCGCGACCTGCTCACCCTTATCGACCGTGAAGTCAACGGCGCTGAGCACATCGACGGTCAGACGGCCATCCTGGAACTGCTTGGCGACGCCCTTCGATTCGAGTACCAAATCACTCATAACGGAGCGCCTCCGCCGGCTGGGTTCGGGCTGCACGCCAGGCGGGATAGATGGTTGCAACCACGCTGAGCAGGAAGGCGACCACTGCCACGCGGGTAACATCATCGATGCGCAGATCGGAGGGCATTGAAGAGATGTAGTAGACCTGAGCGGAGAGGAACTCAATCTCGAGTAGCCGTTCAATCCAGGCGACCAGATCGGGTACGTTGAGTGCTAGAGCGACGCCACCGAGTACGCCCAGCACCGTGCCGATCACTCCGATCAGTGTGCCCTGGACCATAAAGATCGCCATGATCGATCTGGGTGATGCACCGATGGTACGCAGGATGGCAATATCGGCGCGTTTGTCAGCAACCACCATCACCAGAGTGGAGACGATATTGAAGGCGGCCACGGCGATGATCAGCATCAACATAATGAACATGGCGGTCTTCTCAGTTTTCACTGCACGGAAGAAGTTGGCGTGCTGACGGGTCCAGTCGCTTACCCGCACGCTGACTGGCATCGTCTCGGCCAGGTCTCGCGAAGTTGCGGGTGCGAGAAACATATCGTCGAGCTTGAGCCGAACACCGCTGATCGCCTCGCCGAAACGGAATAGCTTGGCGGCATCACGGATATGGATAAAGGCCATGCCGTGGTCGTACTCATACATACCGACTTCGAAGATACCAGAGACGGTGAAGCGTTTAAGTCGGGGCATCACGCCCGCTACTGTGACACTCGCCTGAGGAGTGACGAGCGTGAGCTTATCGCCAATGCCGACGCCCAGACTCCAGGCGAGCTCCTTGCCGAGCACGATGTTAAAACCTTCAGCCTGGAGTGAGGTGAACTCTCCCTGACTCACCTTCTCGGAGACCTCGGAGACCTGAGACTCAATGTCTGGATCGACTCCGCGAATAATGGCGCCATTGACCTCACGGCCGAAACTCAACATTCCTTCGGCCTGAATATAGGGGGCGACACCGACCACATGCTCGGTCTCGGCTGCACGTTCGGCAAGTGGTTGCCAGCCGTGCAGTTTGCCACGCACACCAGAGATGGTGGCGTGCGAGGCCATACCGAGGATGCGCTCGCGCAGCTCCTTTTCGAAGCCGTTCATGACAGAGAGCACGGTGATCAACGCGGTAATACCGAGCGCGATGCCGATCATCGAGCTGAACGAGGTGAAGGAGATCAGCTGATTGCGTCGTTTGGCGCGCATATAGCGCAGCCCGATGAAGAGTTCCAGCGGATGAAACATGAAATGAATGGACCGTAGTTACCTGAGGTGCCGTAAGAGTGCCGTTAAAGGCACCCTCTGGGCAAGCTCTCTGTTGTTATCTGTTTAGAGTGAGGCCCCGATTAGTCGGAGACGATTCGTTTTAACTGTTCCAAATCGGTATCACCCTTGAGTAGCTTCCAGACACCGTCTTGAAGCAGGGTGCGCATTCCCTCCTCTACCGCTCGATCACGAATCTCTGAGGCGGTGGCACCGTGATAGATCATCTCCTTGATCTCAGGCGATGCGATCAACAACTCGTGTACACCAGTACGACCGCGATAGCCGGTATTGCTACACGCTTTACAGCCGACTGCGCGGTGGAGTTCTAACCCCTCGCGCTCGTAACCGAGCTCAGAGAACTGCTCCTTTCCGTAGAGTAGTTGCAGGTGGTTGTACTCTTCGTCGGTGGCTGCAGAGGTGGTTTTACACTTCGGACAGAGCGTTCTGACCAGTCTTTGCGCTAACACACCATTGAGCGCATCGGAGAAGTTGATTGCGTTGAGGCCGATATCGAGCAGTCGGGTAATCGTCTCGGGCGCTGAGTTGGTGTGCAGGGTTGAGAGCACCAGGTGGCCGGTGAGAGAGGCCTCGATGCCCGCCTCGGCGGTCTCGGCATCGCGCATTTCGCCGATCATGATGATATCCGGGTCTGCACGCAGGAATGAGCGCAGAGCTGCGGCGAAGGTGAGTCCGATTTTTGGTTTCACCTGAACCTGGCTAAGCCCCTTCTGGGTGATTTCGACCGGATCCTCAGCGGTCCAGATCTTACGATCGGGTTTGTTCAGATGGCCGAGTACGGCATGTAGCGTGGTGGTTTTGCCCGAACCGGTCGGGCCGACCACCAGGAAGATTCCGTGAGGCTGAGAGACGCCCTCAATCAGCCTGTCGTGGTTACGTTCACTGAGATTGAGGCGCGAAATAGGTAGCGGTTCACTGGCAGCCAAAATACGCATTACCACCCCTTCACCATTGACGGTGGGTAGTGTGGCGATACGCAGCTCAATCATCTTGTCGCGGATTTTGACCTTCAGCTTGCCATCCTGAGGTAGACGACGCTCTGAGATATCGAGACTCGACATCACCTTGATGCGTGAGACGATCGCAGGAACGTAGTTGGCTGGTAGCGTGAGATGCAGGTTGCAGATGCCATCGACGCGGTATCTGACTGAGGCATCATCATCGCCCTTACCCGGTTCGATATGGATATCGGAGACATCGGAGTTGTATGCATCAACGATAATCTGGTTGACCAGTTTAATAACGGGTGCAGCGTTGTCATCGAGTGCATCGAAGGCCTCTTCGGCGACCAATTCAACATCATCATTTACAGCCTGTTTTCCGGTCTGTTTTTTGGCGTGCTCCTCCTCCGCTGACCGCCATGGAGGCGAAGTGAGGGCGGTTAGTCCCGATAGTCGACGCCGTCTGCCTATTCGTAGTTGAGAGCGCGAGCGAACGACGAAGAAGATGTCGGCGTAGAGTCAGTGAGGAAGTTGTGTAGAGCCGCGAAGAGGTGATTACGCAACGAACGCAGGACGGTCGGGGCGCCGCAGGCATAAACGGTCGCGTGAAGTTTTTGCTGTTTGCTTGGGCTTGGATGCCCAAAACAAACTTTCGCAAAAATAGCGACTCCCCGGTTCACGCTTCAGATCGACGGACTTGAGATTCTCTAAAACCTCACTGGCACGTCCGCCACCGCTGAGATCGTCCTTTACACCGAGGTAGGCTCGAATATCGGTGGCCAGACCAACCTTGAAGACAAAGTTTTTTGCATTAAGGACACGTTGGGTCTCCATGATCCGATCACTGTCGATCGGATCGTCAATGAGAATGGTAACCTCATCCTGGTTCCCCTCGACGGGTACCCAGAGTTGCTTGAGCAGGTAGTTGTTGCTGACCTTCGAGATCATGCCACGGGGAATATTGAGCCCATCATCGTAGCTCATGTAGGGAACCTGGTAATAGTTCTCCAGAGATTCACCGATCTCGTCACGCTCGAGGTTGTACTCACTGATCATCAGACTGGTTACTGGAATACCGAGCTTCTGTGCTCGTTCCTGGCACTGCTCCAGATCCTCTTCACTGATCTTTTCGTTCTCGATTAAATACTCAAATGGTCCGCTGGTTCCGCCCAGTTCAAACGCTGACCGCCATGGATAGCGAAGCGAAGGCGGTTAGTCCGCGATAGTCGACGCCGTCTGCCTATTCGTAGTTGAGGCGCGAGCGAACGACGAAGAAGATGCAGCAGCGGCTTTATGTCGGCGTAGAGTCACTGAGGGAGTTGTGTAGAGCCGCGAAGAGGTGATTACGCAACGAACGCAGGACGTCGGGGCGCCGTAGGCATAAACGGTCGCGTTAAGTATTTGCCGCTTGCTTGGGCTTGGATGCCCAAAACATGCTTCCGCAAAAATAGCGACTCCCCGATTTAAATCGGTTGCCGATAATGGTGGCCAGTTTGACGGCGTTATGCAGATCAACTTCAGTGAAGGTTTTTTCTTCGATATGGTTGAGCACCTGCATGACACCCAGCATTACGCCATCTTTTTTGATCGGTGTGACCATCATCGACTTGGTGCGATAACCGGAGGTATTGTCAAAGTGGGTGTTAAAACAGAGATTAGGATGGATGCGCTGCAGCGCTTTCTCATCATAGACGTCATCAATGCGTAGCACCTTCTGCGTCAGTGCAACATAGCCGGCAATTGAGGTGTTGGTAAGTGGGACACGGATCTCTTTAACGTCGTCACTGCTCTTATAGGTCGAGCGCTGACCGCCAAGGATAGCGAAGCGAAGGCGGTTAGTCCGCGATAGTCGACGCCGTCTGCCTATTCGTAGTTGAGGCGCGAGCGAACGACGAAGAAGATGCAGCAGCGGCTTTATGTCGGCGTAGAGTCAGTGAGGGAGTTGTGTAGAGCCGCGAAAGGTGATTACGCAACGTACGCAGGACGTCGGGGCGCCGTAGGCATAAACGGTCGCGTTAAGTATTTGCCGCTTGCTTGGGCTTGGATGCCCAAAACATGCTTCCGCAAAATAGCGACTCCCCGACAGATCTCTCGTCCGTTGCGATCACGTTTGTAGATGGTGACACGCTCTGCGCGGAGGATGCGAAGCATATCGGCTTCGATCTCAGGCATCACATCGAAGAAGCTGGTTGCCTTGCTGATGCGCTGTGCGATGTCATTGAGCATGACCTGGAATTCGATAGATGCCTGCAGCTTGTTGTTCTGTGCCTGCGAGTAACGCTCGTCCATATTCCCCTCGAAACCTTATGAATTTGTAATTGAGTGGTTTGCTTATCGTCAGGAGACGATAAGGTAGGTATTCATTTCGCCCTTGCCTTTGATCTGAATGGCACCACGATCTTCAAATTGAAAGTGATCGGGTAGCAGGTCGCGAGTCGTTTCGGAGACCTGTATGCGACCCTCAACGCCATGGGACTCCATGCGGCTGGCAATGTTGACGGTGTCGCCCCACAGGTCGTAGATAAACTTAATCTCACCGATAACACCCGCGACCACAGGACCGGAATTGATACCGATGCGAATATTGATGTGCTGGTTACTGTTAGTGTTGTAGAGGTCGACAGCTCGCTGCATATCGATACCCATGTTGACCAGTGCTTCTGCATGGTCGGGGCGAGGTGTAGGTAGTCCCGAAGCGACCATATAGTTGTCACCAATTAGTTGTCACCAATGGTTTTGATCTTTACCACACCGTGCTGCTCTGAAAGTAGGTCAAAGGCGGTGAAGATTTTATTTAACTCTGCAACCAGTTCTGTCGGCGAGAGCCGAGCGGAAACTCAGTGAAACCGACGATATCGGCAAACAGTACACTCGACTCCGCAAAATAGTCTGCAATCGTGTTATTACCGCTTTTCAGTCGCTCGGCGATGGGGGCCGGCAAAATATTGAGTAGTAATTTCTCAGCCTTCTCCTGCTCCAGACGAAGTGCTGTAAACGCCTCGTTACGTTGCAACAGGTTGATATAGCCCTTGGAGTGGTAACGAATGCGTGCGATCAGCTCAATCTGATCGGGTAGCTTGACCATGTAGTCGTTGGCACCCCGTGCAAATGCCTCCGCCTTTGTTGTAGCCTCCTCCTTAGATGAGAGCACAATCATCGGAATATCTTTGGTCAGAGGATTAGCACGAAAGAACTTAACCAGGGTCAGGCCGTCCACCTCTGGCATCACCAGGTCCTGAAGAATTACAGTGGGCCTGATCTCATTGGCGACGGTCATCGCGTCGGTTGGATCACTGCAGAAGTGGAAATCGATATCTTTCTCATCGGCGAGCATGCGCCGCACACCTTCACCAATCATTGCCTGATCGTCGATGAGCAGCACGGTGATTTTGTGCTCTTTAAGCGTCGATGTGGTGGATTGAAAGGGGGATTCCTGACTCAAAGCGTTCTTTTCTCAGTTGACAAAAATGGTGCCTAAACAGGGTGTTACTTCGTCTGATTTGTTATCGTTAGACAATTATAGGTGGCATGACATTACCACATAATTTCGATGGAAGTACCTTTTGCCTCATTATGACAAGGTGCTATAGTCTTTGCAGTTGTTATAAGGATGTTTATCCGGATCAGGGGCCAATAATAATGTCGAAAACAGTCAAGAGATTACTCGCCGTCGCACTGCTGCTTCCTCTCACCACATTTGCTGAGACGGAGACGAGGGTTGAGAGCGGTGATGAGCTCGAAATTGTCTCTATTCATGCCAATCAGTGTGCAGACTGCCCAACGCTAGGTATGACCATGGCTGATGTTGAAGCCAAATATGGCGCTCCGCTGGAGCAGCGTGATGCGGTCGGCGAACCGCCGATCAGTCGCTGGGTTTTCGAAGGCTTTACCGTCTATTTTGAACGCCAGTACGTGCTCCACTCAGTGGTTAATCGAAAAAAGAAGCCCCAATGATATTGAGCGCCGGTGAAATCAGGCCGGTGCGCTCGAACCTTCTATCCGCAGTAAAATCATCTAGATCATATTCAACCAGAGTATGAGAACCACACTTCACTCAATTCTTAAAACCGTGTCGATAGCCCCAGAATGAAATCACCTTCTGAATCAGTCTTGCTGCGGTTATCTGTGAGACCTCATTAATATCCGGCACCGGTTCGACGCTATCGATAGCGTGAAGATCAGCCGTTGAAGGCGGGATTTATTGCGCATCCATCTCGCAGATAACGGTGACGACGGCGCTGGTCAACTGTGAGAGTTGCTCCGGTTCAATGATATAGGGTGGCATCAGATAGATCAGCCGTCCGAAGGGGCGAATCCAGACACCCTCCTCGACCAGCCGAGGCTGTAGCCAGGCCATATCGACAGGCTGCGTTAACTCCACAACACCGATAGCTCCAAGGCAACGCACCTTTTTGACAAGCTCAGACTGTTCACAGGGTGCCAATTCTGACTGGAGCTGCTTCTCAATGGCCGCAACCCGAGATTGCCAGGGTGAGTCGAGCAGTAGATCGATACTGGCAGTGGCAACGCTACAGGCAAGTGGATTGGCCATGAAGGTGGGACCATGCATTAACACGCCTTGACCATCGGCACTAACTCCGTAGGCCACCCTATTGGTGGTCAGTGTTGCTGCAAGCGTCATATATCCACCAGTGAGTGCCTTGCCAATACAGAGGATGTCGGGAACGATATCGGCCTGTTCGTAGGCAAACAGGGTACCGGTACGGCCAAAGCCAGTGGCGATCTCATCAAGTATCAGCAGCACATCGTGGCGATCACAGAGTGAACGAACCTGTCGCAGATAGTCAGGGCAGTAGAAACGCATACCTCCCGCCCCCTGTACGATCGGTTCAAGAATCACTGCGGCCAGTTCGTCGTGGTGGTTCGAAATTAACCGTTCAAATGCAGTGATGTCTGCTTGGTCGTTCTGACAGTTTGGTGCTGGCGCAAAGAGATGCTCTGCAACGATTTCTTTGAAGAGTGAATGCATGCTGTTGTCGGGGTCGGTAACCGCCATCGCACCGAAGGTATCGCCATGATAGCCATTACGAACGGTTAACAGACGACGCTTCCTGCCCTTGCCCGTGGTTATCCAATACTGGATGGCCATTTTGATCGCCACTTCAACTGAGACTGAGCCTGAATCGGCGAAAAAAACGTGGTGTAAAGGTTCAGCGGTGAGATCGATGAGACGCCTGGCAAGCTCAACGGCGGAAGGGTGGGTGATACCGCCGAACATAACATGAGCCATCTTCTGGCTCTGTTCAATAATCGCCTGATTGAGTTGCGGCACGTTGTAACCGTGGATTGCCGACCACCAGGAGGACATGCCATCGATTAGACGTCGGCCATCTTCAAGCTGCAGATAGACACCCTCTGCTGCAACGACTGGCAGATTGGGCAGTGGATCGATAACGGTGTTGTAGGGGTGCCAGATATGCTCAGCGTCGAAGCTGAGCCAGTCGGCATGATCGGTGTTGGAGATCTGTTTTTTCACGGCTTGATGTGGTGAATCCCGGTTATGGCGAGGAGCGCTCCTCACCTTGATTGATGCGATTATCGGCTACCCATGATTTGTCAGGCAAGTTTCACTTTTAGCGCACTACGGTTGCGCTATACTCGCCGGAAATACCAACTTCTATCTGGAGCGCCGCTGGCCATGATTCTCATCCTGCATCCCGAGATCGATAAAGAGAGTAGTGAATTTTCCGCCTTGATGGAACACCTGGCCAATCTGCCCGATATTCAGAGCCGGGTGCATGAGGAGCGCGGTACCGAGCAGGTTCTGACCGAGGTCTATCTGGTGGGTAATACTGCGGCACTCGATGCCGACGAGATTGGTGCCCTGCCCGCCGTTGAACGGGTGGTCCGTGTTTCGGAGGAGTATCGAATTCTTGGTCGCCATCGTGACGATCAACGCCCGACCGGATTTGACTATAACGGTGTTCACTTTGATCAGGATAATCTCAATATCTTCGCCGGCCTCTGCGCTGTTGATAATCCCGAGCATGTTGAGCAGATGATGAAGGCACTGCAGGATAATGGTCAGGTCTGCACCCGAATGGGTGCCTACAAACCTCGCACCAACCCCTACTCTTTTCAGGGCCACGGTAAGAGCTGTCTCCCCTATGTCTTCGAGTTGGCCGGTAAATACGGTATCAAGGTAATCGCCATGGAGATCACCCACGAGAGTCATCTCGATGAGATCAACGAGGCACTAGAGCAGACCGGTAACCCGACCGGTGTGATGTTGCAGATCGGTACACGCAATACCCAGAACTTCGAACTGCTGAAGATTGTCGGACGTCAACAGACCCACCCGGTACTGCTCAAGCGCGGCTTCGGCATAACGCTTGAGGAGTCACTCAACGCCGCTGAGTATCTCGCCAGTGAGGGCAATAGCCGGGTAATCTTTGCACTACGTGGTATGAAGACCAATATGGGCGATCCGCATCGTAACTTTGTCGACTTCTCCCATGTGCCGGTGGTCAAACGACTCACCCGCATGCCGGTCTGTATCGATCCCTCACACTCAGTCGGTACCCGTGAAGCAGGTGCAGACGGAATACTCGATGTGATGCATGTCGCTGCTCAGGGCGTGGTTGTTGGGGCTAACATGATTCTGGTCGATTTCCATCCACATCCAGGTAAGGCGTTGGTCGATGGACCGCAGGCATTAACGATGAATGAGTTGCCCTACTTTATCGAGGATGTGACTATCGCTCGTGAAGCCTATGAGAAACGTGTGGCGTTAATTAAACGACAACCGCACTGAGCATTAACTCCATAAAATATGTGGCTTTTATGTGATGCAGTTCATAGGGGTTTCCCTTATAGCCAAACTAGGTGGTAGACACCAAGATAGTCCGGGTACGGCATATCACCCAAGAGATAATTAAATGGAGATAGGTATGACCTTGAAGAGAGTTCTGATCTGTCTGGGACTGCTCGCACTGCTTCCGTCAGCATATGCTGCAGAGAGTGGCGAAAAAGCGGCTGAAACATCTGGCCAGACAACTTCAGAAAGTGGTGGTACCACAAATGATGAGAATACAGCTGAGACCGAAGCAGAACCGGATTGTGATTAAGTCGGTTTACTAAAGTCTTTACAAAGAGAATATAAAAAATATTTTAGATTGGAGGGTACTCAATGAAATCTGTTCAAAAACTTCTTGCTTCTACCGCAATGGCCGCACTACTCGCTCTGCCTGCTTCGGCAATGGCTGATCACCACGGTGAGATGAAGGTAAAGATCACACCTAAGATTGGTAAGGTTTCCGTGATGCACAACGGCAAGTCTGTTGACATCATGCGTAATCAGGATCAGAGCCATATGGTTAATCCTGCGTTTGCCAAGACCTCACGTAAATGTCCGCCCTTCTGCATTCAGCCAATGAACCTGGGTTCTGGTGTTGAGACCGTTGGTGAAGTAGAGGTCATTCACTATGCCAAGCGTTTGAGTGATGGCGACAGCTCTGTGATGCTAGTCGATTCGCGCACCCCTGAGTGGGTTACCCGTGGCACCATCCCAGGTGCTGTGAATATCCCCTTCACCAAGTTGGCCCCTTCAATGGGTGCTGACCCTGTCACCATCGCCGATCAGATGATCGAATTTGGTGCCAAGGAGCAGGATGGTATGTGGGACTTCCGCGATGCGAAGACTATCGTGCTTTTCTGTAACGGTATGTGGTGTGGTCAGTCGCCCATGTCGATTAAGACCCTGCTTCGCTTCGGCTACCCTGCTGATAAGATCAAGTGGTTCCGTGGCGGTATGCAGACCTGGGAAGTGCTGGGTCTGACAATAGTCAAATAGACTGTTATCAGCGGTAATAAAAAGGGGCGCTTTTAGCGCCCCTTTTTTGTGCTGCATAGTTGAAAGGATTTAGGCTTCGGCCTCATCCCCTCGCATTCGCTGTATGTAGCGGTAGAGCGTGCGTTCACTGACACCCAGCTCAGCCGCCGCTGAGGCACGGTGGCCCTTACACTGCTCGAGGGTCTCCATGATCTCATCATCGGTCAGGCGCCCACTACGGCGATTGAGTAACTTGGCAGGACGCCTCCTACCCATCGAATAACCAGAAGGCTCTGTGCTATCGGATCTTGTCGACTCAAACACCAGGTGTTCGGGGTCTAGCACACCGCCGTAGGCCAGTATCGCTGCCCGCTCGATGATATTACGTAGCTCACGAACATTACCGGGATAGTCATACTCGAGCAGACGCGAGATGACCTCGGGTGAAAGAGGAATATGACGATCACCATCCTCAAGACGACTGAGGAAATTCTCTGCAAGCGCAGGCACATCATCGAGACGCTCTCGAAGCGCAGGAATGGTGACAGGGAAAGCTGAGAGACGGTAGTAGAGATCCTTACGAAGCGTTCCCTCTGCCACCATATGTTTAACATCACGATGGGTCGCCGCAATAACGCGCACATCGACCTTGATGTAATCAGTTCCGCCAATGCGACGAATGGTGCCAGTCTCCAGCGCACGCAGCAGCTTGGTCTGTAGATCGAGAGGGAGCTCTCCAATCTCATCGATAAACAGCGTACCGCCGTGAGCTGCTTCAAACAGTCCCTTCTTGCATCCTGCAGCACCGGTAAAGGCGCCCTTCTCGTGACCGAATAGCTCGCTCTCAATCAGATTGGAACCGAGTGCGGCACAGTCGACCACCACATAGGGGCCATTGGCACGGTTGGAGTAGTTGTGCAGATACTGAGCAACGCACTCCTTACCGGTACCGCTCTCACCGAGCAGAAGCACGGTGGTCTGGGTAGGCGCTACACGCTGCAACAGACCCGTCATCTGCAGGAAGGCACGTGAACGACCGATCAGCTGAACGTGGTCCTCGAATGCCTGGCTGAGTGGATAGACGTACTCTCCCATGTAGAGCACATTGCCATCCTCATCCAGAATGGGTGTCGCCTGCAGCTGAACACGCTCCTCGTGACCATGCTGATCGTAGTGAACGTGGATTACCTGGCTCGGCTTGCCCTTGCGGAAGACATCTTCCTGAGGACAGTGCTCGCCATGATGGCTACAGGGGACACTGGAGTGGTGTGAGACTTCATAACAGAATCGACCGACGATATCTTCGTGGGCAACTCCATATTTATCGCAGTAGCGATGATTGGCTGCAACGATATGAAACTGGTTATCTATCACTACAAATGGATCAGGAAGAATATCGATGATCTGTTCGCAGCTTGGTTTCTTTTCACATGACATGGGTTTAATTTCCCTTGATTGACAGTGAATGACATGACAGATCATGAGAGTGTGTCATGTCATTTACCTGTTATCAACCACTATTTAGCAGAAACTGTCAGTACTATTTCAGCTTTTCAATACCCAGCGCCTTCAGTATGTACTTCTCAAACAGTGGTTCGCTGGAGCCCTTTTTCATCTTATTGATGAAGTACTTCTCAAACGCGACCTTGGCCAGGTGTACCCACTTACCCTTCTTCATCCACGAGACATTTCGTGGTGGGATTTGTGGCATCGCTACAAAGGCCACGCCGGTATCACCTAGATCTGCTAGGCAGATCGCGTGCCAAGTTGCATGTTTGGCTGGAGCCTCACCTGCAATATCGTGCTGAATGTTGTGTGCGGTGGCAGTGACCATCGACTCAATCATATAGCCGGTTTTTGGTGTTCCGGTCGCTACTGGTGTCACCTCTACTGGAGGTATTGCGATACAAACACCGACCGAATATATGTTGTTCCATTTGGGATTTCTTTGATAATCATCAACTTTGACAAATCCGCGTGGATTGACCAGATCTTCACCTACGGCGTTCACCGGATCGACACCCCTGAAGGCAGGAAGCATCATTGAGTAGTCAAAGGGCAGTTCGTGCTCCTTGATCACCTCGCCGGCACTATTGTGTTCGGCAACAAACATCTTGCCCTCTTCAACCTTGGTGACCTTGGCGTTGGTGATGAAGTTGATGTGATTCTGGCGCAGCTCCGACTCGAGCATACCCTTCGAATCACCGACACCACCCAGGCCGAGGTGTCCAATATAGGGCTCTGCAGTGACAAAGGTCATCGGTACCTTGTCGCGCAACTTACGTTTACGCAGGTCGGCATCCATGATGAAAGCGAACTCGTAGGCAGGTCCGAAGCATGAGGCACCCTGCACCGCGCCTACAACGATAGGCCCCGGTTTCTCAACAAACTTTTCCCAGTTTTTACACGCCTCTTCAGCATGATTGATGGTGCAGATCGATTCAGTGTGTCCGTCTGGACCGATGCCATCGACCTCATCGAAGGCGAGCTTGGGACCGGTCGCAATTACCAGGTAGTCGTAGCTGATCTCATCACCGCCATCGAGCACGATGGTGTTCTCATCTGGCTTGAGCTCGGTAACCGTGTTGGCGATTAGATTGATGCCCTTCTTACGTAGATAGGGCTCGAGGGGAAAGGTGACATCCTTGCGGCTACGCCAGCCAACAGCAACCCACGGATTGGATGGGACAAAACTGAAGGTGTCCGAAGCGTTGATAACAGTTACATCGTGTTTCTTACCCAGCAGATCCTTGATCTCGTAGGCAGCTGGAAGACCGCCGGTGCTCGCACCAATAATCACTACATGTGCCATTCAATACTCTCCTCTCCACGGTGGTATATTTTTTTATTTGCGTATGAGGTAAAGCATTTACTGTGCCAATAGATCTAGTGGGATGAGCTACCCCCTTTGAATTCGACTCGAACGAGCCTGATCAGCAGCAGTACCGAGGGAGTGGCGTGCAGGAAGAGATCGAAGATATCCATCGGTTTTTGCAATGTACCCTGAGTAAGCATGCGTAGTTTCTCCACCAGATGGGGTTCGGGAGAGAAGGGAGCGAGACCGAGCATGAGTGAGATCATCACCAACATCGGTAGCGGAAATTCATCGAGCCAATTCATAACGCATTAATCCTTACAATATCCAAGGGTAGTTACCCACAGTGAGGTGCATGCAGCCTACAGAGCGTTCATCATCACAGCAAGGTTCGATCAGATACCGATCTATGGGAGAATAAGCGCCATTTTTCACCCTTAAAGTCGCCGAGTGCATGAGTAATAAACTAACAACACCGCTTCTCAACACCTCTCTTCCCACGCAAAATGGAACCGTGCTGTGGGGGCAGCTCTATGGTGCTGGCCGAGCCCTGGCGATTGCCGAGGCGGCCCAACACCATCAAGGTCCTGTGGTGGTGGTGACCGGTGACATGCAGAGCGCAACCGCTCTGGAGAGTGAGCTGGAGTTCTTCACGCGCGGTAGCGATCTACCGATAATGAGTTTTCCCGACTGGGAGACACTGCCCTACGACCACTTCTCACCGCATCAGGATATCGTCTCACAGCGACTGATCACCCTCTATCGCCTGCCGCAACTACAACGCGGGATTCTGATTCTGCCGGTGCCGACACTGATGCAGCGGCTGGCGCCGCGCAGCTATCTTGAAGCGAACACCCTGATGCTGAAGGTCGGGGATCGGCTCGATCCGGAGCAGATGCGCCTGCGCCTTGAAGCGGGGGGGTATAACCACACGGCCCAGGTAATGGAGCATGGCGAGTACACCGTGCGCGGCTCGCTGTTTGATCTCTACCCGATGGGTAACTCGCTCCCCTTCCGAATCGATCTATTTGATGACGAAATCGAGTCGATTCGTACCTTTGATCCTGAGACACAGCGCTCGGTTGAGCAGGTGAGTGAGATTCGATTGCTACCTGCACGTGAGTTCCCCCTCACCGAGGATGCGATCAAACGCTTTCGTCAGGCCTTCCGATCGCGATTTGAGGGTGATGCGAAGAAGAGTCCTATTTATAACAGTGTCAGCGAGGCTCAGGCGCCCGGTGGCATCGAATATTATCTGCCACTCTTCTTTGAGCAGACCGCGACACTGAGTGACTACCTGCCCGATTCAACCGCCCTCTTCACCCTCAGCGATGTCGAAGCGGGTATTGAGGCTTTCTGGAATGAGGTTGAAGAGCGTTACGAGCAGCTTCGTCACGATCAGGAGCGTCCTCTACTCGCCCCGGATGCGCTCTTCCTTAATGCCGCACAGCTCGATTTGATAAGTGAGCGTTTCCCGCATGTGTCGCTGCAGAGCTTCGAACTGGAGCCGAGCATCAAGGGCGGGATTAACTTCCAGACGGCTCGTCCACCGTCGCTGACAATCAGGGTACGTGATGCGGAACCGACTCAGGCACTCGACCGTTTCCTGACTGATTTCAAAGGACGCATCCTGTTTGTTGCTGAGTCGGCAGGACGTCGTGAGGTGCTACTCGAGCAGCTGCGTGCGGCCAGCCACTACCCCAGCAGTTTTGAAAGCTGGCACGACTTCATCGCTGCCGACACCCGGCTTGCAATAACTGCGGCACCGATCGATGAGGGGCTACTGATTGAGTCTCCACAGCTGGCCATCGTCACCGAGGCTCAGCTCTATGGCGAGCGATTACAGCAGCGACGCCGCCGTCGTGCAGTTAGCCGTGATAATGAGGCAATCATCAGCAACCTCACCGACCTCAACGTCGGTGCACCGGTGGTGCATGAAGAGCACGGTGTGGGTCGTTTTATCGGTATGCAGACCCTCACCGTTGGCGATATGGAGAGCGAGTTTCTCACCCTCGAGTATTCCGGCGACGACAAGCTCTATGTGCCAGTCGCCTCACTGCACCTGATCAGTCGCTACTCCGGCACCTCACCCGAGAGCGCACCACTGCACAAACTCGGCAGTGAACAGTGGTCGCGCGCCAAGCGCAAGGCGGCCGAGCGGGTACGTGATGTCGCCGCCGAGCTGCTCGATGTCTATGCGCGCCGCGCTGCACTGCAGGGCAAGGCGATTCGAGTTAACTCCGAAGAGTATGCCGCCTTCTCTGCCTCCTTCCCCTTCGAGGAGACCCCCGATCAGCTGCAGGCGATCGATCAGGTACTGGAGGATATGTGCTCCGTGCAACCGATGGACCGGGTGGTCTGCGGCGATGTCGGCTTTGGTAAGACCGAGGTGGCGATGCGCGCCGCCTTCCTCGCCATGAATGACAACAAGCAGGTAGTGATGTTGGTACCGACCACTCTGCTCGCCCAGCAGCACTATCAGAACTTTATCGACCGCTTCGCCGACTGGCCGTTTCGTATCGAGGTGTTGTCACGTTTTAAGACGGCCAAGCAGCAGGATGAGGTGCTTGAGAAGCTGGCTGATGGGAAGGTCGATCTGGTGATCGGTACCCACAAGCTGCTGCAGAAGGGGATCGCCTATAACGATCTCGGTCTGGTAATCGTCGATGAGGAGCACCGTTTTGGTGTGCGGCAGAAAGAGCAGCTTAAGCAGCTGCGTACCGAGGTCGATATTCTCACCCTGACCGCCACACCCATTCCAAGAACCCTCAACATGTCGCTGGTCGGCCTGCGTGGTTTCTCGATTATCGCTACCCCGCCACAACAGCGGCTAGCAGTGAAAACCTTTGTCAGCGACTGGAACGGCCCGCTGATCCGCGAGGCGTGTCTGCGTGAACTCAAGCGTGGTGGACAGATCTACTTCCTGCACAACGAGGTGGAGAGCATCGAGAAGATGGCCGCCAAGCTGGGCGAGCTGGTGCCCGAGGCACGTATCCATGTAGCACATGGCCAGATGCGCGAGCGTGAACTGGAGCAGATCATGCTCGACTTCTACCATCGTCGCTGCAATCTCCTGCTCGCCACTACCATCATCGAGAGTGGCATCGACGTACCCAACGCCAACACTATTATCATCAACCGCGCCGACAAACTGGGGCTGGCTCAGCTGCATCAGCTGCGTGGCCGTGTCGGACGTTCACACCACCGCGCCTACGCCTACCTGATGGTGCCCTCGAAAAAGACGATTACACCCGATGCGGTAAAACGACTCGAGGCGATTGAATCACTCGAAGATCTCGGTGCCGGCTTCATGCTTGCTACCCACGATCTAGAAATCCGTGGTGCCGGTGAACTGCTGGGTGACGATCAGAGTGGACAGATCGCCGAAATCGGTTTCTCGCTCTATACCGAGCTGCTCGAACGCGCAGTGAAGGCACTCAAGGCGGGCAAACAGCCGGAACTCGACCAGCCACTTGATCACGGCCCTGAGGTCGATCTGCATATCCCAGCACTGATCCCCGACGACTATCTACACGATGTGCATACCCGCCTGGTGCTCTACAAGCGCATCGCCAGTGCAGAAAGCGGCGATGCTTTACGTGAGCTGCAGGTGGAGATGATCGATCGATTCGGTCTTCTACCCGATCCGGTCAAGAACCTGTTCAGAATTACCGGTCTGAAACTGCTGGCGCAACCACTCGGCATAGCCAAGATCGATGTAGGCCCCAGTGGTGGACGAGTTCAGTTCAATGAACAGCCCAATATCGATCCGATCAAGATCATCACCCTGGTGCAGTCAGAGCCACAGCGTTACAAACTCGATGGTCAGGATAAGCTGCGCTTCTTTGATGAGATGGAGGCCCCCGAACATCGACTGGAGAGTACCGAGACGCTGCTTAACGCGCTGCAACCCGAAGAGATTATGTGAGACTGGTTTCAGAGTCATCATCGACGTAATATCGGCCCATGAGCATATTTAGATCAACTGTAGGCGCCCTGTTCGCCGCCACACTCCTCTCTCTACTGAGCCTGCGTTGTGCCTTCGCTGAAGAGGAGGAGCCGCGCTGGTATCAGATTGAGGTGATCCTGTTCGAACAGACCTCAGCCGGTAGAGGTGTTGGTGAGGTATTCCCTATCAATCCCGGTATGCCTGATATTACACGGGCGCTACCGATGCTTGAGGCGGAGACGGTCGAGTTTGGTGAAGGTGGGCAGCTCCCCTATCAACAGGTCGCTGACGATTCTCTGCTGTTGATCAAAAAGAGGGATAGTCTGGGGCGTTCGCAGGGCTTTCGTCCTCTGTTACACACCGCCTGGACTCAGCCCGTGCTCGCAGCTAGCGAGGCGCAGCCCGTACGCTTAATCTCTCCCACGGAAGATCAAAACAACCGAATCGTTGGGACGTTACGTGTCACCCTCTCTCGCTACCTGCATGTCGAGAGTGATCTGCTCTATATCGTTGGTGGCAAGGAAGAGGGCGCGGTCGGTGAGTTTGGTGCAAAGCCGTTGGTGATGGAGAGTGCACCGATTGAAAGTGACTACTCGACGCTCGAGGCGAATGAATCGGACTACGCAGCTGAGGCGATTGTGCTCAGTGGTGAACGATTCCGCATGAAACAGAAGCGGCGTCTACGTAGTAAGGAGCTGCACTACTTCGACCACCCCCGTTTTGGAATGCTGATTCAGATCACTCCTGTAGAGGCTAAGGAAGAGACTGAGCTCTAGCAGTGTTCCCCGTTATTGCTCTAGCTGCTAGGTGGGATAGCAGTAAGGCGTCAGATGATGCAGTATGGCAGCGACCCGTTCCATACCTGAACTCAGATGACGATCGATCTCCTCCATGGTGATCGGTCCTTCGCTACGCCCTGCAGCCCAGTTAGCCACCACCGCACAGGTGGCATAACAGAGTTCAAACTCCCGGGCTATTGAGGCCTCAGGCATTCCGGTCATACCCACCAGGTGGCAGCCGTCCCTTTCCATCTTGTCGATCTCAGCAGCAGTCTCGAGTCGTGGTCCCTGGGTCGCTCCATAGGTGCCGTTATCGGTGAAGTCGATGCCTGATGATTGGCATGCCTCAATGATCAGGCCTCGCATTTCGTTGCAGTAGGGTTCGGTGAAGTCGATGTGTGTCACGTGAGTTAGATCGGATTCAAACAGCGTATGGTCGCGGCCATAGGTGTAGTCGATGATCTGATCGGGGATGACAATCTTACCGGGTGGCATATCTTCACGAATACCACCGACGGCAGCTACCGCGAGAATCTTCTCCACCCCTAACTCTTTCAGTGCCCAGAGATTTGCACGGTAGTTGACCATGTGCGGAGGAATAGTGTGACCGGTACCGTGACGAGCAAGAAACACCACCTCACGACCGCACATTTTGCCGTGTGTCAGAGGTCCTGAGGGTTCACCGTAGGGCGTGTGCATTACCTCACGTTGGGTGATCTCCAGGGTATTGATAGAGGTAAGCCCGGTGCCACCGATAATTGCCAGTTTTTCCATTTTGTTTCCTGATTATTCGAGAATGTACTAGCTTTTCAGCGCATAGATTCCAGGAACATTACGCAGATACTCTTTATAGTCCATGCCACAACCGAAGACGAAACGGTCGCCCACTTCCAGTCCTGTGTAGTCAATAGGTATGGGCGTTTTTCGATCATGTTTCTTATCTACCAGCACCGCGCTGAAGACTCGGCTAGCACCCTCCTCTCTACACTTCTTAATAATCGCCGCAAGTGTGATTCCCTCATCGTAGATATCGTCAAACACCAGCACCACTCGCTCTTTGAGTGAAATGGTCGGATGGGCTTTCCAGGTAAGCTCTCCACCACGTGTTTCACCGCAGTAGCGGGTGGCGTGCAGGTAGTCGTGTTGTAGGGGAAAGTTGAGGCGAGAAAGCAGATGTGACGCGGGGATCATAGCGCCGTTCATGACCACCAGAACCAGTGGGTTTTGATCGGCCAGATCATCGCTGATCTGTGCAGCCATTCTGTCGAGTGCAGCACCGACCTCGGCCTCAGTATAGAGACATTCGGCCTCATCAAGGGTTTGTTGGGCCTGTTCTGCTGTGATCGACATATCGCTGGTTTCTGCTGGTAGGAGTTATAGGCGAGAGATTATAGGGACGCATCTATAGGCTGGCTAGGTTTCCTATTAATAATTACCGTCACTCTGTTGCCATTTTTCGCTCAGGTAGTTTGTAGAGATGTGTTTTGCATCCCGCCCTGCAGTCGGTGGCTCCAAATCCCTCAACCGGAATGGTGACGCCTCGACGTCGAGCCATGGCGGCGGAGATCTCACACTCCTTACCAGCCTCAAACAGCTCCTGCTTGATCATATGACAATCGGGATGGCTCATCAGATAGTCGATGTGCCAGTGAAGCTTGCCGCTTTTTTTTGCTGCCAGACGCTGATGACGAGCCACCCGCTTACTCAAAGCGCGTTTAGCGCTACCGATATAGGCGTATTGGCCTGCCTTGAAGGCGAAGCTACCAAGGCGTCCGACGGTAATGGTCGCTGCTTGATCAAGTTGCAGAGTTAGACGATAGGCGCCGGAATCCTCTGCCACCACTAGCCCGCTTCGTTGATCGGACTGACTGGTAGTGTGCCCTCGAGTTTTACGCCATCGGGTATATGCATCGTCGAGGTCGGGAAGGCCATCTCCGCACCGTGACCCGCAATGATGTCACTTATTTTGAGCAGAATCTCATGTTTGATCTCGTGGAAGCGTACCCAGTTGGTGGTGTGGGTGAAGGTGTAGACAAAGAAGTCGACCGATGAGGCGGAGAATTCGTTGACCTGCACAA
The DNA here is from genome assembly GCF_013343005.1 of Candidatus Reidiella endopervernicosa. GTDB lineage: Bacteria > Pseudomonadota > Gammaproteobacteria > Reidiella > Reidiella endopervernicosa. Next base: position 2,258,227 of record NZ_CP054491.1, read on the forward strand.
TCATCGTCTGTGAACTGTCGATCTCCTGATGATCGAGCAACATCTGACGGACATCACTCGTGATCTCACTCATCTTTTCAATATCGTCGTAACGGATACCAAACGTCTCGTAGATTCGGCGATGACTCATACGCGAGGGATTCTCGACCACGATACTGGCGAAGATCGAGTTGGGGATATAGAGCGGACGTTTGTCGAAGGTTCGAATACGGGTCAGACGCCAGCCGATATTCTCCACCGTTCCCTCGATGTTGCGATCAGGTGATCGAACCCAGTCGCCGATCCGGAAAGGGCGATCGAGATAGATCATCAGGCCACCGAAGAAGTTAGCGAGCAGATCCTTGGCGGCAAAACCGATTGCGATGCCACCGATGCCACCAAAGGCGAGTACACCCGAGATACTGAAACCGAGGGTCTGAAGTGCTACCAGTATCGTGGTGATGATCACCGATGCACGCAACAGCTTGGCAATTGCATCGGCGGTAGTCGGGTCGAGACGCTCATCTTCCGGTTTGTTCCGACTCTGCGCGATCAGATTACCCTCGGCATTCTTGATAAAACGAATCATGAACCAGGCAATTGAGGCGATTACACCCACATCACGTGCGGGGCCAGCCATATCGAAGATCGCCAGATCTGAGACACCACGAGCGATATCGATGGCGAAGGTAATACCGATGACCCAGATAGCGACGGGAACCGGCCGGCGTGCCGCATCGATCAGTGCATCATCCCAAGGGGTCTTGGTGCGCTCGAGTTTTTTATGCAGGCGGTCGAGCATACGGCGCACCACCATGTTGGCCAGTAGTACGGCAAAGACCACCAGGAAGACCTGGATGATCCAAGACCATGCGCCCATCTCATAGAGGCTCTTGGCCACCCCTTCAAACCACTCAATAAAGGTCATTTTGCGCAGAAATCCTTGTAGATAATAATTTTAAATTACTTTAACTAAAACGAATAACTTATTGTTTAAATAGGAAGATCAATCTCAGGCGACTCATCGTAATCGGTAACGCTATGTACCGCCCTGACCCATTTGGGATTTTGGTGTAGCTCGGCACGCGTCACAGGATGCCTGCCGTGCATGCGCACCCTGCGCAGCTGTGAGACGGGATCATCGATAAACCCTTCTCCCAACCCGCTCAGAACCTCTTCCGCCGCCGCTCGATTATTGCAGACCAGCGCTACGTCGCAACCCGCCTGGAGTGCCGCCCGAGCGCGATCACTGTAACTACCCGCAGACTCAGCGGCTGCCATACTGAGATCGTCGCTGAAAATCACGCCACTGAACTCGAGACGTTTACGCAATACCTCTTGCAGCCAGAATGCAGAGAAACCGGCTGGCTGGCTATCGACCTGACTGTAGATCACATGGGCTGGCATGATTGCGGCCAGTCCGTAGTGAATCATGCGCTCAAAGGGGAGCACATCCTCGGCGAAGATATCCTCGTAACGTCGCTCATCAACCGGCATTGCGACGTGAGAGTCGGCCTCAATGCTGCCGTGACCGGGAAAGTGCTTGCCGGTAGCGGCCATGCCCGCCCGCTGCATACCCGCTAGATAGGCGTGGGCGAGTTGGGCAACTACCTCTGGATCTTTATGGAATGTTCGCCCCTTCATCACGGAGCTGATACCGCGCCCCAGATCGAGAACCGGGGCGAAGCTGAAGTCGATACCTACTGCACGTAGTTCACTGGCCATCAGCCACCCGCTGGTCTCAGCCAGAGTGAGCCCCTTCTTGTGGTTGATATCGTATATATCACCTAGTCGGCTTACGGAGGGTAGCCGGGTGAAACCCTCTCTGAAACGCTGTACGGGTCCACCCTCATGATCGACACCAATCAGGAGATGTGGTGTACGCAGTTCGTGTATCTCACTACATAGCGCCGCTATCTGCTCGGGCGATTCATAGTTACGGCTGAAGAGGATGACTCCACCGACCAGTGGATTGCAGAGCATTTGTCGCTCTTCGCTCTCCATTGTCGTTCCTTCAAGATCGACCATTAACGGCCCGAGTGTCATCGATAGAACCTCATCACAGGTGGTAAATTGTTGCTGTTGTTAGGCGTGTTATTACGTAATTTTTAACGATCACTATCCGCGTGCGTCGCCATTATATCTCGTAGCCTGTCACCAGCGAGATTGACGGCAAACACCACCATCATCAATGCCATGCCCGGAACGATCACCATATGTGGCGCAACCAGCATGTAGCGTACCCCTTCACGGATCATACTGCCCCAGGAGGCCTCAGGGGGTTGTACACCGAGACCCAGAAAGGAGAGACCCGCCTCAGCGATGATCGCCGAGGCGATACCGAAGGTCGCCTCGATCATCAGAGGGGTGAGAATCAGTGGCAACAGGTGTCGAGTGAGTATACGGGGTGTGGTTGTACCCAGAGCAATCGCCGCCTCGACATGTTCGCGATGTTTAAGGCTCAACACCTGCGCTCTGGCGAGTCGAGCATAACCGACCCAACCAACCGCTGCCAGAGCAATGATTACATTATCAATGCCGGGACCGAGCAAACCAGCGAGTGCGATCGCCTGCAGAATACCGGGGAAGGCGAGAAAGATATCGATAAGGCGCACGGTAACAAGATCCCAGGCGCCGCCAATGTAGCCACTGATTGTACCGAGAGCCGTACCGATGAGAGCCGAGACGACAACCGCCCAGAAGGCGACCATCAATGAGGTGCTGCTACCCGCGATCAGGCGATGCAGGAGATCACGACCCAGGTCGTCATAACCGAGCAGAGCGACTCCATCCGGTCCGTGCAGGATACGCTCAAGACCAATCTGATTGGGTTCAATCGGCAGCAGCGGCTGCAGCAGTGCAACTACGACCCAGAGCAACAGTAACCAGATAGGCCAACCAAGGCGCTTCACACCCCTCCTCCTCTGCGAATGCGTGGATCGGCCCAGGCGTAGAGCATTTCGGTGATGAGATTGATCAGCACATAGCTACAGCTGACCAGAATCACACAGACCTGCACCACCGGGTAGTCACGACGCTGTATCGACTCGATGATCAGCAGCCCGATGCCGGGCCAGGAGAAGATCGTCTCGGTAATGACCGCCCCGCCCAACAGTGCACCGAGTTGCAGCCCGAGTAGAGTAATCAGTGGTAGCAGCGCGTTACGCAGACCGTGGTAGTAGATCACCCGATACTCCGAGAGCCCCTTGGCGCGTGCGGTGCGAATAAAACCCTCGCCAAGAAGATCGAGCAGCGTGCTGCGTACCATTCGTGAGAGGATCGCGGCCAGCGCAGTACCGAGCGTCAATGCTGGCAGCACCAGAGAGGTCCAATCCTCACGCCCGCTAACCGGGAACCAGCCGAGTCCCAGTGAGAAGAGCAGGATCAACAGTGGTCCCATCCAGAAGTTGGGTATAGAGATACCCAACAGGGAGAAGCCCATCGCCAGACGTTCCCAAAGCGAACCTCGATGAACGGCAGCCACAACACCGAGAGGCAGAGCCATGGCGATAGCAATCAGCAGGGCTGCAGCAGTGAGCTCCAGGGTGGCCGGTAGCCGAGACCAGACCATCTCACCAATCGGTTGGCGCGTATGGATAGACTGACCAGGGTCGAGCGTAGCAACGCCTGTGAGAAAATCTAAATACTGTCGATGCAGGGGGCGATCGAGTCCGAGCTGACCACGCAACGCCTCTCTATCGGCCGCCTGGGCACTCTCCCCCAACATCATCTCTACCGGATCACCCGGAACCAGATGCAGCAGCAGGAATGTGAGCGTGACCACACCCAGGATCACCAGCAGCGAAGCACCAAGTCGGCTCAGCAGCAGATTAATCACGCTCCAGCTGCTCCACGATCACTACTTCCGTACCCACTTCTATTTGATCGAACAGTTCAATCAGATCGTGATTGCGCATACGCACACAACCGTGTGAGAGCGGCTCTCCCATCGGTTCACTCTCAGGGGTGCCATGGATATAGATATAGCGCTGCATTGTATCGACGCTGCCAAACCGATTGAGTCCTGGCTCAAGCCCGCTAAGCCAGAGAATGCGGGTGAGAATCCAGTCGCGCCCAGGGTGTTCAGCGGCCAGTACCGAGGAGTAGATCTCCCCCGTGGCACGACGCGCGACAAAGACCGAGTTAAGCGGTGCTTGAGCACCGATCATGGCACGGATCTGATGTCGGCCAAGCGGTGTGCACTCGCTCCCCTGTTGCTGCCCTGCTCCATTTTTTGCCGTAGAGATAGGGAACTCGCCCACCACCTGATCACCGCGACGCAGCAACAGACGTTGCGAAGCAATATCGACCACAATGTTGACCGCCTGTTTCGTCACACTATCTCTCCAACACCACTTCAGTCAGTCCATCATAGTTGCCATCGGCAGCGAGCCGATACCCTTTTATGAATCGTCGGCTTGCCACCGTCTGATGTTCATACCAGAGCGGAATATAGGGTAGCTGTTCGAGTAGATATTGCTGTAGTGAGCGGTAGTGCTGTGCCTGCCCTTGCAACGTCTCACTCGTCTCGGCGGACTCGATGAGATGGTCAGCTGTGTGGTCGATAAAACGGCCGCGATTGGCACCACTCGGCGGCAGTGATTCACTGTGGAAGGCGTAACGAAAGATATCGGGGGTACGAATACCGACCCAGGCAAGTGAGTAGAGCTGGAAACGTCCCGCCTTAATATCGCCAAACAGTGTGCTCCAGTCGTAGCTGCGGATCTCCAGATCGATACCGACCGCCTGTAACTGATGCTGTAAAACGGTGGCCAGGCGTAGACGCAGTGGGTCACTTGAACTCTTGTAGACCAGCTTCAAGCGATTGTTCTCACCATAACCCGCCTCAGTTAACAGCGCGCGTGCGGCCGCCGGGTCGTAGCGATAGGGAGAGTTGCCCCGATATCCGCTCCAGTGTTGAGTTGGCAACATCGCATTGGCCGTGACCGCACCATCGTTAAACAGGGTGCGAATGATCGTCTGCCGATCGATGGCATGGGCGATGGCACGACGGACCTTGAGCTTTGCAGTCGCTTTATCACTGAGGTTTAGACCGAGGTAGCTGAAGTTGATGCCATTTCGCTGTGTGACTGCAATCTCGGGTTGCTGTTTCAGATAACCGATCAACTCTGGGGGTAGATCGTTCTGCACCATATCGATCTCACCATGCATCAACTTCAACAGACGTACCGTCGGATCAGCAACCCGCAGGAACCGGAACAGCTGGTGATCGCGGCGGCGCATCAGGGCGAGGTTACCCTCCTCTGGCCAGTCCGCGAATTTAAAAGGACCGCTACCCTGTGGAGAGTGGCTGAAGTCATGATCTTGTTTGATCAGTTCGGCGGGTAGGATGCCGAGCGTGAGATAGGCGGGAAAGAGTGGGTCGGCGATTTTTATATGAAAGTCGATCGTCTCGGCATCGATGAGCCGAAGCTGTACGATTCGCTCAAGGGTGGTTCTATGTGGAGAGGCGGTCGCCGGATTAAGCACATTTGCATAGGTTGTCAGCACATCATCTGCAGTGGGTCGTCGTCCATTGATGAAGGGGGCGCGATCTACTTTGAGGTAAAAACGGTAGTGGTTCGGTGTTAGCCGTTCCCAGCGGGCCATCGCTGGGACTGGGCGTGCAGCCTCATCGAACTCAACCAGAGGTTGGTAGAGCAGTCGATTGATACGCTCTGAGGTGGCATCAGTGGCAAAACGGGGATCGAGATTGAGTGGAGCACTCGAGATACCAAAACGCACTTCAAGCTGCGTCTCACGCTCGCTACAGCCGCTAAGCAGTACCAAGAGCAGTAGGAGTGCAGAGCGAACGACGACTCCACGGAAGTAGGACAAGGAGATCACCAATCCTTATAGGGGTGATTAACCAGGCAGCTGTTGTAGTAGCGAGTATCGCTGGAGACCTCATCACCCAGCCACACCGGACGCTCAAAGGCCTCATCGGTCGAAGCCAATTCGATCTCGGCAACCACCAGCCCCTCGTTCTCGCCGCTAAAGCGGTCGATCTCCCAGGTGTGTCCACCCCGTTTAACGATATGACGCACCTTTTCGATAATGGGACCCTTGCAGAGATTGTCGAGCATCTCCTGTCCCTCCTCGACCGGTATCGCGTACTCATACTCATGCCGTTCGATGCCAAGCGTGGCACTTTTAATGTTGAGCTTGGCGCTCTCGCCTGAGATTCTGATGCGAACTGAGACCTCTTCAGTATTGGCCAGATAGCCCTGTCGGTAAGGAATCTCTCGAACCACTTCACCCAGCCAGCTCTCATCTCTGAGCAGAAACTTTCTTTCGATCTCTTTGGCCATCTTTTATCCATCACTCGCTGCGCAAAGCGACATGGTATGACAGCCATAGGCTGTTGTGTATGCTTACTGAAAAAAATCTGCCCTCTGCCGATAAGAGGGGTATACCCAATAAGGAATCGAGCATGAAAGCCGTAGTGATGGAGAGCACGGGTGCACCTGATGTGCTGCAGCTGAGTGAGATTGACGCCCCCCAGATTGAACAGAAACGAGAGATAAAGGTCCGTCTCAAGGCGGCTGGCGTCAATCCGATTGACACCAAACTTCGCCGTGCTGGCACCTATCACCCTGAACTCACCCCTACCATCCTCGGCTGTGATGGCGCGGGTATTGTGGAGTCGGTGGGTGCGGCTGTAGAGCGCTTTGCAGTGGGAGATGAGGTCTACTTCTGTAACGGCGGTATTGGCGGACCGTGTGGGAACTACGCTGAGTACGCCGTGGTCGATGAGCGCTATGTGGCGCACAAGCCTGCCGCTCTCACCTTTGTCGAGGCGGCCGCCGCGCCGTTGGTTCTGATCACCGCCTGGGAGGCACTACACGATCGGGTCGGTATCAAGGCGGGGGATAAGGTGCTGATTCACGCCGGTGCCGGGGGTGTGGGACATGTAGCGATTCAGCTGGCGAAGATTGCGGGGGCCGAGGTGTTAACCACGGTCAGCGATCAGGAGAAAGCGGCATTCTGCAGTGAACTCGGGGCCGATCAGGTGACTCTATACAGTGAGACCGATTTCGCCAAGGTGGCACTGAGCTGGAGTCGGGGGCGCGGGGTCGATTGCATCTTCGATACTGTAGGCGGGCAGACCTTCAGCGACTCATTCGCGGCGCTGCGTTACGGCGGCGATCTGGTAACGCTGCTGCAACCGGCGCCTGACCTGGACTGGAAGATTGCGAGAATGCGCAACCTGCGTATCTCGCTGGAGTTAATGTTGACGCCGCTCTACTACAACATGATCGAGGCGCGCCAACATCAGGGCAATATCCTGAGCCAGTGCGCGGCACTTTTCGATCAGGGCAAGCTGGGCATCAAGGTTGCCGATGTATTACCGCTAGCGCGTGCCGCCGAGGCGCATCAGCGCATAGAGCAGGGTTCGACTAGCGGTAAGCTGGTGTTAGCGATTGATAGTGAGTGAATGAGATGGATAGTAAAAAACGACAGATGATGGGAGGGACACGTGCGGCAAGCATTACGACACTGCTGCTCACTTTCTCCATGTTGTTTCTATCCCCAGCGCTATATTCAGCACCCAAACTCTTCGAGCCAATATCTCTGCCTGCCCCGATAGTCATCGATCCTAAGGCAAAGGCTGCGGCTGATGCCGAGAGAAAAAAACGTGGGGGTAGTGATACATCACCCATTGTTGAATATAAACGCGAACTCCCTCTGGAGCAGATTACGCTTCCTTCCGGCTTTGAGATTGAGATCTACAGCGATCAGGTTCCAAACGCTCGGACCCTTACGGTTGGAGACCAGGGAACGCTGTTTGTTGGCACACGCACCCTGGGTAAAGTCTACGCCCTGCCCGACAAGGATGGCGACGGTAAGGTTGATAAGGTGATCGAGGTCGGTGGACGTCACTTCATGCCCAACGGCGTCACCTTTCATAAGGGAGCGCTCTATGTTGCCGAAAATCGGCGCATTCTTCGCTATAACAAGATCGAAGAGAATCTTGAAAAACAGCTCAAGCCCGAAACGGTCTATAGCCGTCTGCCTACCGAACGCTACCAGGGATGGCGCTATATACGCTTTGGCCCCGATGGGCAGCTCTATATCTCAATTGGCGCCCCCTGCAACATCTGCAGCCGCAGTGGGTTCGGCCAGATTGTTCGGCTTGATCTGGAGAAGAAACGCATCAAACCCTTCGTTACCGGGGTGAGAAATAGTGGTGGTTTCGACTGGCACCCGGAGACCGGTGGGTTCTGGTTTACCGATACGGCAAGGAATTGGGTAGAGGGCGAGCAACCTCAGGACGAACTCAACTACGCACCACTTGCGGGCCTCCATTTCGGCTTCCCCTACTGTTTTGGCAAGGGGATGCGTGATCCTGAATATGGTGTGAATCACCACTGCGGCAACTATCGCTCACCGGTGGTTGAACTCGGGGCTCATGTCTCGCCTCTGGGTATGCTTTTTTATACCGGCAAGGGTTTTCCGAGCGCCTATCAAGAGCGACTCTATCTGGTCGAGAATGGCTCCTGGGATCAGCAGCAAAAGCGTGGTTTCAAGATCTGGATGGCAACGGTTAAGGATGGTCGCAAACGCAACGAGGAGATATTCGCCTCCGGCTGGGCAGGCAAAAAGGGAGAGATGCCGTGGGGACGCCTGGTTGACGTCGCCGTGGCAAAGGATGGTGCATTGCTGGTCTCTGACGATCTGTCGGGTGTGATCTATCGGATCAGCTACAACGGCAAATAGAGCGGAAGGTTTGGACGCCTGTCGTGCTAATCCCGAGTAAAGAGCGCAATCGATTCGACGTGGCCGGTGTGGGGGAACATATCCATCACCCCTGCAGAGACGAGTCGAAAGCCGTGTGTGTGGACCAGCTCTCCCGCATCACGTGCCAGCGTTGCCGGATTACACGAGACATAGACGATGCGCTTTGTGCCGAGCTTGGCCAGTGTCGGTAGCACCTCCAGAGCACCGGCACGAGCCGGGTCGAGCAGAATCTTGTCAAAGCCCCCCTGTAACCACGGCGGGTCAATATGCTCATCGGCAAGGTCGGCCACGTGGAACTCTGCGTTCTCGATGCCGTTTCGTTCTGCATTAGCCTTTGCACGCTCGACCAGGGTGGCATCACCTTCAACCCCGACGACGGCGGCTGCTCGACGTGTGATCGGTAAGGTGAAGTTACCCAATCCACAGAAGAGATCGAGCACTCGCTCCCCCGGTTCCAACTCCAACATCTCAATGGCCCGATCGATCATCTGGTGGTTTATCTCATGGTTGACCTGGGTAAAGTCACCCGGCTCAAAGGTGATCTCAACGTCGTAGGCGTCGAGTCGGTAGCTAAGGCTGGGAGCCTCGGGCCAGAGAGGTGTAACGGTATCGGGACCGCCCGGCTGCAGGTAGGCCTGCAGTTGCTGCGCCTGAGCGTAGTCGAGTAGTTTTTTATGGTCACCTTCACTGAGAGGGTCGAGATTGCGAAATACCAGTGCTGTATCGCTGTCACTGACCGCCACTTCGATCTGGGCGATACGGTTGTGGGTATCCATCCCCTCAATCAAGGTGGCCAGCTCGCGAAGACGCAGGCCTACTGAGGGGTGTAGTACCTCGCACTGTTCAAGTTCAGCCAGATAGGGGCTTCCCTTCTCACGGAAACCAACCAGTACCTTCCCCTTTTTGACCACATCCTTGACGCCGAGACGAGCCTTGCGCCGATAGCCCCAAACAGGCCCCGTGATGGGCGGTAAAATGGTCTCGGCGGCCACCTTACCCAGGTGTTCAAAGTTATCAAGCAGCACCTGCTGCTTGGCACTGATCTGGGCATCGCTATCCATGTGCTGCAGTGTGCAGCCACCGCAGATGGCGGCATGCAGACACTTTGGCTCAACCCGGTCTGGAGAGGCCTCAAGCACCTCGACCGTATTACCCTCATCGAATCGGCGATTGAGCCGACTATATTTGAACATGACCCGCTCATCAGGCAGTGCTCCCCCAATAAAAAGTGCTTTCCCATCAAGATGGGCGACACCTTTACCATCGTGTGACATCGACTCAATTGTGGCCTCGACAGGCTCTTGGGGGATCTTTCTGCGGCGTCTTCTCGACATGACTCTACGACTCAATTTTGTTGTGAGGATCAGGGAGGCGCAATTCTACAGCCTGATTTGGATCAAGCACAGAGGTGATAAAATGGGAATTGATCACACTTTCATGATCTATCATCAGGTGTGGTCTCTTATGTATCCGTCAGATATGGCATAATGCGAAGCTGAATTAAGGATTACAGAAGTTAATTGGGCTATTTACAGGGATTTCATAACCCACTGAAATGGTAGAAAAAGACGAAATGCTGGCACAGGTGCAAATGAGCGACACACTGCGTACCCTCTGTGACATCCCCCATCTTCCTCCGCTGCCAGTTATTGCTCAGCAGATACTTGAGCAGGCCACCGATAAAGACGTCGATATCCGTCGACTGTCGAAAACCATTGAGCAAGACCCCGGCGTCATGGCTCGTATTATCGGTCTCTCCAACGCGGCCTATTTCGGACAGCCAAAACCTATTTATACCGTTCAGGATGCAATCGTCAGGGTTCTCGGTCTGAAGACGGTGAGTAGTCTCGCTATCGGCATTCTGCTCAGCTCCCCCTTTGATGTCAGCAAGTGTGGTGGTTTTGACCTGCAACGCTACTGGCATGTGGCACTGCTTAGCGCGGCTGTCGGACGCTCGCTTGCTCCCCTGCTTAAAGATGAGTCGATAGAACCCGACAGCTCATATCTTTGTGGTCTGCTACACAACATCGGCATGCTGGTGCTGACAAGCTGTTTCCCATCTGAGATGGGTAGTGCAATAAGGGCTGACCATGAAGATGAGTCATCCCACCTAATAGAGATTGAAGAGCGCGAGCTTGGAATTGACCACCACTGCGCAGGTGCTGTTATTGCCAGGAAGTGGCATCTGCCACTCGATGTCAGCGTCGTGATCGAGAATCATCATGACAAAGATTATCAAGGCGAGCTGGCGCGGAAAGTCAAAATGATCGGTCTGGCATCGCGTATCGCCAACACGATGATCGCTGGCGATGAGTTACAGGTCGAGACTGATGAGCTTGGCTCTCTCGGCATTGATAGTGCCGCATTTGAACAGGTGATTGAACGAATCACCGAACAGAATGAAGATATCGCCAGCATGTCGCGAATTCTCGCGATCGAGTGAGGTCTCGTCCAGATGATTGAACACATAAAAGAGTCGTATCAGGAGATTAATCAGAACTATACGCGTCTGCTTGATGCGCTCTCAGCACTACGTGCGCTCTCAGATATCGACATAGAGACCACTCGCGAAGCAGCGCTCCTCCAGAAGAGCCTCGATATTCTGATGGAGTATCAGGATATGCAGCACTGCACCATCTTTCTCACCTGTAACGAAGGCCTGCTTTACGCTGCCGGTACCGATCTGTGCAATCTAAGAGGTGGTGAGCAACAACTCAAAAACCCTTTTGCCACACTTCGTGGAAAAGTATTAAGCACCGGACATGGGATGTTGAGCCAGGTTGCCGACACTCGCCAGCCGCAACGGAGTGAGCACTGCTCACCGAGCCAGATTTTCGATCTCAATGAAACATCATTAACAACCCAGGCCGGTGGTTTCACACTCTCCGTACCGATCGTCTCGGGTAGTGATCTACTGGGAGTGCTGATCGCCTACTATCCAAAGCCACAGACCGCAGAGGATAGTGAGCAGATGTTGCTGCTCTTCTCAAACTTCCTGGGACAGATCCTCGCCAACCTGCGTCGTACCCGTTTCATGGAAGCGGAGATCGATAGAAGAACGCATCAACTAGAACTTGCACTGATAGAGGCGCAGAACCTGAAGCGGCGCTTTGAAGAACTGAGCAGCGTTGATGAGTTGACTGGCCTCTACAATCGACGCCATTTCTTCCCCGCCGCCAAGGCGGCCATGGCGCACGCCATTCGTCGTAACGAGTCCTTTTCGGTGTTGGCCATCGACCTGGATCTGTTTAAATCGATCAATGACCGTTTTGGTCACGCTGCCGGTGATACGGTGCTTGAGGTTGCTGCTTCTATATTCAAAGAGATCATTCGTGAAAGTGACCTGCTGGCACGTTTCGGTGGTGAGGAGTTTATTATCGCACTCCCCGATACCGGTCTGGCGGGCGCCAAGCAGATGGCCTCGAGAATCCTTGGTTCATTAGGCGGTAGAAAAGTCGATGTCGATAGTCAGCAGATCAAAGTATCGGCTACCATTGGAATCTCTGTTCGTGATGAATCAGAGACACGCAACGAGCAGACTCTGGAGCAGATGATCAAAGAGTCGGATCAGGCGCTCTACTTTGGTAAGGAGCATGGCAGGAACCAGGCCAATGCCTTCGCAGAAATTAACTGTGCCCTCTAGAGCCTGTGTCGCAGAGGCGAGGTACTCTAGAGAGCATTTCTCCTATTCTATTTCTGTACCCAGCCACCTGAGCGATCCTGATACCACCAACCACCTCTAGCCTTTCCTACCCAGCGTTTCGCGAAGGTGGCACGAATCTCACGTTCCCACTCTGGATGACCATTGGCATCAGCGATAGCACGATAGAGTCCATTCCGATCACGATTTTCATCTGCAACCAGCTGTTTGAGTGAGTTGCGCTGTTTGAGCGGGACAGCCTTGCGATCACGTATCTTGATTAGCGCATCGCGTGTAAGACCAATAGCTCCGCTCTTATAGGAACCTTTGAGTTTACCGTGACGTTTGCGCATTGAGCCTCTCAGGCGGTCGATCGCAGGTGTCGAAATAGAGATGTCTGCATCTGCGGCCTGGGCGGCAGGAATAAAGAAGTCGAGTACGGCGATCGCAACGTTGTGTGATTGGCCGCTCTGTGGCTGAACGGCACTGCTCTCTTCAGGTTTTGCCTCGGGTGCAGGCTGCTCACCCTCCTTGCCCCAAACATCCTCAATAATCCGATCAGCGGCCTTTTCAGCAGCAGCGGCAGGGAAGTAGATGTTGATGGTCACACAGGCCATTAGAAATAACGGAAGACTCATCAGGGTGAAACTGCTTTTTCTACTCATCTTTCTCACTCCTTATTCTCTATATCTGTATTTGCTACTCGATGACCGGGCTCTCGCCGAGGGTGCTAGATTTTAACCGATCAATCAGTTCATCCCAGTCGACACGGCGAATAAAACCGACTACATCGATGCGTGGTAATCCACCGCCTTTGACCAGATAGTAGCCGTTTTCAGCCGCCTCGACACCATCCATTTCACAGATGCCATTACGCAATTTACAGCTAATACCGATGCGATCGTAGGAGAACTCATCAAAGAAGCGCAGAAAGCTTCTCGATAGTGAACCCGCGACTCCAACTCCGCCAAGATTTGAGATGTTATCGACCGCACGCTGGCTAATTCTGTGCCGGGACTCATCCTCTCTCGGTGTATAGAGTCTCGCCTCAAATGAGTTTGGCATCCATGACACCATACTCAATTTGTTGATCTCACCATTGAGGCGTCCCTCAATCTTGCCGAATGAGAAGGTACGGGTAAGTGGCTCCAGGTCTAAGTTTGTGATCTTAATATCTGCATTAAGTTCCGGTGTAACGCCCAGAGGATCGGTGAGTGATAGATTGCTGATGACTACATCTCCATCGAAGGCGCGCGCCAATAACATGCCATCCATAGTCACCCGATGATCGCTATAGGTCACCTCAGGAATCATGCCGGAGAGCTTTCCCGACATCTGTGGCCAACCCAGTGCATGACTGATCGCCTCCATCGAGACCGGTTCAAGATAGCCGCTGAATTGCCAACTGCGATTCACATCGCTGATGCCGTTAAGCAGAAAAGACTCAACGGTTAATGCACCATCCAGAAGCGGTAGCGTGACTGGGTGCAGCAACTCCACCTGCTCCCCCTTGCTTGTTAGATCGAGTTCGCTGCTGGCAAAGCTCAGGTTGTAGAGGTGCCCTCCGTCCCAGCTCAGTGATGAGTGGTGTGGTTGCAGATCATCGCTCCAATCGATAGTGCCGTTGAGATTAAACAGCCCAAAGCGCCCTTTTGTGTCGTCAAGATGTATGGCCGTTGGCTTGAGATTGAGCTGAGTGACGGTACCCTGCTCTATAATGGCTTGCCCATTGAGTTTGCCAGCCATCTCCAGAGCATCGAGCGAGGTTCCAATAAGGGCTGGTTGAAGGTAGTGCTGATAGACGGCGGCAAGATCACCAAGCTCTGCATCAACAGCAATCGACAATTCATTTAAATCGTTATCGAGATTAACGACTGTTTTTGCATGAACGCGATTACTACGATCATCTTCAATAGTCAGCATAGTGACGTTGAGCAGCGCCTTCTGTTGATCATAGATGGCAACCATATTGGCTCGTAGCGGCGTGGAATCAAACTCCAGGTAGAGTGGTTCTAAATAGAGTGCACCATCGCTAAGTGTGAGTTCGTGGCTGATACTCCACTGGTAGCCGTTCTTCTTCACTCGGAATTGATTCTCAGTGCTGAGCTGTTCCGTTACGAACGTGTCATCACCATTGGCCAGATCAATCTGCTTGAGTGCAATCGTGCCACTGGCATCGATATCGCCTTGAGCGACTGTAAGGGTAACGTCGATATCACCTTTGCCAGAGAGCGTTAATCCCTCTCGATGAGACTCTGGGATCAGCAAACTGAGTTGCTCAAGTGACAGATCTGAGAGCCGACTTTCTATCTCGAGCACGGAATCTTTGTAAAGACCTTTGATGCGTCCTTTCCCGTCGAAGAGGGGAAGCTGCTCAGCTTCAAAATTAAAAGTAGAGGTGTCCGGGTGATAACTGAATGAAAGTTGGAATTCACGCGCCTGGAGATATTCAGATTTGGCCTTCGCAGTACCTTTTACACACTCAATCAGATCTGCGCTGTATACGGCATGATCACATCGAAGCGTCAGTGAGGTGATGGATAGTTCAGGTGCAGCAAGCTCAATTTTATCGATTGTCAGTTCGAGACTTCCTGCCTCTCGACTGCCAAGATTGACAAATATCTCGAGATTATCGATCTGAACGGTGTTATCACCAATCTCGGAAAGTTCGAATCCGATCTGCTCAACGGCATAGAGCGATGATGAGCCGATGCATAACAGCAGCAGTGAGAATAGCGTTAGCCAGAGCTTCACGTGGCTATTGTTCTGGGAAAATACCCGTAGAGAGATAACGATCTCCTCGATCACAGATAATTACCACAATCACGGCATTCTCCAGCTCAGTTGCAAGCTGAAGGGCTGCCGCAACGGCACCACCAGAGGATATTCCGGCAAAAATCCCTTCGGTAGTCGCAAGCCGGCGGGTCATATCCTCAGCCTGTTGTTGACTGATATCGATGGTGCGGTCGACCTCATCGCCATGATAGATGGCTGGCAGATAGGCCTCCGGCCAGCGGCGTATGCCTGGAATACTCGAACCTTCAGTTGGCTGCACACCGACGATCTCAATAGCAGGATTACGCTCTTTAAGGTATCTGGAGGTGCCCATAATCGTACCTGTTGTACCCATCGAGCTGACGAAATGGGTAATGGTGCCATTGGTATCGCTCCAGATTTCAGGCCCAGTCGACTCATAGTGAGCCAGTGGATTATCTTCATTAGAAAACTGATCAAGCACACGGCCCTTACCTTCAGACTCCATCTGTTTGGCCAGGTCGCGAGCACCTTCCATGCCTTCATCTTTACTGACCAAAACAATCTCAGCGCCATAGGCGAGCATGATTGAGCGACGTTCAACGCTCATGTGCTCAGGCATGATCAGCACCATGCGATAACCTTTAATAGCTGCAGCCATGGCAAGGGCAATGCCTGTGTTGCCGCTGGTGGCTTCAATCAAGGTATCTCCCGGCTTGATCTCGCCACGTGATTCAGCATGACGAATCATGCTCATAGCAGGGCGATCTTTAACGGAACCGGCAGGGTTATTACCTTCTAGCTTCACCAGTACGGTGTTGCCATTCTCTTGAGCTAATCTCTGTAATCGCACCAACGGCGTACCACCAATAAACGATTCAATGGTCTTGAATTCTTGGTTTTTCATTGTGTTACAGAGCCTCATCAAGTAAAATTTTTTGAACAAAATGTCTGCCACGTGAGTCGACAAATCGCGTGACGATGAAGGCATTGTATACAATAAATGCGGAACGGATACATGCACACACCACACCTGTCCTTACTCGCTCCCCTGCTCTCTCTAGCGCTGGTCTCTCACTCTCTTGCCGATGATCATATGTGGGATGAAGATGAGGCCTATCAAGGTGAGATTCCTTTAGTCCTCTCCGCGACACGTATTTCGCAACCACTCAATGAAGTTCCAATCAGTATGTCGGTCATCGACGAAGAGATGATCATTGCCTCAGGTGCAAGAACAATCCCCGAGCTGTTCAGACTCGTTCCAGGCTTTCAGGTGATGTATAGCAACACGACGAATATGGGCGTCACCTCTCATGGTCTTAGCGAACATGTCTCAAAACGGATGCAGGTGTTGATAAATGGTCGCTCCGTCTATCTTCCGACAACGGGCGGTGTTCCATGGTCCAATCTACCGATTACTATTGAGGATATTAAGCGTATTGAGGTTGTGCGTGGACCCAATGCTGCCACCTACGGTGCCAATGCCTATCTGGGCGTGATCAATATCATTACCAAACACTCCGTTGAGGATTTAGGAACTAGTTTCAAGCTGACGGGGGGTTATAACGAACATCGAAAGATCGACATACGCCACGGTAATTCACTGGGTGATATCGACTACCGCATCGGCTTCAGCGCCCTTACGGAAGAGGGTTTTATTGAGCGTCATGATGGCCAGGAGCAGGGAATATTAACGGGGCGATTCGACTATCAGGTTACTGCGAATGACTCGCTGTTTCTCGAGGCGGGTTTGAACCAGAGTTACAAGAAAGATGGACATGTCGATAGCAGCCTGAATCCGCCTCACATGCAAAATGGTGACTATAACTTTCAGCTTATGCGCTGGGAGCATAGCAACGACGCGAACAATCAGTTTAGCCTACAGCTCTCTCACCAGTACTACGAGCTGGACGATAACTACAGAGCCATCGCCAACGTTAGCGGTATGGACGTCTTCTCCAATATCGACTTTGACTACTCCGGCAGACGTTATGCTGCAGAGTTCCAGCACAATTTCACTCTTGGTAACAGCGTAAAGGCCCTTTGGGGGCTGGGGGCTCGTGAAGATAGTGTGAACTCAGTGGGATATCTGGGAACTGACGCGACATTGGAAAACACCCTGTTAAGGGCATACGCCAATCCGGGGAGTCGCTATTTTTGCGAAAGTTTGTTTTGGGCATCCAAGCCCAAGCAAACAGCAAAACTTAACGCGACCGTTTATGCCTTCGGCGCCCCGACCGTCCTGCGTACGTTGCGTAATCACCTCTTCGCGGCTCTACACAACTCCCTCAGTGACTCTACGCCGACATAAAGCCGCTGCTGCATCTTCTTCGTCGTCCGCTCGCGCTCTCAACTACGAATATGCAGACGGCGTCGACTATCGGGACTAACCGCCCTCACTTCGCTCTCCATGGCGGTCAGCGGTGGAATTGAAGTTGACCGACTCCTTGTTGCTTAATGGCGGCCTGATGTATGAAGAGAGTGATCTGATTGGTGATGACACATCACCCAAGATCGGTCTCGTCTATAAACTCAATCCTAGCAATACTTTTAGAGTGAGCTACTCCAAGGCAAGTAGAAACCCTGTTTTGTACGAGGATCAGGCTAACGCAGAGATCACGCTCTGCCTTATTGCCGCTCCAACTACTTGTTTCCCCCTGACGGTCTACAGCAGCACTGGAGGATTAAAATCAGAGGTTATTCGTTCCGCTGAGATTGGCTGGTTAGGTCAGTATAGAAGTGTTGGCTTGACGACAGATATAAGACTTTTCCATGACGAGCTGCGTCGTATGGTTGGTACCATTAGTGATATCCACCAACGCTGACCGCCATGGATAGCGAAGCGAAGGCGGTTAGTCCCGATAGTCGACGCCGTCTGCCTATTCGTAGTTGAGAGCGCGAGCGAACGACGAAGAAGATGCAGCAGCGGCTTTATGTCGGCGTAGAGTCACTGAGGAGTTGTGTAGAGCCGCGAAGAGGTGATTACGCAACGTACGCAGGACGTCGGGCGCCGTAGGCTAAACGGTCGCGTTAAGTATTTGCCGCTTGCTTGGGCTTGAGGCCCAAAACAAGCTTCCGCAAAAATAGCGACTCCCGAATCTTGATCACGCAACCGCCGATGGTGTGGAGCTTGAGATTGACTTCTCCCCAACTGACAAGACCAGAGTACACGCCAGCTACTCCAGAGCATTTGTTTCGAGCAGTGACTATAGTGATGATGGCATCGAAGAAGCAACGCCTGAGAACAGCTACAACATTCTTCTCATCCAGCGTATCCCCAGGCTTCTTGATGTCAGCCTGAACTTCTATCACATGGATGAGATTCACGGACTTGGTACAGGAGATGATACCGGTCCAATCGATCGACTAGATTTACGGTTATCCAGGTCCGTCTCATTCGGCGGCAATAAGGCAACCATCGCAATGGTTGTGCAAAACACATTGGATGAAGATTATCGCGAATATGATAAAGATAATCTCTTCGAAAGACGCGGTTATCTAGAACTTCTTCTGAGTCTATAGCCCATGCCAACCCTTATCAGAATCAATTAATCAAACAAACAATAATGCCGGGGAGTCGCTATTTTTGCGAAAGTTTGTTTTGGGCATCCAAGCCCAAGCAAACAGCAAAAACTTAACGCGACCGTTTATGCCTTCGGCGCCCCGACCGTCCTGCGTACGTTGCGTAATCACCTCTTCGCGGCTCTACACAACTCCCTCAGTGACTCTACGCCGACATAAAGCCGCTGCTGCATCTTCTTCGTCGTCCGCTCGCGCCTCAACTACGAATATGCAGACGGCGTCGACTATCGGACTAACCGCCTTCGCTTCGCTATCCATGGCGGTCAGCGAAGGAATGCGTTTTAATTCAGCAAGTATAAGGGGCATCATTACGGTGCTCACAGGAGTCGTTCTGTTCGCAGCGATTCTTACCTCCCCTCGTCTGGTTCTCGCAGAAACAACGTCGACAATGGATGTTATCGCTGTCTATCAAAAGGAGAGTAAACGAGTCACAAAACTGATTAACGCGCTCTCGTCAATACCGTCGAGAAAGATAGATGGTCGATTACTCAGTTCGCCATTAACAACCGATGATAAATTATCTCTATCCAAAGATAACACCGTGTATCTTGCGATAGGAATAAAAGTCACAAAACAGCTGGTCAATTATCTCAATGGGAAAAAGATCATCGCTGCTATGGTTTCTGAGTCAGAAATAGAACATCTTTATTCAAATCCGGGAACAAACAGAAACAGCGTAACGGCATTAGTAGTCGACCAACCCGTTGAGCGACTGCTGTTATTAGCAGATGAAGTTAGTGATCACAACAGTATTGTTTTACCTTACAGCACGGCAAACAACACCTCCAAGATAACTCGGATCAAGCAGTTCGCGTTAAAAAACAGCATAAGGTTAACCCTCAAACAGATCGACCTACCACTAACTACCCACCATCTTATTGATGCTATAAGAGGGTCAGAAGCGGTTCTAGCCATACCAGATCGCGCACTACACAATCGAAGTAATGCCAAATCTATTATTTTAAACAGCTATCGAATGGGCGTCCCACTCGTCGCATACAGCAAGGCATACAGTACCGCCGGTGCCTCGGCGGCACTATATAGCTCGATAGAAAATATTGCGGCTGATATATCCGCCTTACTGGATACAAACAAGACACCAGCAACAGACCTTTACATCGTAAAACCGACTGAGTTCTCAGTAACGGTCAATCGAAGAGTATCTGACTCACTCAATTTAAGGCTGCCGGATGCTACCAGCCTTAAGGCCACTCTTATCGAAAGGATGAATCAATGAATAAGCCATCAATTCATCTTGAAACGATCATTCTGGGTCTAATCCCAGTACTGATTGCCTGCTTAACGTTTGGTTACTATTTCATCCAAACACACTTTGAAGAGTCAGACATACAACTCCAGATGAGAGCAGAAACAACAGCCAAAATGTTAGCTCCTGCGACTGAGTATGGAGTGGTTTCAGGTAATACCGAATTTCTATCAGACCTGCTGGAAGAGGCCTTAAAGGGTAACGACCTAATTAGTATTACCATCGTCGACATTGAAGACAATACCGTTATAAGTCGAATCAACCATGCCGTGGTCGTTGTGGATCCTATTTCATATAAGCATCCAATATTTTTGAAGGGAATCAATATCTCCGACACTGTTGACGATATATTCGACACTAACAACGATGAACAGCTTGGTTGGATCTTTGTCAGAATGTCAGGTTTTGAGAATGCGGCTAAAAAAAGTAACGTAATAGCAAGAATAGTCATATTTCTTATCGCTGTAATCACCATCTCGCTAGCACTGCTGATATCACTTTCCAGGCGTCTTTCTAATCCAATTGTAAAGATGACGAAAGCGATAGAGAAGATCAGCAATAACAAATATGACATAGAGGTAGGCAGGTATAGTAATCGAGACCTTGACTATCTGGCCAATGGCATCTCTAGCATGGCGAGATCGATTGGTAGTTTAATTACCAACCAACAACGGGAGATTGAAGCTGCAACCAACGAACTTACAGACAGTATCAATAAGATCGAAATTCAAAACAGAGAACTAGAAACAGAACGATTGAAGGCTGTAAAGGCGAATGAAGTGAAAGGTGAGTTCCTTGCAAATATGAGCCATGAATTGAGGACACCACTCAACGGTATTACTGGATTTTGTGATGTATTAGCAAATACGCAGCTATCATTTGAGCAGCAGGAGGCAATGGCGGCCATACAGGTTTCTTCTCGAACCCTGATGCAGATAATCAATGACATTCTTGATTTCTCAAAAATCGATGCCGGCATGCTCGATATTGACCAACAAACCATCGACATCAACGAATGTATCGAGGAAGTTATGGTCCTGTTATCGCCTTACGCCCACAACAAATCGATCAATCTCTACTATTCAAATACAGACATCTCATCAAGATTTATCCGAAGTGATCGATTAAGAATAAAACAGATATTGACCAACCTTGTAAACAACGCCATCAAGTTCACTGAAAACGGTTATGTAAAAGTAAATATTGTTAATAATAAAAACAGTAATAACTTATTGATCGAAGTTGTTGATACGGGTATTGGCCTCTCATATGATTTTCAACGGAAGATGTTCAATGAATTCACCCAGGAGGATTGTTCCATCACAAGAAACTACGGGGGAACTGGACTTGGTCTGGCAGTATCTAAAAAGCTGATTGACCTATTAGGTGGCGAGATAGGTGTTAACAGTTCACCAGGGCATGGAACAAGATTCTGGTTTACCCTTCCTAAAGGAGTTGTTGTTGATGCTGACAATAAGAACCTTGATGCCAATATATATTTCGACCGAGAGGTTCTTTTTTTACATGACAAGGTAAACGGCGATGACGTATTGATAGCACCGATAGAAGAGCGAGGCGCATGTGTTGTTGTTAGGTCTATAGACTCTTTTTATACTGAAGATCCAACAGGATTTGATTTGATTGTGGTTCGATCCAGTTCAACTGAGATAGAACGACTTGATCTGGCACAATACATATCCGAGTTCCTTGCTCACATTCCTGTGCTTATTATTACCGACAATCCTGACTTTATAGATTTCGATAATAGACTCGACCTGAGTAATGTAACCCTACGCAAGGAGTATGTAACCCTTGCAGCTGGGCTGACTCTAATCTCGAGACTTTTCGACAAGGACTTCGTAGAACCAAGCACACACAACGAGGTTATTACCACACGACTAGAAAGACCGGGGAGTCGCTATTTTTGCGAAAGTTTGTTTTGGGCATCCAAGCCCAAGCAAACAGCAAAACTTCACGCGACCGTTTATGCCTGCGGCGCCCGACGTCCTGCGTACGTTGCGTAATCACCTCTTCGCGGCTCTACACAACTCCCTCAGTGACTCTACGCCGACATAAAGCCGCTGCTGCATCTTCTCCGTCGTTCGCTCGCGCTCTCAACTACGAATATACAGACGGCGTCGACTATCGGGGACTAACCGCCCTCACTTCGCTCTCCATGGCG
Organism: Candidatus Reidiella endopervernicosa; assembly: GCF_013343005.1. Classification (GTDB taxonomy): domain Bacteria; phylum Pseudomonadota; class Gammaproteobacteria; genus Reidiella; species Reidiella endopervernicosa. The sequence goes on from NZ_CP054491.1 coordinate 2,280,373, forward strand.
GTCAGCGAATGACTTAAGGATTCTTGTGGTTGATGACAACCAAATCAACCGAAAGCTTTTGACATCGCTTCTACAAAAACGGACAAAGTCGATCGATGAAGCCACTGACGGCAACCAGGCTGTCGAACTGTGTCAGAATAATAGCTACGACATAATATTTATGGATATCCACATGCCCGGCATAAGCGGAATCGAAACCACAGAGAAGATAAAAAATGACAACATCATCAACAGCGAAACAACAATTATTGGCCTAACTGCTGACACCCTGCCAGAGACAGAACAGCTGTGTCGTGAAGCAGGAATCACTGATATGTTACTAAAACCAATTAATGAAGAGATGTTAATCTCCACCCTTAATAGCTGCCTTAACAGTACTGATCTTGTTGGCGCTGATACAGTGACAGCTATTGATAACTCACTAGATTCCATCTACGACAACGAACAAGCAAAAAAGAAAACAGGTGGCAACGAGAAGCTAGCTCAGGAGCTAGTCGCAATGCTCATCGATGAGATTGATGAGCATGAGAATGTGCTATCAGAAGCCTATGCTTCAAATAGATTAGACAACCTCCGGGTGGCATCGCATAAGTTGAATGGATCGGCAAGTTACTGCAGCATGCCGCGCCTTGAAAAAGCGGCCTCCGAACTTGAGCAGGCAGTTGTCGATGGACAACCTGAGCTAATCAAACAAACTTATTACTGCGTGCTTGAGAGAATAGAGGAAATAAAAAGTAACAGAAACAGATTGTTCAGCTTGTAAGCGTTACAAAAGCGATCGCGTACTTCTGTTCGTCAGATATACTAAGATGGCTACTCTTCATACCAATCTTTTCTAGATACAACAACGCCTTTCCTGAGAACTGCAACAACGGCCTTCCAAGTTGGTCATGTGTGATCACGATATCACGCATGCATACACCGTTTCTAAAACCTGTGCCCATCGCCTTCGCCGCAGCCTCCTTTGCAGCAAATCTTTTTGCCAGCACTCTATGTTTAGCCGCACTCGCTTGATATACGGTCATCTCTTCTACTGCCAACACCCTCGCAGCAAACCGATCACCAAAACGCAATAATGCGGATTCGATTCTATCAATCGACACAATATCCGTACCAATACCGATAATCATTGTTTATTTCTAACCAAGATAAGCTGTTTCATCTCTTTAATGGCATTATTCAACCCACAAAAGAGAGCTCGAGCAATAATTGCATGACCAATATTCAGCTCCGCTATTGAATCAATCTCAGCAATTCTAGCGACATTATGATAATTAAGGCCGTGACCAGCATTAACCTTGATACCCTTCTGCGCAGCATAGTCGACTGCTGATTTAATTTTTTCAAATTCGCTATCTGCAATCTGATCAGATGCAGCATCTGCATAGTGTCCGGTGTGTATTTCTATTACCCTGGCACCGGCCTCATAGGCGGCATCAATCTGACTATTATCAGGGTCGATAAAGAGTGATACACAGGTGTCATTTGCTGTTAGCCGCTGACATGCGGAAGTTATCGGATCGATGTGACCAACCACATCAAGGCCACCCTCAGTTGTAAGCTCTTCTCGTCTCTCAGGAACCAGGCAGCAATCTGCAGGGGCAAGTCTTAAGGCTATATCGACCATTTCATCCGTAACAGCCATTTCAAGATTTACTCTCGTCTGTATAGTCTGACTGAGTATCTCTACGTCACGTTCTTGAATATGCCGTCTATCTTCCCTGAGATGGAGAGTGATAATATCGGCCCCCGACTCTTCTGCAATCATTGCTGCATAGATGGGATCTGGGTAGCGTGTACCTCTCGCCTGACGGATAGTAGCGATGTGATCGATATTTACGCCTAGTAATCTTCTATTCATCAACTTACCTTACACAGTGATATCTGGAATAATAGTTAGAGCACACTGAAGAGTGAACGGCTCTTTATCTCTTTTCGACTAATTAGATTTGACAGGACTAACCTAGTTAGCCGCTTTGACGATTTAAGAGACTCTTCACTTTCAAAATTCTCATTGCAAAATGCGATTAAATCACGACCTCTAAAAACAGCCCCACGATTGTTGCAATCACATATTACAGGTCCGTTATTAATCTCATATCGATAACACAATAGATCTTCAAGCGGTGCCCCATTAACAGCTTCGTGATCTAGTATTAGCGCGTACCCCATCACTTCAAGAAGATGTTTTTCAAACAATCTTAGTGAATGGTCAATCGTGTCACCATGCCGAATCTCATTAAGGGTTCTCTCATAGAGATCATAAAGATCCTCGCAAGGATCTTCTGTGTGTAATAGGTCTCTTATGAGTTCATTGAGATAGAGAGCACTAATCAACCGACTACCCAGAAGCGGGAGGGATGTGTGAGTAGTCTCTGCCTCTCTCAGAGTATATAGGTCACCTCGCCCACTCCAGCTAATCAATAGTTGATTGAAGGGTGTGAGCACAGGTTTAAGGCGAGATTTTGAACTGCGTGCACCCTTAGCGATAAGGGCTACTCTACCGTATGAAAAGCTGAACACATCAAGAATCAGACTGCTTTCACGATAGGGTCTCGAATGGAGGAGATAACATGGATGTGCATCGACACGTACCACTACAGTCGACTCATACTCTATTTATCGTTATAACCAAGGCTCTTCAGCGCCCTGTCATCATCAGCCCATCCCTCTTTAACTTTCACCCAAAGCTTAAGGAATACCTTCTGTTCCAACATGCGTTCAATATCAATACGCGACTTCTCTCCTATCTCCTTGAGCATCTTTCCTGCCTTACCAATCACGATGGCCTTTTGACTCGAACGCTCTACCCAAATTAGCGCATGAATCGTAACCAGACCCTGCTCCTCTTTGAAGTCTTCAATTTCAACCGTCAGAGAGTATGGTAGTTCTTTTCCAAGATTCCGTGTTAGTTTTTCACGAATGATTTCAGCGGCAAGGAAGCGCACGCTCTTATCAGTGACTTCATCGGGGCTAAACTGCGGATCAGATTGAGGTAGGTATTTTGCTACCGTCTCCTCAAGCATATCGAGATTCATGCCTCGGCTAGAGGAGATTGGTACTAGCGCAGCAAAACTATATTTCTGTGAGACCTCCCCTAGATAAGGGAGCAGCTTCTCTTTATCTTCTATCATATCGATCTTGTTGATCGCTAAAATAATGGGTACACCACTCTGTTTTGCGATCTCTAGTACACGCTCATCTTCATCACGCCACTGCATTCTATCAACAACGAAGATCACTACATCGATATCATGGATAACAGATATCGCAGACCTGTTCATATAGCGATTAACCGCCTTGGTCGCCTCATGGATGCCTGGCGTATCAACGTATGCAATCTGGTAGTTGTCTGTGGTCTTAATACCAAGAATAGAATGGCGAGTTGTCTGGGGACGCTTAGAGGTAATACTGATTTTTTGTCCGAGCTGATGATTTAGCAGTGTTGATTTTCCAACATTAGGTCGCCCCAGTATCGCCACATAACCAAAACGGAATTGTTCACTACTATTCATTTAATTTCATCCAGTGCTTTTTCAGCAGCCTGCTGCTCTGCCTGACGTCTACTGCCACCCTCTCCCTTGGTGTTGATATTCAGTGATGCCAGACAACAACTGACCTGAAACAACTGATTATGATCTTTTCCTGAGATTGAGATCACCTCGTAGATGGGTAGATCAATCTTACGGCTCTGTAGATACTCTTGAAGCCTGGTTTTTGGATCCTTTAGTAACGCGGGATCCATTGAGCTGTCGATTAAAGACTCGAACAGAGTCAATATCGTTTTTCGAACGGTGTTAATCTCTGAATCGAGATAGATAGCGGCCAGAATAGCCTCAACAGCATCAGCAAGAATTGAGTCACGGCGGAAGCCTCCGCTCTTGAGCTCCCCAGGACCTAGTTTGATAAATTCGCCCAGATTAAGCATGCGAGCCACTACCGCAAGTGACTCACCCTTAACGATCGATGCACGCCTTCGGCTTAATGCGCCTTCTCGCTCCTCAGGGTACTGTTGAAAGAGTGATTCTGCTATCACCATTCCTAGAATGGCATCACCTAGAAACTCCAGCCTCTCATTATTATTGCTACCTACACTTCTATGGGTCAGTGCCTTTTGTAGTAGCGTCTCATCCTTGAAACGATAACCAAGGCGCTGTTGTAGGCGGTCGAGCATAATATCAACGTGCAGGAGTAGTGTATTCAACGCTCTTATTAAATGAGCCAACAATACCGATTTGTTTAACCATCGGTTGCCTGACCTCGTACTCGATGGTCACGGTCATTTTGTTACTCTTTTCTTCGAACTTCACGTCCTCGACTGTCGCGTTTGTTACATCATTCATATCTAGTCGGCGTGTAATCATTTTCTTAAGATCTTTCTTCGACTTTTTACTCTCCTGAGCCTCATCTTTGATTGATTCCATAATGGAAACAACATTGGAGTATTCGAGATACATCGGCACCACACGCAGGGCGAGTAAGGTAAAAAAAGCGATCATCGCTAGAATAATCATCCAGCCCAGCGCCGTTACACCACGTTGTGAGTATGCAATTTTATTATTCATCATATCCATCCTCATAGAACCGTTATTAATCAATACTGCTTCCAATTCGCTGCCACTGAACACCACCACCGTTCCAGTCCCAGTTCATCCAGATAAAAAATGCCTTACCAACCAGATGCTTGTCGGAAACTGTACCCCAATAACGGCTATCATTGCTACGGTCTCGATTGTCACCCATAACGAAGTATTGCCCCTTCGGCACAACAATCTCCCCTTCCATGCCATTACTGTCCGGTACTACTAAAATCTCATGTTCTACACCCTCTAGCGACTCATCACGCAGACTGGCCCCTGTCATCTCAGCGCCCGCTCCATCACCAATATAAACGCCCTTTGATTTCTGCTTAATCGGATTACCATTAATGTAGAGCTGCTTATTGAAGTAGCCAACCTTGTCGCCAGGTATTCCCACTACACGTTTAATGTAGTCGATAGAGGGATTTTTCGGGTAACGAAACACCACTACATCGCCACGTTTGGGTGAGCCCAGTTCGATAACCTTGGTATCAGCAACAGGCAGCCTGAGACCGTAAGAAAACTTATTGACCAGAATAAAGTCACCCACCAACAGGGTAGGCATCATTGAACCAGAGGGTATGCGAAAGGGCTCTGCGACAAATGAGCGCAGAATGAGAACAACAAAGATCACCGGAAAAAACGAGCGCGACCACTCAACGGCAACTGGCTCTTTGGTCTCACCACCGGAGGCCTGCGCCGCTCGGCATTTGGCGAAAAACATCGCATCAGCGGCCCAGATAACACCCGTTACTAAAGTAGCCAGAACCAGAACTGCGGGAAAATCGAATGACATAGCGCTCTTTTACATATCCATGTGGGGTTTATTTTTTTCCAACCTGCAGAATGGCTAGAAACGCCTCCTGAGGAATCTCTACCCTGCCGACCTGCTTCATGCGTTTTTTACCCGCCTTCTGCTTCTCCAGCAGCTTCTTCTTACGAGTGATGTCGCCACCGTAACATTTGGCAGTCACGTTCTTGCGTAGTGCCTTGACCGTGGTACGGGCAATAATGTGATTACCGATGGCTGCCTGGATGGCAACATCATACATCTGCCGAGGGATGATCTCGCGTAACTTATCGGCCAGATCTCGACCACGAAACTGTGCCTGATCGTTATGTACGATGATAGAGAGTGCATCGACACGCTCGCTATTGATCATCACATCGAGCTTGACCATAGGGGCGGCCTGAAAACGTTCAAAGGCGTAGTCGAAGGAGGCGTAGCCACGACTGACTGATTTAAGACGATCGAAGAAATCGAGCACCACCTCACTCATCGGTAACTCATAGCTGAGCGCCACCTGGTTTCCGTGGTACTGCATCTTGCGTTGTACACCGCGCTTCTCTATGCAGAGCCCTATAACATTACCAACATGCTCCTGCGGAACCAGAATGTTGGCCATGATAATAGGTTCGCGAATCTCGTCGATCTTATTGGTCGGCGGCAGGTTAGCGGGATTATCGATTTCGATCTGCTCGCCCTGGGTATCGAGCACTTCGTAGATAACACTGGGTGCGGTGGTGATCAAATTAAGATCGTACTCGCGCTCGAGGCGCTCTTGAATGATCTCCATATGAAGCACACCAAGGAAGCCACAACGGAAACCAAAACCCAACGCCTGGGAGGTTTCTGGTTCGTAGTGAAGCGCCGCATCATTGAGTTTTAGCTTCTGCAGAGCATCACGAAAATCTTCGTAATCGTCGGAGCTAACCGGAAATAGACCTGCAAATACGCGAGGCTGCATCTCCTGAAAACCGGGCAGTGCTGTTTCCGAGGGATTAACTGCACCGGTCAGGGTATCGCCCACCGGCGCGCCATCGATCTCCTTGATACCGGCAATAACGTATCCAACCTCCCCCGCTTCGAGCGCTTCAAGGTCGTTGCGTTTGGGTGTAAAGATGCCGACCTTCTCGATCAGATGAGTCCGTCCTGTCGACATCACCTGCATTTTCGACTTGGGTGTCATACGCCCCTGCACCACTCGCACCAGCGAAATAACACCCACATAGCTGTCGAACCAGGAGTCGATAATCAGCGCCTGTAGCGGCGCATTCACATCACCCTCTGGTGGTGGAATTCGTTGCACCAACTGCTCTAGCAGGTCAGGAATACCGACACCGGTCTTGGCACTAACCCGCACGGCATCCTCCGCCTCAATGGCGATGATCTCTTCGATCTCGTTGATCACTTTCTCAGGATCGGCTGAGGGCAGGTCGATCTTGTTCAGTACCGGCACCACCTCGAGACCCTGCTCAATGGCGGTGTAGCAGTTGGCCACACTCTGTGCCTCAACGCCCTGTGCAGCATCGACCACTAGTAGTGCCCCCTCACAGGCTGCGAGTGATCGGGAGACCTCGTAGGAGAAGTCGACATGTCCCGGAGTATCAATAAAGTTGAGCTGATAGGTGTTGCCATCGTTCGACTTGAAGTCGAGCGTCACACTTTGAGCCTTGATGGTGATGCCACGTTCACGTTCGATATCCATAGAATCAAGCACTTGAGCAGACATCTCCCGATCCTCCAGACCGCCACAGTACTGAATAAAACGGTCGGCAATGGTCGATTTACCATGGTCGATATGGGCAATAATCGAAAAATTACGGATATTTTTCATATCTGACACGGGAGAGGACACCTACTTTACCTGTTTGATATCTCAAGATTTCTTTGAGCTGAATATCAAGCGGGGGGTGCAACTGCACCCCCCGCTCTGGATTACGCCGATTATATCCTGAAAACGGCTGGATAAGCACCCCAGCCCAGGATTTAGGCGACTATTCGGGCACGCGAATCGCCAGGAACACCGGGCCACCGCGACGCTGAACCAGTAGTGCAACCCTTTTGCCTGCGGGTAGCTCCTTGATCAGTGTTTCAAAGTGGCGGGTATCCTTCACATTGATGTTATTGATCATCACCACCACATCACCACGATGTATCCCTGCCTGTGCCGCTGGACCTGGTTTGACCGCCTCGACCAGCACACCATACTCACTCAGTTCGAGCGACTCGCGCTGCTCATTAGTCAGCTCGATCACATCGACACCAAGACGATTATCGGAGTGGCTACGCAGATTCTGCTTGCTGCTCTTCAGCTCCGCCTCATCGGGGAGCTCGCCGAGTTTAATCCAGATCTTCTGCTGCTTGCCCTCGCGCAGCACCGTGACCGGAACACGTTTACCCACGGGGGTTCTACCAACCACTGGCGGTAGTTTGCCTGAGCTATCAACGTGATGGCCATTGAACTCAAGGATAATGTCACCAACACGAAGCCCCGAGTTCTCTGCAGGCCCACCCGGTAATACCTGTGCAACCAGTGCACCCTGTGGCTTCTTCATACCAAATGATTCGGCGAGATCACGGGTAACATCCTGGATTAGTACACCAAGCCAGCCGCGGGTAACGTGTCCCTTATCCTTCAGCTGTGCGACCACATCCATTGCCACCTCAATCGGAATCGCAAACGAGAGGCCCATATACCCGCCGGTGCGGCTATAGATCTGTGAGTTGATACCGACCACCTTGCCGTCAAGATTGAACAACGGACCACCCGAGTTACCCGGATTGATTGCGACATCGGTCTGAATGAAGGGGACGTAGTTCTCGCTCGGCAGATTACGGCCCGTCGCACTGACAATACCGGCGGTCACGGATGACTCAAAGCCAAAAGGCGAGCCAATTGCCAGCACCCACTCACCACGTCGCAACTGTTCGGAGCTGCCAATACGGGCAACAGGTAGATCAGTGGCTTCGATCTTGAGCAGAGCGATATCGCTGCGTTTATCAAACCCGACCAACTCCGCCTTCAGTTCGCGACGATCATTAAGACGCACGATAATCTCATCGGCATCCTTGACCACGTGGTAGTTGCTTAGAACATAACCATCATTCGAAATAATAAAACCAGAGCCTAGTGAGCGAGCATCACGTTCCAGCCCTTCACTTTCACCACCTTCACCGAAGAATTTACGGAACAGCTCACCAAAGGGGCTATCCTCAGGCAGGTCGGGGATCTCCACATGGGGAATCACCCGCTTACCCTGTACTTTCTGTACCGTGCTGATATTGACTACAGCGGCACTATTCTCCTCTACCAGTTCGGTAAAGTCGGGAAGTGATACGGCGAACGCCTGGCTTGAGAAAATCACCAATAGCGCTGCCAGAAAGGGATGTCGGCTTATATCAAATACTCTGTTCATGCTTACTCCAATTATTATCTCGCTTCTCTGAGCAGACGCTAAATCTGATTCAGAGTTTCAACTCTCTTAACAACAACCGGTTGATAGAGTGGACTGCTACCGATCTTGCGGCTAAAGAGGCGCAACCAGAAGAGTCCGATCAACATACCTGTTATTCCGCCCACAATAGTGCTCATCTCAACAGCGGTGCCCAACTGTGGCGCCATCCACTCACCCAACATCGCACCCAGCAAGACACCCAACAACGGAACCATATAGACGGCAAGCGACCCGCGCACCAACGCCTCCTCACGGATCGCAATGACGACCTGATCACCTACACCTACCGGCACATCACATATGACACGAATGGGTGTTGTGCGGTTCCCGAGCACCTTCGAAAGAACGGCAGTTCCACAGCCTCTATTCGCAGCGCAGCTACCACAGCTACTCTTTCGCTGCGTCTCAACCCAGACCTCTCCACTCTCAACTCGAACAACCTGAGCCTGCTCCTCAATCACGGAGTCAGTCCGTAGATTTCTGCTGAATCGATTCAGCGATCAGCTTAACCGTAGCGGCTGGCACCTCACCAACAGCGACGATCTGGTGTGGCTCTACAAAGCGTGAAAACGCGTTGACCGAACCCCCCATCGCGTGGGACCCATCAGGTAGATGTGCCTCACCGGCCTGTTCGATAAATACCGACACCGTAGCCAGACCATCGGAGTAGACCAGGTGCTCGACCTGCCGACTGGAACGCTGTTGATTGAGTGTAAGTTCAAATCCGCTCGGCAGCGCCCTACTCTCCCACAACCCAGCGGCTCCGTGCTCTTGCTGCACTTCAACCGATTTGCTGTCGGCCTGACGAAGACGACACGCCTCTGATTTTAGCCACGCTTCTGGAACCTTATCCATTAGCTTTAAAGAGGTGAACATCAGCTGCTCTATCGGCTCACCTTCGTTATCCAGCACCATAAAGTTGAGTAGAAGCGCTCTCTCAGCATCGAGCCAGAGGCGGTAGCCATAGCGGAGTTTGTCGGGTGGCTCGATGGCAATCACATCGGCCATTCGACCAGCCATCCGGTCCTGTCCCAGTAGCTCTATTGAGTAGTTTCGAGAGAGCTGCTCAATACTGCCGAAGGCCGCATAGGGCAGAAGATGGGTTGAGGGTGTATGCGAATCACCAGCAACATCGACCTTCGGTTTTCTTCCGCCGGTATAGATGCACTGCCGACCGCCGCCACGGCGAACGATCTCGCTATGAACCCCGGAGAGAGTGGTTAAACGTTCACCACCACCATCGGCACTCCCTTGGTGGAGGATATGCATCGGCTCAAGATGATCACCCTGCTTGAAGACAAAATCGCCCTCGTAGCTGAGGTTCTCCATCGCGGTGCGCATTTTTTCGAGCAGCATCTGCGCATCTGCGCCGCTGACAGCAGCAACGTTCCAGAGCAGTAGCCAGCCGATCAGAATGGTAAGGGTACGGTTAAACATAGTGCCTCTACTCGACCATTGCGCGCTCAACGGCGATTCTCCTGATCGGTGACATACCCTGAATACTTCTGCCAGATAGCTGCTCACTGTGGACCACCAGGTAGCGATCGAGCTCCCGCTGCAGATTGGGGCGCGGACCATACTCTTCGAGTCCCGCAAGACGGCGATATTCAACCGGTTCAGCAGGTTTCTCGGCAACCAGTTCACCGCCACCATCAATAGAGACCTGTGCATTAAACTGCAGGGCCAGCACGGCGACTGTTGCGACCGAAGCGGCGACTGCAAACCCAGCCAACGGTTTTATGAATCGAGAGGTCAGAGAGTTTCGACGCTGCATCGTTGGCGCCGGCTCGTCGACCAACACACTGGCGATACGATCGGCCAGTTGATCATCTTGAATAGAGGTGCCGTGTCCGCTGATCGCATCACCGATCTGGTGGTAGCTCTGCCAACGGCGTCGCAGCTCACCATCCTCACCAATACGTTTGTAGAAGAGTTCTAGCTCCTCAGCGCTGAGTTCACCATCGATCCAGGCCGAGAGTTGTTCGCCGACTTTATCGCTCATAATTCACCTCTACTTCTCGAGTTCTCTCAGTTGCTTATCGATCGCTTCGCGGGCACGGAAGATTCTCGATCTCACCGTCCCCACGGGACACTCCATCGTCTGTGCTATCTCCTCATAACTCATGCCCTCGAGTTCGCGTAGCAGAATCGCTGTACGCAGCTCCTCAGGTAGCCGTTCAATCGTTGTTGATACGGTCTGCATCACCTCATCACGCATCGCTAGCGCTTCAGGCGAATCCCCATCACGCATCGTGGCCGGTGCGTCGATCTTCTCAATCTCATCGGCATCAATGTCGCTACTGGGCGGCCGGCGACCGCGACTGACCAGATAATTCTTGGCGGTGTTGATCGCAATCCGATAGAGCCAGGTGTAGAAGGCGCTATCACCACGAAACTTTGCGATCGCCCGGTAGGCCTTAATAAAGGCCTCCTGCGTCACATCCAGCACCTCACTCTGATCCTTAATGTAACGTGAGATCAGTTTGATAATACGTTGCTGGTACTTGAGCACCAGCAGGTCGAAGGCGCGTTTATCACCCTCCTGGACACGTACTACCAGCTCTTGATCTGTTGCTTGGCTGCCCATTCGGGGCTACCCCTTATTATATGGCCGTAGCCCGCTTATGGGTGATACGACAATGGTGTTGGAAGATAGTTCGCAAGTGACGTCTAAAAGAGGGTATATTGCCGTTCATCATGCCTTTTCGACAAAATAACCGTATTAGATAGTGACTCAAACAGCAGAAAACACCCCCTACTTCGATGTGTTGATCATCGGCAGCGGTGCGGCCGGCCTCAGTACCGCACTTCGCCTCCCTTCTGATCTCAGTGTTGCCGTTGTCTCCAAGGAGCGTCTGCGTGAGGGCTGTACCCTCTACGCTCAAGGCGGCGTCTCGGCCGTACTTGATAAAGAGAACGATTCGATCGAGTCACACGTCAAGGATACACTCAATGCAGGTGCCGGACTCTGCGATGAGCAGATCGTAAATTATACCGTTGAAAACGGCCCCAAGGTGATTGAGTGGCTGATTGAGAACGGTGTCGATTTCACCACCGAGGAGTCGGCTGAGGGTGACACCTGCTACCACCTCACTCGTGAAGGTGGCCACACCCACCGTCGTGTTATCCACGCCAAGGATGCCACCGGTCGTGAGATTGAGACCACCCTACTCGGACAGATCAAACAGCGCAGCAACATCACCCTGCTGGAACGTCATATTGCAGTCGACCTCATCACCGGCTCCAAGCTGGGTCTTGATGACCAGCGCTGTCACGGTGCCTACCTGCTCGATCGTCAACAGGATAGCGTCAATGCGGTGCGTTCGCGCTTTGTGGTGCTGGCCACTGGGGGGGCCAGCAAGGTCTATCTCTATACCAGCAATCCCGACATCTCAACCGGCGATGGAATCGCGATGGCGTGGCGCGCCGGTTGTCGAGTCGGCAACATGGAATTCATCCAGTTTCACCCCACCTGTCTCTACCACCCCCAGGCAAAATCGTTCCTGATTACCGAAGCGGTACGTGGTGAGGGGGGACGACTGCTGCTGCCCGATGGCAACCGCTTTATGAACCGCTTCGATGAGCGAGGCGAGCTGGCACCACGCGATATTGTCGCTCGTGCCATCGACCACGAGATGAAACGGCTCGGTGCCGACCACCTTCTGCTCGATGTCAGCCACCGCTCAGCCGAATTCATTGCCGAACACTTTCCAACTGTGCAGAAGCGCTGTCTCGAGTTTGGCATCGACATTACCCAGGAGCCGATTCCGGTGGTGCCTGCTGCCCACTACACCTGCGGTGGCATCGTCACAGACCAGCAGGGGCAGACCGATATCGATGGTCTGTTTGCCGTCGGTGAGGTCGCCTATACCGGCCTTCACGGCGCCAACCGCATGGCCAGTAACTCGCTGCTGGAGTGCCTGGTGTTTGCCTCAGCCGCAGCCGATGCTATTGCGACAGCAGTCGATACGATGCCACCACCCGCCGCAGTACCCGCCTGGGATGAGAGCCGCGTGACCGACTCCGACGAGGAGGTAGTGGTTTCGCATAACTGGGATGAACTACGCCATTTCATGTGGGACTACGTCGGCATCGTGCGCAGTGATAAACGGTTGCAGCGGGCCAAAAGTCGCGTCGACCTACTGTTGCGAGAAATTGATGAGTACTACGGTAACTTCCGCATCAGTAACGACTTGATTGAACTGCGAAACCTGGCGCAGGTGGCCGATCTGATTATCCGTTCGGCACAAAGTCGCACGGAGTCACGCGGTCTCCACTACACCATCGACTATCCGCAAACAGATGAACTTCTCACCTCACAAACGACCATCCTGACGCCCTGAAGCAAGATCTTCCTGCTGAAGGCTTCGCAGTGCGACAACCAGTTGTCGTCGGTAATCGGCATCAAGCATATCGCGCCAGATCACTACACACACGCTTCTACCTTCCATAGCAAAGCGCAGAATAGTGAATAATCGGTGTAGATAACTCTCGGCCAGCAATGAGGCCGTTACAGTTGATCCATCACGGCGCGTTAACAGCCATCCCTCCTCACGATGAACCGCTCGCAAAACGGCGTGGCGGTGGCTCAATCGAGCGAAGCGGTGAATTGAGTAATAGAGGCTGACCGTTAACAACAGGAAGAGCATCAACACCACAACTATATTCAATTCAGTTAGCGCGAGAGTAATCGCTGCGGCGGCATGCAGGAGCAGTAGAACAACAGTGAACTCAGCAGATGGCTGCAGTTCAACGTTGGGCGTGGCTACGGATCTGTTTGACGACACCTTGTAACTCTCCATCCATGGGTTCGGCACGTCCCATCAACCACTCCAGCAGCTCCTGGTCGGCCGATGTTAATAGCCGCTCGAACTCACCCCGCTTTTTGTCATCCAGTTCTGGATAACACTCATCCAGATAATCACGAAGCAGCACATCAAGCTCTCGCATACCACGCCGACACTGCCACTGCAGTCTTGCCAGCTTACGTTCATCGTCATCCAGACTCATACCGAGCGCTTTAACATCATCTGTTTAATATTGCCGATCGCACGGGTCGGATTAAGTCCCTTAGGGCAGACCTGCACACAGTTCATGATGGTGTGACAGCGGAACAGCTTGTAGGGACCTTCCAGTGCTTCCAGCCGTGCCTCGGCCTCCTGATCACGGCTATCGGCGAGGAAACGCCACGCCTGCAGCAGTGCCGCAGGCCCCAGGAACTTATCGGGATTCCACCAGAATGAGGGACATGAGGTGGAGCAGCTACCGCAGAGAATGCACTCATAAAGGCCATCAAGTTTGTCACGATCAGCGGGGCTTTGCAGTCGCTCCACCTCGGGTTCCGGATCGTTAACGATCAGATAGGGCTTCACCTCGCGGTACTGACGGTAGAAGGGTTCCATATCGACAATCAGATCACGGATCACCGGCATGCCTGGCATCGGACGGATTTCAATCGGTTGTTTGAGTGAGTCGAGTGGTGTGATGCAGGCGAGTCCATTGGTACCGTTGATATTCATGGCATCAGAACCACAGACACCCTCACCACAGGAGCGACGAAAGCCGAGACTCTCATCTTTTACTTTAAGTAGTTTGAGTGCATCAAGCAGCATCATGCCGGGAGAGAGCTTTTCATCGGCCAGCTCACAACTCTCCATGTAAGGCGTCTTATCGACTTCAGGATTAAATCGGTAGATTGAGAATCGCATCGCAGTCAGTACCGGGTCAGTAGACCCGCTCCTTGGGTGGGAAGGAGTCAACCGAGACCGGTTTGAGCCGAACCGGTTTATAGTCGACCTGACGATCATCGTGGAAGTAGAGAGAGTGTTTCATCCAGTTCACATCATCACGATCGGGGTAGTCAATTCGAGAGTGGGCACCTCGGCTCTCGGTGCGCGCCAGGGCGGAGCTAACGGTGGCCAATGCCAGGCCCATCAGGTTCTCAAGCTCCATCGCCTCGACACGTGCCGTGTTAAACACCCGGCTGTGATCATGTAACGCAACCTGATCCATACGTTGCTCGAGCTCACTCACCTTCTCTAGCCCCTCGCGCAGAACCTCTTCGGTACGGAATACGCCACAGTATGTCTCCATGGCTTGCTGTAGTTCACTCCGCAGTCCATCGACGGTTTCACTACCATCGGTTCGATCCCAGCGCTCCAGACGTGCCATCGCCTGATCGACGCTCGCCTGATTGAGTGGGCGATGGTGTCGGTTGTGCTTCAGGTGATCAATGATGTGGTTGGCCGCCGCGCGACCAAAGACCAAAATATCGAGCAGCGAGTTACCACCAAGACGGTTGGCCCCGTGTACCGATACACAGGCACACTCCCCTGCAGCATAGAGCCCAGGGACCGGCTCTTCGGGTGCCGTATCGAGAGGTGTCACGACCTGGCCGAAGCGGTTGGTCGGAATGCCACCCATGGTGTAGTGGGCGGTAGGTGCAACTGGAATGGGGGCATCGATCGGATCGATATGGGCAAAGGTCATCGAGAGATCACGGATGCCGGGCAGACGTTTACGGATCACCTCTTCACCAACGTGATCGACCTTGAGCAGTACGTGATCCTTTTCAGGGCCACAGCCTCGCCCTTCGCGCAGCTCAATGGCGATGGCTCGACTCACCACGTCGCGACTGGCAAGATCTTTGGCACGTGGTGCATATCGCTCCATAAAGCGCTCGCCCTCGCCATTGACTAGATAGCCACCCTCACCCCGCGTTCCCTCAGAAATCAACATCCCCTTGCCGGCGATACCGGTCGGGTGGAACTGGAAGAACTCCATATCCTGGACTGGAATACCGGCACGTAGCGCCATCGCAATGCCATCGCCGGTGTTGATCAGTGCGTTGGTATTGGTGCGGAACAGCTGCCCTGCCCCACCGGTGGCGATCAGAGTGGTCTTCGCCTCGATAATCATCGGCTCACCGCTGGCGATATCGAACACCAGCGCACCTAAGATATTACCCTCATCGTCCTTGAGCAGATCGACCGCAAAGTACTCATCGAAGAAGTGGGTGCGCGATTTGATATTCTGCTGGTAGAGCGAATGGAGTATGGCGTGGCCGGTTCGGTCGGCCGCCGCACAGGTACGCGCCACCTGCTCACCACCAAAGTCGCGACTCTGACCACCAAAGGGGCGCTGATAGATCTTGCCGTTATCGAGTCGTGAGAAGGGGACGCCGAAGTGCTCCAGCTCATAGACGATTCGCGGAGCGGCACGGCACATATACTCGATCGCGTCCTGATCACCGAGGTAGTCACTCCCCTTGACCGTGTCGAACATATGCCAGTGCCAGTTATCGGGCAGTACATTGGCCAACGCCGCATTAACCCCACCCTGTGCCGCGACGGTATGTGAGCGTGTCGGGAATACCTTGGAGACCACTGCGACATGGGCCTCGGCCCGAGCCAGCTGCAGCGCTGCACGCAGACCACCGCCGCCGGCTCCGATGATCAAGGTATCAAACTTGCGATGCGCAATTGTCATCCCGCCCCCAGTAATATTTTAAATACCCAGACCGCCTCACCCAGTAACAGCGCCATTAATAGTGTCAGCATCAGCAGTCGTAACAGGGTTGGATGGATATAGTCGAGTATGACATCGCGAATACCGACCCAGGCATGAAGCAGTAGCGCGATAAAGAAGAGCGAGAAGGTGATCGTCTGCAGTGGAGATGCCATCCACTCCTGCCAACCATCAAAGGAGAGAAACGGGTCGATGGCGAGGATGAGTAGCAGATAGATTAGAAAGAGTGCGATGTAGATCGCGCTGATGCGCTGCACCAGCCAGGCATTCATCCCCTGCGCACCGTGACTCATATTAAAACTCCGGCGATCATCAACGTCAGGATCAGGGCAGCAATAACAACCCACCAGGCACTGCGTCGACTCGACTCCTTCTCAATACCAATGTCGATATCGATAAGCAGAAAGCGGATACCGGCCAGTAGATGGTGAATGAGAGCCCAGAGCATCGACAGCATCACCAACAGTGAGATGGGATGACTCAAGATGGAGAGCACCTGGTTATAACCGCTGCTATCGCGCAGCGAGAGTCCCAACAGATAGATCGAAGCGGGAATAGCGAGAAACATCAACACACCGCTGGCGCGGTGCAGAACAGAGACCCAGGCAGTTGCGGGTAGCGTAATCTTGAAGAGATTAAGGTAGACCGGACGACGCTGCATACTACTGACTACTCCTTGAATTGATCGATTAGCGGGTCGTTGGTACTCACTGCCTATAGCTTTAGCATAGATTGAAGCACATTAATATTTCCTCCCCCGATGAGCACTGAATTCCCCCTCTATCAGAGGTGTATTGAGCTGACATTGTGGACTCGATTGCATAGAATCGAGCAATACCTATTGCCTGAGAGCGAAACGATGAATTCTGAATGGAATAGCTTTTTACAGAGCGCGAAAGCACAGTTTGATGACACAGGCACGGTGAGTGGATTTGAAGACACCCCATCACCTACAGACAACCTGATCTGCGATCTTAGCCATTTCGGCACCATCCGAGTTGAGGGTGAAGAGGCGCGTGACTATCTGCAGAATCAGTTCACCAACGATATGCGTGAAGTCGATGAGAATATCGGTCAACTCAGCGCCTACTGCAGCGCCAAGGGGCGCATGCTGGCGATCTTCACCATCTATCAGCACAACGACGCCTTCTATCTGAAGCTACCTCGTCCACTGGTCGAACCGATTCTTAAGCGCCTGCAGATGTTTATTCTCCGCGCCAAGGTCACACTGACAGATCTCAGCGACGAGCTGATTCGAATAGGCGTTAGTGGTGATGCCTGCCAACAGCAATTAAAGAGCATAATGGGCGAGCTACCCGAGAACGATTTTGCAGTAACCCACAACTCCGTCTCCATCCAGCGAATTCCATCAACATCACCGCGTTATGAGATATGTGGTGACGTCGAAGCGGTAAAAACGCTCTGGCAACAACTCAGTGACGCGGTACCCACAGGGGCCGATGGTTGGGAGCTGCTCGATACTGAGGCGGGTCTACCTCAAATCTTCACCGAGACCTTCGAGGCATTCGTGCCACAGATGGTCAATCTACAGCTGGTCGAGGGTGTCAGTTTCCGCAAGGGTTGTTACCCAGGCCAGGAGGTGGTGGCACGCATGCAGTACCTAGGTAAGCTCAAACGTCGCATGTACCTCGCCCATGTCGATAGTTCAGCGGCCCCATCTCCTGGTGATGAGCTGTTTGACCCAGAGTCAGAGTCCAATCAGGGTTCCGGTAAAGTGGTCCGAGTAGCCCCACACCCTGAAGGTGGTCACTCTCTGCTGGTCGTCACCCAGATCAGCAGTGCCGAGGCCGACCGACTTCAACTCACCGATGCAGAGGGCCCTACACTGAGCATCAATGATCTGCCCTACCCGTTTGAGATCGAAGAAGCTGCATCGTAAACGCAATGGTTTGTAACCCAACCAATATAAAGGGGCCATCACGGTGGATACCAAAGAGGATTTCATCGCCGAAATCGAAGCTGACTTAGCCAATAACACACTGGTTCTACCTACTCTGCCTGAGGTTGCGCTCAAGGCACGCGATACTGTTGAAGATCCAGAGTGTAGTGTCACTGAAGTGGCTGCTATTACCGCAACCGATCCCTCGCTATCAGCGCGTCTGCTTCAAGTGGCTAATAGCCCTCTCTATCGCGCCCGTGCACCGATTGAAAACCTGAAAACGGCGATCTCGCGAATGGGGCTGACAACGACGCGCAACCTGATTACCAGTCTGGTGATGCAACAGATGTTTCAGGCGACCAGTGAGGCACTCGATACGCGGTTACGCACCCTCTGGGAACACCATGTCAACGTGGCTGCCATCTCTCGAGTTCTGGCGATGGCCTTTCCCCATCTCGATCCCGATGAGGCACTGCTGGCAGGCCTGATTCACGATATCGGCGCACTGCCCGTACTCTCAAAGGCGGAAGGGTATCGCACCATGATCAAAAACATCGAGCTTCTTGATCGGTGCGTCAGAGAATTACACACAGATCTGGGGCGGAAGATTCTACAATCGTGGCAGTTTCCCCAGGAGTTGATCGATGTGGCGGCGAATCATGAGGATATCACTCGTGACCATGATGGGCCGGTCGACTACACAGATCTGGTCATCGTCGCCAATCTGCAGAGCTATGCAGGCACCGATCATCCGTTGGCCTCTGTCGATGGCTCTACTGTTCCAGCCTTTGACAAGGTCGGCATTGAGCCGGAGATTCACATCGGTGATATCGATGACAACGCCGAACAGATCGAGGCGGTCCAGAGTATTCTGCTCGGTTAACTATCGTTGAGCCAGTTTGGCTATTTCAGACTGGTCTCTGCCAGCGCCTGTTCAATGGTATTGCTATCGAGACGCTCAAAATCATCACGATTGAAGGTCAACATCCCACCCGACATCTCGCACCATGTCAGACCACTACTCCAGGCCGGCACGGGGTGAGTTCCCTGCGAAAGCCGTGGAAAACAGTAGAGTCTGCCAGGTAGATAGAGCAGATTGTAGGGAATCTCCTGCTGATGAAATTCTTCGATTCGTTGCCAGGCTACATCTGCATCATCAAAGCGTTCACACCGTGCTGGATAGGCTCGCCCACCACCGTTGTGTTGCCACTGCGATGAGGCAACCGGCATCGGCGTCTCACGAATAAACATCTGCAGATGGAGATGGTTGATCGATGCCAGTGCGCCATAGGCGTTATAGCCGATGCCAACACCCGGAATCGAGTCGGCAAGTGATTCGACAACTTGCCAGCTATAGCGATGATCCACCTCGGTCAGAAACTGCGGCAGGCCTCGGTTTCGTTCCGGAACCAGCAGCGTATGTAGTTCAGCGAAGGGGTATTTATTGTAGAAGAGTGAGATCTCACGCCCCATCAAATCCCCCTCCCAGAGTTTCTCACTCTGCAGAAAGGGTTTGTTGAAGTTAAAACAGTTTTTATCGTATTCGGCTCGAATGCCAGTCGTTGCCTCAGCGGTCAGGCGTCGTGGACGAAACGCCCTCAGGTGGTTGAACTGAACATTCCAACCATCAATCGATCTATCCTCAGTAATATCGAGCGCCTCGAATCCGATTGCAGCCATTTTCAGAAAAACCAGCAGGTCCTCATCGCTATCGGTAATCTGATAGCCCTTCTCCAGCATCTGCTGGTAAAACCCCATTTTGGCGGTGAAGAGTGCTCGCAGATCGCCCTCCATCACCCGATAGATATCGTGATCGAAGGTTGCGTTAGCGCAGGCGAGAATAAAGGTTCCGAGCCCCTCATTGCCCAGCATCGTAAAGAGACCCGCTTCAAAGGCTGAGCGAAAGTTTGTGCTGGAGCTAAAGAGGTCACTCTGTTTCACGTGGGGCCTTCACTCTGATAATGGTTACTGCTGAAATGGTTTGTAACTGACATCGACGATATAGAACTCCGCCTCACCCGAGGGGAGTTTTACGGTGAATGAATCATCGATACGACGCTTCATCATGGCACGAGCCATCGGTGAGTCCATGCTGATATAACGTTCATCCATATCGAACTCATCGGGTCCAACGACGCGATAGGAACGCTCATCACCCGTCTCGTTTTCAAGTCTGACCCAGGCACCAAAAAATATCGTGCGAGGATCATCGGGTTCACCCTCAACAACCGCGATGTTTTCGAGTCGTTTCCTTAAAAAACGGACTCGGCGGTCAATCTCTCCGAGCTGTTTTTTTCGATAGATATACTCAGCGTTTTCCGAGCGATCTCCCTCTGCTGCCGCTGCTGAGAGTGCCGCTGTCACCTCGGGGCGCTTCTTGCGCCAGAGAAAGTCGAGCTCCTCATCGAGCTTCTGCTTTCCCTCGGGAGTGATGTACTTCGATCCCGGTTTCTGCGGCGGACGATACCTACCCATCTTGATCTGAGATGTTGTTACTCAACCGCACGCATATGGGGGAAGAGCAGTACGTCACGGATCGAGGGTGAGTCGGTGAAGAGCATGACCAGACGATCGATACCGATCCCCTCTCCCGCTGTCGGTGGCATACCGTGCTCCAGCGCGCAGATGTAGTCGGCGTCGTAGTGCATCGCCTCATCATCGCCAGCATCCTTCTCAGCAACCTGCATCTGGAATCGCTCGGCCTGATCCTCGGCGTCGTTAAGCTCGGAGAAGCCGTTGGCAATCTCACGGCCACCGACAAAGAACTCAAAACGATCTGTGACAAAGGGGTCGTTGTCGCTACGACGTGCCAGTGGTGAAACTTCGGTCGGGTAAGCGGTAATAAAGGTAGGGTCCTTGAGGCGATGCTCAACGGTCTTCTCAAAGATCTCAATCTGAACCTTGCCCAGGCCATAACCATCCTTGAGCGGGATCTCGAGCTTTTCTGCAATGGCACGTGCCTGATCCATATCATCGAGCTGGGCATCAGTTAGCTCGGGATTGAAGTGAAGGATCGACTCTTTGACCGTCATACGTGTAAAGGATTTTCCAAAGTCGTACTCCTCACCCTGATAGGTGATCTTGGTAGAGCCGATCACATCTTCAGCAATGCCACGCAGCAGTGCCTCGGTCTGATCCATCAGGTCGTGATAGGTGGCGTAGGCCTCATAAAACTCGACCATGGTGAACTCGGGATTGTGACGCGTCGAAAGGCCTTCGTTACGGAAATTACGATTAATTTCATAGACACGCTCAAAGCCACCGACAACCAGCCGTTTCAAATAGAGCTCTGGCGCGATGCGCATGAAGAGCTCCATATCGAGTGCATTATGGAAGGTGCTGAAGGGGCGTGCTGTGGCACCACCCGGTATCGCCTGCATCATCGGTGTCTCGACCTCAAGAAAACCACGAGAGTCGAAGAATTTTCGCATGTAGCTGATGACCGCCGAACGCACACGGAAGGTATCCCGAGTCACATCACTCATAATCAGATCGACATAACGCTGACGGTAACGCGCCTCGGTATCGGTCAGTCCATGCCACTTATCAGGCAGTGGACGTAGTGCCTTGGTCAGCAGTTTGAGCGAATCGACCTTAACGGAAAGTTCGCCAGTCTTGGTCTTGAACAGTGCGCCCTCAGCACCAATAATGTCACCGATATCCCACTTCTTGAACTGTTCGTTGTAGAGCCCTTCTGGAAGTGAATCGCGCTGAACAAAAAGCTGAATGCGCCCCGACATATCCTGCAGGGTGGCAAAACTCGCCTTACCCATCACGCGTTTGAGCATCATGCGGCCCGCTACCGCAACACGGATCGGTGTCGCCTCCAGCGCTTCGTTATCCTTCTCGCCATACTCAGCATGGAGTTCGGCCGCAACCACGTTGCGACGGAAATCATTAGGGAAGGCGACACCATTTTCGCGGATATCGGATAGCTTGCGACGACGCTCGGCTATCAGCTTATTTTCGTCCTGCTGTTCACTCATTATTCATCTCTCTACTCTTGCGTAGCCCGGTCTCTACAGACCGCTCTTTAAACTTGCTTCAATAAAATCATCCAGGTCGCCATCGAGTACCGCCTGGGTGTTACCGGTCTCAACCCCGGTACGAAGATCCTTAATGCGCGACTGGTCGAGCACATAGGAGCGGATCTGACTGCCCCAGCCGATGTCGGACTTGGTCTCTTCCAGCGCCTGCGACTCCGCACTGCGCTTCTGCATCTCCAGCTCATAGAGCTTCGCCTTGAGCTGCTTCATCGCCTGGTCCTTGTTTTTGTGCTGTGAGCGGTCGTTCTGACACTGCACCACGGTACCCGTGGGATTGTGGGTAATTCGAACTGCTGACTCGGTGCGATTGACGTGCTGACCACCCGCCCCCGAGGCACGATAGACATCGATACGCAGATCGGCTGGATTGATATCGATATCGATATTGTCATCGATCTCGGGTGATACAAAGACCGAGGCAAATGAGGTGTGGCGGCGGTTGCCGGAATCGAAGGGTGATTTTCTCACCAGGCGATGTACGCCGATCTCGGTACGCAACCAGCCGAAGGCGTACTCACCCTCAAAACGGATCGTGGCAGACTTTATACCCGCCACCTCACCATCGGAGACTTCCATAAGCTCGGTCTTGAAACCACGTCGCTCACCCCATCGCAGATACATACGTAGCAGGATATTGGCCCAGTCCTGCGCCTCGGTACCACCAGAGCCGGCCTGGATATCAACATAGGCGCTATTGGGATCGGTCTCGCCGGAGAACATGCGACGGAACTCAAGTTCGACCAGCTCTGTCTCAGCCTTCTCGAGATCGTCGATCACGGCATCCAGGCTCTCCTGATCATCCTCTTCACCCGCCATCTCGAGTAGATCTGAGGAGTCGTTGAGAATTGCATCGAGATTAAGGATCGTTTCAACCACCTTCGCTAGCTGGGAGCGCTCGCGCCCTAACTCCTGCGCACGTTCCGGCTCGTTCCAGACAGCGGGATCTTCTAGTTCGCGTTTGACCTCTGTTAGGCGCTCACTACGGACTTCGAAGTCAAAGGTACCCCCTAAGGGCATCTGTACGCCCACGCATCTCTTTGATTTTTTGAATGTATTGGTTGATTTCCAGCATTACGATATCCGTAGCTTAGTCTTGGCAAGAAAGCGCCGAATAATACTACAGACGGGGCATAGGGTGAACGGATTAATCGTAGTCAGCGCTGTGATGTACAGCCGCGAGGGATATAGAGTTGGACTTGAATGGTAACTAGCGTGATGAAGACTCACAGATTGGAGCCATTTTCCCATTCTTATCACGCTTACAATTGAAGCCACACTCGTAGTCGCCACCTCTTAACCTGTTGGAGGCTTTCATCTTTAGTACCACTTCAATTCGACACTCCTTGAGGGTCTCATAGTTACCAACATAGGCGTAGTTACTCAGATCATAACGGTCGGTATAGACAAAGCCATGCCACTGGTCGTTGTTGCATCCTGAGAGCAGAAGTGTAGAAGCGATAGCTGTGAGCAGAAGAGCAGTTTTCATCAATATTTCATTTCTAGGTAGTCTAATGGGATTCATTTACTTGTTGCAGATTATAGCGGCTAAGTTAAAAAGTTTCTTTAATCCCTTATGTAACTTATTGAGTTTAAAGTGAGTATAAAAAAGTAGTGCCATATTTACACATGGGTAGTGTGGTTTACATGCTCATCATTTATGAATCATTAGTTTGAGTTTGAGCGCATCTAGCGATACGACAGCTCATAATTTATACCCAACAATTTTGCACAATTTAACAAATAATCTTTTTTATCATTCAGTTAGAAGATATTGATCAAATCGAAATTAAAGTGTGAACATGGTCACACTTTTTTATAAGAAATGTCATTCTAAACGCCTATTTCATTAATTCTACTTATATGGCTTGTGCCCACCCAACCACTAAACCACAAGATATTGTGGCAATCATCAATGAAAGGGCTAAAATTTACTCTGAGTAAGGCGATAACATTGATGTAGATGTAACGGATTACGCAGTTTTCCACCGTCACTAGCAACACCTGGAGGCACTAACTATGTTGAGCATGATCTACAGACTAGCCAACCAGTTTGAGCAGAAACACGGCGTCCGTCCTAACCTTCTCTACCTGAGTCCCCAGCATCTTGAGCGGTTAAAGAGTGAGTGCCCTGAGGTTGTCGATCAGAACACGCTCTATCACTTCTTCAAGATTGAGCTTGTTGTGGGGAGAGACGTAATTCACCCGCACGTAGCGTGGTCATCGACCGCATTAAAACGCGCCGTGTAGCGGTTATACGTCCCTCTCTCTATACTGATTTCAGGTAGATAAAACGGTGCATTATCGTGCAAAAGCTGCGATAATTAGCGCCCTTTAAAATAGCTGTCTTCGTTCCTAGCAGATAATCGAAGACGTGATCAGCCTGAATTATCAGAGAGAGAGCAAGGGCCGAATGGCAAAAGAAGAAAATATCGAAATGGAAGGCACGGTGATCGACACCCTGCCAAACACCATGTTCCGCGTTGAGTTAGAGAACGGTCACGTCGTCACCGCTCACATCTCAGGGAAGATGCGCAAGCACTACATCCGCATTCTTACCGGTGACAAGGTCACCGTGCAGCTGACCCCCTACGATCTCAGCAAGGGTCGCATCACCTACCGCGCTCGCTGATCACTCAGAGGATCCAGTCAATACCGGATCCTCAATGTACCGCCTCCCTCTCCTCGACGATATCCAGTACAAGCCCTTCGCTGTCACTGGTGATGTTGACGTGGCCACCGTCGACCAACCGGCCGAAGAGTAGCTCCTCTGCGAGCGGTTTTTTGATGTACTCCTGAATAACACGCGCCATCGGCCGCGCACCCATCTTCGGATCGTAGCCCTTCTCCGCCAGCCAGAGACGTGCCTCATCATCGATCTCTATCGTCACACCCTTCTCATCAAGCTGAGCCTCAAGCTCGAGTACAAACTTGCCAACAACGTGACCGATGGTTGACGGATCGAGCGACTTGAACTGAATCACTGAGTCGAGTCGGTTTCTGAACTCAGGCGTAAAGGTCTTCTTGATGCTCTCCATACCATCGCTGGAGTGGTCCTGGGTGGTGAAGCCGATAGAACTACGGCTCATCTGCGCAGCGCCCGCGTTGGTGGTCATCACCAATACAACGTTACGGAAGTCGGTCTTACGACCGTTGTTATCGGTCAGCGTACCGTGATCCATGACCTGCAACAGCAGGTTAAAGAGATCGGGATGTGCCTTCTCGATCTCATCGAGCAGAAGCACAGCATGGGGATGTTTATTAATCGCCTCGGTGAGCAGACCACCCTGGTCGAAACCGACATAACCAGGAGGTGCGCCGATCAGGCGCGAAACGGTATGGCGCTCCATATACTCCGACATGTCGAAACGAATCAGCTCAACGCCCATGATATTGGCAAGCTGTTTGGTCACCTCGGTCTTACCAACACCGGTAGGACCGGCGAAGAGGAACGAGCCGATTGGGCGATCCTGATTACCAAGACCGGAGCGAGACATCTTGATCGCCGAGCTGAGCACATCAATCGCCTCATTCTGTCCGTAGACGACCATCTTCAGATCGCGCTCGAGGTTACGCAGCGAATCCTTATCAGAGACCGATACGGTCTTCGGCGGAATACGTGCCATCTTGGAGACAATCTCCTCAATCATCTGCACGGATATGGTCTTTTTACGCTTAGATGCCGGCTGCAGCTGCACCCGTGCACCCGCCTCATCGATGACGTCGATCGCCTTGTCGGGCAGATGACGGTCGTTGATATAGCGCTCAGAAAGTTCAGAGGCAACACGCAGGCTATTGAGCGGGTACTTAACCTTGTGGTGCTCCTCGAAGCGTGACTTAAGCCCCTTGAGGATCTCAAAGGTCTCATCGACACTCGGCTCTGGAACATCAATCTTCTGGAAACGACGCGACAGGGCTCGATCCTTCTCGAAAATGCCGCGGTACTCCTGATAGGTGGTCGAGCCGATGCACTTCAGTTCACCCGATGCGAGCATCGGTTTGATCAGATTGGAGGCATCCATCGCGCCACCCGATGCTGAACCGGCACCAATGATGGTATGAATCTCGTCGATAAAGAGCACGGCACCGGGAGTTTTTTGCAACTGAGCCAGCAGCGCCTTGAGACGTTTCTCAAAATCGCCTCGGTATTTCGTACCGGCCACCAGCGCGCCGAGATCGAGTGAGAAGATCGTATCTTCAGAGAGCACCTCGGGGACCTCGCCATCGACAATCAGCTTAGCCAGCCCCTCGGCAATGGCCGTTTTACCGACACCCGCCTCACCCACCAGTAGTGGATTGTTCTTACGACGCCTGCAGAGGATCTGTACAGTGCGTTCAACCTCCTCTTTACGACCGATTAGTGGATCGATCTCCCCGAGGCGTGCCTTCTCATTGAGATTGGTGGCGAAGCTCTCAAGTGGCTGTTTTTCACCACCGCCCTCTTCCCCCAGATCTTCACTCGAAGAGAGCGGCTCACCAAAGAGCTCCTCATCCTCATCGACCTTGGAGATGCCGTGTGAGATGTAATTGACCACATCAAGACGTGTCACATCATGCTTACCAAGGAAGTAGACCGACTGCGACTCCTTCTCACCGAAGATGGCAATGAGTACATTGGCGCCTGTGATCTCATCTCGGCCAGAGGATTGCACATGAAAGATGGCACGTTGCAGTACACGCTGAAATCCGAGGGTCGGCTGAATCTCACGCGCATCGTTGACGGGAATCAGCGGCGTTGTCTCCTCCAGGAAATCGCTCAGGTCGAGACGGAGTTTATCGATATCAACACCACAGGCCCGCAGTACCGGAGCTGCGGCCAGATTATCGAGCAGCGCAGCCAGCAAATGTTCAACCGTGACAAACTCATGACGACTGTCGCGAGCAGCCTGAAAGGCGTTGTTTAACGAGAGTTCCAGTTCTTTACTCAGCATGACCTTTTAACCTCAATTGCTTTGGCGAGTTACGCCTCTTCCAGCGTGCACAACAGCGGGTGCTGGTTGTTTCTGGAGTGGTCATTCACCTGTGAGACCTTGGTCTCGGCCACATCCCGGGTAAAGACACCACAAATTCCCTTACCCCGCGTATGCACATGAAGCATGATCTGGGTTGCCTTCTCTCGATTCATCGAGAAGAAACGCTCCAGTACCTCAATCACAAAATCCATCGGTGTGTAGTCGTCATTCACCAGTACAACCTTGTACATGGGTGGTTTTTTCAGCTTCGGCCTCTCCTCTTGCAGAGTGAGCCCGTCGTCATGTTGATGTTGATCTTCTTTATTACTCATGATGCCGATTTTAGCCGATTCTTACCGTAACGAAATACACTTTTATTACCCATTGCCTCAATTTCATCGTGCCAGATCTGCAACAGATTGCAATAACCGACGCTTTTAGTAGGTATATGGGCCTGATTAAGTATTTCAAGCACAAAAAACCCCGGCCTGATGAATCAGTACCGGGGTTGATTGGGTGCTAACTAACTGATCGTTACATATTCTCTATCATCGCATCACCAAAGGCAGAGCAGCTCAGTAGTGTTGCATCTTCCATCAGACGCTCAAAATCGTAGGTAACGGTTTTGGCCTGGATTGCACCCTCCATCGCCTTAATCACCAGATCAGCAGCCTCAGTCCATCCCATGTGGCGCAGCATCATCTCGGCTGAGAGAATGATCGAACCGGGATTGACCTGATCCTTACCGGCATATTTTGGTGCGGTGCCGTGAGTTGCTTCGAACATCGCGACGCTATCTGAAAGGTTGGCACCGGGAGCAATGCCAATACCACCGACCTGCGCCGCCAGGGCGTCAGAGACGTAGTCGCCATTGAGATTCAGGGTTGCGATCACATCATATTCGGCAGGACGCAGCAGGATCTGCTGTAGGAAGGCGTCAGCGATGACATCTTTGATAACGATCTCTTCACCGGTTTCCGGATGCTTGAAGCTGCACCAGGGACCACCATCAATCTCAACCGCGCCAAACTCCTCCTTGGCAAGCTCGTAACCCCAGTTTTTGAAGGCACCCTCGGTGAACTTCATGATGTTGCCCTTGTGCACAAGGGTCACTGAGGGGCGTTTATTATCGATCGCATACTGGATCGCCTTGCGTACCAAACGCTTGGTCCCCTCGGCCGAAACTGGCTTGATACCGATACCGGAGCTCTCTGGGAAACGGATCTTTTTCACTCCCATCTCACTCTGCAGGAAGTCGATTACCTTCTTCACCTCGTCACTCCCCTCGGCCCACTCGACACCGGCGTAGATGTCCTCGGAATTCTCACGGAAGATAACCATATCGGTCTTCTCAGGCTCCTTAACCGGGCTAGGTGTACCCGTGTAGTAGCGAACCGGGCGCAGACAGACGTAGAGATCGAGTTCCTGACGCAGGGTAACGTTGAGAGAGCGGATACCACCACCAACGGGGGTGGTGAGCGGTCCCTTGATCGAGACAACATAGTCTTTCACCGCCTCAAAGGTCTCCTCAGGTAGCCAGACATCGCCACCGTAGAGGTTATTGGCCTTCTCACCGGCATAGACCTCCATCCAGGCGATTTTGCGATTGCCGCCATAGGCCTTCTCAACGGCGGCATCAACAACCTTCTTCATCACCGGGGTGATATCGACACCGATTCCATCACCTTCGATGAAGGGGATAATTGGTTGATCAGGTACGTTGAGAGAAGAGTCGTCGTTGAGGGTGATCTTCTCGCCAGAATCAGGAATTGCGATCTTGTCGTAAGCCATTACCATTACCGTTGCTGTTGAATTGGCAGGCATTCTACCACTTCAAAACGCGACGGAGGCCATGCAAAACACGGGGCTATTGGGTCGGAATTAACAGGCAGAGCTACTCGTCATCCAGATTGGCACGACCACTGGCGACAATTCGTCCCATGGTGCGCTGATCGGCTCTTGAGAGTTCAGAGTAGCGAATCGAGATTCCAACACCTGTTCCCAGAAGATTGAGTATCTGGCACTTGGTCAAGATTCGCGCTTCATTCATACCACATTTGTAACGTAGCGTGAGCAGTCCAACCTGGCCAATTTCGGGCATCTTACCGCCTGCGGCTGAAAACGAGGTGCTCTCCATAAAGGCACCTTCAATCGCAAGTGTGCGAGTGCTTCCGTAGAAGGTCTGACCGCCCGACATCTGCAACGAACACGCAAGTCGTATTCGTTTGCTAATATGACGTCTGACCTCAACTACACTCACTATTGTGATTCCCAAATAGAGACTCGTGGGCTAATTTTAGTCAGAAACCCTGAATCAAACCGTTACCATGCTCACAGATCAGCGATGAAGATCGATAGACCCCACATCACCGTAGCCGCCATTTGCGAGAAAAATGGGCGTTTTCTCTGTGTTGAGGAGATCAGCGAGGGAAAGCGCGTCTATAACCAGCCAGCGGGACACCTCGAACCGGGTGAAACGCTACTGGATGCGGTTATTCGTGAGACTCAAGAAGAGAGTGGCTGGACCTTCCAACCGGAGTCGATTGTAGGTATCTACAACTGGACTCGTCCGGAGGATCAGCGCACCTACGTCCGCGTCACCTTCTGTGGCAGCTGTGGTGACCACCATCCTGAGCAACCGCTCGACCAGGGTATTGAACAGGCGCTCTGGCTCACGCGTGACGAGTTAGTAAACGCATCAATCAAATTGCGCAGTCCCATGGTGCTTCACTGTATTGATGATTACCTGGCGGGCGAGCGCTATCCACTCGAACTAATCAGCGAGATATGAGGCACTCAGGGTTTGTTGTCGGTAGAATAGTCACCACTCTTTCTACGCAGTTACGTTAACCCCTTGTCTATGTCACATCCTGCCTCTACTCGCGTCATCCTTGGCATCTCCGGAGGCGTAGACTCCTCTGTCGCTGCGCTGCTACTTAAACAGCAGGGTTACCAGGTTGAAGGTCTCTTCATGAAGAACTGGGAGGAGGACGATAACGAGGAGTACTGCAGTGCGGCTGAGGATCTGGCCGATGCCAAGGCGGTCTGCGATCAGCTCGATATTCCACTCCACTCAGTCAACTTCTCTGCCGAGTACTGGGATCGTGTATTTAAGTATTTTCTCGATGAGTACGGTGCCGGACGCACCCCCAATCCCGATGTACTCTGTAATCGTGAGATCAAATTCAAGGCGTTTCTCGACTACGCCATCGATCTTGGCGCCGACTATATCGCGACAGGCCACTACGCCGGAGTCGATCAGGTCGATGGGAACTTCCAGCTATTACGTGGTCAGGACCGGAACAAGGATCAGAGCTATTTCCTCTACACCCTCGGGCAAAAGCAGCTGAGCCGCACCCTCTTCCCGCTCACCCATCTACCCAAACCGGAGGTGCGCCGTCTGGCTGAGGAGGCCAACCTTACGACCAAAAACAAGAAAGATAGCACCGGCATCTGCTTCATCGGAGAACGCGATTTTCGTGACTTTCTCAGTCGTTACCTCCCCGCCCGTCCCGGTGAGATGCGCACGCCCGAGGGTGAGTATGTCGCCGAACATCAGGGATTGATGTACTACACCCTTGGGCAGCGTAAGGGGCTGGGTATCGGTGGCATCAAGGGCAAGAGTGAAGATCCCTGGTTTGTGGTCGGAAAAGAGCTCGAGCAGAACGTACTGCTGGTCGCACAGGGACACGACCATCCGCTTCTGTTCCACACCGGTCTCGAGGCGAGCCAACTCCACTGGGTTACTGGAAGCGCGCCAGATCTACCGCTCGAGTGCAGCGCCAAAACACGTTATCGCCAGAGCGATGCCGCCTGTGTTATTGAGCCGATTTCAGATGGGTGCTGCCAGGTCAAATTTAAACAACCGCAGTGGGCCGTCACCCCAGGTCAGTCGGTTGTCTTCTATCAAGGTGAGGTCTGCATCGGTGGTGGCATCATCGAATCAGCAATAGAGTAGAGAGATGGAAAAAACAGTTAGAAACCAGACCATAGCACTAGCAGGCACACTGCAGGCGGTGACCATGGTCAAACAGCTTGCTCACGGCGAGCAGTACGATCAAGACGACCTACAGACCATGGTCGGCACCGTTTTCGAGACCGAACCGGCATCGATCGAAGCGGTCTACGGTGGTCTGGCGGGGGTTGCCAACGGACTTCGCCTGCTGATCAGACAGCTTGGCGACGATACCTCGCAACGCGATATCGAGACCACCAAGTACCTGATCACCCTGCTTCACCTGGAGAAGCAGCTGATGAAGCGCAGTGATCTGCTGGAAACGGTCACCGCAGGTATCGAGCGGGCACGTCAGCAGCTTAACCATTTTGAACCGACCCACAGCAACGTTATTGCAGGTCTGGCAGACACCTACTTCACCACCATCAGCACCCTGCAACCACGCATCATGGTGCAGGGCGATCCAGCGACACTAAACAGCCCGGAGAATGCCAATCGCATTCGCGCCCTGCTATTGTCAGGTGTTCGTTCAGCGATTCTCTGGAAGCAAGCAGGAGGCGGAAAGTTAAGGTTAATCTTTGGTCGTAAAAAGATTCTTGCTCAGGCCCATGCACTCTGTGCTGAGCTTGAAGAGGGATATCAATAGTCGTTAGTCGATCGACTCAATATATTCGATCAATAGCTGCACACTGCGCACACCCGCCACTCATTTACATCGAGTCGATAGGCGACACGAACCCTCTGTAGGCTGCCATCCAGTAGCGCAGGCTCAACGTTGAAGGCGATCGCATCGACCTCTTTATTGCCACTGGGCCAGGCGAGCACCAGCTTGAGATGCTTATCACCGACGATACGCTGCTGGCGTACCTCGAACTCACCATCAAAGACCGGCTCCTGAAAACCCTGCCCCCACGGCACTGAGAAACGGAGCTGTTCAGCCAGTACCAGCTCAGCTTCATCCTCGGTCAGCGCCCCGTCACTCAACACCACGCCCTGCAGGTCTTCCTCTGTAAGGTGTGCACTCACCTCCTGATCGAAGGCCTCGCTGAAGGCGGGAAAGTGTTCCCGAGACAGACTCAATCCGGCCGCCATCGCATGGCCACCAAACTTGGTGATCAACCCCGGCTCACGTGTCGCGACCGCATCGAGTGCGTCGCGGATATGCAGTCCAGGTATAGAGCGTGCGGAGCCCTTGATTGAGTCATTGCCGTCATCGGTGAAGACGATCACCGGGCGATGCACACGATCCTTGATCCGCGAGGCAAGTATCCCGATCACACCCTGGTGCCAGTTGGGGTCATAGAGACAGAGTCCCATCGGCATCTCATAGCTATCGTCAAGATTCATCTTGTCGAGATCGGCGACCGCCTGCTCGCGCATCGAATCCTCAGTCTCACGCCGTTCACGATTAAGCTGGTCAAGCTGGCTAGCGATAGTTCGCGCCTCCTCGAGACGATCACTTAACAGCGCACGAATACCGAGATTCATATCATCCATGCGCCCTGCCGCATTGAGCCGCGGTCCAATGGCAAAACCGAGATCGGCCGAGACCAGACGTGAGGCGTTGCGCTTAGCCACCTCGATCAACGCCTGAATGCCGCAACACCCCTTACCGGCGCGAATTCGTGATAATCCCTGTGCCACCAGAATCCGGTTGTTGTGATCAAGCGGGACGACATCGGCGACCGTACCCAGAGCCACCAGATCGAGCAGCTGTGCCAGATTGGGCTCGGCTAAATTGCGTTCAGCGAACCATCCCTGCTCACGCAGATAGGTACGCAGCGCCATCATCAGATAGAAGATCACGCCAACCCCTGCAAGGTTCTTACTCGGGAAGGTATCACCGAGCTGGTTAGGGTTAACGATCGCCTGGGCCGCCGGAAGCTCTCTGCCCGGTAAGTGATGGTCGGTCACCAGCACCTGAAAACTACCCGCGCGTCCGACCATCAGACTTGAGATACCGTTATCGACGGTGATGATCAGATCAGGATTACGTTCAGCTGCGACATCAACAATTTCGGGGGTCAGACCGTAGCCATACTCGAAGCGATTCGGCACCAGGAAGTCGACCTCGGCCGCCCCCATCATCTTCAGTGCACGCACCGCTACAGCGGTGCTCGTTGCACCATCGGCATCAAAATCTCCAACAACCAGAAGACGCCAACCACTGCTGAGCGCCTGATGGAGCAGTTTGAGCGCTGCATCGACACCCGCCAGTTCTCGATAGGAGTGCAGGCCATTGAGCTCATGCTCCAATTCGCCAGTGGATCTGATATCGCGAGAGGCGTAGATGCGTGCCAGCAGCGGTGGAAGACCACTGTTTGCGATCGATTCACTCACTACAGGCTCTTCACGCCGAATAATCTGTTTATCAGTCACGATGGTGTTTAATCTCTCAGGTAGTTGATCAGATCAACAATGGGTTTTTTTCGCCGCCACAGCTTCCAGCGATCCGAACGAGTGATCCGATACTCACTGCCACTACACGCAGTAGCTGTATCGATTCAACTG
Organism: Candidatus Reidiella endopervernicosa; assembly: GCF_013343005.1. GTDB lineage: Bacteria > Pseudomonadota > Gammaproteobacteria > Reidiella > Reidiella endopervernicosa. Next base: position 2,314,080 of record NZ_CP054491.1, read on the forward strand.
CTCCCGATTCGAGTAACGATTGAAGTGCAGCAAACCAGTTCCGGTCGAGTATCTGTAACTGGCTATACCAGGATTCAAAATCGCCATAGGCGAGTGCTGATTCCAGGCCCTCAATAACCAGTAGTATTTTGGATGAAGAGGTATCAACCCCGTCGAGCCAGTTATCACCCCGTTGTGGCAGATCGTGGTGTGCTGTGGCTGAGAGTCGTGCAAGCCCTTCTGCCACCACACTATTACTCCACACCTCATCAAAGTGAGACGAAAGCTCAGGTAGTTGACCACCACCCCAGAGCCAGAGGCTGTTGATCTCGGCACGACCTGTGAGTTGACGCTGCTGATTGACCGGATGGGTGTGCAGCAGCATCTGTATCTCATTCAGCCACTGGTTCCATTGCGCCCCGCCCTCCCCCTTCGGCAGATGCTGACTGACATCACAACCGATCGCCTCTTCAAGCGCCATGCAGTTCAGCTTTGGATCCTCTGCAAGCTTGAGATACCAACGCCCTTCAGTACCCATTTCGAGACTCATACCAGTGGGTGTAATCAGTTCGTTAATCGACTCAATCAGGGCCTCCGCCTCTTCTCTCTCAATGTTGAGCAGCTGCATCTCGTAGAGATGCAGTCCCGTTATCTCAGGGCGGAGATGGACAGGATCTGCACGCAGAAGATAACCAACCTCATTATCCGATGGGCTGGAAACATCAGCGACATAGGCTGCCTGCGCAACGGAGAACGGCGGAGTGATATTGCGCGATGGGGTAAAACAGGCGAAGAGGTTATGGGTAGCGTCGTGATGGTTGGTACACACAACGCTTCTGCTCAATAGAGACTCGAGTTTAGGTAGCTCGAAGTGGGCACCGCCATGGGGCGGAATCGGCCCCAGTAGACCAGGAATCAGCAGGGTGAGATTTTTCTGTGGCGCTGAGATAGTCGTTGCTCGCTTAGCTCGGCTTTGGGGAGTTGCACAGAGTTTATGTGCCGCTACACCTTTGTGTAACGGCACACGGTAGCGTTGCAGCTATTCCGAATCGAGGGCTTCGAGTCGAATTCGAACAACCTGCTCTTTCACGGTGTCGAGCGCTTCGATCTGCTTGATTGCCTCGTTCATCTGCTTCTCACGGATACGGTGGGTCAACATGATCACCGGTACCCAATCGGCATCAGCAGGCTGCTCCTTCTGCAGGATCGCCTCAATGCTGATCTGTTGATCGGCAAGGATGCGAGAGACATCGGCAATTACACCCGGCTTATCACTGACGTGAATACGCAGATAGTAGGCCGTCTCGATCTCTTCCATCGGCAGGATGGGATGATCGGAGAGCGCATCGGGCTGGAAAGCGAGATGTGGTACGCGGTTCTCAGGGTCCGAGGTGAGAGTACGTACTACATCGACAATATCACCAACAACGGCCGAGGCAGTTGGCTCGGCACCGGCACCGGCACCGTAGTAGAGGGTCGGGCCCACGGCATCACCCTTCACCAGTACCGCATTCATAACACCGTCAACGTTTGCAATCAGGCGGCGCTGAGGAATCAGAGTTGGGTGGACGCGCAACTCAACGCCCTCCTCGGTGCTACGAGCCACACCGAGGTGTTTGATGCTGTAACCAAGCTGCGCGGCATTATCGACATCATCGCTGGTGATCTTGCTGATCCCCTCGGTGTAGGTCTTCTCGAACTGTAGAGGAATACCGAAGGCGATCGAGGCAAGGATGGTCAACTTGTGAGCGGCATCAATACCCTCAACGTCGAAGGTCGGGTCGGCTTCGGCATAACCGAGCGCCTGTGCCTCAGCCAGTACATCGGCAAAGTCACGTCCCTTGTCGCGCATCTCGGTGAGTATGAAATTACCAGTACCGTTGATGATGCCGGCCAGCCACTCGATGCGGTTACCTGCCAGCCCCTCACGGATAGCCTTAATAATCGGAATACCGCCAGCAACAGCCGCCTCAAACGCGACCATCACACCCTTCTCCTGAGCCGCAGTGAAGATCTCGTTACCGTGCAGAGCGATTAACGCCTTGTTGGCGGTGACCACATGCTTGCCATTCTCGATTGCCTTGAGAACCAGTTCACGCGCCAGATCGTAACCACCGATCAGTTCAACCACCACATCGACATCAGGATTGTTAACCACCTCAAAGGCGTCGTTAGTAAGAACCGCCTCTTCGGTACCCATGGGACGATTATCGCTATCGATATTACGTGCGGCTGCGTGCACCACGCGGATGCCACGACCTGCCCTGCGCGTGATCTCCTCAGCGTTACGTGAGAGTACCTTGGCGGTACCGCCACCAACTGTTCCAAGACCCAGCAGGCCAACATTTACGGGCTTCAAGACTCATCTCCTTCTGCTGCAGCTGCAGCCTTACTATCGCTACGGAACATCTCGCGAATACCTCGCACCGCCTGACGGGTACGATGTTCATTCTCGATGAGCCCAAAACGGACGTGGTCATCACCATAATCACCAAAGCCGATGCCGGGTGAAACGGCAACCTTCGCTTGAGCGAGTAGTTTTTTAGAAAATTCGAGCGAACCGAGATGACGGTACTGCTCGGGAATTGGGGCCCAGACAAACATCGTCGCCTTCGGCTTCTCAACTGCCCAGCCGATGCTGGTAAGGCCATCACAGAGCACATCGCGACGACTCTGGTACATGTCACGGATCTCAGTCACGCAGCTCTGGTCGCTCTCAAGTGCGGTGATTGCTGCAACCTGGATCGGAGTAAACATGCCGTAATCGAGATAGGACTTCATTCGTGCCAGCGCAGCGACCAGTGTCTTGTTGCCACACATAAAACCGACACGCCAGCCCGGCATGTTGTAGCTCTTCGACAGTGAGTAGAACTCAACCGCGACATCCTTGGCACCGGGCACTTCAAGGATAGAGGGTGGTTTATAGCCATCGAAGGCGATCTCGCCATAGGCGATATCGTGCACCACCCAGATCTCATGCTCGCGCGCAATCGCAACAACCTTCTCAAAAAAGTCGAGTTCGACGCACTGCGTGGTGGGATTACCAGGGAAGTTCAGTACCAGCATCTTTGGCTTCGGCCACGAGTCCTTGATCGCCTTCTCCAGCTCACCGAAGAAGTCACCTCCTTCGACCAGAGGTACGTGGCGGATATCGGCACCAGAGATGGTAAAGCCGTAGGGGTGGATCGGATAGGCGGGATTGGGGACCAATACCGCGTCACCGGGTCCCATGGTAGCGAGCGCCAGATGGGCGAGACCCTCTTTAGATCCGATGGTGACAATCGATTCAGTCTCTGGATCGAGATCGACATCGAAACGGCTCTTATACCAGTTACAGATGGCACGGCGCAGGCGTGGGATGCCGCGCGAGACTGAGTAGCGGTGGGTATCCCCACGCTGAGCGGCCTCAACCAGCTTGTCGACGATATGTTGAGGAGTCGGCTGATCGGGGTTACCCATGCCGAAATCGATAATATCTTCGCCACGGGCTCGTACCTTAGCCTTCAACTCATTAACGATATTGAAAACATAGGGCGGTAAGCGCTTGATTCTTTGAAATTCTTCGATCACAAATCTGTTTCCGGATTGGGCCTGAGCCACATCAATTCGGGGCATAACCCCAGCCAAGAGGCAAAACATTACTTAGCAGGGGAAAGGGTGTCAAACACTATATTTTATAGGCTAGCTATTGAGCGAGGCAGATGAGACCGGTAAGGTGCGTTTATGCAGTTTCAACTTGAACAATCGGCAGGTGGCCACGCCATTCGTGCCTACCAACGTGATGCGATCAAGATCGGTGCGACCACCTACACTGAATCGCTGATTGTCACCCCAGAAAAGCTCCTCGAGGGGTGGTGTAGCGCGGGATTCGAACAGCTGCAACGCGACGATTTCGCCTCGATTGCCGAGCTGGAGCCCGAGGTGGTGGTGCTGGGAACGGGTGAGAAACAGCGTTTTCCCAACCAAAAATTGATGATCGATCTGATCAATGCCGGTATCGGTGTAGAGGTTATGGATACGGCTGCGGCATGTAGAACCTACAACATACTGCTCGCAGATAGTCGCCGCGTTGCTGCGGCACTGCTACTCGACTAGCGCAATAACACCTCGATCGAGTAGCCGTCATGCTCGAGAATCTCGCGTAGACGTCGCAGCGCATCCATCTGTATCTGTCTGACACGCTCACGTGTTACACCAATTTCATTGCCGACCTGTTCGAGCGTGGAGATATCGTAGCCGTGCAGACCGAAGCGGCGCTCCACCACCTCGCGTTGCTTATCGTTTAGCTTCTCCAGCCAACGATCAAGCGATGAGACGATCGCCTCATCTTGTAGAAAATCGGTTGGATCGAGTGAGTTCTCATCAGGGATCGCATCGAGCAGCGACTTGCCACCCTCCTCACCACCGATCGGAACATCAACCGATGCGGTGCGCTCATTGAGCCCCAACATCCGTTTTACATCCTTGATCGGTCGATCAAGCTCAGCAGCCACCTCTTCAGGGGTCGGCTCACGATCAAGCCTCTGTGATAGCTGGCGAGCAGCACGTAGATAGACGTTAATCTCTTTGACGACATGGATTGGCAGTCGAATGGTGCGCGTCTGATTCATGATGGCGCGCTCAATAGTCTGACGTATCCACCAGGTCGCATAGGTTGAGAAACGGAACCCGCGCTCAGGATCAAACTTCTCCACAGCGCGTATCAGACCGAGATTACCCTCTTCGATCAAATCGAGTAGTGCAAGACCTCGATTCATATAGCGGCGTGCAATCTTCACCACCAGGCGAAGGTTACTCTCAATCATCCGCTTGCGACCCGCCTCCTCTCCCCTGAGCGACATGCGAGAGTAGTGCACCTCCTCCTCTGCTGTAAGCAGAGGGGAGAAACCGATCTCTTTAAGATAAATTCTAGTGGCATCCATCTGCCGACTCGAAATCTCACCCGCCTCATATGACTTCTTGTCACTCTCTTTAGAAGAGGGTGCGCCGGGGGGAGTATCGGGATGTTTCGTTGTTGCCCCATCATCATCGAGGCGCAGTTCTTTTGTCTCATCTGAATCCGCAACTTCAACTTCTTGCGACGTCTGATCTGGCGACTGCTTATTGCTCATTATTACTGCTTCCTTTTTGCAGGTGCAGACTCAGCTTAACGCCATGCACTCACACAACACAACTCCATATTTTTACTGTCTTTTATCCGCTAATTAGCTATGGATATACGCACGAATATGATGCAAATAAATTACCTACTCTTAGGTAATACATATTGGGGATTAATCGGTTTTCCATTACGACGAATTTCAAAATAGAGCGCAGGCGCTGCTTTTCCTTTACGTCCCATCTCTGCAATACGCTGACCTACGCGTACGTTCTGCCCCTCTTTAACCAGCAACTTTCGATTAAAGGCGTAGGCGCTAAGATAACTTTTACTGTGTTTAATGATGATCAGGTTTCCATACCCCTTAAGCCCATTACCGCTATAGACAACCTTTCCGTCGGCTGCCGACAGTACGCTGTTACCGTATTTTCCAGCGATCGATATTCCCTTCTTTCCAACCGCTTTTGAAGAGTAACGAGAAACAACACGCCCCTTATGTGGCCAGTGCCATTTAACTTTTTTATTACTGTTATAACTTTTTCTTGTAGGTTTTTTGACTACAGAGGCTCTTTTTGTCGCCGGCTTTTTAACGGCGACCGGCTTCTTCACTATCGGTTTTTTTGCGGTGCTTTTTTTTGTGACTGGGCGTTTAGGTTTTGACGCGGATGACTTTGGCTTTGCAGCTGCCGGTTTTGTTGCGATAGATCTTTTCAGCGAAATGCGCTGATCAACAAATATTTTATAGGGTGGTTTGATGCCGTTTCGACTGGCCAGCGTTTGATGATCCAGGCCATAGATCCATGCGATTGAGTAGAGTGTTTCACCCTTGCTGACAACATGGGTGCCGGGCTGATAGCGAGGTTTGTCACCCTGTTCGCGAACCGGTGCGAGTTCACCTCGACCTGAACAGGCTTGAAGCAGCATGAGTGCCGCGATAAGAGTCGTCTTGATCAGCCATCTGCTCATTTATGCCTTAATGACAAAATAGAGCGTCACAACCGCGACAATAAGAATCCAGCCGATTCTATCTATGTACCGGCGTAGCCCCTGCTCCATACGCTCTCCACCCCAGGCGATGATACCGGCAACCAGGAAGAAGCGACCACCTCGACCGATCAGAGATGCAATCAGAAAAGGTGGAACCGCCATGCTGATAACACCAGCGGCAATGGTAAAAACTTTATAGGGGATCGGTGAGAAGCCCGCTAAGAATATCGCCCAGAAGCCCCACTCAGAAAACCACTGCTGCGCACGCTCAAAGCGAGCCCAGTAACCAGCTTTATGGATTAGCGGCTCTATCATTTCGAAGGCAAACATACCGATCAGATAACCGAGCATACCGCCAAGCACCGAGGCGATCGTTGTTATCAGTGCGTAGTGCCAAGCCTTATGTGGCTTGGCCAGCGTCATGGGTGCCAGCATCACATCAGGGGGGATTGGAAAAAACGATGATTCAGCAAAACTGAGAATGGCAAGATACCAGGGAGCGAGTCGATGTTCGGCCCAGACCATCATGCGCTCATAGAGCTTAGAGAAGATGCGCATTAACTTCTCCCACCCAGCAGTGGTACAAAACTAACGCGTTCAAGTTCTGTGGTCTCAAAACCCTCTCGGGTACGTTTTATCATGGTAAGAATTTGATCCCCAGAGGGCCCAACCGGAATAACCAGTCGACCACCAACACCCAGCTGCTCGACAAGACCCTGAGGAACTTCGAGCGGTGCTGCAGTCACTACAATCGCATCAAAGGGAGCCTGCTCAGACCACCCCATGGTGCCATCACTATATTTCAATCGGATATTGCGCAGGCCGAGAAGTTCAAAACGTCGTTTTGCCAGATCACTTAGCGCCTGAATCCTCTCAACCGAGAAGATACGGGGTGAGAGCTGAGCAAGGATCGCCGTCTGGTAGCCTGAACCGGTGCCGATCTCTAGAACGCGCTCAGGTACTCCGTCCATCATCACCGCCTCAGTCATACGGGCAACGATATAGGGTTGAGAGATCGTCTGGCCGTGACCAATCGGAAGTGCGGTATCTTCGTAGGCGCGGCTCGCCAGCGCCTCATCAACAAAGATATGGCGAGGAGTGTTGCCGATAACCTGCAACACCCGCTCATCGCAAACACCTTCGTCGCGCAAACGCTTTACCAACCGGTCACGGGTTCGCTGGGAGGTCATACCGATGCCGCGCAGGGTCTCACTGTTCACTTAGCAAAACCCTCCATCCACTCAGAGACTCTTTCCATAGCGGTGAACTGGGTCAGATCGACCTGTAGAGGTGTCACTGAGATTGCACCGTTTCGAACCGCGTGAAAATCGGTTCCGGGACCGGCATCCTGCTCTGCACCCGGCGGGCCCACCCAGTAGATCGGACGACCACGTGGATCGTTCGATTTGATCACCGGCTCTGCCTTATGGCGGTGTCCAAGGCGCGTGGTCTCAAATCCGGTAATCTCTTCCCAGGGCAGATCGGGTACATTGATATTGAGGATCGTGTCGGCAGGCAACGGTGATTTCAGCAGACGGTCGATGAGCTGTTTCACCACCCGAGCCGCAGTATCGAAGTGCTCAGGCGCGTGGCTGGCCATTGAGACGGCGATCGCCGGAAGCCCCAGAAAACGTCCTTCTATCGCTGCGGCAACGGTTCCCGAATAGAGCACGTCATCGCCCATGTTGGCACCGGCATTAATGCCGGCCACCACCATGTCGGGCTCTCGATCGAGCAGACCGGTGATTGCCAGATGGACACAGTCGGTGGGGGTGCCGTCGACTGAGATAAAGCCGTTATCTGCGACACGCGCTCGAATCGGGCTATCCAGAGTCAACGAATTGCTCGCACCACTACGATCTCGCTCGGGGGCAACCACCGAGATTTCAGCAAGCCCGCTAAGCGCCTTTGCCAACGCTGTAATACCGGGTGCCTGATAACCATCATCGTTACTAATCAGAATGAACATGAGATATATGCCGAACCGGCTTTAATAGTACTCGTAATTATTAGTTCTAACGGCTCTGCGCGCCACAACCGGGGCGCTAATCAAGCCTGCGCTTGTGTACTTGTTCTACCGCTTTAAAGTGCCACATGGTACCCCATTCTACGCAGTTATCCACAGTTGTAGGTGAGTTTATGACGATCTGCGTTATGCCACCCTTAACCGATCCTATTTAGATGCAAACACTCCTTCAGATGGTAATTCCTCGGCCCACTCATGATCGGCTATCATAGGGGCCCCTCAAGTCGGCTAATAACCGTTATCGATGCGTAAGAAAAACAACATTACAGAAGAGGATCGCGCTCTTTTTTCCACTGAGACACGTGGAATCGAGCCACTTCGCCACGACAAGGTGGTTCACGAGAAACGACGCACCAGACCCTATCCACATATGTCTCGTCAGGGTGAGTTTGAGGCGATACAGGATATGTTCTCTGACGGCTATGAACCGGCCGATATGGAGCGGGGTGAAGAGCTCTACTTCCGACGCCCTGGCGTTCAGCATAATCTGCTACGCAAGCTGCGTCGTGGCCAATACCGCCTCGATGCCGAACTCGACCTGCATGGCATGACTGCGGCCGAAGCGAAGCAGGCACTGAGCTACTTTCTCAGTGATGCACTCTACTCAGGTCTGCGCAATATCCGCATCATTCATGGTAAAGGGATAGGTTCTCGCAATGGCCAACCGGTCCTAAAACGGAAAATCAATCTCTGGCTACAGCAACGTTCAGAGGTACTCGCCTTCTGTTCGGCACGTCCTGCAGATGGCGGTACCGGCGCTCTCTATCTACTGTTAAAGGGCGGCTAATACCCGCCTACTCTGGCCGCTTCAAGCCCAATAACTCCCGTACAACTGAGGTTGCATAACAGCCTGCATGGAGCGTAAAGCTCAACTCCAGAACATCATCTTCAACAAAGTTCCACTCCAGTGCCTTTGGAATTAGCCGCGTTGCACGTCGCTCCTGCTTCAATCCGACATGCTCTAGACCATCTCGCCAACTCTCAAACGGCTCTAGTTCGGCCTCTTCAATCACCAGAGCTTCAGCCTCGCTAAGCAGAGACCCCCTACCCCACATCGGGGCGCTGGGGTGGATATCACCACTCATAAGTCGTTCAGCCAGTGCCGTATCTCCCGTTTCGGTCAGAAAGAAGTTCCGCGACCCATCCAGCATTGCCACCTCACCCTCAAGCAACTGGTTCCAGTTATCCATCTCAATCCGTTTTGAGAGAACAGTATTGAACAGCATCGAACGGGCGGCTGAGATGTAGAGACCACGTAAATTCTTACTCTTGACCCTGCGTCCCGCAAACATGGCCGCCGCTTTATCGAGATTCCCCAGCTGATAGCCGAAACGCTGTTCACCAAAATAGTTGGGCACACCCATCGATGTAATCAGCTTCAATCGCTCATTCAACGCATCCTTATCACCCTCTACCTCTCGCAGCGTCAGGGTAAAACGATTTCCACGCAAAGTGCCGCGCTTTATTTTTCGGCCATGGCGAGTCGCCTCTAATACACATAGTTGATCAGATTCGAGTTCTGACCATTCGGGATCGTCCTGACCGGGAAGATAGAGGCTGAACCATTGAGTGGTAACAGCCACACGGTCCTTGAGGCCTGCGTAGCCGACATCACGCTCTTTAATGCCAGCAAGCCTTGCTAACGATTTAGCTACATCGGCGGTGTTGAGCCCCTTCTTCTCGATCTTTAATACTGCGTGCTCACCGCTACCGTCGGCCTCGAAACCGGCAATCTCATCGACACGAAAATCTGCCGGCTCACTCTTTAGTCGTCCTGTTGCTACCGGCTTACCCAGTGCATAGTTAAGTCGGTCATGGTTGTAGCTCATTACATCACCACTAAGAAATTGTTGAAATCGTTATACTAGTTAATCCAGAATGGAACCCATCTGAGCCTATCTGGTTAGAGCAAGTGAGCTCTTTAGGCTGTCAACAAAGCGAGAAGCTATGTCACTACCTACCATCGACACATCAAATCCGGCTGTGGAGGCGTTCCTAAAAAATGCCCATCGTCACACTTTCAAAAACCGCGAGGTGATTGTACGCCCCGGTGACCCTGCTGATACGCTCTACTACATCATTGAAGGCTCGGTTACGGTGAGCCTGGAGAACGAGGATGGTAATGACCTTATTCTCGACTACCTCAATGCCGCCGGGGAGTCGCTATTTTGCGAAAGTTTGTTTTGGGCATCCAAGCCCAAGCAAACAGCAAAACTTAACGCGACCGTTTATGCCTTCGGCGCCCCGACCGTCCTGCGTACGTTGCGTAATCACCTCTTCGCGGCTCTACACAACTCCCTCAGTGACTCTACGCCGACATAAAGCCGCTGCTGCATCTTCTTCGTCGTCCGCTCGCGCTCTCAACTACGAATAGGCAGACGGCGTCGACTATCGGGGACTAACCGCCCTCACTTCGCTCTCCATGGCGGTCAGCGGCAGCTTTATCGGTGAACTGGGCCTGTTTGTAACTCAGGAGTCGCGTCAGGCGACCGTAACCGCCAAGGCACCCTGTGTTGTGGCTGGCATCACCTACGAGCAGCTCAACACCCTCGCCCAAGGTGCCCTTAAAGAGCACTACGCTAACATTCTCCATTCACTGGCGACCCAGCTTTCACACCGATTGTTGGCAACAGCACGTAAAGCGAGCCACCTCGCCTACATCGGCGTCAGCGGCCGTATTGCCCACACTTTGCTCGATCTTTGTAAGGAACCTGAGGCGATGACGCATCCCGATGGAATGCAGATCAGAATCACCCGTACCGATCTGGGACGTATTGCTGGATGTAGTCGCGAGATGGCTGGTCGTGTACTCAAGAGCATGGAGGAGCAGGAACTGATCACCGTCAAGGGCAAGACGATTGTCGTCTTCGACGCCCGCTAGCCTGAACTAAGCACCCTCTTCCAGCAGAATTGCGGCGTAAGCCGCAATGCCTTCACCACGCCCTGCATAGCCCATTCGCTCCGTCGTGGTCGCCTTGACGTTGACACGTGTTACCTCAACCTTCAGGTCTCCAGCCAGGTTTTCACACATCTTATCGATATGCGGTGCCAGTTTAGGCTGCTGTGCAACGACGGTAATATCAGCATTTGAGATCGAATAGCGGCCCTTATCAAGCAGCTCCACAACCCGTCGCAGCAGGATGCGGCTATCGATACCGGCATAGTCACTGCTGTTATCGGGGAAGTGTTTACCAATATCACCGAGTCCCGCAGCGCCTAGCAGGGCATCGCAGAGCGCATGAATCAATACATCACCATCTGAATGGGCCTCAAGTCCTTTCTTATATGGAATCGTTACGCCACCCAATACCAGCGCTCTGCCCTCTGCCAGCAGATGTGCATCAAAACCAAAACCGACCTTCATTCTGCCTACTCCTGCTGTTGTAGATATAGTTCAGCCTGGGCAAGGTCGTACGGATGAGTAATCTTAATGTTATCGGCGTGGCCAACAACCATCTTAGGCATCCATCCCATACGCTCCATCGCACTGGCATCATCTGTTACCAACGCTCCAGCCTCTAACGCACTCTGCAGTGCATCAACGATTCTACCCAGCCTGAACATCTGCGGTGTCAGGGCACGCCACAACCCTTCCCGGCAGACAGTTTCGGTCACCCGCTGACGCTCATCGCTGCGTTTTACCGTATCACTCACAGGAACACCGAGCAGACCACCGACAGCGTCTTCGGACAACGAACCAATCAACAGGTCGATATCACTGTGTCGTAGACAGGGGCGAGCCGCATCATGAATCAGCACCCAATCCTCACTATCAGCAACAGTTATCAGATAATTGAGCGCTTTAAGCACGGAGTGGCAGCGTTCAGCCCCCCCGATCACAGTCGTTAGAGATTTGCCGTGGAACGACTTAGGATATGGGTAGTGATCGTCTTCGGCCGAGAGCGCCACCACCACACCTGTGATCATTGGGTGTGATGTCAGCCGATTGAGGGTGTGTTCAATAACAGGACAGTTGCCAAGTTTGAGGTACTGTTTTGGAATCTCTGAACCCATGCGGCTACCGACACCCGCAGCGGGCAGTACACCCCAATAGTTCACGCTTTTGTTAGTGGTTGCTGTCACGATTATCGAGGTCAGTCGCCTACCACCTGGTAGTAGGTTTCATCCTTTTTGATCATGCCCAGATCACTACGGGCACGCTCCTCAATGGCTGAAAGCCCCTGTTTGAGATCCTTCACTTCTGCCTCAAGTGCATCATTTCGCTCTCGAAGTAATCTATTCTTCTCCGCTTGAGCGGCGACCGACTTCTGTAGTCGACTCACCTCAGCAAAACTGCCATCTCCCACCCAGAGGCGGTATTGCAGTAGTAGCAGAATAAGAAGCAGTATCAGGATCACAATTCGCATATTGCCGCTTGTCAGCCACCCATTCCATTAGCGGTTGCAGATTACCCACAGCCACGGGTTGGGCTGCGGGTAGAAGCCGGGTTAGAACGAAAGTTTAAAGGCGTTGCGTCCGGCGTAGACTGCCCTGTCACCCAGCTCCTCTTCGATACGGATTAGCTGGTTATACTTGGCAACACGGTCAGAGCGTGACAACGAACCGGTCTTGATCTGCCCTGCATTGGTCGCAACCGAGAGGTCAGCGATAGTGGTATCTTCAGTCTCACCTGAACGGTGCGAAACCACGGCGGTATAGTCCGCCTTCTGCGCCATCTCAATCGCGGCCAGTGTCTCGGTCAGTGTGCCTATCTGATTAACCTTGATCAGGATAGAGTTACCGATGCTCTTTTCGATACCCTGTGCAAGGATCGAGGTGTTGGTTACAAAGAGATCATCACCGACTAGCTGTACACGCTTGCCGAGCTTCTCAGTCAGCAGCGCCCAACCTTCCCAGTCGTTCTCATCCATACCATCTTCAATGGTGATGATCGGATAACGATCGACCCAGTCAGCCAGGTAGTCGACAAACTCGGCCGAGGTGAACTTGCGACCTTCCGAAGCAAGATCGTAGACACCATCCTTGTAAAACTCACTGCTGGCCGCATCAAGTCCAAGGAAGATATCCTCACCTGCCTTGTAACCCGCCTTCTCAATTGCTTCGAGGATCACTTCAATCGCCGCTTCATTGGATGGCAGATTAGGGGCAAAACCACCCTCATCACCAACTGCGGTGTTCATATCCCGTGCAGCCAACACGCTCTTCAGCGCATGGAAAACCTCGGTGCCGTAACGAACGGCTTCACTCAGACTAGAGGCGCCTACGGGAACAATCATAAACTCCTGCAGATCTACACTATTATCCGCATGCGCGCCGCCGTTGATGATATTCATCATAGGTACTGGCATGGTCACTGCGGCATCACCACCGAGATAGCGATAGAGCGGCTGACCCGCTTCATTGGCAGCAGCGCGAGCGGCGGCCAGTGACACTGCCAGAATCGCATTGGCGCCAACACGGCCCTTATTATCAGTTCCATCGAGCGCAATCATCGCGTTATCAATTTCAGCCTGCGCAGCAATCTCTTTACCAATCAGTGCCGCCTTGATCTCTCCATTAACAAAATCGACCGCCTTGGTAACGCCCTTGCCGCCGTAGCGGGAGTTATCACCATCACGCAGTTCGACCGCTTCACGCTCTCCGGTTGAAGCACCGGAGGGGACAGCAGCGCGACCCACCACGCCAGAGCTTAGTGTGACATCAGCTTCAACGGTTGGATTACCGCGAGAGTCGATGATCTCGCGTGCGACGATGTTTTCAATCTTGGACATTACTGCTCCGTTAATAATTTTTACTAATAAAAAAGTCTGTTAAAGGTCGAGTTCAGCTAGGCCAGCCTGCTTAACCGTCTCATCGATCAGCTTCAGTGTCTCAAGCAGAGATGACATTCCGTCGAGAGGCCACGAATTTGGGCCGTCGCTGAGTGCCTTGTCAGGATTAGGGTGAGTCTCCATGAAGAGGCCCGAAATACCGGCGGCAACGGCCGCTCTGGCAAGTACGGGCACATGCTCACGCTGACCACCCGACGAGCTCCCCTGACCACCTGGAAGCTGTACAGAGTGGGTGGCATCAAATACAACCGGTGCACCGGTCTCACGCATCACCGCCAGACCACGCATGTCTGAAATCAGGTTGTTATAACCAAAGGAGGCACCACGTTCACAAGCCATAATCTGTTGGTTTCCGGTTGAGCGCGCCTTGTTGATGACGTGTTTCATATCCCAGGGAGCGAGGAACTGTCCCTTTTTGATATTGACCGGTTTACCCTGCTCGGCAACCGCCTTGATAAAGTTGGTCTGACGACAGAGGAAGGCCGGAGTCTGAATCACATCAACCACATCGGCCACTTCACCCAGTGGAGTATCCTCATGTACATCGGTAATCACCGGCACACCGATCTGGCGCTTCGCCTCTGCCAAGATTCGCAGACCCTCTTCAATACCGGGACCTCGAAAACTCTCATGAGAAGAGCGGTTCGCTTTATCGAATGAAGATTTATAGATGAAGGGGATACCGAGTTTCTCGGTGATCTCTTTGAGCGCTCCAGCCGTATCGATAGCGAGTTGTTCACTCTCGATTGCACAGGGGCCAGCAATCAAAAACAGTGGGTGCTCAAGCCCCACCTCAAATCCACAAAGCTCCATTACGCCTCCGCAGCCTGGGTGGCGTTATTGCAGTGTTCAACTGCCGCCTTTACAAAACCGGTAAAGAGCGGATGACCATCGCGCGGTGTTGAGGTGAACTCAGGGTGGAACTGACACGCCATAAACCAGGGGTGGTTCTCTATCTCGACCGTTTCCACCAGCTTTCCATCCATCGATCTACCGGAGAATTTGAGACCCGCCTTCTCAAGCGCATCAATATACCCGTTATTAAATTCGTAGCGATGACGATGACGTTCGGTAATCACATCCTCACCGTAGACATCACGCGCCAGGGTTCCGGCCGCAAGGCGACACTCTTGACCGCCGAGTCGCATCGTACCCCCCATATCGGAGGTCTCGGTGCGACGCTCAACCTCACCCTCAGAGGTGCTCCACTCGGTGATCAGCGCAATCACAGGATCGGCACAGCTCGGCTTGAATTCGGTACTGTGCGCATCACTGAGATTGGCGACATTACGTGCAAACTCAATCACAGCGACCTGCATGCCGAGACAGATGCCTAGATAGGGAACGCCACTTTCACGCGCATAACGGACCGCATCAATCTTACCCTCAACACCTCGTTCACCGAATCCACCTGGAACAAGGATCGCGTCCATCTCTTCGAGACATCCAGCACCACTCTTCTCGATCTCTTCAGAATCGATATATACGATATTGACCTTGGTGCGCGTATGAATACCTGCATGAATCAGAGACTCTGAGAGCGACTTGTAGGCCTCTGTGAGATCAACGTACTTGCCGACCATGCCGATGGTTACAGTCGATTCGGGATTGGCCTGAGCCTCTACCACTGCCTCCCAGTCTGAGAGATCGGCAGCGGGCACATCAATCCCAAACTGATCAACGACGATGTCATCAAGATGCTGCTCATGCAGCAAACCGGGAATCTTGTAGATGCTGTCGGTATCAACGGCAGAGATAACAGCACGCTCATTGACGTTGGTGAAGAGTGCGATTTTACGTCGTTCATCATCGGGAACGTCGGTCTCTGCTCGACAGAGCAGGATGTCGGGCTGGATACCAATCGAGCGCAGCTCTTTTACGGAGTGCTGGGTAGGTTTGGTCTTCAGCTCACCGGCGGTAGGAATATAGGGCAGTAAGGTGAGATGAATAAAGAGGGTTCGCTCACGACCCAGTTCAACACCCATCTGGCGAATAGCCTCAAGAAATGGCAGTGACTCGATATCACCCACGGTGCCGCCGATCTCGACCATGGCGATATCGGCACCATCGGCACCCGCTTCGATCTTACGTTTGATCTCGTCGGTGATGTGCGGAATAACCTGCACGGTACCGCCGAGGTAGTCACCGCGACGCTCCTTACGAATAACACTCTCGTATACGCGTCCGGTGGTGAAGTTATTACGCTGCGTCATGGTGGTACGAACAAAGCGCTCGTAGTGACCAAGATCAAGGTCGGTCTCAGCACCATCATCAGTTACAAAGACCTCACCATGTTGGAAAGGACTCATCGTGCCGGGATCGACATTGATGTAGGGATCGAGTTTAAGCAGCGTTACCTTGAGACCGCGAGCCTCGAGAATAGCGCCCAGAGAGGCGGAAGCGATGCCCTTCCCAAGGGAAGAAACAACACCGCCAGTAATGAAAATAAATCGTGTCATTAAGTGATGAAATTCTTGATTGTGTATGGCCCAACAGGAACCTGGAATTTGCGACACAAGGTAACAGAACGGCGCCTATTCCTCAATTAAAAAGGGCTGTTCCAGACGATTTTTCCACCCGATTCACCGACTTGGGCCTGGAATGGTTCACAGATCCAGCGATCGCCGATCGCTGCCAACTCATTATCGAGGTAGATCAACGGAATCCGCCCTCGCTGCCAGGGCGGTACGCCCAGCTCCTGCAGCAGCTGCTTGAGTTTTCTGTGATGAGCATGGCCTGAAATTTTGCAGTATTCACCTCCACGACGAAATGAGACGCTCAGCTCGCAGCGCTCAAGATGAGCAACTGCGACTCCCTCACCCGTCACCTTCTGAATCTGCAATGTACCTAGTGACTGCGGCAGTTCAATGACACTCTCTTGGTGCCAAACCAGTGACAGCGCTCTATCAGGTGCCTCTGCAAGCGGCTGCATTAGATAGAGACGTCCCTGATAGCGTCTGACCTCCGCACCACGCCACTTGACCAAGGGCATCGCATCCTCTTTCGCCGGTAGCAACTGCTGCATGATCGCATCCAGACGCCGGCTATCGGGTAACGGTAGATGGTGGCTGGCAACCCAGAATCGGATCAGATTCCGTTGTCGAGAGTCCGAGAGCCGATTGAGCTCACTGACAAGCAGCGTGTCGCGACGCTGAACTCCCTGCAGATCTAATTCAGCGAGTTGATCGAGAAGGTCTGATGCCTCGGCACAGTTGCTCGCAGATCGTGACACCGTTCTGGCAACCGCCGGCCAGCGACGCTGCAGCAAGGGCATGATCTCATGACGAAGATAGTTCCGATCGAAACCGGTATCACCGTTGCTTGGATCATCGATCCAGCTCAATTGATGTTTAGCGGCATACGCCTCTAGCTCTGCTCGTGAAAACTCAAGCAGCGGTCGAAACAGCTCTCCTCGACCAAAGGGAGTAGTAGTTGGCATCGAAGCAAGGCCCTTCGGCCCAGCGCCACGCATTAGCTGCAGCATCAGCGTCTCTGCCTGGTCCTCCTGATGGTGCGCAGTGAGCAGTAGATCTCCCGGCTCAATCAGTGATTCCAACGTTGCGTATCGGGCATTGCGAGCGGCCGCCTCTGGACTCTCGCCTTTTGAAGCGTGTGCCTCGACCTTGATTTCGTGATATTCAACACCGAGCGAACTGGCCATATCACGACACATTACACCCCATCCGGAAGATTCAGGCTGAAGCTGGTGATCGATATGCACGGCGCGTAGCGAGGACGCAGCCATTTCAGAGCTGCATTGCGACAAGAGATGAAGCAGAACAGAAGAGTCGATTCCGCCACTGAGTGCAATCCAGTAGCGGTGCGTGCCTGCTGTTTGCTTGAGGAAGTGTTGGAGTGCTGCCGGAGTGAGTTCCATGCGGCTGCCGTGACTACTCCTTGAAGACACCGTAACGCATCAAGTGGTCGTATCGATCACTGAGCAGATCGTCGGTCGACTTGTTTTCAATACGATCAAGGCTGGAGAGCAGCGCCTGTTTGAGACTATCAGCCATCGCATCGGTATCACGATGCGCGCCACCGAGTGGCTCACCGATAATCTGGTCAATCAGCCCAAGTTCTTTGAGTCGTTCCGAGGTTATACCCAGTGCTTCAGCAGCATCTGAGGCCTTCTCGGCGCTCTTCCAAAGGATTGAGGCACAACCCTCTGGAGAGATAACCGAATAGGTGCTGTACTGCAACATCATCACCCAGTCGCCCACACCGATAGCCAACGCACCGCCCGAGCCACCTTCACCGATAACCGTACAGATAATTGGCGTTTTCAGAGTCGACATTTCAAACAGATTACGAGCAATCGCCTCACTCTGACCACGCTCTTCAGCACCAACACCGGGGTAGGCACCGGGGGTGTCGATAAAGGTGCAGATCGGCATCTCAAATCGCTCTGCCATCTTCATCAGGCGAAGCGCCTTACGGTAGCCCTCGGGACGCGGCATGCCAAAATTACGATGCAACTTCTCTTTGGTATCACGTCCCTTTTGATGGCCAATCACCATCACCGGGCGTCCATCAAGACGAGCCACACCTCCAACTATTGCCGGGTCATCAGCAAAGGCACGATCGCCGTGCAACTCCTGGAAATCGGTGAAAATCTTTTCGATATAGTCGTGGGTATAGAGACGCTGCGGATGACGTGCCAGCTGGGATACCTGCCAAGCATCAAGCGAGCTAAAAATTCGGGCCGTCAGTGCCTGACTTTCGGACTGAAGCTGGGATATCTCCTTATCGATATCGATTTCGTTGTCTTCTCCAACGAAACGGAGCTCCTCAATCTTCGCCTCAAGTTCAGCGATAGGTTGTTCAAAATCTAGAAAATTCAAGTCCATAACGTCGCTTCTTAATTCTGTTCTGTAATATGCGCTGCGCTCAAGTTACCTGCTGCACCAATCAGATGCAAGCCAGTTCAGCCGTACTCAACCGTCACCGATTCGGTTCCGGCAACCTCACGCAGCCGATGCAGTAGATTATCGCTCGGATGGACACTCCACGCATCTCCCAGAGTCAGTGGACCACGGGCATCACTGCGCAGGTAGTCGATACAGACCTTACAGCGCCCTTCGGTAAAAGGACGCAGTGCAGCAGCGATCGAATCGACCACCCCCTCCCCCATTCGTGCCGAATCGAGGTGAATCATCAGATGTTTCGCGTGGCGCTCACGCGCCTGTTCAATATCGAACAGCTCTCGTGCCTTCATGCGAAAACCACCGGAGTAGTCGTCATAGCTAAGACCGCCTTCAACCACCAGCACTCGGTCTTTATTGAGGATATTACGATACTTCTGGTAGTCGTCATCAAAGAGCTGCACTTCGATTCTGGCGGTTCGATCATCAAGTGTGATGAAAGACATCTTGCCTCGGCGCGTGTTCATCATTCGGATACCGACAACCAGCCCCGCCAGCATGACAATTTTCTCACGCTGTCGACCACCGCCGCCCTGACCACCAGCGGGTGGCGTCATCTCATCACCGACAAACTTCTCGATTCGTCCACTGGTAAAGTGCTCTATTTCGGCCTCGTAACGTTCTATCGGGTGCCCAGTCAGATAGAGTCCCAAGGTCTCTTTCTCGCCCTGTAGCCGCTGCTCATCATCCCACTCAGGTAGTGTCACAAGGGTAACGGGGGCTGCACTATCCTCGTTGGTTCCACCGAATAGATCCGCCATGCCTGCGCTCTCATTATTAGCGTGCTGATCGGCCGCTTTAAGTGCATCAGGCAACTGCGCCATCAGTGAGGCACGATTCACCCCTTCAAAACAATCAAAGGCACCGGCACGAATTAGGGACTCCATGACGCGTTTGTTCGCTTTACGCAGATCGATACGACGGCAGAGATCGAATAGATCCTGATAGAGACCATTATCAAGACGTTCGGCAACGATCCCCTCAATAGCCGCCTCACCTACCCCCTTGATAGCGCCAAGACCATAGACGATGACGTTCTCATCGGTAACGGAGAAGGCGTGCTCTGAAAAATTAACGTTGGGTGGTGTTACTTCCAGCTCCATGGAGCGGCACTCTTCAATCAGCGTTACTACCTTATCTGTGTTATCCATATCAGCAGATAGCACCGCCGCCATAAAGGCTGCAGGATAGTAGGTCTTGAGCCAGATGGTCTGGTAGGAGACCAATGCATAGGCAGCCGAGTGCGATTTATTGAAACCGTAACCGGCGAACTTCTCTACCAGGTCGAAGATCTTCATCGCCAGCACTGAATCGACACCGTTTTGCTCTGCACCCTCGGCAAACACGGTACGCTGCTTGGCCATCTCTTCGGGCTTTTTCTTACCCATCGCACGGCGCAGCATGTCGGCACCGCCGAGGCTATACCCGGCCAGTACCTGAGCGATCTGCATGACCTGCTCCTGGTAGAGAATAACGCCGTAGGTTGGATCGAGAATTTGCTTTAGTGATTCGTGCTGATATTTCGCATCGGGATAGGAGACAGGTTCACGACCGTGTTTACGATCGATAAAGTTATCAACCATGCCCGACTGCAGTGGACCGGGGCGAAATAGCGCCACCAGCGCGATAATATCTTCAAAACAGTCGGGTTGAAGACGTTTGATAAGATCCTTCATACCACGTGATTCGAGCTGGAAAACGGCTGTGGTCTGACACGCCTTAAGGAGTTTAAAACTCTTCTCATCCTCAAGTGGAATCGCGCTGATATCGACCGGCTCCTCGCCATTCGCTACGCGCTTGCGATTAATCGTCTTCAGCGCCCAATCGATAATGGTCAGGGTACGCAGACCGAGAAAGTCGAACTTGACCAGCCCCACTGCCTCCACATCATCCTTGTCGAACTGGCTAACCAGATTACCGCCGCCCTCTTCACAGTAGAGCGGAGAGAAATCGGTCAGCTTGGAAGGGGCGATGACAACACCACCAGCATGTTTGCCGGCGTTTCTTGCACAACCCTCTAGCGCTCGCGCCAGATCGACCAGGGCACGCACCTCATCCTCATCCTGATAGGCGCGCTTGAACTCCTCTTCCTCAAGCGCCTTCTCCAGCGTCATACCGATCTCAAACGGAATCATCTTGGCGATGCGATCGACAAAACCGTAGGGGTGCCCGAGCACACGACCTACATCACGCACGACCGCCTTGGCCGCCATCGAACCGTAGGTAATGATCTGCGAGACCTTCTCACGGCCATAGTGTTCGGCTACATAGTCGATAACCCGATCGCGTCCCTCCATGCAGAAGTCGACATCGAAATCAGGCATCGAGACACGTTCGGGATTAAGGAATCGCTCGAACAGCAGGTCATATTCAAGCGGATCAAGATCGGTAATCGTCAGTGCATAGGCAACCAGTGAACCGGCACCCGAACCACGTCCCGGTCCGACCGGTACATCGTTCTCCTTCGCCCATCGAATAAAATCAGCAACGATCAGGAAGTAACCGGGGAAACCCATGCTATTGATAACGTCGAGTTCGATCTCAAGGCGCTCATCATAGGGTTTGCGAAGCTCTGCGAAGTCTGCAGACGCTTTATCGAAAATGCGCTCAAGACGCTGCTCAAGTCCCTGCCGTGACTCTTCTCGGAAGAACTCCGCCTCAGTCATGCCGGGGGGGATCGGGAAGTCGGGTAGAACCGGCGTACCCAGATTCAATTCGAGATTACAGCGTCGGGCTATTTCAACACTGTTGGCTATCGCCTCAGGAATATCGGAAAAAAGCTCCGCCATCTCCTCTGGTGAACGCAGATACTGCTGTTCTGAATGACGTTTGGGTCGTCGTTTGTCATCCAGAGTACGTCCATCGTGAATACAGACGCGTGCCTCGTGTGCTCCAAAGTCATTCTGCTTAAGAAAGTGGACATCGTTGGTGGCCACCACTGGCAGACGATGCTGCATCGCCAGCTCTACGGCGGCGTGCAGATAGCGCTCCTCATCGGCCCTTCCGGTTCGCTGCAGTTCGAGATAGTAGCTATCGGGAAAGAGTCGTTGCCAAGCCATCAGCAGTTCATTGGCTTGCGTTTGATTACCGGCTATCAGTGCTTGCCCAACATCTCCCTCTCGCCCACCGGAGAGTGCGATTAGTCCTGCGGTTGTCCCTTCGAACCAAGCTCTTTTCAGGATCGGGATACCACGCACCTGCCCTTCCGTATAGCTGCGCGATATCAGCTCTGAGAGATTAAGATACCCCTCACTATCCTTGCACAGCAGCACTAGTCGACTCGGCGCCCCGCTCTCTTCATCACCCTCAATCCAGACATCAGCACCAACGATTGGTTTGATACCAGCACCCAGAGCCGCACGATAGAACTTGACCATTGCAAATAGATTGCTCTGATCGGTGACCGCAACTGCCGCCATCCCTGCGGCTGCCACGGATTTAACCAACGGCTTGATGCGCACGATACCGTCGACAAGCGAGTATTCAGTATGGGTACGTAGATGGACAAAGGGGGGAGTCATGAGATGAAGTTTCCGGGATTACCCCGACTCTTTCAAGGCTTGACAGCACTCAATATGGATCTGATTTAAGACTCAAGCAGACGCCGTACCGGCGCATAGGAGCGACGGTGAATCGGAGTAATTCCTAGCTCCTCAAGTGCCTGTAGATGTTTCTTGCTGGGATAACCTTTGTGACCCGCCAACCCGTAACCGGGATAGATGCGATCCATCTCAACCATCTCGTGATCGCGGCTAACCTTGGCCAGTATCGAGGCAGCACTGATCGATGCAACTTTGCTGTCACCTTTAACAATCGACTCAGCACTACAGGGCAACAGTGTTGGACACTTATTTCCGTCAATCAAGGCGTGCTCGGGGAGTGGATCAAGTTGTTCAATAGCGCGACGCATTGCAAGCAGACTCGCCTGTAGAATATTGATCTCATCGATCTCTGCCACCTCGGCCCGCCCCAATGCCCAGGCAAGTGCCTTTTCACGTATCTCTTCGGCCAGTATCTCTCGGCGCTTTTCACTCAACTTCTTCGAGTCAGCCAACCCCTCAATGGGTTGTTCTGGATCGAGAATAACAGCCGCAGCCACCACAGGACCTGCGAGTGGACCACGCCCAACCTCATCGACACCTGCAACCAGCTTTGTGTCAGCCGCAAAGATCAGTTCTATCTGATCACTCATGAGTGCATTAACTCCAAAAGCGCATCGGCTGCACTCTCACTCGCATTGAGCCGCAGTGACTGATGAATCCGATTAAACTGCTGCGCAAGCTCACATTTTTTCCCGATCTCACTATCGAGCAGACGCAATAAGGCACCACCAAGGGAGTCAGGCGTCGCTGCATCCTGGATAAACTCTTCAACCAGTGGACTGTCGGCAAGCAGGTTGGGCAATGAAACATATTTACTTTTCAACATGCCAATCCCATAGAGCAGAAAATTAGTTAACTTGGCTAGGCGATAGGCGACCACCATCGGCCGATTGATCAACATCGCTTCCAATGAAGCGGTTCCAGAGGCGAGTAGTACCGCATCCGAAGCAGCCATTACCTGTGAGGCCTGCCCATCAAATAGTTCGATTTCGAGACCGGGAGCACGCTGTTTCAGCACAGTTTCAAAGTATGTTCGTATCTTCGTATTTGCCAGTGGCACCACAAACTTCAAACCCATTCGCTGTTTGTCACACCAGTTCGCCGTAGCGATAAAGAGTTCACTGAGTCGCGACACTTCACTCATACGGCTGCCCGGAAGCAGGGAAATTATGCTGGCCTCCGCTGGTAAACCAAGCCTCTCTCGCGCTTCGTGACGATCAACTTCAAGAGGTATCTGATCGGCTAGTGGATGACCAACAAAACGAACCGGTAACGAATGAGATTCGTAAAAGGCGCTCTCGAAGGGAAACAGCGTCAACATCAGATCAACAGAACGTGCAATCTTCCTTACTCGCCCTTGTCGCCATGCCCAGACGGATGGACTGACATAGTGCGCGGTCTTAATACCTCGCTCACGGAGTTTGCGTTCAAGAGTTAGATTGAAATCGGGTGCATCGATACCGATGAATAGATCAGGCGGATCAGCAATGAAGTACTTCACCAGATCAGCACGAATAGAGAGCAGTTCACGGAGACGACCAAACACCTCTGAGATACCCATTACCGAGAGGCGTTCCATCGGGTAGAGTGAGTTGCAACCCAGCGCCACCATCTTTGGACCACCAATACCTACAAATTCAACATTCGGTATTCGCTGTTGCAGCGCACACATCAAGGCGGCGCCGAGTGTATCACCCGATGCCTCTCCGACTACGACTCCAATACGTAACATCGCTGTGTGAAACTGATCAGCTTCTGTGATTAGCGGACGATGCCACGGGTCTGGCGCTGTAGGAACTCGATGAGAATATTCAGCTCACTACAGGCTGCAGACATCTCTTCGAGTACGCGTATCGCCTCACCAAGTCCCAGGCCGGAGCGGTAAAGGACCTTATAGGCCTTGCGCAGCGTCGACATCGCTTCAGCACTATAACCACGACGCTTGAGTCCCTCTGAGTTAAGACCGTGCGGATGTGCAGGGTTTCCGTTGACCATTACAAAGGGCGGCACATCTTTGGCAATCGCACTGCCCATCCCGCAAAAGGCGTGAGCACCGATTGAGCAGAACTGATGAACCAGTGTGAATCCGCCAAGTATTGAATAGTCATCGACGGTGACGTGTCCCGCCAGTGAGGTGCCGTTGGCAAAGATTGTATTATTTCCAACGATGCAGTCGTGCGCTATGTGTACATAGGCCATGACCCAATTGTCGTCACCAAGCTTGGTGAGATTACCGCCCTGGGTTGTCCCTCGACTGAAGGTGCAATATTCACGAATGACGTTGCGATCACCTATCTCCAGAAGGGTTGGCTCATCGGCATACTTCTTGTCCTGCGGGTCACCACCAAGTGAGGCAAACTGATAGATCTTGTTCTCAGCACCAATTCTTGTGGGCCCCTCGATCACTACATGAGGACCGATCGTGGTCCCATCACCGATCTCAACATCGGCACCAACTATCGAATAGGGTCCTACCGAAACATTACTGCCCAGCTTTGCATTTGGATCAATGATCGCTGCTTGGTGAATCAAGATTCAATTTCTCTCTCTGTACACATAATCTCAGCCGTCGCCACGACAGCATCGTCGACCTTTGCAACGGCATCAAACACCCAGATACCACGTTTAACCCGAAGCAGATTGACCGTCAGGATCAGTTGATCACCCGGTCCAACCGGTTTTTTAAAACGAGCCTTGTCGATACCAACAAAATAGTAGAGCGTATTACGCTCCTCCGGCTGCTCCTCTGTACGAAACGCTAGTAGCCCTGTTGCTTGAGCCATTGCCTCAAGGATGAGTACACCCGGCATAATCGGCTTTTGTGGAAAATGGCCCGGGAAAAAGGGTTCATTAACCGTCACATTTTTGAGCGCAGTCAGTGTTTCGCCCGGAACAATATTGAGCACGCGATCGATCAGCAAAAATGGGTAGCGGTGAGGAAGTAACTTCATCACCTCATTAATTTCTATAGTTTCCAAGACACCAATCCTTTTCTGTTGTTATCACGTGTTTAGTGGCTGAAACGAGCCATAATACCACGCTCAGCGATCTTCCAACGCCTTGATTTTACGCGCCATTGCATCGAGCTGCTTCATTCTAACGGCATTCTTTCGCCACTCCCCGCTCTCCTGCAGAGGTGATCCTGATGAGTAGCTACCCGGATGACGAATACTCTTGGTAACCACTGACATGCAGCTAATATGCACATCGTCGACGATCTCAATGTGACCAACTACCACTGCTGCACCGGCGATAGTGCAGCGCTTTCCAATTTTGGCCGATCCTGCGATACCGGTGCATGCAGCAATTGCGGTGTGCGCACCGATATGGGCGTTGTGAGCGACCTGAATCAGGTTATCGAGCTTCACTCCTTCTTCGATCACGGTATCTTCTAGCGCACCACGATCAACCGTGGTATTGGCTCCAATTTCAACGTCGTCGCCAACTGTTACCGAACCAATCTGCGGCACCTTCTCCCAGACGCCATTGTTGTTGGCGAGACCAAAACCATCACCACCAATAACAACTCCTGGGTGGAGTAGCACTCGTTCACCAATGCATACGCCATCACAGAGGGTGACATTTGCCACCAGCCTACTGGCTGCACCTACCACGACGCCCTTACTGATGACAGAACCCGGACCTATCTGCACACCCGCACCAATACTTGCCCCTCGATCGATAAAACAGTTGGCACCAATCGAGGCTGTCGGATCAATGGTTGCATCATCACTGACAGTGGCCGATGGATGACAGCCAGCAGACGCCTGTGGCTCAGGGTATAGAAGCTTTGCGATCTGTGCGTAGATGGCACGTGGATTATCAACCACCAACGCATCAACAGGCGAGGCATCGACCTCCTGGTATGAAATCACCACGGCCTCAGCCGTAGTATTCAGAAGCTCCTGTCGATAGCGACTGTTTGTAAAAAAAGAGAGTTGATTCGGCCCCGCGTTATTTAATGTTGCTATCGCGGAGATTGACCGGGAGGGATCGCCGCGGAGCTCGGCATTTGTCAGCTCCGCAAGCTCACCCAGTGTATATGACACGGCTACCGACCCTGCTACTGATTATTTACCGAACTCTGCCTTGAGGCGTTTCATCACCGCTTCAGTCAGATCGACACGAGTACTCGCGAAAATAACACCCTCGCCCATCACGATATCGAACTTCTGACTCTTCGCCTCTGCGGTGATTGCGTCATACACAGTTCGCTGTAGTTTTCTCAGCTCTTCATTACGACGAATATTGAAGTCCTCACGGAACTCCTCCTGGCTTCTCTTCAGATCGCGTTTCTGGTCACGGATAGAGCGTTCAAGGTCACGGCGCGCTGATTCGCTCATGATTGCTCCATCTTTGGATAGCATATCTTCATCTTTACTCAGCGCCTTCTTTCCGGAGACAAGCAGCTCATCGCGAGACTTGAACTCCTTAGCGAGCAGATCCCTTGCCGCCTTGGCGTGTGGGGTGGATTCAAGCAGTTTCGCCGTATTAACAAAACCAACCTTGTACTCCTGAGCCCAGGCGGTACCTGTGGTCGCTGCAAGCATCAGGAGTGAAACAAATAGTGCGGAGATCTTTTTCAAAGCAGAATCCTCGTTTTAATTCTAGAAGGTTGAGCCCAGTGTGAACTGGAATGACTCAGTCTCATCACTGCTCTTGTCGTTAAAGGGAAATGCGTAGCTGAAGCTCATGGGCCCAAGCGGTGAAAGCCAGGTAGCGGCAACACCCGCCGAGTAGCGTAGCTCTTCGGCATCAAAGTCCTGCACGGTACCGTAGACACTACCGATATCACCGAAGAGACTCATGCGGAAAGTATTGCTATCGAGTGCGAAGGGAAATGGGAAGATCAGCTCACCATTACCCACCAGTTTCAGATTGCCACCCAAGGGATTATTACTTGAGTCACGTGGACCGATGGTGTTGTCTCTGAAACCACGAATAGAACGTATACCACCCGCATAGTAGTTTCGGAAGAAGGGAAACTCTTCCGTTTCTCCATAACTCTCGCCATAGGCAACATTAGCCTTGATCGCCATGGTCAGGTGCTTGGCAATTGGGAAGTAACGGTTATGGCGATATGAGAGTGTGTAGTACTCAAGATCGAGTCCCGGAACAGTGATATCTGCATTCAAACTCTGCAGCCCTCCCTCCGTCGGGAAGACCACCTTATTACGGGTATCGTGTGCCCAACCCAGACGTAGCGAGACGTTATCGAAGACATCACCTTCATTGGCTAGGAAATCTGTAATCTCTGTTGAGGTGTAGGGCCCAGTATGTACGGCCAGGTTCTCATAGGAGAGGCCCAATGAGACGGTATCGTATTCATTGATTGGGATATCCATCGTGATACCGAGGCCCTTACTATCGGTCGTATAACTCGAAATGTTTGCCTCTTCCGCGTCGGTCTCTTTATAACTCGCATTCAGACCGAGACTCAGCCCGTCCATGGTGAAGTAGGGATCGAGGTAAGAGAGACTGTATACGGTGTTGACGTCACTGTTGTTGAAGGCGAGAGAAACCCGTTTGCCCTCACCCAGGAAATTATCCTGGGTAATACTGGCATTGAAAATTGCACCCTGAGTCTGTGAGTAGCCGACCGCCGCCATCAGATTACCCGAAGGTTTCTCATCAACTGAGAAGTTTACATCGACCTGATCCGCACTCCCCGGTACTGCGGGTGTTTCAACATTGACACGATCGAAGTAGTTGAGACGTTGTAGTCGAATACGTGAGCGGTTGACCTTCGAGGTTGAAATCCAGCCACCCTCTATCTGGCGCATCTCGCGACGTAACACCTCATCCTTGGTCTTGGTATTACCAATAAAGTTAATGCGTCGGACATAGACACGATTGCCGGGATCAACAAAGAAGGTCAATGCGACCTGTTTCTTCTCCTTGTCGATATCGGGAATGGTATTCACATTGGCAAAGGCGTAACCATCATCTCCAAGGCGGTCACTGATTGCGCTCGAGGCAGTGGTGGTCTTCTTCCGTGAAAAGGTCTCACCATTGTCGATCTTAACCAGAGGTAGAAGCTCCTCAGCTGGAACCACGAGATCACCCGCCATTTTCACACTACTGATTGTATAGACATCACCCTCGGTGAGATTGATGGTGACATAGATATCTTTCTTGTCGGGTGTAATGGAGACCTGAGTCGAGTTAATCACGAAATTGATATATCCGCGATTGAGGTAGAACGAGCGCAGCATCTCCAGATCGGCACTCAGCTTCTCACGAGAATACTGGTCTGATTTGGTATAAAAAGAGAACATCGTCGAGGTGCTGAGCTGGAATTCATCGAGCAGGTCACCATCATCAAACGCCTCATTGCCGATGATGTTGATCTCCTTGATACGTGCCGCACGCCCCTCGGAGACATCGATATTGATATCAACACGGTTGCGCTCCAACGGGGTCATGGTGGACTGAATCTTCACACCATACTTCCCGCGCGCAAAGTACATGCGCTGCAGCTCCTGCTCCACCTTGGCCAGCAGTGAGCGGTCAAACACACGACCTTCGGCCAGACCGACCTGCTTCAGGCCCTCGAGCAGCTGTTCGGTCTCGATATCCTTATTGCCACTGATATTGACGTCTGAGATCGCCGGGCGCTCCACCACGAAGACCACTAAAACGTCGCCCTCACGCTCAAGACGAACATCTTTGAAAAAACCGGTTTTAAACAGTGACCTGATTGAATCACTGGAGCTGGAGTCGTTAAGCTGGTCGCCGACCTTGACCGGCAGGTAGTTAAATACCGTGCCTGCCGAGATGCGCTGCAGTCCCTCTACCCTAATATCTTTGATCTCAAAGCTCTCTACCGCGAATACCTGGGTGGTTGGGAGCAGTAGAAGAAGCAGAAAACGCCTAAATATCGTCATTACCAAACCATTGTTGATTATTAGTTAAAAAGCTTCCAACCCTTGCCGATAAGCCCCTGTTATTCAACAGATAAGCCTGACAAGATCGTTATAGAGCGCCAACATCATCAGCAGTAGCAGTGCAGCGATGCCATATCGTTGACCGGCAAGCTGAGCCTCCTCTGACAGGGGCGATCCCTTGACGGATTCTACAAGGTAATAGAGTAGATGCCCACCATCGAGAACGGGAATTGGCAGTAAATTCAGCACACCGAGGCTGACACTAACCAGCGCCATAAAACCAAGCAGTGCCGACAAACCAATTCTGCTCGATTCGCCGGCGTATTTTGCAATTGTTACCGGTCCGCTCAGGTTGTTCAGCGACACCTCGCCCAACAGCATTTTACCAATCATCTTCACCGTCAGCAGTGAGACATCCCAGGTGCGAGTAAGTGCCCGGCTGGCGGAATCAAGCGGTGAATAGGCCGTTTCAATACGAAGATTACTTCCGTATCCCACTGGCACCTTGGCCGAGGCGCCCATGTACCCGTAGCCTTCAGCACAGCGCGCGCCCTTTCTACCCAATTTGAGTGCAAGTTCAACCGACTCACCACCTCGTTCAACCACAACCCTGATCAGCGATTCAGGGCGCTCACGGACATATTTCGTCCACTCGCTCCATCCCTCAAAGCTCAGATCGTTCGCTGATAAGATTCGATCACCGGCAAGAAAGCCAGCCCGCTCAGCAGGGCCATTCTGTTCGAGCGATGCAATCAACGGAGGTATCTCTGGTCGCCAAACGCTCAGACCGAGATTCTTCAATAGATCGCTTTTTTTAAGGGCATCAGGGGCGCGGGAGAGATCCAGTCTCCGCTCTAGGAGACCAACCTCGGGGCGAATCACCTCAACATTTACCGCCTCGCCCTTGACCGTCGCCTCTAGCAGCGTGAAGAGAGCCTCTTCCCAGGAGTTAATACTGGAACCGTCAATGGTGCGAATCTCATCACCACTGATAAAACCAGCAGCAGATGAGATCGTCTGCGGGGCCACATCACCAATAACAGGTCGCACCCCACTGACACCATGCATAAACATCAGCCAGTAAGCGAAAATCGCAAAAATAAAATTGAAGACCGGCCCTGCTGCGACAATGGCCGAACGAACCGGAAGTGATTTTCGGTTAAAGGCCTGTGGCAGGTCTTGAGGATCGACCTCACCCTCTCGCTCATCGAGCATCTTGACGTAGCCACCCAACGGAATCGCAGCGACCACATACTCGGTCTGATCTCGGCCCTGCCACTTGATAAGGGGTTTGCCGAAGCCGATAGAGAAACGCAACACCTTCACACCGAGACGACGGGCCACCCAGAAGTGGCCAAACTCGTGTGCGGTAATCAGCACACCAACAACAAGAACAAATGAGGCGATCGATACGAGCAATTGACTCATATCCTAGCGCTGCACTTCGGCAGACACCCTCTCAGTGGCGCACGCTCTGGCCTCACTATCCGCAGCGAGTACCTGATCAAGCGAATCGGCGGCTGTGACGCTGATCTCAGTGAGTACCGATTCGATCAACTGCGGTATCTGGGTGAAACGAATCTGCTTTCCAAGGAAGGCATCAACCGCAACCTCATTAGCAGCATTCAATATCGACGGTGCCGTGCCTCCCGTACTGATCGCTTCGTAGGCGAGTCGTAGACAGGGGAAACGGTCGAGATCGGGCTGTTCGAAGTTGAGTTGTGCAATCGCGAACAGATCGAGATTCTCCACACCGGAGCTGATTCGATCTGGCCATGCCAGAGCATGTGCTATAGGTGTGCGCATATCCGGGTTGCCTAGCTGTGCCAACACGGAACCATCGTTATACTGCACCATCGAGTGGATCACGCTCTCAGGATGTACGACTACCTGTATCAGCTCTGGTGAGGTATGAAAGAGCCAGCAGGCCTCTATCACCTCCAATCCTTTATTCATCATCGTCGCCGAATCGACCGAAATCTTTCGACCCATCTCCCAGTTCGGGTGTGCACAGGCCTGGTCAGGCGTCACATCGTGGAGCTGATCAATCGGCATGGTTCGAAATGGTCCACCCGATGCCGTCAGCAATATCTTATTCACGCCAACCTTTTCCAGACCCGACACAAAGTTCTGCGGCATGCTCTGGAAAATTGCATTGTGCTCACTATCGATCGGCAGTAACTCGGCACCATTAGCCTTCACCTCTTCCATAAAGAGATGACCTGACATGACTAACGCCTCTTTATTGGCGAGCAGCACCCGTTTACCAGCGCGTGCCGCTGCAAGGGTTGGCATCAATCCGGCTGCCCCAACTATCGCTGCCATCACATAGTCAACCTCTGCAGCGGATGAGACTCGCTCAAGACCTTCGACACCCGAGAGTACTTCAGTATCGACATCAAGACTTGCAAGCTTACCCACAAGTCGCTCTGCAGATGAAGAATCGGCCATTACCGCGTAGCGGGGATTAAATTGAACAACCTGCTCAGTGAGTCGCTCCACATCACGATTAGCCGTAAGGGCATAGACAAGGTACTGCTCCGGATGGCGCGCTAATACATCAAGCGTACTTACACCAATCGAACCGGTGGCTCCAAGAACCGTGATTGAAATCACCACTTCCCTCCCAGAAGAGACAGACCGAGCAGAAAGATGGGGGCTGCCGCGAGTAGACTATCGATTCGATCCAGCACACCGCCATGCCCCGGCAACAGCTGTCCACTATCTTTAAGACCGATGCGTCGTTTAAGCAGACTTTCGTAAAGGTCTCCAGCAATCGAGAAGAGAGCCGTTATCAAACTCACAACAACGAGCAACAGACCCTGCTCAATATTTAGACCAAAGAGATAGGCTCCAAGAAGCGCCCAAATTGAAACGGCCAACAGTGCACCGAACGCGCCCTCGAGGGTCTTACCGGGACTTACATAACGCGCAAGACGGTTCTTTCCAAAACGTCTTCCAGAGAAGTAGGCACCACTATCAGCCACCCAGATCAAGGTAAGCATATAGAGTAGCGAAAGCGCACCACTGGGCAGCGTCTCATCAACGACAGGAGAGAATTGCCCGCGGTGAATTAGTAGTAATGCAAGCCAGGTAGAACTGAGTAGCCAGAGACCTGCGACAGCATGAAAGAGGCGCGTCACAACGGTTACACCGCTCTCACCCCGATAACGAACAATCGCTGCAATTATCACAACCCAGACAACTGCGGTTGCGATAAGTAGATTCGTTACCAGAACAGGTATTTCAGAAAGCGTCCATCCGGCATAGAGCAGTAGAATCAACAGGATCAGATAGGCCAGTTTGGCAAGAGGACGCTCAAGACCAATCAGACGCCCCCACTCCCACGCTCCTGCAAGCGCAATCGCTGCAAATAGTATGGAGAGCTGTGACGAGCTGAGGCCGAAGATAGCGGCGAAGGCAATCAGTATGAGGACAGCTGCTGTAATCAGACGCTGTTTAAGCACCCTTGATCTGCTCCACCTGATTACCGGTCATTCCAAATCGACGTTGGCGATTGGCAAACGACTCGAGTGCCGACGCAAACGCTTCAGTTTTAAAATCTGGCCACAAGGTGTCGGTAAAATAGAGTTCTGAATAGGCGAGCTGCCACAGCATAAAATTACTGATACGCATCTCTCCACCAGTACGGATAAAGAGATCGGGCTCAGGAAGCTCTCGGAGCGAGAGGTAACGTTCGATATGCTCGGAGGTAATCGCATCGGGTGCAAGATTGCCTTCAGCAACCTCCCGAGCGACTCCACGCATCGCTTCAGTGATATCCCATCTTCCGCCGTAGTTAACGGCAATGGTAAAGGTCAAACCACTATTTTCGATTGTCAGCTCCTGTGCAGCTGCAATCTCTTTCTGTAATTTCTTCGGGAAGGCAGAGATATCGCCGATAAAGTTCATGCGAACCTTATTTTTATGCAGTCGTTTTATTTCACGGCGCAGACTGATCAAAAACAGATCCATCAGCAGGCCGACTTCCTCTTTAGGTCGTCGCCAATTCTCACTACTGAAGGCAAAAACTGTAAGCGCTTTAATGCCTTTATCACTACAGCACCGAACCACCTGCCGTAGCGAATCAACCCCGGCCTTGTGTCCTGAGAAGCGCATTTTTTTACGCTGTTCTGCCCAGCGACCGTTGCCATCCATGATGATGGCAACATGACGCGGCACGGCACTACCCAGTCGTTCTAAGTCGGGTTGTTCGACAGAGTCGTTCATCTTCTATTTATGACTCTCTTTCCATACTTATTGTGATTTATGAAGATCCTTTAGATCTCCATCAGATCCTTCTCTTTGATCTCGAGCAGCTTATCAACCTCACCAGTATGTTTGTCGGTGATCTTCTGCACATCATCCTGTGCACGCCGCTCATCATCCTCAGAGATCTCCTTCTCCTTCTGCAGATCCTTGATATCACTCAACACATCGCGGCGGATATTTCGGATCGCCACCTTGGCAGCTTCGCCTTCGCCACGGACGATTTTGATCATGTCCTTACGACGCTCCTCAGTCAACGGAGGTAGCGGCACACGAATCACTTCACCCGCGCTCATCGGATTAAGGCCGAGATCGGAGGTGGCAATCGCCTTCTCGATATCCTTGGTATTACCCTTGTCCCATGGGGTAATTGAAAGGGTGCGTGAATCACTCACTGTAATAGTTGCAGCCTGACTCAACGGCATCAGCTGACCATAGAGCTCTACTTTCACGTGATCGAGCAGACTGGTATGTGCACGGCCAGTTCGGATCTTGGTCAGTTCATTTTTCAGTGATTCAATGCTCTTCCCCATGCGGGTCGTGGCATCCTGCTTCAGTTCATCAATCATGAAAACCTCTCCTATTGAACAATGGTGCCGATGCGCTCGCCAGAGACGATCTTCATCAAAGCACCTTCATTATTAATATCGAATACGCCCAATGGCATCTGTTGATCGCGACAGAGCACCACAGCCGTGGTATCCATGACGCCTAGCTTGCGCTCAACCACTTCGTCATAACTGAGCGTTTCGTAGCGTTCAGCATCTGGATTCTTCATCGGATCGTCTGAGTAGACACCGTCGACCTTGGTTGCCTTAAGCATAATATCGGCGCCAATCTCGATGGCACGCAGACTAGCCGCTGAATCGGTAGTGAAATAGGGATTACCCGTGCCCGCCGCAAATAGCACGACCTCACCGGCCTGCATCGCTGCAAGTGCCTTACGCCGATCAAATGCCTCACAAACGGGAGCCATCGGAATTGCAGACATCACCTTGGCTGGGACGCCGATGCGCTCAAGCGTATCCTGCATTGCCAGTGCATTCATTACTGTCGCCAACATACCCATATAGTCAGCATTCGAGCGCTGCATACCCGATGCCGAGAGACTGATTCCGCGGAAGATATTGCCCCCACCTATCACCAGACCGACCTCTACACCGCGTTTAACAATATCGCGAATCTCACCAGCAACACGTTCGATAACTGCGTTATCAATACCGTAGTCACCGGAACCCATCAGGGCCTCTCCGCTCAGTTTCAGCAGTAGTCGTTTATAGGTCAGCTCGTTTTCAGACATCGGTGCTCCAGCAGAATCGTAATATCGTTGTATTGCTCACCCAGGTTCATGAGCCTCCTATAAAATGGGGTCGCTATGCGACCCCACCTAAAAACTTTAAGGATGGTATGAAACGACCAGAATGCACCGTTCCATACAACCCTTTAGATCATTAACCCTTAACCTGGGCCATGACCTCATCAGCAAAGTTCTCGACCTTCTTCTCGATACCCTCACCTACCTCAAGACGCTCGAAACGGATTACGCTAGCACTCGCACCGCCCAGCAGCTTCTCAACGGTCTGATCGGGATCCTTAACAAAGGGCTGTCCCAGCAGGGTGATCTCTTTAAGGAACTTATTGATACGACCAACAACCATCTTCTCGATGATCTCGGCTGGCTTACCGCTCTCAGCAGCCTGAGCGCTGAAGATTGCCTTCTCTTTCTCGATCACGTCAGCATCGACATCGGCCTCAGAGACACACTGTGGACGACTTGCTGCAACGTGCATCGCAACATCACGAGCCAGCGCCTCATCACCACCTTCCATCTCAACAACCACACCAATGCGGCCACCGTGAAGATAGCTAGCCAGATGACCGTTGCTGGTTTCGAAGGTCGCAAAGCGACGCACACTCATGTTCTCACCGATCTTGGCGATCATCGCCTTGAGCGAGTCAGCAATAGACACGCCATCAGCCATCGTCACTGCCTGCAGTGCATCCATATCGGC
This sequence comes from Candidatus Reidiella endopervernicosa, assembly GCF_013343005.1. Classification (GTDB taxonomy): domain Bacteria; phylum Pseudomonadota; class Gammaproteobacteria; genus Reidiella; species Reidiella endopervernicosa. The sequence goes on from NZ_CP054491.1 coordinate 2,349,654, forward strand.
AGGCATATTGGCAAGAACGGCCTCAGCAACGGCACTTGCAAAGTTATTGAAATCATCACCCTTGGTAACGAAGTCGGTTTCACAGTTGACCTCAACCATCACCAGTTTTTTGCTGTCATCACTCTTCTTAACAACAATCATGCCTTCTGCGGCGGTACGACCCGCCTTCTTGTCGGCCTTGGCCAGACCACTCTTACGCATGTTCTCGATAGCGGCATCGATATCGCCATCGGTTTCAACCAGTGCCTTCTTGCACTCCATCATGCCGGAACCGGTACGCTCGCGCAGTTCCTTGACCAGTGCTGCAGTGATTGCCATAACTATTTACCTCTATATAAAACGTAATAACTCTGTAGAAAAGCAACCGGTCAGAACGACCGGTTGCACATATTCAGATCGAATAATCAGCCCTTGGCTGCTTCTTCTGCACCCGCTTCCGCCTCGACCTCAGCCTCAGCCTCCTCCTGAACCTCAACAAACTCGTCGCTAGACTTAGTCATTTGCTGAACGTCTGCGGCACGACTATCCATGATGCTGTCAGCCATACCAGCGGTGTAGAGCTGAATAGAACGGATCGCATCATCATTACCAGGAATAACGTAGTCGATATTATCGGGGCTATTGTTGGTATCAACGACACCAATGACAGGAACACCGAGTTTGACCGCTTCCATTACCGCGTTCTTCTCATAGCCAACATCAACGATAAACAGTGCGTCAGGCAGGTAGTCCATGTTCTTGATACCACCCAGACTGCGTTCAAGCTTCTCCTGCTCACGTTTCAGGACCAGTGCTTCCTTCTTACTGAAGCGACTGATACTTCCGTCCTGCTCCATCGCCTCAAGATCCTTCAGGCGCTTAACACGCTGCTTGATGGTCTTGAAGTTGGTCAGCATGCCACCGAGCCAGCGATGGTTTACGAAAGGCATGCCACAACGCTCGGCGTGCTCTTTAACCGCGTTCTGTGCCGCACGCTTGGTGCCGACAAATAGAACCTTACCCTTACGAGCAGCGATGCTACCGATATAATTGGCCGCATCATTGAACAACGGCAGGGTCTGCTCGAGGTTGATGATATGGATCTTGTTACGGTGACCGAAAATGTAGGGAGCCATCTTGGGATCCCAGTAGCGGGTCTGGTGACCGAAGTGAACACCGGCCTCCAACATTTCACGCATTGTTACTTTTGACATTACTTAATTTCTCCAGTTTGGGTTGGGACTCACATAAATCTGGCCGTGCAACCCGTAGTTGATTCGGGCACCCTGCAACAACCTGTTGTCGATTTATGTTCGAATTTGCCTAAAAGGCGCGCGATTTATACCATACCCAGCGCACAACAACAACGTGGAGATGCGATTCAGGGCCAGTTCAGCCCGTCACGCAAAAACCACACAAACACAATAATTAGCATCTCTTTCAAGAGGATAGAGAATGAGCGTCAAAATAAAGACCCAGGAAGAGATCGAAAAGATGCGTATCGCTGGCCGACTTGCGGCTGAGGTACTGGAGATGATTGAACCCCATATTCAGCCCGGCATCACCACTGACGAGATCGACAGAATCTGTCATGAACACATCGTTAACGTGCAACAGGCGATCCCCGCACCACTCAACTACCACGGATTTCCCAAATCGATCTGCACCTCAGTCAATCATCAGGTCTGTCACGGCATTCCAAGTAACAAACGACTGAAAAAAGGCGACATCGTCAATGTAGACATCACCGTCATCAAAGAGGGTTACCACGGCGATACCAGCAAGATGTTCTTCATCGGCAAACCGAGCATCATCGCCGAGCGTCTGAGTCGTGTCTCTCATGAGTGCCTGATGCTCGGTATCGAGATGGTCAAACCGGGCGCACGCCTTGGCGATATCGGTCACGCGATTCAGAAGCATGCCGAGGCGAGTAAATACACTATTGTACGTGAGTACTGTGGTCACGGTATCGGTGAAGAGTTTCACGAAGATCCACAGGTTCTTCACTATGGAGAGCCCAACACCGGCCTGTTTCTAGAACCTGGAATGATCTTCACCATTGAGCCGATGGTCAATTCTGGTAAGCGTGACATTAAAGTACTACCCGACAAGTGGACCGTCGTCACCAAGGATCGCAGCCTCTCTGCACAGTGGGAGCACACCATTCTCGTTACTGCCGATGGTCATGAGGTGTTGACCCGCCGCAGTGACGAACAGTTCTAAGCTGGTTACTTAACCTTCATGGACAATCTCTCAAGGGACCGTCGTAGCTGCGACGATGCAGAGTTATTTGATGCGGAGTCGTTTGACCGCGAGATAGTGACAACGACCTCCCCTCTTCCACTCTTTAGAAACGCGCTACAGCAAGGCAACACGGTACTGCACGAGCGCTTCCTTGCGGGCTGTGCAGTAACGACGTTGGTCAACCAACGCGCCAAGCTGATCGACGCGCTACTGAGTCGCGCCTGGCTGCACGTCATCGGCGAGAACATGAGTGAACTCGCCCTGATAGCCGTTGGCGGATATGGCCGCGGCGAACTCCACCCCGGTTCAGATATCGACATCATGTTGCTATTTGGCAAGGTTGAACCCGAGGCCTACCAGCCGCAGATCGAAGCACTGCTAATGTTGCTCTGGGACATCGGCCTGGAGGTGGGACAGAGTGTTCGCACGCTGGAAGATTGTGAACGTGAGGCAGAGGCCGATATCACTGTCGCGACAAATCTGATGGAAGCGCGACAGATCTGCGGTCCAGAAGCACTGTTCAGTGAGATGCGCACCCGTGTTGGACCCGATCGACTCTGGCCTGGACGCAGCTTCTTCGAAGCGAAGTGGCGTGAGCAGCAGCAGCGTCACCACAAGTTCAACGACACCGCCTACAACCTGGAACCCAACATCAAAGAGGGACCCGGTGGACTGCGTGATATTCAGATGATCGGCTGGGTCGCCAAACGCCACTACAGTGTCGACACACTGGGCGAGCTGGTCGATCACGGTTTCCTGACCCAAGATGAGTATCGTGATCTGGCTGAGGGACAGGCCTTCCTCTGGAAGATAAGATTCGGTCTTCACGATCTAACAGGACGACGTGAGGATCGGCTCCTGTTTGATCATCAGCGCACTCTGGCCCAGATGTTCGGTTACCGTGACGAGGATGGAAAGCTGGCGGTCGAGCACTTCATGAAGGTCTACTACCGCACGGTGATGGAGCTGGAACGGCTAAACGAGATGCTACTGCAGCTGTTCCAGGAGCAGATACTGCTCGCCGATGACTCTGCTGAACCGCTACCGATCAACAAACGTTTTCAGAGTCGCAAGGGCTTCATTGAGGTCACCCATGAGCGTACCTTCGAGACCTATCCCTTTGCCCTGCTGGAGATCTTTCTGATTCTGGCCCAGCATCCCGACACCGGTTTCTGGTATGAAGATGGAAAACTCACCCATGAGCAACACGATGATGATCAGGATGCACTGAAACTTCGCGGTGTCAGTGCGGCAACCATCCGTCTGATACGTCACAACCGGTACCGCATCGATGAAAACTTCCGCCACGACCTGCGATGTCGATCACTTTTTATGGAGCTTCTACGACAGCCACAGGGGGTGACCCATGAACTGCATCGGATGAATCGCTACGGCATTCTAGCCGAATATATCCCCGCCTTTGGTCAGATCGTCGGCCAGATGCAGCACGATCTGTTCCACGTCTACACCGTCGATGAACACATCCTGTTTGTAATTCGAAACCTGCGTCGTTTTACCGTACCCAAATTTGAACCGGAGTTCCCACTCTGCAGCAAGATCATCAACCACCTGCCCAAGAGTGAACTGCTCTATATCGCAGGACTCTTTCACGATATTGCCAAAGGACGTGGTGGCGATCACTCAAAACTGGGCGCGGTTGATGTGGAGCAGTTCTGCCAACAGCACGACATCAGTGAATACGATACCCGTCTGGTCAGCTGGCTAGTGCGCAGTCACCTGATTATGTCGACGACGGCACAACGACAGGATATCAGCGATCCCGAGGTCATCAATGACTTCGCCGCCCTGGTTGGTAATACCAACAGACTCGATTACCTCTACCTGCTCACCGTTGCCGATATCCGCGCCACCAGTCCATCGGTCTGGAACTCCTGGAAAGACTCACTGCTGGCCGAGCTCTACCACAGTACGCGACACGCGCTACGCCGTGGACTTGGGAATCCGATCGAACAACGGGAGGTAATTGATGAGACCAAGGATGAGGCACGTACCATACTGAGTAATAACGGCTTGACAGAGTCTGCAATCAACACCATCTGGGATCGTGTCGGCGATGACTACTTTCTGCGCTACACCGCACATGAGATCGCCTGGCATACAGAAGCCATCTCCCAGCATCAACGGGTCGACACACCTCTCATCCTGATTCAGCAAGAGGTTGAACGTGGTGGCACCGAAATATTCATCTATATGCCGATCATGGCGCATCAGTTCACCAGCACCACTGCAACGCTCGATCAACTTGGTCTCAACATTCTCGACGCACGCATCATCTCAACCAGCGACGACTACACGCTCGATACCTATATGGTACTGGAGCAGGATGGACAACCGATCAGCAGCAGTCAGCGAATCCACGAGATAGAAGATGCACTCAACCTATACCTGATCCATCCTGAGCAGCAGCCTGGTAGGGTCTATCGTCAAGTAACACGACAGCAGAAGCAGTTCGATATCCCGATTCAGATACGTTTCTATCCCGATCAATATCAACCACGCACGATCATGGAAGTCGTGGCCTCTGATCGTCCCGGTATGCTCTCGCAAATCGCACGCGCCCTTGCCAACTGTAATGTCCAGTTACAGAACGCACGAATCACAACACTGGGTGAGAGGGTTGAAGATATCTTCTATATTACTGATGCTGAGAACGGCGCCATTGAGGATGAGTCACAGACAGCACGGCTCAGAGAGACCGTGATTGATCTGATAGAGAACCACTAAGCTGGCATCAAATCCCTGGTAACGATGCTAAAACAGCGCCTGAAGATCTTTAAGTTCATAGAGACCGACAAAGAACGACATCAGCACCAGAAAGAGTAGCATCGATGTACCCCAGGCGAGTCGTGATTCAAAATCCATGTAGCGTTGTTGCCAGTATCCCTTTCGACTCTTGAGACTGGTCTTCTGCCGAGTCCAGGTCTGTTTATAGAGATGGTGCAGCATGAAGATTTTAACCAACGAACCATAGATCTGATTGAAATAGACCAGAAATGGCCAGCTGATTGAGAACTGCTTGTGGAATACCGCCAGCGCCTTGGCCATGATATAGCGGGTAAATAGTATCCAGAGGGTGAAAGCGAGTAGCAGCTCGGGACCGAACTTCAAGCTACCCAGAATTGCCGCCGTAAAACCGAAGAGCGAAGTCCACATACTCAACATCTGGTCACGTAGCGCCCACCAGGTGTAGGTGCCAGTCGTCTTCCTCGGAATCATCCGTGCGCGTGCATTGGTACGCAACATGTTGCCAAACCACCGTCGCATCAACACATTGGCACCGGTGAAGAACTCCTTATTAGGTGGCTCCTCAACCGTCAGGATTAATGCATCGGGTACATAGCCCATGTCCCAGCCATCTTTGAGCACGTGATACCAGGTCGACTTATCATCACCCGTCAAAAAGCGGAACCGGCCTAGACGCCAATGGTCAATCGCATCGAACTCAACGCGACTAATAAATTCAGGATCACCCACAATATTTCCACGGAACATCGACATGCGACCGGTCAGTGTTAGCACATGGCGCGATAGTGCCATTGAGGCCATATAGACATTGCGCTGCGCAAAACGCAGGTTGTACCAGCGACGGTAGATCCCCGTCACCCTCCCCTCACCGATCAGGGTGCACTCCTCATCGGTGGTCACAGCGCCAAGTCTTGGGTTGATCTTGAACATGCGAAAACAGGCCGAGGCACAGCCGGGACTGAGTATGGTATCGCCATCGATCACCGAGACCACTGAGTCCTCAAGATGGACAGGCGTGGAAGAGACTGCCCGGAATCCGGCAGCGAGTGCATCACGCTTACCTGTTCCGGGAATGCGAACCAATTTGAGATCGACATTCTCGGGTGGATTGAGGCTCTGGAAGATCTGTTTAACCAGTCGCTCCTCACTCATCTCCACAATTGAAGCAATGACCGTTGAGGGCACACCACAACGAATCGCCTCTTTGACCGTTTCACGATAGACATCCACCGAAGTATCGGTATCGATACGGAAGGTCGTCACCAGAAAGAAGGCGTGGATTGGATCGCCCTCTGTGCCGAGCGCATCGGCCTTTTTTCGCATGCGCGGAAAGACAACCTTCAAATAGATGAGGGCACGGAAGAAGTGTTGAATCGCCCAGCTATAGCGCCAAACCGCAACCACACCGATGATAAAGATGAATTGCCGCGCATCGGGATCGAAATAGATACTGGGCAGCGCCATCGCCATAACCACCATCACCAGGATATAGATGAGCTGACCCACTACTTACTACTCCACTTGCTCATATCACAGCTTGGATTAATCTTGTCACGTACCTGACTGCCACGACGCACCACTTTTGTCTTTGCAGAGTGGTGAATCTTATTTCCGCAGAGTGCAAGCTGCGGTGAACGCATTATCTTTATCGCACCGGCGCGGTTATTCTCAATATGGTTCTTCTCCACCCGGTTATAGACACCCTGATCTGCTGTATCTCCGCCCATGCGTACCGCTACACCTGCACCATTGATAATGGTGTTGTAACGAACGGTATTGTAGTTACCACGGAGTGAAACGCCCCCTGAATCGGGGTCGTTTGCCTGATCACAAAGATTGTATTCAATTCGGTTTCTCACCGAGCCCTCTTTGATATCAACACACTCACTCCCCCCGACCACAATGATATTGTGGTGTATCCAGTTGGAGTTGGAGTGATCTGCATAGTTTTTTAACTGCTCCGGTGCGGTACCAATATAGATTGCCTCACCATTTTTTTTACCACGACCAAATCGAAAATCACGCAACCCACAGTTTTCGATCGTTGAATAGGCCAACTCAGTGCCAACCGCATTACCCTTGATGCGTAGACACTCGCCATAAGCGTTCTTTAACCTTAGTCCCCGCATCACAACCTGTTTGATGCCATGCTTGTGACCGTCGATATAGATAAGCTTGTCACGACAGGCCTCGATACCCTCACCTTCACTATGATGACCATCAATAGTCAGGCCGTTGAGTTCAATATAGCTGTGGTTAATCTCAAAAACGCGATTGCGGCTTCCTCCGTGTAATACCGCATCAGGATAGGCCTGGATGCTAATCGGTCGACGCGGTTCACCCGAGCGAACACTCTGCAACGACTCATAATAGTGACCACTACCAATCACCACCGTATCACCCGGATGTGATAGTTGTAGCGCTCGTTGAATTGATGACAGCGCTTCAGCGGCTGACTTCCCACTACCGCCGGGCTTGGCCTGTGGCGAGACAAAGTAGTGCTGTGCCGAAGCAACGCCACTAAGCAGCAGTAGCGGAATCATTAACCAACGTTGCAAACGCACGTTCATCAACCTACCAGCAGATTCCGTTGTAGCGTTCGTTACTGCACTGCCCCGAGATGCGTACCAGATCAACCACCGGTTTCTCAGCCACCTTGTCACAGATTTGAGTGAACTCTTCATCACCATTTCCAACAACGATCACATCAGCCTCAGAGAGCACCGTATCGATGTCGTTATAGATCCGATCCGAGACATGGGAGATACGGTTATCGAGATTCTTATCCTTTGCGTCACGGTTGATACTGTTATAGACATTTCGGTCGTAGATAAAGAGTTCATAGCCCTTGCCGAGTAGTCGCTCCGCCAAAATCAGTTGAGGACTCTCACGCACGTCGTCGGTATCGGGTTTAAAGCTAAGACCAAGTAGTCCTACCCGTTTTTTTCCCGTGTCTCGAATCATGCCAATGGCACGATCTATCTGATAGAGGTTGCTCTTCATGATGTTAGAGATCATCGGTGAACGCAGGTCTAGCTTGTCCGACTGGTAGGCGAGCGCACGCACATCCTTAGGCAGACAGGAACCGCCAAAGGCGAAACCGGGTTTCAGGTAATAGGTGGAGAGGTTGAGCTTCTGATCCTGACAGAAGATATCCATGACTGCATGACCATCAACGCCCGACTCCTTGGCGATGTTACCGATCTCATTGGCGAAGGTCACCTTCAGTGCGTGCCAGACATTATCGGCATACTTAACCATCTCTGCGGTAGAAATGGAGGTACGAATCAATGGAGCATCGAGCTCTTTATAGATCGATTCAAGCATTGCACCTGCCCTCTCACAGCTCTCACCGATAACCGTCTTGGGCGGATTGAAATAGTCAAAAATCGCCGTACCCTCACGCAGAAACTCAGGATTCGAAGCGTACATGAAACCTGTATCGAGCCCCTTGCCAGAGGTTTCAGTAATGATAGGAACCACTGTATCCCGTGCTGTTCCCGGCAGGACGGTACTCCTCATTACCACCAGATGATCTCCCTGCTTCTCTCGTAGTGAGATTCCTAGCTGGTTGGCGACATTTCGCACGAACTTAAGATCGAGTTCACCACTTGGCTGACTCGGCGTACCTACGCAGATAAAGCTCGCCTCGGACTCCATCACCGCAGCGTGGTGATCGCTGGTCGCCTTGAGTTTCCCTGCGTCGACCACCTCTTTCATCAACGCATCTAGCCCCGGTTCAAACAGCGGTGCACGACCCGAGTTGATAAGATCAATCTTATTCTGGTCTACATCAACTCCGATTATTTCGTGTCCCATCTTCGCCAGACAGGCACTACAGACTGCACCGACATAGCCCAAGCCAAAAATACTGATCTTCATCTACTCATTCCTTCAATCACAATTTTCTTGCAAAAATAATCGGACAGCTACTCGGACAACACGCCGGTCACCTTAAATATTTCACTCTTTAACTCGAGCGAGCGTAGATTGGCCCGTCGGATATCGGCCGCACGATTGATTCGATCCATCAATGACAATGCCAGCTTCAATGCACCCGAGCTATTGCTGCGCGCTGCGGTCAGCACAAAGGCCAATCCCTCGGCTTGGTTACGCTTTGCTGAGATTCCGTTGAACAGCCGTTCGCCGTAGCGGCTCATGGCCCTGCCGTGCCCTGCAAGGGCGGCCTCATGATAGAGGCGCATCACATAACGACGATCCTGCCCCTTTTGAGAATCGAGCAGTTCGGCCAGGGCATATTTGGCATCGAGATAGCCGAGCTGTGCGGCACGCTCATACCACTTGATCGCCAGTGCCAGCCAATCTGTCGAGAGCTGGGTTTTATGAATGGAGTAGAGCTCACCCAGTTCATAGGCGGCCTTGATCGTACCGGTTACTGCAAAACGTTCAAAGATCTGTCGTGCATACCGAAGATCTCGGGGCACTCCCTTACCGACGGCATGAAGTCGTGCCATCTGCAGATTGCCGAGATCGTAGCCTTGATCAATCGACTTGCGATAGAGACGCACCGCCTTGTCGATATCCAGCGTTTCAAAGCGCCCATACTCAACCAGTTTTCCGAGTCTGAAGGTCGCCGCCCCCAGGCCACGTTCAGAGAGTATTCGGTAGCTTGCAATGGCACGGTCGACATTCTGCTCAACACCAATCCCCTCCAGTTGCAAATCGGCATAGCGCAGCTGAGCCGGTGGATAACCGGCCACTGCCGATCGCTCATAGAGCGCCACGATCTCGGGTGTCACAGCGTTATCACCGAGACGGAACTCGAGCATACGCGCCAGCTTGTAGGTAGCCGCGTGATCACCCGCCTTAGAGAGATCGACAAAGATCACCCTGGCGGCCTCAAAGTCCCTGACTGCCTCATCCCCCTGAGCATAGAGATCGGCCAGCTTGAGACGTGCGTTACCGTCATGACCCTCGACAGCTGCGAGATAGTGATCACGCGCCTTGATATGGTTGCGCGGCAGATAATTGCCGTCTCGGTAGTAGTCACCGAGACGAACCATCGCAGGGGTATATTGCTCCTCGACCAGCGCCTCAAGAAGCGCTACCGCACGCGACTTATCAAGATCGACACCCAGACCTTCCCAGTAGAGTCCGGCCAGTCGCAGCCTTGCACCCTGATGTCCGGCCTCTCCAGCGCGCTGATACCAACTCACGGCCTCTAGCGGAAAGTGATCAAAGTCGGCCATCAGTTCGATCATTTGGGCCGCACCGTAGGCGGCACTGACATCACCCCGTAGTGCATATTTATGGTAGATCAGTCGGGCTGCACGAATATCACGTGTCACCCCAAGGCCATACCCCATCATTCTCGCCATGCGCAGCTCAGCACGTTCAAAACCCTGGTCATAGGAGAGCTGATAGAGCTCGTGGGCGTAGGCATAATCGAGTGGCTTCTCCTCGCCATCGCGGTAGAGATCCCCGAGCTTCGCGGTAGCCGGACCATAACCGCCGATCGACATCTCTTGATAGGTGTTGATCGCCTTATCGATATCACGCTCAACACCGATACCATGAAAGTAGAGATCGGCCATACGCAGTCGGGCCGCCTCATAGCCACCACTGGCCGCCTGCCGATAGAGCTCGACTGAACGGGCCGAAGGGCCGGATTCACCAGAGAGTTGCTCCTCCAATGCGGCCAGCCGATAAGCGGCACTCATATTGCCAAGATCGATCTGCTGCTGTAACAGCTCACGAGCTCGGTCGTAATCGACAGCCACGCCACGTCCCTCGATATAGAGGGTAGCCAAGCGGTTCGCGGCACTCCGATGCCCGAGTGCAAGGGCACGCTGATAGTAGTCGTATGCCTTGGCATAGTTCTGTTGCAGCGCGATACCCTCGTCATAGAGCAGCGCCAGCTTGTACTGGGCACGTGGATTATCGGCATTGGCATGGCGGGACAGGATTTCTACACCGCGCGACGTATCACGTGGCAGGTATTGCCCTTCGATGTAGAGCTCGGCCAGTACAATCTCGGCAGGTACGCTACCCGCCGTCGCAGCCTGTTTCAGTGCATCGATCGCCGTGGCACGTTCGACATCGCTCTTTGCATAACGCAGCAGAAACTGCCCCATGCCGTAGAGCGCACCGGTATGACCCAGTTCAATCGCACGCTGGTAGTGCGTAAGCGCCTCTTGTTGACGATCGGTACCAAGATGGCCTGCCGCATAGAGCTTGGCCAGTTGGTACTCCGCTTCAGGGAAATCCTTCCTGGCCAGCACCTCCCAGTTATCGAAGGCGGTCTCGTAGTCGCATTCCAGATTGGCCCTCTGTGCCACCTGCAGGTCGGCACAGCTTGTGAGCAACAGGATCGAAATCAATAAAGTTAATAGATGACGCATCACTACCACCGCACCTTCAACTCAAGACGCGCACTATAGGCAGTATCATCGGCGGCAACCCCATCAAAGGCATCTCCACCCTGGAACACTCCCAATACACCTTCGGGAGTCGCTATTTTTGCGAAAGTTTGTTTTGGGCATCAAGCCCAAGCAAACAGCAAAACTTAACGCGACCGTTTATGCCTGCGGCGCCCCGACGTCCTGCGTACGTTGCGTAATCACCTCTTCGCGGCTCTACACAACTCCCTCAGTGACTCTACGCCGACATAAAGCCGCTGCTGCATCTTCTCCGTCGTTCGCTCGCGCTCTCAACTACGAATAGGCAGACGGCGTCGACTATCGGGACTAACCGCCCTCACTTCGCTCTCCATGGCGGTCAGCGGAGGCGTATATCCCGATGCAGATCACCACCCAGAGTAAGGTCGAGCCCGTAACCAATATCGGTAGAGAGACCGTTGGGACGTAACCGCGTCCTTCCTGCCTGTAACCAGCTGTCTGCCTCCATCTGCTGGTAGTGGTAGTACGCACCCTCCAGCCAGACCGATTCGTTCAACGGCAGACCCGCAAACACAGAGACGATCTGCAGATTGCCAAGTGCAGGGTCGAGCGTATCACCGTAGTAGCGCAGCCGCGTATCACCTACCCGACGGTCTTTGTTTGAAGCGATATGTGGCTGTAGATAACCGCTATAGTCACCACTAAGCGTCGGATCGCCCTGCCCCAACGCATACCTCACTCCAATGGCATGACCTTGTTCAGAGAGACGGGTAATCAGACCCAGATCGAGACCAAATCCTCCTGAGATCGACTGATCAACCCAACTCACCAGATGGGTAACAGGATCTTCAATACGTAGATTGCGATCACCCTGAACGGTCGCCAGGTCGAGCCAGTAATTGAACCGACGTCCAGTGTTGTAACGCTTCTCACCTTCAAATGAGATGACCAGCCAATTCAACTCTGAGTTCTCGCTCAGCGCATTCGATTCATAGAGCTCATCGAAGGTAAAACGCTCGGGAGCCTCATAGGATTCGTGAATAAGTTGCAGACGCATAAAGTGGCGATGGTGCCACTGATATTCGATTGCGCCGAACAGATAGTAGCTATCACTATCATCATTCCGGCTATTGTCATCTTCATCGAAGATATCGTCGAGGCGTGGATTCCAAACCCATCTGGCAGCACCCAGACCGATATCGAGCAGGGTTGAGTCGTAGTAACCCTTGATCAGATCGATATCGTCATCAAATAACCAGGAGCGCTGATCACGCAGCCGGGTACGTCCAATATCTGCCGCCAGAAAGGGTGACTCAAAAAGGTTCTCACCACGAAGATAGAGGCGTTTAATCTCTGCAGAGAGACCACAATCGATCTCATTGGAACCAAACAGTTCGCGACAGGAGAAGATGGCGCGCAGATCGGCATCGAGCAGCCAATCCTCCCACATCAAACGGTTATACCGAATCCCCAGCCTGACCAGTCCCTCGCTCGCTTCGTAGCGTTCATCGCCAAGCGGAGCCATATCGGAAAAACCACTGAGTTTAAAATCACTATAGAAGTGGTGACTGGAGAGTTCGCGTGGTTCAGCAGCCACAGCGGTCGCAGCGAGGATTAGAACAACCGCGTATCGACGCAGGATTTTAATCATCTCTCCACCCCGGCCCATCTTGATAGCTGGGTATAGCTCACCCTGGCGCCTGGATCACGATGACGGTTAACCTTACCCAGCACCTGCTCCAGTCGCTCCTTGTGTCTCTGCATATCTTCTGCACGTGTGGCGATCAGATAACGGTCGGACGTCCTCTCTCGCATCGCCTTTCGGTCAAGATAGGCACGACGCTCTCCCGTCGCCTCTCGTCCCTCAAGCAGCTCACGCTGGCGACGCGCTTCGCGCTTGACCTTTAAACGATTAATAGCCTTCTGTTCGCTCAGGTACTCCTTCAGTTTGTCTGGTCCATAGGCCTGAAACCGATCAATCTCTGGTTTAAAAAGCCGCAGTACAGCGCGATAACTGCGTAGTTTTTCTGGCTCATTGCTCTGTGCCGCAGGTCTCTGCTCAGATGAACACTCATCACCCACACACAAATCAGCCGCTACCAACTCTGCCCTGGCACGATTCACTGCAGAGACCAGTTGATTCTTGCTCACGCCAGTAATCAGCGGTAACCACTTGAGTTCAATGGCAGCCTTGGCATCGCCGTGAAGCGCTGCCAGAGCAAGTTTTGTTAGAGGCCCAACAACACGCTCTCCTCGATAGCCATGCTCTCGAAGCTTCAGATGTGCAAGCAGGCGCAACGATGAGCTATGACCCGATTCAGCCGATTGTGATAGTGCATCTGTAATTCGTTTTATTGACTGTTTATTGGCGACACTCAACTCTCTGAGCTGAAGTACCGAGAGTTCATAGCTCGCTGCAACTACACCCTCTTGAGCAAGCTGCTCGAGTATTTCGCGTTTATAGCGATTAATGTCCCCCTGACGACTGGGTTTAACGGCACCCCCTGCCCGTTTTTGTCGATGTAACTTTGACTGTCCACCGAATTGTTGACCACTACAGAGGCGCTTTGGATCACCACAGAAGGAGACACCACCTTGAAGATTACCGAGCAGTAGCTGATCAGCCACACCCTGAACATCATCTGAGAAGAGAGATGAACCAGAGGAACTAAAATCGTTACCGAACAGCTGTAGATAGGCACTCGATTTAATAGCAACAGCCCCCGATAGATTTTCAGAAAGGGTGTTTCTATTAAGTCTCAGACCACTCGCCATGTGGTAGGGATCACGTTCAAAGTCACGCGTCTCCAGCTTATCGATATTGACGACTGCTGTTTCAACACCAAAATGGCCATTGCGGAAGAACCTGTTGTTATCAGCCGTTACCGAGAGACTATTGCGTACAAACAGTCCGTTATTGGCATTGGAAAAGAGTGTATTGCCACTGATGCGATTGTTATCGCTCTCAAAGATTGCCACTCCATCACCATGATTGGCAAAAACCACATTGTCACGAATCAGGGTTCTCTCAATATTTCGATCCAGCATGATGCCGGAACCGTGGTTACCGAAGGAGATATTCTCACTGATCAATGCATCCTTGATCTCACGTGAAAGGATTATGCCGTGTGCGTGTTTGGCATCGAAGGTGATGTTGCGCGCAACAATCAGCCGCTTGGTAAAATCGTGCGGATCTACGTTATAGATAAGGTTGTCGTGAAAAATATTTCCTATCAAGACTACACGATCGGCATCGTTGGTATAGAAACCGAAAAAACAGTTCACTATCCGGTTTCCGACAAAGATACCGTGTGGTTTTGGGAGATATTTGATCGCGCCTGAGAGCGAAGAGACGGTCCAGAGTGACTTGATCTGCGGCGCTGTTAGCGACAGACCAAAACTGGCCCGACCGTTATAACCAAGTCCATTAATGGTTGAGTTTGCAAAGTAACTGCCTGATCCTTCCATGCCCTGAATATAGGGGCGTGCGTCACGCTTGGCGTAATGCAGTAGCTCTGCCTTTGGCAAAACGGGTCGTGGTCCGTAGTCGCCACGACTTTCATCCCAGCTGGTAATGGTCGCATCGACCACATAGAGATCGCCGTTATAGGCAAGCACAGCGGTGTCGGGTACAGATAGACGCAGTGTCACTCCCTGTACCACCAGCTTGGCAGTGGGTGCCACGTAGATCGGGCGGTAACTGATGTAGGTCTTAGCATCGACCTGTCGAATCAGGCGATCATCGTTGACCAGCCGCACCACATCGGCAAGATCATAGACACCATTGGCAAGCATGATCGCCTTTACAGCCCCCCGTTTTCCCTGATGCTGTCGTGTTGTCTGTAACTCAAAATAATTTTCGACAGGAAAAGTATAGAGCTGATCGAGACGAATAAGCGACACATCACTGCCGTGTCGACGCTGAGGTAGCCTCTCGCGAACCGACTCAACGGTATAACGATCCAGCTCACTCGCACCTGTCTGGTTGAGGGGAAGCTCAACAGCAAATAAAGCTTGGCTACAGAACAACAACGACCAGAGCAGTTGCCCCAAGTGCTGCATCGACAGACGCATCATCCGTTCCAGTCCGATCAGTAGAGTGAATCGAGATCGAGAGTGGAGATTTTCACCGTTGCCACTGAATCAAGCATTTCAGCAGGGATTGGGCGACTCGGTTCAATGACGACGGTTGCATACTCACTCGCCTGGCCGCGGTTTCGACTGAGCGGTGCAGACTGCAGATATTCAGAGCGGGTATGGGCCCTGACCTCAATCACCTTACCGGTGAGCAGTTCGCCGTTAACCAATCGCACCTCGGCGTCATCACCAACCTTGAGTCGATCGACAAACTCAAAGGCAACCTGCGCTTCAATACGCATGGAGGCACTCTTATCTGTCAAGGTAAAGAGCGGTTCACCCTTGGCAACAAAAACGTCATCTCTTACGTGTACATCATGAAGCAGACAGTCACAGGGGCCTTCAATCGTAGCTGCGCCACCATTGACCAGTTTTACGATACCCAGCATCTGCCCTGAGTTGATCTCCTCGCTTCCGGCCTTAAGTGATTGATGGAAAAAACCATCATCTGGTGCCCTGAGGACGACAATCGATCCCTGCACCTTGGCCGCCAGTGACTCAATGACAAACAGACGGTTGTAAGCAGTGAAGCCGATAAACCAGAGCAGTGCGGCAAAGATGGAGAAGAGAACGAGACGGCCGACAAAACGTTTCACACCCTGTACAAAACGGGTAAAGCCACCAACATTCTCCTCAAGTTTCTTATCAAGATCCTTTTTGATGAAGCTGTCACGGCCAACAACGTGCAGTAGATCACCCGCATTGACCAACTCTCCCGAGAGGAACGCGTTAATAACATAGTGAATAAGCGAAAGGTTCTGTTTGGAGAGGTTAACGAAACGACAGCCAAAATCACACGATTCAGCATCATATCGAATCACCTCCATCTCAAGTTCAACAATCAGCTGAAAACCATCAAAGGCAAAGAGCAGCTGACCACCATCGCTGACCGCCATGGAGAGCGAAATGAGGGCGGTTAGTCCCTCGAATCCACGCCGTTGCCTATCGTAGTTGGCGCGAGCGAACGACGGAGAAGATGCAGCACGGCTTTATGTCGGCGTAGAGTCACTGAGGGAGTTGTGTAGAGCCGCGAAGAGGTGATTACGCAACGTACGCAGATGGTCGAGCGCCAGGCATAAACGGTCGCGTGAAGTTTTGCTGTTTGCTTGGGCTGATGCAAAGACAAACTTTCGCAAAAATAGCGACTCCGGGTGCTTGCGCCTATCTCCTGCGGAATTTTGATCGCAGAAAGACCGGAGACAGACCACTCCTCTATCTCATAGGGATTGCCGCCCATGATCAGTTTGGCAGGAATTCTGAAACGGGCATGCTGACGAGAGTATTCAGCCTCGTGCACAATTTGTGTGGTCATTACACCTTTCTCTCTTTCACAATATTCATGGGGTTAAATCCAGGCTCAGATGAGGTGGTTTAAGGTGTGTGAATAGTATATGGGTCACACATATAGAACAACAATCTAGCTAACTATTCTGCCCCATATGGGACTCTATATGCGTTAGACTGCAGCTAGGCTGAAAGCCCTATCGTTAATATCGAGCAAGCAGGCTCAAATAGCGACTCGAACGACTTCTTAGTGAGAGAGAAAAACAGTGAAAATCACCCTAACAACCACACTCAGCACATCTCAAAGTTAGACTATGACTCACATCATTCCAGTCGTCCTTTCTGGCGGATCCGGTAGTCGGCTCTGGCCTCTATCCAGAGCACTCCACCCAAAGCAGTTTCTTCCCCTCACCGATGAGGAGTTGACGATGTTGCAGCAGACCATCGCACGGGTTCGCGGGATCGAGACCGAATCGCTTATGGTGGTCTGTAATGAACACCACCGCTTTCTGGTTGCTGAGCAGCTACTCAAGTCTGGCATTGAGAACAGCTCAATTATCCTGGAACCTGAGGGACGCAATACTGCACCAGCGATCTGCATCGCAGCACTAGAGGTCATAGAGAAACATGGCGATGGGCTGATGCTTGTACTGCCTGCTGACCACAAGATCAATGATGTTGATGCTTTTGAAGCGGCGGTAAGACACAGCGCAGCACTTGCAGACTCGGGAAACCTGGTCACATTTGGCATTAAACCGACAAATCCCAATACCGGTTACGGATATATCCTGGCTGGTGAGCAGATCGATGAGAGTGCCTTACATGTCGATCGATTCGTCGAGAAGCCCAACCAGAAAGATGCGCAGCGATATCTCGATGAAGGCACCTACTACTGGAATAGCGGCATGTTCATGTTGCGAGCAAGCGACTATCTCAATGAGCTCGCTCAGCATCAACCAGCCATTCTTGACGCTTGCAGGCAGTCGTACCAGCAGAGAACTATTGATAGCGACTTTGTTCGCATAGAGGCCTCCCATTTCGTAACCTCCCCCGCCATTTCAATCGACTACGCCGTGATGGAGAAGACCGCACATGCAGCAATGGTTCCCTTCTCTGCAGGATGGAGTGATGTCGGATCCTGGAGTTCACTCTGGGAGGTTGGCGAAAAAGACATGAAAGGCAACGTCATACGCGGTGATGTTCACACCTCAGACGTCAACAATTCACTTATTTATGCCGAAAATCGCATGGTGGCTGCACTCGGTGTAAGCAATCATGTTGTGGTTGAGACAGCAGATGCGGTTCTGATTGCCGACATGAATTCGACTCAGGATATCAAACAGGTTGTTGAGACTCTCAACAGCAACCAACGCGAAGAGGCGCTACTCCATCTTAAGGTTGCCAGACCCTGGGGCTCATACGCTTGCATCGACGAGGAGCCGCGGTTCAAGGTCAAGCGAATCATCGTCAAACCACACGCCTCACTCTCCCTGCAGCTCCACCATCAGCGTGCTGAACATTGGGTTGTAGTCAAAGGGAGTGCTCTGGTAACACGCGGCGATGAGAACTTTGTGCTCAATGAGAATGAGTCGACCTATATACCGGTTGAAACCAGACACCGCCTAGAGAACCCTAACGACACACCACTTGAGATTATCGAGGTTCAATCAGGCAACTATCTAGGCGAGGATGATATCGTCCGATTCGATGATCACTACGGTCGACATAATGGTAACTAGCAACAGCCGATCTATGTAATCGTCACCGTAATAGTTAGCCTATCAACTCAACACCATTACCATCAGGATCTCTGCAGAATATTGCTAAACGACCTGACTGGCTGCTCGTATAGCTGATGCCAGCCTGTTCGAGACGTCGTTTGACAGCGTCCAAATCGGTGACAGCCATTGCCAAGTGGCGATCTCTTCCCACGTGGTCAGGCCGCGCAACACCTGAATCTGGGCTGGGCAGCTCTAACAGATGAATCTGTTGCTCTCCCAGCTGTAACCATGCACCAGGAAAGCTAAGCTCGGGACGATAACAGGACTCAATTTCCAGCAAGCCCGTGTAGAAGGCAAGTGCCCGCTCTGTATCTTCAACAATAAGACTGACGTGATGTAACGAAACCATGCCACTCACACCCACCTCCTAATAGATCAACTCAATGCCCAAGCTGTCGGGAAATATAACGAAATGTTCTCGAACCAATCTTAACCAGCACATCGAATGGATTATTTGCATGTAGCACACCACTCAGGTGTCTGGGAAAACCCACAATCAGTGCGATAGCACCTCGATGCTCATGCAGTCTTGCATAGGGCCCCCAGAATTTGGCTAATGGGAATAGCAACGGCCAATCGAGACGCATGCACCGTTCAAAACGCTCCAACCTACTGATGTGTTGAAGTGAGAGCTGCTCGATCACATTATCAGGCACCACCACCTCATGATGTTTGATCAGATAACGTAAACCTGCCAGGAGTATTTTTCCCATCCGTATTCGACTCGCAATCAGGACCACTCGCTGCCAGTCTATGTTCTTTTCACTCCTCATCAACAACACCGCATCGGCTATCCATCGGATAGAGCCATCGCGATTAGGTCGCAGGCCGTGAACAATCGTGTGAACGAGATGTCCCGCCCCATCAAGTGTCTGTGCAGCAAATGTGGCGTGTTTTACCGACTGACTTGCTTGCCAAAAGAGTTCATTACAGCGATCACTCAGGCACTCAGGAACGACAGAGAAGTGTAGATCGATCTCAACACCATCTTGACTCCTCAACGCTACCGCATGATTTAAACAGCTATTTTCAGCATCTCTTTGATCAATCGCCTGCCAACCCAGCTGGGTCAGCACCTCAATAGCTTCATACGTGTATTTTCGAGGCACCATAAGATCTAGATCCAGCATTGGACGAAGCCCGGGATCACGGTAGTAAAGTAACGTCAGAGGCACACCCTTTAGCAGTAGCGTGGGAATATTGCGTTGCTTCAACGCCTCTAGAACTGTTGCCAGACGGGCAAATATCAGCTGATTGTGATACCAGGTACGCCTGAATGTACCTTTCATTCGCCCAAGATCAACATCCGCTATACCGAGATTCTCCAGTCGATGGTAGAGCAGAGGAATCAACCTGTTACTACTATGATCCAGATGATCAAGATCGATAATGTCGTACCACGACTTCCATGCGGAAATAGCTGCGTCATCACGATTCAGTGATGCTTCCAGCATCAAAGATTGCACAGGTGTCGGCCAGACAGAGAGAGTTGATAGCGCCACCTCTAAACAACGCCTCTAGACGCACCATCTTTCAGCAATACGGCCTCACCCACACACTCACTTAGCCCATAAAAGTGACTACTGCGAAGAATAGAGGGTGAATATTCAAGGGTACGAAGGGTGTCTATTAAATGTTCAATGGATTTCATAGCAAGACATTTTGTAGGCTCATTCTGAATTAACAACCGTTGATTGCCGAGCAGCGTACTATCAATTTCAAGTGTCTGATAGTGACCACATGAGATCTTCTCACTTCTATTGCGGACTCATACCGTTATTTTCAGCCTCGCACTCTCCTGAAATAGTTAGCATATAGTTACCAACCACTCCGCTCTTATTGTTCAATCACGACTCTTTCAGATCTGATTTGCGCCTACGATCAAGCATTGTCTTGAGCAGATGGGTTAAGTCATCTCTCTGCGCGCGTTGCAGCACACTGGTATTACTCCCATGCACTCGTCGTTCTGCAACCACATGATCAAGAAGGTGAATTTTCAGCCCGGCATCTTTGGCACGCCCATACCAGTCTATAAACTCACCAAGAGAAACATCTTCAGAGAATTTACCGATACGCTCAATCACCCTCGCTCGGATTAAGAGAGTACTGGCGTAATAACCCGGCATCGCATCGGTCCGCACTTCAAGCTGTGAGGCCTCACTTCCTGCATGTGGACACAGGAACTCCACCACATGACCAAACACCATATCAATACCGAGATTCTGATTTAAACAATCGACCTGCAGTGCCAACTTATCTTCATGCCAACGATCATCGGCATCGAGAAGTGTCACCAGCTCACCACAGACGTGATCAAGCCCTAGATTGCGTGCAGCGCCAATACCTCTATTCTCCTGACGAAATAGCTTTATGTCATTGCCAAAGCGACTGGCAACTGCCGCCGTCTCATCCTCAGAGCCATCATCAACCACGATAATTTCAGTCGCTGGATAGCTCTGCGCCAAGACACTCTCAATCGCCTCAGCAATGAACGTAGCGGCATTGTAGGCGGGGATAACCACACTGACACTACTCACGAATCTTCCTCCTACCTTTCATTATCTTGACCATCTGCAGCCATATCCTCCTACTGGGATCGACGTCGGTTGAGTGACTGTTTTATAACCTGCATGAATCCCGGTTGAGTGGCCTGGGTATCATTCGTGACAGTGTCGGCGTGACGTCGATAATAGAGAGAGACTTCCTCAAGGCTCAAGCTGCAACAATCTTTTTATCACTGATACGTTGTGTGTCCGGTCCTGACTCAGTTCGAGCCGGTAGCAGGGAGTAGAGGTGACTATGTTCGATAAGATTGAAAGCTTTGTCTGCTCAGAACCATTTAGTTGCTGCAAAACACTTGGCAACAGCGCCTTCAGTGCCTCTCCAGAACCGATCAGATTCAGTACGGGTTCAGGGCTATCACAGATTTTAGGCACAATCACCGCTCGTATCGGCGCCTTGTTGAGCATCTTTTCAACAGGATTGAGTATTACCACCTTATCCTCATCCTCTTTAGGCGCGATGTGTTGATAACTCACTAGTTGCGGAAACTGTAGTGATAGCTGTTCAGGTTCGACTTTTCCTGAGCAGTAGAGCGTCCCAACCTCTGCTCCCGTCTCCCCTGCTCCAACCATCACATAGTCATCTCCGATATACCCCAGCCCCGCCGACAGTGCACCCAATGCCAGTGATGACTTACCGGCACCTCCCGGCCCAACGACAAGCGCTGCCCCTGTAGAATTTCCAAACGCAGCACCATGACAGAGCACCCGCTGCTGCGGTGTAAACCACCAATCGAGAATTCGTAACATCGGCGCAGCAGTAACCCAGTAGGGCACTTCATCAGCAGAAGGGAACCAGATAGCCGCAAGTCGCTTTGACGGATCGAGCAGATGAACACAGCTGGAGTAACGATCGAAGAGCGCGACGGCTCCATTAGCAGAAATGCGGACCGGTTCACTTCGTTCCCAACAGGCCGCCACCTGCCACTCGGTAGGAGTCAACTCCAAAGGGGTCGGACTCCCCTCCCAGGCGATGATCGTCAATTCAGAGTCATGGTGAGGAGTTGACTTCAGGTGTTCAATCGCTGGTGTCAACTTTTTCGCAAGCCGCTCCGTGCAACTCAAACGAACTCTTTTACCACCACTTTGAAAGTCAAACCGTTCAGTTGCCGACTCGACTAACTGATGTTGCGCGTGCGAGAGAAGCGTCGAGATGACTTCGTAGGTCCCGCTAATCTCACTCTGATGTGACACAGAATCTAACAACGGAATCAATTCAATTTATTATCGCTACGAGGCCATCCCATCTCATCGACATCATGTATTGGATCGAGCATCAGCAGTTCTGACATATCCTCAAACTTCTCTCTTACCGGTGGGACAAAGGCTCCATCAGAGCTAGCCGCCGAAAAACTCTCAGAACCTCCCTGATTCTCGCTCTCTGCTGAATGGAGAAGGCCATCTTCAACGAGAGACTCTACGAACGCTGGAATTGTGCTCTCTATCTGTTCTCTCTGCTCAGGGTATTGATCAATGTATTCAGAGATGATGTGGGTAACCGATTTACCGTTCAAGAGTGCCTGCCAGATCAGGGCCGCTGTCTCACGCAAACTGAAATAGGCACCATTAAGAAAGTCCACTACGATCACTTCACCATCAATTAGCTGATGTGCTACCTGTGTGGCGTCAACGGTATAACACTGTCCCATCATGCCTCTCTCTGCTCCAAATTCACCAATGCAATAGATACAAATACACGAAACGCTGTGCACTCAATAAGCGCTTAGCATACCTGCACTTTACGCCGACTATAACCACACATTAACAGCGATTATTTACATGGGATTTTTTTCACAAATAAAGAACAGTAATAGATGTTCGTTATGTGATATTTACGATTTTATTTCACGTTTTGCGGTTAGATAAGCCGCCAGAATAATCAGCACACCACCCACCCACTCCTGCCAACCAATAACCTCATCGGTTAATAGCTGTGAAGAGAGCGCACCCGCCACAATCTCAAACAGCAGGATCACCGCCGAGCGTTGTACCGGCATATGGGTAACCCCGTATTGGACAGCCAGAGTCATCACCGTTATCGCCAGGGCACCCAGCAGCAGTGCCCCCACCCAGACCGATCCACTGACAACGGGTAGTGATATGCCCATCACGACAACCACCACTCCCGCCACAACGACGCACCCCAACCAGGCGACCACCGTCTTCACATCAATATCGATCGACTGCAGATAACGTGTCTCAACATTCATAATCGCAAAGGCAAATCCCGACGAGAGCGCCAGCCAGTCAGCACCCGTCTCAGGCCAGGGATAACCGACCCTCGGCTCCCATAGCATAATCACCGCTCCAGAGAGAGCGATCGCCAGCACTGACAGCCCCCCACGTGAAGGGCGCTCACCAAGCAACAGCCAGCCGAGCACCACCGCCCAGATCGGAGAGAGGTAGAAGAGCAGCAGTACTCGCACAATTTCACCGTCAAGCACGGCGAGCATAAAGGAGAGGTTGCACCAGCCCGAGGCCAGCGCCATAACCGTAAGATTAAGCAGGGCTTTGGGGTAGGCCTCGAAAACCCGTGGCCAGCAGCGGACGAAGATGAGCGCCGCTGTAGCGTAGAGCACAACTGCCTGCCAGGCGCCGTGGAGCCCACCCTGCTCCAACAATCTCATCGGATACCAGATAACGCCCCAGAGCGTTGCGGCGATCAACAGGCTGAGAACGGGGAGAAAGTTGGTCGTTTGTTTGGATGGCATCATCGATACCTTTATACTAGCCGCTTTTCCGAACGGCTATACCCGGACACTATGAATCCCGATCTCGATCTCCTGCAGCCCTACCCCTTCGAGCGTCTCAAGCAACTCAAGGCGGGTATCGAACCCCCTGCCGGACTGTCACATATCCCGTTATCGATCGGTGAACCGAAACACGCCGCACCCGGTTTTGTCACCGAAGAGCTGATCACACACCTGCACACCCTCTCCAGCTATCCGCTAACCAAGGGGATGGTTGAGCTGCGTGGTGCAATTAGTGACTGGCTGATACGACGTTTCAATCTCCCTGCCGAGAGCCTCGATATCGAGCAGCAGATCCTGCCGGTCAATGGCACTCGCGAGGCGCTCTTCGCCTTCGCCCAGGCGATAGTAGATCGTAATACCGACTCATCAGAGGGTGGACCTCTGGTAGTCATGCCCAACCCCTTCTATCAGATCTATGAGGGTGCCGCGCTGCTGGCTGGTGCCGAACCGTTGTTCCTCAATGCAACTGCGGATAACCGCTATCTACCCGACTTTGATGCTGTCCCTGAGGCGGTCTGGCAACGTTGCCAGCTGATCTATATCTGTTCACCCGGCAATCCAACCGGTGCGGTGATTGGCGAAGCAGCCCTGAAACAACTGATCGAGTTGGCCGACCGTTACGACTTCATCATCGCCTCCGATGAGTGCTATTCGGAGCTCTACCCCGACGAGTCACAACCGCCGGTCGGTCTACTGGAAGTAGCCGCCAAGATGGGACGCAACGACTACAAGCGCTGCGTGGTCTTCCACAGCCTCTCTAAACGCTCCAATCTGCCGGGCCTGCGTTCCGGTTTTGTGGCAGGTGACGCCGAGGTGCTTAGCCGCTTTCTGCTCTATCGCACCTACCACGGCTGCGCTATGCCGCCCGCCTCTCAGCACGCCAGTATCAAGGCGTGGCAGGATGAGCAGCATGTAGAGACCAATCGTGAGCTCTACCGGCAGAAGTTCGATGCTGTATTAGAGATACTCTCTCCGGTGCTCGAGGTTTCACGTCCCGATGCCGGTTTCTACCTCTGGGCCAGAACACCGATTAATGAGTGTGAATTCGCGCAAGGACTCTTTGCAGCGAAGAATATTACCGTGCTACCCGGCAGCTATCTCTCACGTGATGCACATGGCGAGAATCCCGGCAGCGGTCATGTACGCATGGCACTGGTGGCGACACTGGAGTCGTGCATCGAGGCTGCCCACCGAATTCGTGACTATATCGAGACTATTTAACGCTACAATTCGCATCAAACCGAAAGGTAGCAACCCTACATTTTTCAGGATAAGGAACTGAACCAATGAGCGACATCAAGAGCATCATCGAAGAGGCGTTTGAGCGCCGTGCCGACATCACCCCACGCAATGTAGAGCCACACGTCAAAGAGGCCGTCGATGAAGCACTGCGCCAGCTCGACTGCGGTGAGGCACGTGTTGCCGAGCAGAAAGGTGTGGGCGACTGGAGTGTTAACGAGTGGTTAAAGAAGGCAGTACTGCTCTCCTTCCGCATCGAAGACAACAACCTGATGAAGGGTGGTTTCACCAACTACTACGACAAGGTCCCCTCCAAGTACGCCGACATGAGCTCACGCGAACTGCGTGATGCCGGTGTACGAGTGGTGCCACCCGCCTCTGCACGCCGTGGTGCCTACATCGCTCCTGGTACCGTTCTGATGCCCTCATACACCAACATCGGCGCCTACGTCGATTCCGGCACCATGGTCGACACCTGGGCCACCGTCGGCTCCTGTGCGCAGATCGGTAAAAACGTCCATCTCTCCGGTGGCGTTGGCATCGGTGGTGTACTTGAACCTCTGCAGGCCGCTCCCACCATCATTGAAGACAACTGCTTCATCGGCGCACGTTCCGAGGTTGTTGAGGGTGTCATCGTTGAAGAGGGTGCGGTTATCTCGATGGGTGTCTACATTGGGCAGTCGACCAAGATCTACAACCGCGAGACCGGCGAGATCATCTACGGCCGTGTACCGGCCGGTTCAGTGGTGGTCTCGGGCAACCTGCCGAGCAAGGATGGCAGCTACAGCCTCTACTGCGCGGTGATCGTCAAGCAGGTCGATGCCAAGACCCGAGGTAAGGTCGGCATCAATGAGCTGCTGCGTGATATCTAGGCGATAACAATGCGATTGCGGCACAGGGAAGTGCCAGAGTCGCGATTTTTTTATAATTCAGCAGTAACGTAAGACGAATAACCTTCCGGCTATCGATTCAGATGGCTATCCAGCCGCTGGCTGACCAATCACACTCTCAAGATCGAAAAGATGTCCCTGCTCGATACAGTAGAGCAACCACTTCTCCAGAAAGACGTTGATCTCCCACTTCCACTCCAGAACCGGCAGCTTCACACCGGGACGGGCTATACGGGTAAAGGGCAGCGGTTGTCGGAAACGGCACGCCTCCACCTCGGCCACCCGTGCATCGTGATAGATGCGAATACGCGCCGCCGGATCGGCAACAGAGCCATCATCAAAGAGATAGGTCAGGGTCAGAATCGTGGTATAGGTCGAGCGATCTTCGATCTGTAGGTGGAGATCGAGATCGTCGCTGCTGGTAGAGATAGCCCGATCGGCAATCTGGGTCAGCGCTGGAATCAGGTGTTTTAGGCGCCGATAGTTGGCCTCATAGATCGCCATCAGTTGGTTCAATGATCGTTGTGGCTGGCAACGATCCCGGCTCTGGTACTCTTTTATCAGCATAGGTGGCCAGCATATCACAGCTCCAATTCACGCAAAGCTGGCATGATCAAAGCGGTGTCCAGACACAATCTTTGCGCCGTTACGATGCAGCACTATATTTGGCACTTGCAACCGATTTTGATTGTCGTAGAGTCACAGAGATGAAGATAAAAACCTGTACAACCACCCCCTACGACGACCAGAAGCCCGGCACCTCAGGACTTCGTAAAAAGGTCAAACAGTTTCAGCAGCCCAACTATCTGGAGAACTTCGTTCAGTCGGTGATCGACACCGTTGGCAACCTGGCCGGCAAGACGATCGTGGTCGGTGGCGATGGGCGCTACTACAATCGCGAGGCGATCCAGACCATCCTCAAGATGGCCGCCGCCAACTGCGTCGGCAAGGTTCTGGTTGGTCGAGGTGGCCTCCTCTCAACCCCAGCAGCCTCTGCGGTGATTCGCAAATATGGCGCTGAGGGCGGTTTTATTCTCTCAGCCAGCCATAACCCCGGTGGTCCCGATGAGGACTTCGGTATCAAGTACAACGGTAACAATGGTGGCCCAGCCCCCGAACAACTCACTGAGGCAGTCTTTCAACGCTCGCTTGAGATCACGCAATACAACATTGCTGAAGGGGCAGAGACCGATCTCGACCAGGTCGGTGTCAGCTCAGCCGGTGATATGGTCGTTGAGATCATCGATCCGGTCTCCGATTACGCCGAGCTGATGGAAGAGCTGTTCGACTTCGACAAGATAAGCGCCCTCTTCGCCTCCGGTTTTCGAATGCGATTTGACGCTATGAACGCCATCACCGGTCCCTACGCCAAAGAGATCTTGGAGCAGCGCCTCGGCGCTGCCGCCGGTAGCATCATCAACGGCGAACCACTGGAGGATTTTGGTGGTGGACACCCCGATCCCAACCTCACCTACGCCAAAGAGCTGGTCGATGAGATGTTCGGTAGTAACCCACCAGACTTTGGTGCCGCCTCCGATGGTGATGGAGACCGCAACATGGTGCTCGGTGCAAACTTCTTCATCACCCCCTCCGACAGTCTGGCGTTGATAGCTGCCAATGCCCACCATGTAAAGGGGTACCGACAGGGGCTTGCCGGTGTCGCCCGGTCGATGCCAACCAGTGGTGCGGTCGATCGTGTTGCGGAGCTGCTCGGTATTGAGTGCTTTGAGACACCCACCGGCTGGAAGTTCTTCGGTAATCTGCTCGATGCAGGACGTATCACCCTCTGCGGTGAGGAGAGCTTTGGCACCGGTTCTGACCATGTGCGTGAGAAGGATGGACTCTGGGCGGTACTCTTCTGGCTCAACGTGCTTGCCGTGCGCCAGGAACCGGTCGCCGATATCGTCACTGAGCATTGGGCCAAATATGGTCGCAACTACTACACCCGTCACGACTTCGAGGCGGTCGATAGCGAGGCGGCCCGTGGGCTGATGGCACATATCGAATCACAACTCACGCATCTTGTGGGTACCAGGATAGACGGTCGCACAATCAGCTACGCCGATAACTTCGCCTATCTCGACCCCGTCGATAAGAGCGAGAGTCAAAATCAGGGACTAAGAATCGGCTTCGAGGATGGCTCTCGTATCATCTTCCGCCTCTCCGGTACCGGAACGGTTGGGGCGACGATACGGATCTACATAGAGCAGCTTGAGCTCGAACCGAGCAGACAACAACAAGATACGCAGCAGACGCTGATAGCACTCATTGAGTTTGCCTCCTCTCTATCTGAACTTGAGTCAAGAACGGGACGCAGCACCCCGACGGTGATCACCTGATATGAGATTCAACCACTAACGGTGACGAGCTGAAATAGCCCATGAACGACTATACCGGCTACCTGAAAAAGAGGATCCTGATTCCTCTATCGATCATCATTTTCATCGTGATGATGATTTTCATTGCTGCAACGTTCTGGCACATATTTGAGGGTATTGATAAGGAAACCACTCTGCAGATGCAGGTGGTAGAGACTATCTATCAAGGTGATCTTGAGGCCGATGCCTCACTGATGAGATCGAGCCTGAATTTAATTGCTAGAGATGAGAGGATCATTGAGGCTTTTTTACAGCGTGACCGAGTTCAACTTCTTAATCTCAGCAACACCCTCTACAAACAGTTAAACCAGCAGAGCCAGATCACTCACTTCTACTTCACCACTCCCGACCGGATCAATCTGCTACGCGTACATCAACCGACCCGTCATAGCGATCGCATTGAGCGCTTTACCACCCTGGAGGCAGAACGAAGCGGCAAGGTCAGTTACGGACTTGAGTTAGGAATACTCGGTACCTTCACACTCAGAGTCGTCCACCCCTGGTATCACCAGGGTGAGTTGATCGGTTATGTCGAGCTAGGCAAAGAGATCGATCACATTTTGGGCAAGCTACACGATGCCCTGGATGTATCGCTTTACGTTCTCATTGAGAAAGATCATCTCGACAGGCAGCGATGGAAAGAGGGAATGCAGATGCATGGACGTGAAGCATCCTGGAATGACTACCCCGAACACATCATGGTCTCATCAGCGAAGCTCTATCAATCGCTCCCTAAGCAGCTAGAGGAAAGGCTTCAGAATCCTGGAGAACTACGTTTTAGAGAACCTGTAAACGTCAGCATTCCTGAGAAGAGATTCAAAGCATCATTCCTGCCGCTTGAAGATGTCACTCAACAGCAGGTAGGTATTCTGCTTGTACTCAATCCTACAGAACACTGGTTTGAAAGCGGGTGGCGCATTCTCAGCTTCTCTGCAGTTCTAGTACTTAGTGTTGGCGGCATCGTCTTCATTCTCTTCTATCTGCTAGCTGAGAACACAGAAAACACCCTAACTGCTACTGAACAAAAACTTGAGGATGAGTATGAACGACGCACTGACCTGCAACAGGAACATATCCTCTCGCTGCAGGAGAGTAACCAACAGCTTGAATCGACTCAGAATCAGCTACAGCAGAGCAACGAGATGCTGGCTGAGGCACAACATATTGCACATATCGGTAGCTGGAATTGGTCCATTCACGACAACCAAGTCATCTGGTCTGATGAACTCTATGAGATCTTTGGCCTCGAAAAAAGTATCAACACTCTGAGTTATGAGTATGTGCTGCAGTTAATCCCAAACAGTGAGCGCCGCTATGTTGACGAGGTTATTCAACAGGCCCTGAGAAGTGGCGAACCCTTTCAGATCGAACACACCATCATCCATGCTGATGGTTCAACGCGCTTTGTAAGAGACCAGGCACAGCTAAGTTTTGATTCAGATCACCGCCCTATCAGCATGCTTGGAACGCTGCAAGATATTACCGAACAGAAACAGTCTGAAGATATCACCATCCAGCTGGCGCACATTTTTGATAATGCGAGCAACCAGATTTACCTGCTCGACATCGAAACACTAAAAATCCTGCGTACCAATAAAACAGCCACCCAACATCTAGGCTATTCAGAAGCGGAATTCAAACAACTCACCTACTCCGACTTCCTTGAGAGCAAGGATGTCGGTGACCTGAAACAGAGTTTCTCAGCCCTAGATAATGACACGCTAAAAGAGCTTCGATTCGAAGCTGATCATCGCAGTAAAGACGGCACGTGCAGAGCAATGGATATAAGAGTACAGCGCTCGCGACTCGCCATTAAGGATATTTATCTCGTTATTGCCCTTGATATCAGTGAGCGTCATCAGTACCAGAGAGATCTTCAATACCAGAGTCTGCACGACACTTTGACCAGACTACCCAATCGCGCCCTTTTGCTAGAGCAGTTAAAAAACGAAATTTCGAGATCACGGCGCCTGAATAGCTGCCTGCTACTCCTCCATCTCAACATTAATAGCTTTGGCGAGATAAACGACACACTCGGACACGATCAGGGAGACCAGCTACTTGCAATGCTTGCGGAACGTTTGAAAAACACCATCCGAGAGGGAGACACCATCGCAAGGACCGGTGGCGATGAGTTCGCACTGCTTTTTCCAGAGGCCTTGTTCGACGATAGACAGACTGTTATTGACCAACTCAACCATGCGCTACTCTCACCTTTTGAAATTGGCGATTTCAGTCTGAACGTTGAGATCACCATCGGCCTTGTCTCATACCCTGAGCACGGTGACAGCGCCGAGGAGCTTCTACGCCACGCAGGTGTTGCACTCAAGCAAGCCAAATCATTTCGTAGTGGTTACGAGAGTTATCACCCTGAGTTTGATCAACATAGCGTTCGTCGACTGATGCTCAATAGCGACATGCGTGAGGCTATCGATCGAAAAGAGTTCTCGCTCTATTTTCAGCCCAAGATGCCTAGCAATCCAGCACACCCCATCAATGCCGAAGCACTGATCCGTTGGCAACACCCCGAACATGGCTTTATCTCACCCGCAGAGTTCATACCACTGGCTGAGCGCAATGGCTACATACAGAAGATCACTCGCTGGGTACTCGATGAGGCCGCCAGCCATCTGCAACGGTGGAATAAAAACAACTGTTATCTAACCATTTCAGTCAATCTCTCAGCACGCAACCTCCAGGAAGCGGGACTGGTTCAACACATCAGGGATCTTTCAGAGCGCTGGAAGATCAGCCCCGAACAGTTGACCTTTGAAGTGACCGAGACGGCCATGCTGAACGATCCAGACTACATTGCCACGATACTCGATGAGATCAGCAGCATGGGCCATGGCATCTCTATCGATGACTTTGGTACCGGATATTCTTCACTCTCCTACCTGCAGCGACTTCCTGCCAATGAACTGAAGATCGATACCAGCTTCATACAGCGCATGATCGAAGATGAGGATAGCGCCATAATTGTTCGCTCCACGAGAGAGCTCGCTCACAATCTCGGACTGGCCGTCACCGCTGAAGGGGTAGAGACAGAAGAGATGGTAGAGGCGCTCACCTCTCTTCACTGCGATCGACTGCAGGGCTACTATTTTAGCAGGCCGCTTCCAGCAGATAATTTCATCACCTGGATGGAACAACATCGGGTGAACGTATAGCTTAGCAATACAGACGATGTTGAGACCCTACGGATCTCCGAAGTCAAGATCCATCAGTGGATGATGCGTGGTGAACTGCCCTCTGTGTTGGCCTTTTACTATAGTGATGCCCACAAAGGGCTTGAAACGGGGCATGGTGAGAACACCGATGTCACGGTACGCTCCTCAGCCACCGTAGAAGACCCACCCACACCACATTTGTCAGGTTGAAGGGGTGTAGCTCAAATTACACGATAAACCAACCTGCACACCACCTGTAAACAGCTCTTTAGCACACTCTTTAACAATCGCGCCATCTCCTACCGTATCAATCAATAATTTAACCATATGGATCTCATCCCCCAGACAAATCATGATCGACATACCAGCCATAATAAATTATCTTTAAGAAGTTGGAACACAGCATAAGACGCTGTATCCATATAGGTATCATGAAGCGTTTGATATAGGTCATATGCTTGATAGGGCTACCGCTGCAGGATGTTGAAAATGCTCTGATCTCATCAACAAACCTGGCGTATACGGTCATGTACTACATAAAACATTTGACGGCACACCTTTTTGCAATATCCCTACTGCTCACATCAAACACTGTGGTCGCAGATGCAGAAAATGGATTGACTCTCGGCATACACCCCTACCTACATGCAACCACACTGGTAGAGCGTTTTACCCCACTGACAGAATATCTTTCAAAAACAACCGGCAAACACATCCATATACGTGTCGGTACCAGTTATCAGGATCATATCGATGCGGTTAACCAAGGTGAGGTCGATTTCGCCTATTTTGGTCCTGCTGGATATATCAAGGCAACCGAACTTAACGAGAACATCGTACCACTCGGCAGGCTGAGCTTTGCAGGCAGGGATACATTTCGAGGTGTAATCACTATCCGCAGAGATAGTAAGATCACCTCATTAAGCGAGCTCAAAGGGAAAAGTTTTGCATTTGGCGATCCCAACTCAACCCTGAGCAATCTGGTACCGCAAAGATTGCTTAACGATGTCGGAATCGATTTAACCGATCTGGACTCCTACTCACATCTTAAAAACCACCACAATGTCGCATTGGCGGTTTTGATGGGGAAATATCACGCCGGTGGCATTAAAGAAGAGGTGTTTCGTGAGTACGAGGCTCGAGGGCTTAAAGCACTGAAGTGGACCCCTGACGTTCCCACTCATATTTTTGTTGCTGGTCCAACAACAAAAAGAGAGCTTATCGACGAACTGATCCCACTCTTACAAAATCTTCACAAACAATCGGGAGCGGCCTTGATTTTAAACAAAATCAAAAAGGGTGCCACCGCGATCATTCCCGCGACAAGCCAGGAGTACGACAAGCTACGTGCTCTTATCTCAGACCGTCCATTGTTAGAGCAAAGAAAAACAGCACCGTGATTTCATTGAAAAAAACAGCTCACAGACAAAGCTGGTTTGGCATCGCTCTGCTATTCACACTATTCCTGGTGGCCGGTAACTTTTTCATATACCAGCAGCAACACGACTCACTTTTCAGTAGCTTTGAAAACTCACAACAAAACGTCGTAAAACTACTCACACAGTTGGCACGGGAGTCGTTAATCACCGAGAACTTCGCTCTAATCGAGTGGTATTTCAACAGCTGGGGGAAAGGACACAGCGAAGTAGTAACACTTACTTTAGTCAATGAGGACGGTTTTGCGCTGAGTACATACAATCGACCTACCCCATCAGTGAGAGAGACATTCACCAGTTCTGGATCAATAACGGTTAATCACGACCGATATGACCTGACACTCACTAGCGAACCTATTGTTACCACACAGCTCCTAAACAGCCTAATCAAACAGTTGGCTCTTATAAGTTCCATCGCAACCATTTTGCTTGGTATAACAACCTGGTTTCTTTTTCACAAATTTTCCATCACACCACTACTGCATGAAATAGAGCGTCGCCGTAATGCCGAACATGAAATAGCCAAACAGCACCGGTTATTACAATCTGTAATCAATGGTGTTCATGATGGGATCATGCTGATTAACACCGATTATGAAGTGGAGCTTATCAATGACTCTGCTGCAGGCACTGAAGACCCCCAATTATTTAACGACCAGCAACAACCTATCCACTGCTATGAGATCTCCCATAACCGTGACACACCCTGCGATGGCGACGACCATCCCTGCCCACTTCGGCAGGTAAAACTAACTGGAAAACATGCCACGACGCTTCACAACCACCCAGATGAGAGTGGAAATGACCGTTTTTTTGAGTTACTCGCCTCTCCACTCTTTGATGACAACGGCAAACTGACGGGAATCATTGAATCATCTCGTGAGATGACATCCCATATCCTTTTGCAGCATGAGATTGAAGAAAAGAGTCAGCACCTGGACCACCTGGCCCATCACGACACACTCACATCACTACCTAACCGACTACTCTTCCTGGACCGGCTGGAACAGACGTTACTAAAAGCCAGAAGAAACGGTGAACTGTTTGCATTGTTCTTTATCGATCTTGATCAGTTCAAACAGATCAATGACAGCGTTGGACACAGCGTTGGTGACAAGGTCCTGATACAGACGGGTAAATGCCTTCAACAGTGCATACGCGCAGATGACACCATCGCTCGTCTTGGGGGAGATGAATTCACGATAATTCTCACCTCTGTAAATAGTCCAGATGATGCCGCCTCTGTTGCTCAAAAGGTAATCGAGGCGATTAAAGAGCCAATGGATATCGATGGTAACAATTACCATCTAACGGCGAGCATATGAATCAGCATCTATCCACAAGATGCAGACAGTTGCGAAACGCTCATTCGTAATGCTGATGCCGCGATGTTCAAGGTAAAAGAGAGAGGCCGTAACTCATATCAGTTCTATACGGAAGATCTTACCCATCGAGCCATGCAAAGAATGTTGTTGGAGAACGGCATTCGAAAGGCCCTGACAGATCAACATTTTGTTGCCTGGTATCAGCCCCAATATGACATTGAAACCAACCAATTAATTGGGATGGAGGCACTTGCTCGATGGATATCCCCTGATCGGGGCATTATTTCACCACTTGATTTCATTCCTCTCGCGGAAGAGACCGGGCTGATACTGGAGCTAGGTGAACAGATACTAGATCAGGTCATGCAGCAGGTGGTCGGCTGGCACGAACAGGGGCTGAATCCAGGTCGGGTTGCCATCAATGTATCGGGAAAACAGCTACTAAATGGAAACATAAGCGCTACGGTTAAGCGACTCCTTGAACAAAACCGGTGCAAGGTCGAATGGATCGAGATTGAAGTCACTGAAGGCTTTGTTATGGGTCAGGGTGAAGGTGCCATTGAACAACTTCAAGAACTACAGGCGCTGGGAGTGCAACTATCTATTGATGATTTTGGTACCGGCTATTCATCGCTTGCATACCTAAAACAGCTACCCATCTCCAAACTAAAAATTGACAAATCGTTCGTCGATGACCTTCCACACGATCTGGACGACACAGGTATAACACGCGCCGTTATCGCCCTGGCAAACAGCCTCGGTCTAGATGTTATTGCAGAAGGTGTCGAATCGCGTGAGCAGGCAGATTTCCTTCTACAAGAGGGCTGTCCACTTGCACAGGGTTACCTCTACTCGAAGCCCCTACCTGCGGATAAGATTACTACGTTACTGAAAAACGGTTAATAGTTGAATACTGACGCCACAGTACATCCGACAACAACCTACTCGGGATCGAACGATACTAATCAACGTAGATTGTAACCATCATCGAAGCTGACAATTTCTATCAAGCCAATTGAAACCACTTATTCAATCAGCATTAAACCATCTATCAATCCAGATCTCAGCCTGTTCTGGTTTACCATACAGATAGCCCTGATGAATCACCTCGGAGCGTGCATTGAGGAAGTCGGCCTGCTCCTGCTTCTCAACACCCTCTGCCACCACCTTCAGACGCATAGACTTGGCCACCAGAAGAATGGTTTCGACCAACGCAGCATCATCAGCACTGTGAGGCGCATCCTGCACAAACGATTTATCAATTTTCAACTCATTAATAGGAAGCCGCTTCAGATAGGAGAGAGAAGAGTAGCCAGTACCAAAGTCATCGATAGAGAAATTAACACCCATTGCAACCAGCTCATCCATCTTCGCCACCACATCGGACAGATCATCGATGAAGAGTCCCTCGGTCACCTCAAGTGTAAGATTCGTCGGATCGGCACCACTCTCATTGACGAGACCTTTAAACCAGGGCACAAAGCCCTGCTTACGGAACTGTCGTGGACTCAGGTTAACCGACAACTTAAGCTGGTGCCCCGCCATATCACACCTGGCCATCAGGTGCATCGCCTCGGTAAGCACCCAGCCACCGACATCGACAATCAGATCCGACTCCTCGGCAATGGGGATAAAGACACCCGGTGGTATCAGGCCACGCTCAGGGTGCTCCCATCTGACCAGTGTCTCCGCAGCTACCAGCACACCATCGGCATCGACCTGCGCCTGAAGAAATATCCTCAATTCAGCGTTGTTTACTGCATGGTAAAGTTCACGCTCGATCTGATAGTGTCTCTGTACCACCTCATCCATGCCTCTCTCGAAGAAGGCGCACTGATTACCGCCCGCACGTTTGGCGCGATGCAGTGCACTATCGGCGCGTCGCAAGATATCCCTAGGTTGATCGGAGGCGCTCTCCGGGAAGAGAGTCGCTCCCATACTGACGGTGATATTGACCGCCTCATCACCGACAAGCAGCGGATCACGAACCACCGCCTGAAGTTTGTCGACCACAGCTATCGCATTACGCTGTTCACTCTCGCGACTCTTGTTCAGGTGTGGTAATAGCACGGCGAACTCATCGGCAGATAATCTCGCCAGGGTATCCTCTTTATAGAGGTGCTGTTCGAGCCTTCTTGCCAGTGCAACTAGCAGGAAATCACCCATATTGTGACCGCGCGCTGTGTTTATATTGGTAAAGCGATCGATATTGAGCAGCACCAGCGTCGCCTTGTTGTTGAGGCGTTGCGCCGTTGCCAGCTGTTGGGTGACCCGGTCTATCATCAGGGCACGATTGGGCAGTGCCGTCAGCTCATCATAGTAGGCGAGGTAGTGAATCTTCTCGTCAGCCTTCTTCTTCTCCGAAATATCAGAAAAAGAGACGACGACGCCTGTAATCCGCTCATCCTCAACAATCGGACTACTGGAGTAGGAGACCGGAAAGAAATCCCCCCCTCTCTTAATGAACCACTCTTCACCGCTATGAGGCACTCCACTGATGCCAGTTTCACGAATTGGACACTCCTGGGCCGGATAATCATCTCCATCTGGATGGTGATGGTGCCAGATCGCGTGTGAAGGCTGACCAATCAGCTCTTCGGCGCTGTAGCCCAACATTTCTGCTGCGGCAGGATTGACGAAGGCGTGTCGTCCCTCACTGTCGAGCCCGAAGATACCCTCACCTGAAGAATCGAGGATCAGACGATTGTGTTTGGCCAGCGCATTCATCTGCTCTTCGAGCGCCTTTCTGGCCGATATATCGCGTACCACGGCGAGGACACGTCGTTTATCACCGATATACGAAGCGCGCGTCGAGACCTCTACCCAGAACAGTGAGCCGTCGTTATGCCTTGCATGCCACTCGAAGGTCTGTGGTCCCTCCACCACCGTCAACCGCACCTTCTCGTGGGCGTTCTCTTCCGTATAGGGGGGTGTGCCTGAGCTGGACGCCTCGGCTGAGAGCCGTAGTGCCTCACTCCGCTCCAGACCATACATCTCCAGCATGCGATTATTGACATCGATGATCTTGCCTGTTGTCGCATCATGGATAAAGATCGCTTCACTGGTGGCATTAAAGATCTCGTGATAACGCTGCTGCTCCTCTTTGATAAGCACCTCTGCCTCGCGCGTCTCGGTAACATCCTCTCCCGAACTGAGCAGGCCGATCACCTCGCCCGCCTCGTTGGTCAACTCTGCAGAGTACCAGCTAATCATGCGCTCGCTGCCATCGCGACAGATCACACTATTCTCAAAGTGGTCATTCTGTACGACCTCGCCTGCCATTATCTTGAGAAAGATGGGATAGACAAGCTCCATACCATCGGGCTCAGGCAGACAGCAGTCAAACCAGTTCCTGCCGATCAACTCCTCCTTCTCGTAACCGAGAAGTTCACGCCCTGCACGATTGATCATGGATATATCGCCCCTATTATCGAGGGCAACCATGATCGTCTGCATCGTGTCGAGATAACGCTGTTTTTCATCCCTCTCATCACGCAGTACCGCCTCTGCCTGATGCTGCCGGGTAATATCTCGGCCGATACCCAAGACACCAACAAGCTCACCTTTTATATTGAATATCGGCGTTTTTATCGTCTCGATTCGCTCACGATGGCCATCGTCTGCAAACACGACCTCCTCTGTGTTGATTCTCGGTCCGCCATTCCGAATCGCGGCCATATCGTTTTCTCTGAAAAGGTCTGCCAACTCCCGGTTGACGAAGTCGTAGTCGGTCTTGCCGACGACCTCATGTTCAGGATGGCCGAAAAACTGCTCGAAGCGGTCGTTGCAGAGTAGATAGAAACCGTCTGGGTCCTTCATCCACACCAGGTCAGGAATCGTTTTGATGAGTGCTTTGAGAAAACTGCGTTCACTGACCAGACTATCCTTGTCAACCTGTAGCTGACTGGCCATATGGCTCAGATCGTGGGCCAGCTCCTCGAAGTCACTGCTCGCCCTGATATCGATCAATGTATCGAGTTGGCCAGAGCCGATCCTGCGCGCGGCAGCGGCAATATTCGAGAGTGGTTCTGTAACCTGGCGCCTGACCGTCCATCCGATAAGCAGACCGATTAGTAAAATCAGCGCTGATTTTAGATATAGCTGAAGGTAGACCTGCTGGCGGATGCGGCTCTCCATATTGCTGGCCGGTATCTTGATGCTGAGCACACCACGCAGTTCGCCAAGCTTGTAGTCGTAGGCCTCATCGTAGCTCTCCTGAATCGTAACCGGAGCATTATCTTTGTCACCGTGACACTTCAGGCAGTACTGTTCGACCCAGATCGGCCTTGCATAGTGGTAGTTGAGCTCTCCTTTCTCGTTCTCGTAGGGGACAAAATGAAACTCCTCTTCTGGTTTGTTACGGAAGAAGGCGATCGCCTCCTCCTCGAGTGCATCAGCCTTATGCAGTGGATTTCGTGGATTATCAGAAACGTTGTTGAATGAAAAACCATCGCTCGACCAATTGGACAGATCGTTCGAAATCTCACCCATTGCATGGGCCGGTAGGAAACCGATGGTCTTTTTATTTAGCGGGAGCCCGCTATCGATGAACTGATGCTGATAGACACGACGGGTTGCCATCAAGACATCACGTATCCGGTCTGCCGACGAGAGCAGCTCCGTCTCGGCATCGGCCTTGATATGGCGATACTCAACCCACCAGAACGCCAACAGGCTGGCAACCAGCACACCACTGATCAGGATCAGAAGCTTACGTTCCAGATTCCAGCGTTTACCCATCGAACATCTTCCGTAACACCCTACCCTAAGGAGTCGAACTACACCGGCAACACGCTTACGGTGTTGATACCCCGGGAATTTCTGAGCAATCTACTACTGCCGACAGTATAGAGCGATCTCGATACTAAGTGTATTGAGACTGATCAATAAGTCTTACCATTCTACTCTTCACTGACCACCCTATTTCGCCCCTGTGACTTCGCCATATAGAGACGAACATCAGTGCTCTTCAACATCTGATTAATCGCACTAAATGATTGATTATATTCAGTAACACCAAAACTGGCCGTCACACTGCCCACACCTTGCATCGACTGTCGTGCAACAGCACGACGCGCACGCTCAGCCAATTCCACCGCACCCTCAATCGGTGTATTGGTCAGCAGCAGCATAAACTCTTCGCCGCCCCAGCGGGCGAGCGTATCGCTATCACGCAGTATTGAAGAGATCCTGTCAGCGATCTCCTTGAGCACTCGGTCACCCACATCGTGCCCCCACTCATCGTTAATATGCTTGAAGTAATCGATATCGAGCATCACCAGTGAGAAGGTGACGGAGTAGCGCTGACTCCTCAACCACTCCTCATCAATCAGCGAGATCATCTTGGCCCGGTTATAGCTACCGGTCAGTACATCGGTGGTTGCCTGTTTCTGCAGTGTCTGCTCAACCTCTTTGCGACGTTTGATCTCCTGCTTTAACTCCCTATTCGTCTCCTCCAGTGTTCGAAGGTTATAGAGCTGCTGTTGCATAAATCGACTAAAAACAATGAATACGGCAAAGGTAATCAGCAACGCTGTCACGAAGAGCAGAGCATGGTTGAGAAAAAAGTAGTGCCTCGATTCGGCGAGCATCTGCTGCAGGTAGGTTTCGACCTCATCCGCCTCGGCGATAAACGCTGAAAAAACCGCATCGAAACGTTGGTCAAGCTCACTGCCGGGCCCCATATCAAGACCCGCCTCCCAACGTAACTGCATAATGGACCGAAATTCGGTCAGCTTGAGCAGCACATTTTCAATATGACCACGCATCACCGCATCTTCAAGCGGTAGAAAATCACCTTCCTGATTCTGCCCGCCACTCAGCATCGCCTGCGCGTACCACTCCGCCGCATCAAGGTGGCTTCTTACCGACTCGATACTCTCACTCCGATCACCCGACATCATTTCTTCAAACCAGAGGTGTGCGGTTGTCGCCTCAAATTTAATCTCCATCGCCGCATCGATCATCGGTGCATAGAGATCGCTCATGCGACTACCGAGTTTGAAGCTATAGAGAACGGCGCTGGAGACAACGAGGCCGATGACGAGGATCGAGATCAACAGCGGACGGTGGAGTGTGCTTGCTACCCTGATGTGACGTTTATTGTTATCCATACCTTAAAGTCTAGTACCAAATGACGTGCAGTATGTTACAAACGGACTGGTTACCTCACGCCTTCACCAGCCGAATAGCTATCGAGCACCCAGAGATAGTTGGCCCTCTCGTAACGCCCCTCATCCTGGCTATTCTGCTGACTCAACACACCTCTAACTTGATCCAGAGATTCAAACCCCTGTTGCTCCATCCAATGCTCGATACCCTGGTAAATCTCTGAAATCGTGTGACTCCCCGATTCAAGCAGGACACTGCAGAGATGGGTAACATCGGCACCAGCAAGGATCATCTTGATCGCATCCTCGGCAGTATGAATTCCACCCGTTGCAGCAAGCGTGATTGGTGACAGATCACGCAACACTCCAATCCAGCGCATTGCTAACAGCGCATCAGCCGAGCGTGAAAGCTGAATCTGCGGTGTCACCTTGAGCGCATCGATATCGATATCGGGTTGATAGAAACGATTAAAGAGCGAGACACCTGCCGCTCCCGCCGCCTCTAGCTCCTTTACAAAGTGAGGCAATGCACTGAACTGTGGTGAGAGTTTCATCGCAACCGGCAGTGAGACCTCATTCTTTAGCGCTCTCAGCAGTTTGATATAGCGCCCTTCAACCTCACCACTGCGTAGTTCACAATCGGTGGCCATGTAGTAGACATTGAGTTCCAGCGCATCGGCCCCAGCCTGCTGCAGTGCTTTGCTGTGTGCTATCCAGTTATCGAGTGTAATGCCGTTAAGACTGGCTATTACCGGGATCTCCAGATGCGCCTTTAACTCACTCAATTGCCGCAGGTAGCGATCAATGCCGCGCTCGAAGGTGCCGTGCATCGGCAGGTAGCTATCGGCCTCGGCACACCCAATCGACTGCTCCTCAACAAAGCGCGCATGCATCTCATCCTCATGCTCCAGCTCCTCCTCGAAGAGCGAATACATCACGATCGCAGCAGCACCGGCATCCTCAAGTTCACGTGCACTGTCGAGGCTGCGTGAGAGCGGCGATGATGAGGGCACCAACGGACTCTTCAACTTTAGCCCCAGATAGTTACAACTCAGATCTAACTCACTCACGGCTTACTCCTCTCAACCTCATCGGTCCCCTGCTCATCGTCCACCTTTAAAGATGCCAGCTCCTGGTAGTGGTGATACCGCTCATAGATATCCCGCTGCGCCCGCTCAAATAACTGCTCGGCGGAATCGGGATGGCTACGTTTCAACACACTAAAACGTGCCTCCGTTGCCGCATAGTCACGAAAAGGTATTGAGGGCATTTTCGAGTCCAGGCGCAGCGGGTTCTCTCCCAGCTTGAGTTTGCGTGGATCGTAACGAAGCAGAGGCCAGTGACCACTACGCACCGCCAGATCCTGTTGGCGCAGGTTATTCTTAAGATCGACACCGTGGGCGATACAGGGTGAATAAGCGATGATCAGCGATGGCCCCTCATAGGACTCCGCTTCGATAAATGCTCTCAGCGTCTGTACATCCTTGGCACCGAAGGCGACCTGAGCCACGTAGACGCCCTCATAATCCATCGCAATATGAAACAGGTCCTTCTTCTTTGTCACCTTACCCGCAGCAGAGAACTTCGCTACCGCACCGCGCGGTGTCGCCTTGGAGGTCTGACCTCCCGTGTTGGAGTAGACCTCCGTGTCGAGTAGCAGGACGTTAACGTTGCGCCCTGAGGCAAGTACATGGTCAAGTCCGCCAAAACCGATGTCATATCCCCAGCCATCACCACCCACAATCCAGACACTGCGGCTTATCAGCGTATCGACAACTGCCAACAACTCCTTAGCTTCATCAGTAGCATTCTGCTCAAGCTTCTCACGCAGCAGTACAATTCGTTCACGCTGAACCGTTATCTCAGCCTCATCGGACTGCTCACTCTCAAGGATTGAATCCACCAGATCGCG
Source organism: Candidatus Reidiella endopervernicosa (assembly GCF_013343005.1). Lineage (GTDB taxonomy): Bacteria > Pseudomonadota > Gammaproteobacteria > Reidiella > Reidiella endopervernicosa. The sequence continues at coordinate 2,391,978 of NZ_CP054491.1, forward strand.
ATCGAGCTGTGATGCGATACGCCGCAGTAGTTCAGTCGCATATTCACGTTGCTTATCAATTGCGACTCGCATTCCAAGTCCAAACTCGGCGTTATCCTCAAACAGGGAATTGGACCAGGCAGGACCACGCCCCTCGCTGTTGGTCGTCCAGGGGGTAGTCGGCAGGTTTCCACCGTAGATCGATGAGCAGCCGGTGGCGTTAGCCACCACCATGCGATCGCCGAAGAGTTGGGTGGCGAGGCGCAGATAGGGGGTCTCACCACACCCCGAACAGGCCCCAGAAAACTCAAACAGCGGCTCCATTACCATCGAGGCGGGGATCGTATTTGCCTTCAGCTGCGATCGTTCATATTCGGGTAACTTGATGAAGAAGTTCCAGTTCTCACGCTCCTGCTCACGCAGCGGTGGCTGTGGCGCCATATTGATCGCCTTACGCCCCGGCTGCTGTTTATCGCGAATCGGGCAGACCTCGACACAGAGCGCACAGCCGGTACAGTCTTCCACCGCCACCTGATAGCTAATCTCCAGCCCGGTAGGGTAGGCCTTACTGCGAAGCGGCACATGTTTGAATGTGACTGGGGCGTTGTTAGACATTTCAGCTGGGAAGATCTTGCTACGGATGACACTGTGGGGGCAGACAAAAACACACTTACCGCACTGGGTGCAGAGATCGGTCTCAACCACCGGTACTTCCAGCGCCAGATTGCGTTTCTCATAAGCGGCAGTACCGAGAGGAAAGGTGCCATCGTTCGGCATCAGGCTGACCGGTATCGCATCACCCCAGCCTGCAATAATCTCAGCCGTTACCTGCTGTACAAATTGTGGGGCATCCTCCGAGATGACAGGCGGCTTCTCAAAAGTGCTGTTCGTTTCATTCGGTAGCTCAACCCGGTGCAGATGGGCCAACGCCTGATCGATCGCGGCGATATTGGCCTTGAGGATTCGCTCCCCCGCCTTGGCGTAGCTCTGCTCGGCTGCCACCTTGATCGCTGACACAGCCACGCGACTCTCAACCACATGTGATAGTTCGAAGAAACACGCCTGCATGATGGTATTGATACGCCGGCCAAGCCCGACCTTCACCGCCACTGCGTAGGCATCGATCAGATAGAAGTTGATCTGTTTATCGATCAGCTGCTGCTGCATGCTGCGCGGCAACGTCTCCCAAACCTCTTCAAGCCTGACCGATGAATTGAGTAGAAAGGTGGCCCCGACAGTCGCCTTGTCGAGCATGTCGTAACGTTCAAGAAAGACCTGCTGATGACAGGCGACAAAGTGGGCCTGATCATCACCAATCAGATAGCTGGAGCGAATCGGTTTAGGTCCGAAGCGCAGATGTGAGACGGTAACCGCTCCCGACTTTTTCGAGTCGTAGACAAAGTAGCCCTGAGTATAGAGATCAGTCGACTCACCGATGATTTTGATCGAATTTTTATTCGCGCTGACGGTGCCATCGGCACCGAGACCGTAGAAGAGCGCGCACTTCATCTCACGTCCGGCATCGGTGCGGTAACAGTTATCCCATTCGAGACTGCTTCCACCCACATCATCATTAATACCGATGGTGAAACTGTTTTTTGGCCTCTCCTCGTTAAGGTGATCGAACACCGCCTTGACCATGCCAGGATTAAACTCCTTGGATGAGAGACCGTAACGCCCGCCAACCACCAGTGGCATGGTATTAAATCGCCCTGTTCCACGACAGCCATCCTGAGCCAGCGCTGTTACTACATCCTTGTAGAGCGGCTCTCCATCGGCCCCCGGCTCCTTGGTACGATCAAGCACTGCGATACGTTGTACCGTCGCGGGAAGTGCATCGATCAGGGCACGACTATCGAGGGGACGGAAGAGCCTAACCTTGAGCAGCCCAATCCGTTCACCGCTGGCATTCAGATGTTCAACCGTCTCATGAACCGTCTCGGCCGCAGAGCCCATCACCACCACCCGCTCTGCATCTTCAGCACCAACGTAATCGAAGAGTCGGTAGCGACGCCCCGTCAACTCGGCAAAGCGATCCATCAACTGCTGCACAACAGCCGGCATCCGCTGGTAATAAGGATTAACGCTCTCACGCGCCTGGAAGTAGACATCAGGATTTTGTGAAGAGCCTCGTAGTACCGGATGCTCGGGAGAGAGGGCTCGATTTCGATGTGCGGTGATAGTGGCCTCATCGATCATTGCCCTGGCCACCGATGACTCGACCGCCTCGATTTTGGATATTTCATGAGAGGTACGAAAGCCATCAAAGAAATGGAGCATCGGCAACCGCCCCTGTAGTGAGGCCGCCTGTGCAATCAGAGCAAAGTCCATCACCTCCTGCACACTGCCAGCTGCCAACAGGCAGAAACCGGTCGAACGGGCCGCCATCACATCGCTATGATCACCGAAGATTGAGAGCGCCTGGGCCGCCAGAGAACGCGCCGCGATATGGAACACCGTTGGCGTCAGCTCACCGGCGATCTTGTACATATTGGGGATCATCAACAGCAGACCCTGTGAGGCGGTAAAGGTGGTGGTCAACGCCCCACTCTGCAGCGAGCCGTGAATCGCTCCAGCGGCACCCGCCTCGCTCTGCATCTCGATAATGTGCGGTATTGAGCGCCAGAGGTTGGGCTTCCCCTCGGCAGCCCACTGATCGGAGAGCTCACCCATCGGCGATGCCGGGGTGATCGGATAGATCGCTATAACCTCATTGGTAAGATAGGCGATGCGCGCAGCGGCTTCATTACCATCGATGGTCAGCATCTTATTATCGGCCATTACAAACTCCATCCCGTAGCGCCTCTTTTCACTCCAGTCTATCAAACCGCACTACGGTCTCAAGCGGTCAATCACGCTCCCCTAATCTGGTAAGGTAGGCAGATATATCGAAGAAGAACACGCTACGGATAGCGAGGTAACAGAGAGCCCATGGCCACATCCAAAAACACCATCTACTGGCACGACTATGAGACCAGCGGTATCGATCCGGCACGTGATCGACCAATGCAGTTTGCCGGTATTCGCACCGATGAGGATCTTAATATCGTCGGCGAACCGTTGATGATCTACTGCAAGCTGGCCAATGATGCCCTGCCCCATCCAGAGGCGTGCATGGTGACTGGACTCACTCCACAGGAGGTCAACGAGAAGGGCGTTAATGAGGCGGCGTTTATCAAGGCGATCCATAGTGAGCTGGCGCGACCCGGCACCTGTGGTGCCGGTTTTAACTCGATCCGTTTTGACGATGAATTCACCCGCTTCTCGCTCTATCGCAACTTCTTCGATCCCTACGCCCGCGAGTGGCAGAGCGGTAATACTCGTTGGGATATCATCGACATGGTACGAATGACCCGTGCACTGCGACCCGAGGGAATCGAATGGCCCGACTACGATGACGGTAAACCCTGTTTCAAACTGGAACGTCTGACCGAGGCAAACGGCATTAGCCACACCGCTGCCCACGATGCCCTCTCCGATGTGCACGCCACCATTGCAGTAGCTAAGCTCGTCAAAGATCATCAACCTCGTCTCTATGAGTACATCTACCAGCTACGTAATAAACGCAAGGTATTCGATCAGCTTAATGTGCGAGCGATGAAACCGGTTCTGCACACCTCCGGAATGATCCCGGGCGAGTTTGGAAGCACCGCGCTGGTCGCCCCAGTGACCAACCACCCGAGCAATAAAAACGGCATCATCGTCTACGATCTACGCTTCGATCCAACACCTCTGCTCAGCCTCGATGCAGAAGAGATCGCCAAACGGATCTTTACCCCCAGGGATGAGATGCCGGAGGGCGTGGAGCGCATTCCGCTCAAGGTAGTGCACGCCAACAAGTGTCCGGTAGTCGTTACCCCGAAGACTATGGATGAGGCGGCCGCCGAGAGACTACAGATCGATGTAGCAACCAGTCTGCAGCACCTCGAGGCGCTGAAGGGTGCCACTGGTCTGGAGACGAAGATCCAGCAGGCATTTGCCGATAGAAAATTCGACCCGACCAGCGACCCTGACGCCTCTCTATACGGCGGCGGTTTCTTCAGCAGTGATGATCGTCGCAAGATGGATAAAATTCGTGCCACTGCACCCGATAAGCTCGCCAACATACCGGCCATTTTCGATGACCAACGGATTCCAGAATTACTGTTCCGCTACCGGGGTCGTAACTGGCCTGAGAACTTCAACAGTGAAGAGCGTGCAGAGTGGGATGAGTATCGCCACCACCGCCTTACCGATGAGACGGGGGGAGGTTCAATCACTCTTGATAGTTATCGGCAGCGCATAAAAGAGTTGATCAACGATAGTGAAACCAGCGAAGCAGATCGCCAGTTACTCAAAAAACTAGAGGACTATGGAGAGACGCTGTTGAGTAGATAACCCTCACGCCACGTCGTGAGCTGTGCGACAACCGCTTCACAGATCGATTCAACCACTGCCTCAATCGCAGCTGAAGGATGGGCGTCAACCTCCCAGCAATCGATCGTTACACCAAAGAGACAGAGTCGCCGGGCAATTGACAGCGTATGGGCGTCAACTCCGCATCGATCGTTCAAGAGAGTGCCGGGGAATGACGACGTATCGGCGGGACCAGAATCTGACGCAGATCGATCTGGTGACTCGAGATCGCATCCACCTCACCGAGCAGTGCCTCGCGTTCAATCACCTTAACTATTCCGACCTGATCGTCACTGCGGAGCGCATCGATCAGTAGCGTGGGCCTATCGTGTTGCAGCCACTGAAGTAGCTCTGCACTCCCCCGTTCAGCGGTAAGCAACTCGCTCTGCAGCATGGTCGACATCGACTGCAGACGCTCGACGACCATCCAGCCAAAACGATCATCACCCCAGGGCGAACCGATACCGATAATCAGTGGATCTGTTCTACTCATCTCGCGACAAGGTAAGGTCGAGGAAATGGGTGGCGCAGGAGATACAGGGGTCGTAGTTTCTGATCACCGTCTCGGCGTGAAGGCGTATCTCCGCCTCATCCCGGTCGAGCCCAAAACGGTTGAGTGAGAGGCGCAGATCCTCTTCGATACGCATCTGATTCTGTGCGGTCGGAGGAACGATTCGAGCCGAGACAACCCGCCCATCACCATCCGACTCGTAACGGTGCCAGAGAATACCGCGTGGTGCCTCACTGCAACCAAAGCCGATACCGCTACGAGGCGTGATCTCAACGTCGGATCTCGTCGGCTGTCTATATGCCTCAAGTATCCGGATCGCCTCAACGATTGCGTAGTGAAGCTCCACACCACGTGCAATCAGGCTGTGAAACATATTCTGGCTGGGGAAGCGGATACCACTACGCTCCAGAATCGCCTTAACGGTATCGGGAAGTCGGTCGAGATTGAGGTTGAGCCGCGCCAACGGTCCGACCAGATAGGGTTGGCCCTCAAGTGTTGAGTGGAGTGCTGTCGAATGCGGCACGTGGTGTTCACTAAAGTGGCGCTCATACTCCTCAATCGCAATATCGAGTCCACTGCTCGAGACCAGTCGTCCTTCATTCATTGGATATTCATTCGGATGGCGCATCGCCACCGAGACAAACGGTTGCTGATCATCAGGCAGATCAAGTGATGCGAGCCAATCTACCAACGCCTCCGCCTCAGGCAACGCCTCATGCAGACGAAGTAGTAACGCATCAACATCACCTTGAGAAGGTACATGGTAGAAACCACCGACCTTGGCACCCACTGGATGGACCGAACGACCACCCAGCAGTTTGATCAGATCATTACCCAATGCCTGGAGACGCAGACCGCGACGCACCTCATCGGGGTGCTCTTTGGCCACACCGATGACACTGCCAAAACCGAGAAAGTCGGGCAGTGCCAACAGATGCATATGCAGCGCATGACTCTCGATCCACTCGCCACAATAGATCAGACGACGCATCTCGCGTACCCACGGACCGGTGTTGGCTCCATAGATCGATTCAAAGGCGTGCACCGCACTCATCTGGTAGGCGACCGGGCAGATACCGCAGATACGTGCCACGATATCGGGCACCTCACTGAAGTGGCGCCCCTCGAGGAACTTCTCAAAGTAGCGGGGTGGTTCGAAGATACGCAGACGCAATTCGCTGATCGCTCCACCCTCGATCTTCAGCTCAAGCGCACCCTCCCCCTCGACCCGCGCCAACACCGGGACGTTGATCTCCAGTGTGCGCTGCTCACTCATCTTCACCTCGCCACTTCAGCCCCTCAGCTTTGAACGCCGGGGCGGCACTGTTGATGAGTAGAAAGTGATCAGCAACCGCCTTGGAGGTAAGCCCCATGGCGTGAAGCTGATGCGCCAGGGCAGCAGTGTTGGTTGAAGCCGCAGGACCGTAACAGGCGTAACAACCGCGTCCAACCGAGGGGCAGATCGCACCACAACCGGCGCGGGTGACCGGTCCCATACAGGGTTCTCCTTTGGCGACCATCACACAGACCTTCAGTTGGCGTTTACACTCACCGCAGAGTGTCTCTGTCTCAGCACGCGGTGTGACACCGGCCAGCAATGAACGCACTGTCTGCAACACCTGCGCCCCATTCACTGGACAGCCCCAGAGCTCAAAGTCGACCTTCACATGTGATGCGATCGGTGTGGAGGTTGGCAGCGAATCAATAAACTGTGGTGAGGCGTAGATCGCGGCAGGCCACTCACCCGCATCGGCAATATTTCGTAATGCCTGCAGGCCACCGGCAGTGGCACAAACCCCGATGCTCACCAGATAGCGACTACGTTGGCGGATCGCATCAATACGCCGCTCTTCAGCGGGAGTGGTGACACTCCCTTCAATAAAGGCGATATCGACCTCCGCCTCACTATCGATCACCCCTGCCTCGGCAAAGTGGGCAATCTCGACCAGCTCAGCCAGCTCCAACAGCGCCTCACCGGCGTTTAGAAAGGCGAGCTGACAGCCGTCACAGGAGCTGAACTTGTGGACCGCGATACGAGTTTTTGTCACGGAGAAAGTAGTCATCATCATAAACCCGGCTCGCTGAGCAGATCGGCAATCTCAGCGTAGTTAAAAACAGGGCCATCCCTGCAGACAAACTTGGCACCGATCTGACAGTGGCCACAGTGGCCAATCGCACACTGCATGTTGCGCTCCATGCTGAGCCAGATGTCATCATCGGAGACACCGCGTGCCATCAGATGATCGGTGACCGCCACCATCATCCCCTGCGGACCGCAGAGCATGGCGGTGCAGTTCTCTGGATCAAAATCGGCACGATCGATCAGCACCATGATATTACCCTGTGCCCAAGGCCATTGCGGCCCGCTCTCTCCTGCTGCAAGTAGAACCTGAGTATCGGGTAGCTCTGCCCACTGTTCATAGCTGCTACGCCAGATCAGGTCATTGGAGTGTTTGATCCCCTGCATGATAATCAGACGGCCAAACTGTTCTCGGCGTCGTACCACGTAATTAATCATCGATACTGCCGGTGCACAGCCGAGGCCACCAGTGGCGATCACCACATCACGCCCTACTGCCCCCTGCATCGGCCAGCCACGACCGTAAGGGCCGCGAACACCAAGCCGATCGCCCTGACGTAACGTCCGTAGACCATTACTCACCCGTCCAACGCCGCGAATGGTGTGGTTATACATATGCTCATCTTCGGGATCGGAGACGATGGAGATCGGTATCTCACCCACGCCGGGCAGCCAGAGCATGTTGAACTGGCCCGGTGCAAAACTATAGGCACGATGTACGGCAGGATCGGTGAAACGAAGTCGCAGAGTGAAGATGTCTCGCGCCTCCTCAATACGCTCGACAATCTCTGCCTCCTGGGGCAGGTAGGGATTAATCATGACTACCCTCCCCGCAGATAATCTCTACCTCTTCGGTCAGATCAATGCCCACTGGGCACCAGCTGATACAGCGACCACAGCCGACACAGCCTGAACGCCCATACTGTTCATGCCAGCTTCCAAGCTTATGGGTTAGCCACTGGCGATAACGAAATTTCGGCTCACTCCGTACATGCAGGCCGTGGATATAGCTGTGCCCCTCACTGAAACAGCTCTCCCACTCACGTAGGTGCTCACCACTGGAGCCATCGAGTGCACCTTGATCGAATTCGCGATGACAGAAACAGGTAGGACAGACTGAAGTGCAGTTACCACAGCTTAGACAGCGCTCCGCGACGGCCTGCCAGTGTTGATGGTGGAGATTGGCAAACAGGCGTCGTTGTAGATCGAGTTTGGGCAGAGCGCGCTGTTGTCGTGCCACCGCTGACTCATGCTGCTGGTGGGCAAGGTAGCGCTGATCATCGGTGACTTTTTCGAGAGCAAGTTGTGACAGTAGTGCATGACCTGCCACGCTACCGCCGCGTAGCAGAAAACCCTCTTCCAGTTCGGTCAGCGCAAGATCGTAACTGTGCTCCACCTCCGGCCCATCACCCGTCGAGACACAGAAGCAGCTCGCCGAAGGGTGGCTACAGTCAACGGCGATGATGAAGAGCGATTCACGACGACGCTGATAATGGAGATCGGGAGATTCCTGTTCCAGAAAGTGTTGATCATGAATCTTCATCGCTGCCAGATCGCAGGCGCGAACACCAATCACAGCCGTAGGTTCGAGTTGCGGTTCGCTACTCGTAAACTGAAGCTCTCCTGTGTTATCACGCTGATAACGCCACAGCGGCTCCTGCGGTGCGAAGAGCATCGGTTTGAGTGCCTGCGGGCCATTGGCCCAGGCGAAGTTGCGCCGATCGAATCGTTCTACCAGACGATAGTGGCCTGGTCCCTGTTCATCACCAATCGCAGTGGGCAACGGTTGACCAGCAGCGAGTGGTTTATAAAGCATCGCCCCACTCTCTTCCTGGGCAGCGAGTAGTTGATACTCTGCCTGGACTAGCAAGAGCAACAGCTCAGGCAACTGCTCTCTGGGGAGATATCCATGGTAGTCGATCCGATCCATGGTCCTAGTCTAGATTAATTTAAATTAATATTTCCATGGTTATTTAACCTCTCTATAGAGAGGCTATTTATCAGACACGACAGCGACATAGTGATTGGATAATAATGACACGGTAGTAGCCTAATAAAATAACAAACGGAGCTGAAATGAGCGACCCAACCCTGCCCCTTATCGTTGAGCCCGATCTTCTTGAGCTGCATCTAAATCAGGACAATCTGCTCATTCTCGATCTCTGCAAGGAGAGCAGCTACCAGAGCGCCCATATTCCAGGCGCTATCTATCTCGATTACGGTCAAATTGTACTCAACCGCAAGCCGGTGTTTGGTCTGCTTCCCGATGCTTCCAGCTTCTGTCAGCTACTTGCTTCGCTGGGAATCACACCAGATACCCATGTGGTTGCCTATGATGATGAGGGAGGTGGCAAGGCGGCACGACTGCTCTATACGCTGGAGACGATTGGCCACCCACACTACTCGCTGCTCAACGGTGGACTGCACGCATGGAGTAATGAGGGACATGCCCTCGAGTCCGAACAGATCAAACCCGTCGCAGCCGAATATCCAGACCGACCATTCACCCAGGCGATCGCCGATCAGCACTATATTGAGTCACAGCTCAATAGCGGTCAGCTGGCACTACTCGATGCACGTAGCGTCGATGAGTATCGGGGGGTGAAACGCTTTGCCGAGAAAGGTGGTCACATACCTGGCGCGGTCAACATGGAGTGGACTCTGGCGATGGATCAGTCGCGCAATCTACGTCTGCTGCCGGCGAGTGAGTTACGAAAGATGCTGGAGGGATTAGGTATCACGCCGGAACACGAGGTGATCGTCTACTGCCACAGCCACCACCGCTCAGCACACACCTATATCATGCTGAAGAGTCTCGGCTATCCCAATATCAAGGGCTACCCAGGCTCCTGGTCGGAGTGGGGGAATCTCCCCAACACACCCGTAGAGGTTTGATTATCTGGTTAGACCTTGATGAAGTGCTCACGGTAGTACTGCAACTCACGAATCGAGTCACGCGTATCGTCGAGCGCCAGATGGTTACCACTCTTCTTAAATCCCTTGGCCATAGCGGGTGCCCAGCGCGCTGCCAGCTCCTTGAGGGTGCTGACATCAAGATTGCGATAATGAAAGAACTCTTCGAGCCTGGGCATACCACGAACCATAAAACGTCGGTCCTGGCAGATACTGTTGCCTGCCATCGGTGAGGCACCCTTTGGCACGTACTGCTCAAGGAAGGCAATCGTCTCCGCCTCTGCCTCTTCCTCACTGTAGTGGCTATCCTTGACCCGCTGGGTTAGCCCAGATGTACCGTGTTGATTGGTATTCCACTCATCCATGCCCGCCATGATCTCATCACTCTGATGAATGGCGATGACCGGACCTTCGGCAAGGATATTAAGCTCAGCATCGGTAACGATGGTAGCGATCTCGATAATCTTGTCATTATCGGGATCAAGACCGGTCATTTCGAGGTCGATCCATATCAGATTCTTAGAGTTCTGTTCCATGGGTACCCTTTATATTTCTGTTAGACTAATGACCATTCTAGCAAACGGGCACCGGTGCCGCCGCACTCATCCCTACGAGACCCTTGATGTACGAATTCAGCCTGATTTTCATCTTCTTCCTTTTCCTCTCACTCTTTGTAGACATCGCACTACTGCTTCGCAATATCACCCATATCGTCAAACGACGCAGCCAGGTTCCCGATGCCTTTAAAGGTCAAATCGATCTCGATTCTCATCAGAAGGCTGCAGACTACACGGTGGCTCGCAATCGTATATCCAGCTATGAACTCTTCTTTGGCACCCTGCTAATCCTGATCTGGACCTTTGGTGGTGGACTTGAACTGCTCGATACTCTCTGGCGCTCACTAGCGCTTAATGGACTCGTCACAGGTGTGGGTCTATTGATCAGCATGGCGTTGATCGCTTCACTGATTGAACTACCAATCAGTTACTACAAAACCTTCAAGCTCGAGCAACGCTTCGGCTTTAACAAAAGCACGCCGAAACTCTTCTTTACCGATCTGATCAAACAGAGCCTTTTGATGCTGGTAATTGGTGCACCACTCGCCTGGGTGGCACTCTGGCTGATGGATTCAGCCGGTCAGTATTGGTGGCTCTACCTGTGGGCAGTCTGGATGGGTTTTGGACTATTGATGATGTGGGCCTACCCGACCTTCATCGCACCACTATTCAACAAGTTTGAACCACTTGAAGAAGGCGAGCTTCGCGATCGCATCGAGGCGCTACTGGAACGCTGCGGCTTTGCCAGCAATGGCATCTTTATCATGGACGGTTCCAAACGCAGCAGCCACGGTAACGCCTACTTCACCGGCCTCGGAAAACAGAAACGCATCGTCTTTTTCGACACCCTGATCGAATCACTCACCCCTGAGGAGATCGAGGGCGTACTCGCCCACGAGCTGGGGCACTTCCGCATGCACCACATCCCCAAACGTATTCTCTCCTCAGCGGTTATCAGCCTTGGCGCGCTGGCACTGCTCGGCTGGTTGGTGAGCGCCTCCTGGTTCTACAGTGATCTGGGCGTCTCTACTCCTTCGAACCATGTAGCGCTGGCGCTGTTCATGCTGGTTTCGCCTGCCTTCGGCTTCTTCCTCACCCCACTCTTCTCCTGGTTCTCCCGCAAGCATGAGTATGAGGCCGATGACTTCGCCGCTGCGCAGAGCACGCCTGAACATCTGATCTCCGCGCTGGTCAAACTCTACAAGGAGAATGCGAGTACGTTGACCCCCGATCCCCTCTACTCGGCATTCCACGACTCCCATCCACCAGCCCCGCTGCGGGTGGCCCACTTATCGGCTAAAATCAGCTCATAGTTATCCGACAGAAACAGGAAGGTATTCCAGATGCGCTACTTAATCGCTATTGCCGTTGCCGCTACCGCTCTTCAGATTGGCACTGCCAATGCCGCCGATCTCAGTGAGGGCAAGGAGCTACACAACGAGAACTGTGTGCGCTGTCACGGTAGTGAGATCTATACCCGTACAGATCGCCGCGTAACCAATCGCCCCGGGCTTACCACTCAGGTACAGCGCTGTGAACTGGCCCTCGGCTTGAAGTGGTTTGAGGAAGATGTAGAGATGGTTTCTGACTTTCTCAACCACAATTTCTACAAGTTCTAGACCCTATGAGTACTCTCCTGCAGCGTCACTGCCAGTCTCTTAGCAGCGACACACCACCGCTCGACGAAGAGCTGATTAGTCGTCTGCAGCAGGAGATCGACACTGAGTGGCAACTGGATGAGAGCCTGAAGCAGATCAGTCGCACCTTACGTTTCAAGAATTACTACCAGACCATCGCCTTTGTAAACGGCGTCGCCTGGATCGCCCATCAACAAGACCACCACCCCGACCTTGAGGTGAGCTATAACCGCTGCCTGATCCACTTCTCAACTCACAGCGTTGGTGGCCTCTCCGAGAATGACTTTATCTGTGCGGCGCAGATCGATGCGCTCTTTAACGGCGGGGATAACAACGTTTGATTAATCCCCGTAGTTTCCTCTCTACCGTTCTTCTCTGATGGCAAAACGCAGACTCACCAAACAGCAACGCGAACGCATCCGTGCCATTCAGGCTCGGCGCAAGTCACGCGTTGAAGAACGCTGCGCTGAAGAGGCCGATAAACTGGCCGACACCATGCTGGGCGCAGAACAGCGCGGCACCATAATCGCTCACTACGGTAAGGCCATCGCGGTTGAAGATGACAAGAAGCAGCTTCACCGCTGCCAAATGCGGCAGAACATGGAATCCCTGGTCGTTGGCGACCGCATAGTATGGCAGGCCAGTGAACAGGGCGATGGGGTGGTCACCGCCCTACTACCGCGAGACTCACTACTATCACGCCCCGTCAGTAGTGGCGAGGTGAAACCGGTTGCTGCCAATATCGATCAAATCGTGGTCGTCATCGCCACCGCACCTGAGCCCAGCGAAGGACTTCTTGATCGTTATCTGGTTGCGGCCGAACTGAGTGAGATCCACCCGATTATTCTGGTCAACAAGATCGATCTGCTGAACTCAAATGAGTTGGTTGCATTGAAAGAACGCCTCTCAATCTATAAAAACATCGGTTATGAGCTACGTTTTGCCAGCACCCACAGCGAGCATGGGCTCGATGAGTTAAATAGTCAGCTTGAAGGTAAAACAAGCGTACTGGTGGGTCAGTCGGGAGTCGGCAAGTCATCGTTAGTGAAAGCGATAATGCCTGACCTGGATATTCGCATCGGCGCCATCTCCGAACAGAGTGGTCTCGGCCGTCATACCACCACCACATCGATGTTCTACCATCTACCCCAAAGCGGCGCCCTGATCGACTCACCCGGTGTGCGGGACTTCAGCCTCTGGGAGAGCGATCCGACTCGGATCATCCACGGCTTTCCGGAGTTCTCCCCCTATCTGGGTCACTGCCGTTTTAATAACTGCAGTCATATCGTCGAACCGGGCTGCGCCCTGAAAGAGGCGATCGAGGATAAGCGGATCAACGAAGCTCGCCTGAAGAGTTTTCACGCCATCTGTGCTGGTGGCGACAAGTAGATGATGGATGAGCCGGAGCATCATCAACGGGTTAAGTCGACACTAGCGGGAAACATTTGGCCCGCAATCCCCTCCACCGAAGGCTCACAGATGCTCTCGCTGCTCTACCAGATGGAGCAGAGCCAGTGGTTCGATCCGGCGACGCTTGAAAAACAGCAACTACAACAGGCGAAGATTCTCCTCCAGCACGCCTACAGTAGTTGTGACCACTACCGCACCATCTTAGATGAGCAGGCAATTAACCCGGACGACATCAACTCGATGCAGGCCTGGCGTACACTGCCGATACTGAAACGGACAACCGTTCAAGAGAGTAAAGATCGCCTTCTCTCTAACAGCACTCCAAAGAGTCATGGGCGAATCAGCAGCGGCAACACATCCGGCTCAACAGGTCAGCCTCTTACGTATCACAAAACGGAACTGAGTCAGCTGATCTGGAAGGCGCACACCGTGCGCGATCATCTCTGGCATCGGCGTGATTTCAGTAAAAAGATCGCCTATATCCGTGACATGCAGAAGCAGCGCAGTCGTTTCAGCGAAGGTGTCCTTATCCCTGGCTGGGGTCCAGTGACCAATGCCATATACGAGACGGGGCCATCAGCGATCATGGACTCATCCACCCCCATTGAGCAGCAGTGCCGCTGGTTAATCGAGACCGATCCCACCTATCTACTCAGCTACGCCAGCAATCTCGAGGCGATAGCCAACTGGTTCAAACTCAACAACCACACCCTACCCTCACTGCAAGAGGCACTCTCCTTTGGCGAGCTGCTCAAACCCGATACCCGTTCACTCTATCGTGATCTTTTCGAGGCATCGGTCAGCTCAACCTACAGTAGTAATGAGATCGGCTATCTCGCCCTTCAGTGTCATGAGAAGGGAAGCTACCACGTGCAGACTGAAAGCGTTCTGTTAGAGATAGTCGATTCAGAAGGAGAGCCCTGCCTTCCTGGCGAGGTGGGGCGAGTCATCGTCACCCCTCTACACAATTTTGCCATGCCACTGATTCGATACGAGATTGGCGACTATGCTGAGCTTGCTACACCCTGCAGCTGTAAGCGAGGCTCTCCCACCATCAGCCAGGTGATGGGCAGGGAACGCAACATGCTTCGTCTACCCGACGGAAGCTCACAGTGGCCGAGTCTCAACAGTGAATTTAGAGGGGTACTCCTGTCGCTCATAACAACGCCTCGGTTCCAGGTGGTTCAAACGGAACTGCGTAAACTGGAACTTCGCATCGAAACCAGCCAGAGCTTGCCCCCCTCTGGTGAGGAACGAATCAGGGAGGCACTCAACAAAAGCATTGGAGAGCAGTACGCTTACAGCATTAAACTCCACTATCTAAACAGCGGAGAGCTTAGCAATAACCATAAGCTTGAAGACTTCAGATCTGAACTCATCCAATCAGATAGGGAGCAGACCGTTTGAGGCCGAACAGACACAGCACCTTCGTCACTTCTATTGCAGAATCTGCCTGGCCCGCCATCCCCTCTCAAGAGGGTGCGCGACTGCTCTCCGTGATCTACCAGATGGAACACGATCAGTGGCAATCACCGGAATATATCAACGAGCGTCAGTTTCAACAGGCTACCGTACTGCTTCAACACGCCTACCAGAGCTGCTCGTACTACCGACAGCGACTCGATAGCGACGATCTTCACCCCGACAAGATTTACTCACCAGAGCAATGGTCGCAGCTGCCGATACTGGAGAGAGGGACGATACAGCGTGAGCAGAAGAGCATAATTTCGACGGCTATTCCGAAGCAGCATGGGGCGTGTCACAAAGGGAGCACTTCCGGTTCAACCGGCCAGTCGATCGACTTTATCGGTACGCAATATAGTCACTTTATCTGGAAGACTCATACCCTGCGCGATCACCTCTGGCACCAGCGGGACTTCACAAAAAAGATCGCCTATATTCGTGACACCCCCGATAATGACCCGCGTTTCAAAGATGGCCTTGAGATAGCGGGTTGGGGACCGATAACAAACACCCTCTTTCACACCACCGCCTCCGTTGCTCTGGATGTTTCAAATCCCATTGAAAAACAGTGCCGATGGTTAATAGAACAGAATCCAACCTACCTGCACAGCTACGCCTCCAATCTCAATGCCATCGCTGCCTGGTTCGAACAACACAACAAGACCCTACCGGCACTCGAGGAGGCAATCGCCTTTGGTGAAGTTGTTCAGCCTGAGAGTGTTGTACTTTTTAACAAGGTATTTAACGCCAAACTCTACGGCATCTACACCAGCAAGGAGTGCGGCTACATGGCGCTTCAGTGCGGTGAGTCCGGTAACTATCACGTTCAGTCTGAAAGCGTCCTGCTGGAGGTGATTAGTGATACGGACGAGGCATGTAAACCCGGCGAGATCGGCAGAGTCATTGTGACAACGTTACACAACTTTGCCATGCCCCTGATTCGCTACGCGATTGGCGATTACGCGGAGGTTGGCGAAGCGTGCGGTTGCGGCCGAGGGCTTCCCACGATCAGACGGATCATGGGGCGCGAACGAAACATGCTGACACTCCATTCCGGTGATAAACAGTGGCCACGACTGACACAGTTCAAAAAAACATTACTTAAGGCCCTACCCTCTCATCGCTTTCAGATTGTCCAGACCAGGAGAGAGGTGCTGGAGGTTAGAATCGAGAGCGATCGTCACCTATCGAACAGGGAGGAACAAGATGTTGCTCGCAGCTTCTACCAATCGATCAACTACTTCAGTGATTTTGATATCCGCTTTCTCTATCTCGATCACGGCACCCTGAGTAGTAACGAAAAGTTGGAAGACTTTCGCTCTGAATTAGTCAGAACAGCATAAAAAAATGGTCCGGATATTATCCGGACCATTTTTATTTTCAACCAACATAAGCTTCACTCACCGAAAGTGAGCTCGGAGCTTATCTAGATAGGATCACTACAGACTTCACCACTGATCTCACTGCCATCAACATCGATGCTGGTGTTATCGGGCGTGGAATCGACTTCACATACAATTGCACCATCGTCGACAGCATCTTCCTCAGTAATATTGGTATTACTCAGCTCCACATCCTGGAATGTATCACTGAAGCTGCCATCATTATTTACATAGACGGAAGGACCATAGACGCCAGACTCCAATGTATCGCCGCTGAAGCTTACATCCTGATCCACCAGACCATAATCACCATCTGCATCGATTCTTACCGGGATGCCATAACCCTCTCCTGCGTACTCATCAAAGCCAATCATATTATCACTCAGTGTGACATCCTGGGTTACATTGCCGCCATAGGGGGCATCGCCACCATCCGCAACAATATTGAGTGAGTACGTGCCATAGACGGGATCATGAAGTCTGGAACCAGAGGTAATTGTATTGCCTGACAGGGTGGCTGTTTGATTAGTGACACCATAATCGTCAGCAACAGCAATCAGTCCGTTACCATACGCACTATCGATAACATTATCGGTCAAAGTGACCGTCTGATGCGATGTAGAGCCATAGTCACTACTGACTACGAAGTAGGCGCCAACAGCATTAATATTATCGAGTCCCTCATACTTGGAACCGATAATACTGCTATCCATGGTGACGGTCTGTTCAGTAAATCCGGTCAGATCACCATACTCCACCTCACCAACAATCGAACCGAGAGAGTAAGGAGACTCTTCTAAATATTTACCTGCCGATGCCAGCAACCCGATACCGTAGCCGTCGATTCGAGTTCCATTCTCGATGGTCAGATTCTGCTCAGTGTAGCCACCTTCGCCTGCAGAGGCATTCGCCAGTACACCAACGCCATAACCAAATACAACAGAGTCATCCAGCGTGACATTCTGCGTTGATGAACTTCCATACTTGGAGAAGACGGTGGTGGTCATACCAGAGAAGAAACCTGTGAACTGGTCATTCTCTGACATAATCGTCTGCGTGCTTACACCGTATCCGAAACTTTCGGTATGTGCATAGAGACCATGGGCGACTCCGTAGGCCATATTGTCAGACATCGTAATGGTCTGGGCCGATCCGTAACCCGAGCCCGCGTCGCCACCTACAGGTACCCCATCTTCCCATTCATCGAATGCGTCTCCAGCAAGGTTGACCGCCATCACAGGAACGCTGTAGGACAAGACAACATTACCATCAAGATTGACATTCTGTACGCCGTAGGACCCTTCATGCTGAGCATCGTTATAGGCCAACACTGCAGGATTATCAGTAACGATCCAGTTATCTTCAAGGCTGACCGTCTGAGTTGAGATAGCACCGTACTTGGCGCTATTACTCATAACAACGCCGTAACCCGGACCGTAGATGTAATTGTTGCTGAATGAGACCGTCTGTGACCGACGCACCTTCAGAACCCTCGGCGGTTAGAGCAATAGCAGTACCGTAGTCGTCTGTATAGAAGGTGTTATTGGCGATCGTGCCCATAGTCGACACATCAGGTCCGTCAGAGAAATTATGGATCTCATTCCCGTAGTTCCTGCAGCACCACTGAAGATATTGTGGTGGATATTAAAATCTGTGTTGTTGTCAGCCAGAATTCCGGTTGCATTTCCGGCAAACCTAAGGCCCATCACGGTATTGCTGTCATTCAGGCGACCACTAACACCGCCATCAAACTCGCCCCCTTCAAGGGTAGGCATGTTTGACGATCCCAGCTCCAGCGGATCGCCGTTACCATCGTCTAGAATGTCGAGTAACTGATAACCTTGGCCCCAGAGAGTCTGACCATATTCGAGGGAGAAGGATTCTGTGTCGTAGGGAGAACTACCTTCATGGACGAAAATCAGCGCCCCTTCACTACCCTCACAGCGACCGGCATTACAATCCCCTACCGTCTCGTAGGGATTCGTTGCGCTACCATCACCACCACCTTCACCACCTTCATTGTCGATGTGAATTACATCATCACTGTAGAGGGTACCGAAGTTACGGTTTTCGCTATCGGTCGGACCGGTGGTGACGATATCGGGATCGCGACGGACCGGATCCATCATGCGCTCATTGAGCGTACGAATAGCACTCTTGCTCTTGTGGCCGAAGCTGTAACGAATCTCAGCGTAGTACTGCACATCACGCTGATCATCCTGCTGCACCTGAAGACCGAAGATCAGATTCTGCTGCGGACGCACCTCAAGACGAGCCCCCATGCCGGTAACGGTGGTATCGAGGTCACCACTAAAACGATAACCGCTGAGGAAGGCGCGGGTTTCAACTTCGTTTGAAACAGGCAGCAGACGGCCAATCTCGATATCACCACCGGCCAGTGCTTCTTCGTAGACACCACTACGGATCAGCGATGTACCCGAGAACCAGCCCTTGTTACCGACACCGACATACTGTTTATCAGTGATTGGATAGTAGTAGTTGGCGCGGAAGTCCCAGGTGTCGCTCAGCGCCTCAAAACCAAAGGTCAACTGGTCATAGACCTCTTTACTGCGCGATTGACGCTTGTCGAATGAGCCGAAACCACCGATGAGCCAGTTGTTAGAATCGTTGAACCAGCGACGTCCCAGAGCGACGTTGGCTTCCATCGCTGACCGCCATGGAGAGCGAAGTGAGGGCGGTTAGTCCCCGATAGTCGACGCCGTCTGTATATTCGTAGTTGAGAGCGCGAGCGAACGACGGAGAAGATGCAGCAGCGGCTTTATGTCGGCGTAGAGTCACTGAGGGAGTTGTGTAGAGCCGCGAAGAGGTGATTACGCAACGAACGCAGGACGGTCGGGGCGCCGCAGGCATAAACGGTCGCGTTAAGTATTTGCCGCTTGCTTGGGCTTGATGCCCAAAACAAACTTTCGCAAAAATAGCGACTCCCCGGCGTTTCCTTGTTGGTCCCAGTGAACTTAATATCAGTAAACCAGAGCGAGTCTTCACGGCGAGCCATCGCGAAAACAGCTTCCACGCCAACCAGTGCACGTCGATTGCCAGGTTTGAAGTAGGTTTCAATATTGACCGCATTGCTGGCCAGAGCCTGTGCCTCTGGCAGCATAGCCATTGCGACAGCTGCTGCAATCATGGTGTGTTTGAAGTGGGGAGATCGTTTCTGTCTTTCGTTACGTGCGACAACCTGTGCTTTTGTACGGCTACGACGATGGCTCATTGAGAAACCTCTCCATGGAATTGTTGTTTTGTCACAAACGATCATTAAAGATGAACGTCGATCATAAGAATTTGCATAATTCTAGTCACAATTCCTGAAAATAACAACTAAACCCACCATTTATCATTCAAACAACAAACTCAATAATTACCCATATTACAATCAGTTAGATAACATCTACTTTTCCAATGATGACATCAAAAATAAATCAGACCTGTTTGAGGCTAATAAGCTACAAAATAATCCCATTCTCAAATAGAGGAAAAAACTACTTACAGCACACATTTAGCTCACCTAAGCGCTATTCGACTGTATATCCAAGCGCTGAAATAGCCGGTTCGAGGATTGGAATAATCGCCTCAAGTTGTGTTCGGTAGTTCTTATATCGGAATACCGATCGGGTATAGAGCTTCTCAGTCACCTGCGCATAGCTGGCCGTTCTGGCAAAACGTTTGTTTTTGTGAAAATCGAGGCAGCGATCATCCCACTCCTCACCCACGAATTCGAGTAGCTCGCGGATATGGGTTTCAGGATTATCGACGATGTCCTCGTACCGAACCGCGTGATAACGCATATCGAGATTGGCTTTGTAATGCTCCACCAGCTCAAATATCAGAGCGTTCGGGGAGTCGCTATTTTGCGGAAGCTTGTTTTGGGCATCCAAGCCCAGCAAGCGGCAAATACTTAACGCGACCGTTTATGCCTACGGCGCCCCGACCGTCCTGCGTACGTTGCGTAATCACCTCTTCGCGGCTCTACACAACTCCCTCAGTGACTCTACGCCGACATAAAGCCGCTGCTGCATCTTCTCCGTCGTTCGCTCACGCTCTCAACTACGAATAGGCAGACGGCGTCGACTATCGGGACTAACCGCCTTCGCTTCGCTATCCATGGCGGTCAGCGAGTGTTGTGCGGCACTAACCAGACTGTAGGAGCAGTTATCACCGTGAGTAAGATCATTGAAGTAGCTTGAAAGCACAACATCGAGAGGGTGACGAATCATATGAATAATGGGAGCGTCATTGAAGATCAGATTAATCAGTCCTAAATGCATCTCATTGAGCGGCATCTTGTCGGTAAAAAGCTTGGTCTCAGATCCAACGACACGATCGGCTATCGCATTGCAGAGGTAGTACTCACGCAGACTCTTCAACCCCGCCTCGAGCGTTGACTGATCCAGCTTGCTGAGAAATTCGGGAAACTCCCCTCTTCTTCCCAGCAGTGTGGGAGCTAGTTGACTGATACGCCACAAATAGGTGAGTTCATCGCCTGCCGAAATATTCGGGTGGGAAGTTAAGATCTGCTCGACCATCGTTGTACCAGAACGTGGGAAGCCAACAATAAACAGGGGGGTGGCCTGCTCTGGAACATCGGGATCATTACCGCAACACGGTATCTCCTTGATTCGACGTGCTTGATAAAACTGCTCGTAACGCTCAACAGTAGTTCGATTGGATGCGCTATCGTATATCGACTCTCTCGTTTTCCGAATCAGGCTATTCGATTGATCGATGGCGACAAACGCCTCGTCAAATCTTTTCAATTTATCGAGCACCTGTGCGCGCTCATTGAAGTAACTAATTAAGAAAACATCCTTCTCATCCTCAACATCGATGCCATTAAGCTTTTCCAGAGCCTCCTCGAGTCGCCCTTCACGCCGCAAGAGTGTCGACTCAAGCACCAGACACGCCTTGTCAGAGGAGACCTTCCTTGCACGCTCTACAAGATCCCAGGCGGTATCAAAATGCTTCAATGACTCTTCAAGCTTGGCCCAGGTCAGTAGATTGACGGCGTTATCCGGTTCGAGCGCGACCGCTTTTCGATAGAAAGCGGCTGACTCCTCAATTTTTCCTTGCTGTTTTAGTACAAAGGCGAGATTGGCACAGAGCTTTCCAACCGGAATGTGTTGACTCAAGGCCTGTTTATAATGGTATTCAGCACCATCAGGCTGATGCATCTCTGCCAACACCATTCCCAGAACATTATGTGCTTGCGGATTGGTCGGGCGGATTCCAACAGCACGCCGAGCACAGCGTTCAGCCTCAGCATATCGTTTTAAATTAAGCAGCGTTTGGGCTGCATCACAGAGAAAGGCATCGCTTTCTGGACTGAGCATGACCAGCCTTGCCTGAAGATCGACCAGCTCATCACTGCTCACTTTGCGGGCTTTCATCAACCCAACCAACATACGCAGAGGGTCGATAGCCTTTGGAATTTCACTAATTAATTGTTGCAAACGATGCTCGGCAGCCTCTTGATCACCACCATCCGTCAATGCCTTGGCAGCACTCATACCCTCTTCGATATGCTTGATGATGTGAGGTGGCACACCGCTTTTCTGAGACTGCTGATGTCGTGATACCGAACTGTTCTCTATCTCTCCACAGCAGTCTTTAAATTTCTTACCGCTACCGCATGGGCACGGACCATTTCTTGTTGGTGTTGTTGCTTGCTGCTGATTCATTAAAGGTAATCTCTATCCTTCGCTGACCGCCATGGAGAGCGAAGTGAGGGCGGTTAGTCCCCGATAGTCGACGCCGTCTGCCTATTCGTAGTTGAGAGCGCGAGCGAACGACGGAGAAGATGCAGCAGCGGCTTTATGTCGGCGTAGAGTCACTGAGGGAGTTGTGTAGAGCCGCGAAGAGGTGATTACGCAACGTACGCAGGACGGTCGGGGCGCCGCAGGCATAAACGGTCGCGTGAAGTTTTTGCTGTTTGCTTGGGCTTGGATGCCCAAAACAAACTTTCGCAAAATAGCGACTCCCGGAGGTATCTCAGATTTGAGCATCGTCGTGTGACGACCAGAATTAACCCGGTGGCCAGCCCAGCCTGCGACCACCGAGCAGGTGGAGGTGGATATGAAATACTGTCTGACCGGCGTCAGCATTACAGTTCATCACCGTCCGATAACCACTATCAGCAAGCCCCTCTGTAGCAGCGATTTTCTGGGCTGCTATATAGAGTCGACCAACAAGCTGCTCATGTTCGTGATCAAGATCGTTGATCGTCGATAGGTGCTGCTTGGGAATAATTAAAACGTGGGTTGGTGCCTGGGGATTGATATCCCGGAAGGCGAGCACCTGCTCATCCTCGTAGACGCACTGTGGCTCTATCTCACCAGCCACCATTTTACAAAACAGACACTCTTCCATAGTTATCATTAATAACAGTTGGTTACGTTAATCTTAGTAAAGACATTTTCAGGAAATAGTTAGACCACTAAACCGATTGGCGCCCCGCCAGTGCATGGGCAAGCGTGCCACCATCGATATACTCCAGCTCACCGCCAATCGGAACGCCGTGGGCAATACGGCTGGCACGGATCTCGCGTTTGTGTGCCATCTCGCCCACATAGTGAGCGGTCGCTTCACCCTCAACCGTCGAGTTGGTTGCAAGAATCAACTCATCAATTCCACCTCTATCGAGGTGATCTGCCAGCTTTTGCAACCCAAGCTCCTCTGGCCCGATTCCATCAAGTGGTGAGAGGTGCCCCATCAAGACGTAGTAACGACCACGATACCCGGTTGCCTCGATCGCCAGCACATCAGCTGGGGTCTCAACAATACAGAGCAACGAGCCGTCACGTCCCTGATTTGAACAGATCTCACACTCATCGTGCTCGGTGAGGGTATTGCAGATACGGCAGTGGCCGACATGTTCCATCGCCTCAACCAAGGCATGAGCAAGTTTGTTGCCACCCTCTCGGTTGCGTTCAAGCAGATGGTAGGCCATGCGCTGCGCCGATTTCGGCCCAACACCGGGCAGACAGCGAAGCGTATCGATCAGCTGGGAGATCAGGTCCTTTGACACGACCGTAATCTAAAAGGGGAGTTTAAAACCAGGTGGAAGCTGCATCCCACCCATTGAGCCACTCATCTGCTCCTGGGTAGCCGCCTCAACCTTATGGGCCGCATCATTGACCGCAGCAGCGATCAGATCCTCCAGCATCTCCTTATCGTCACCGACAAGGGAATCATCAATCGAGACTCGACGCAGCTCATGTTTACCGGTCATCACAACCTTCACCATGCCGCCGCCCGATTCACCGGTAATCTCCATATTGGCCAGCTCAGCCTGCGCCTTTTCCATATTGGCCTGCATCTGCTGAGCCTGCTTCATCAGGTTACCTAGTCCACCTTTCATTGCCTGTTCCTCTATCTATTCCGGTCCACAATATAGTGGACAGTGATTACTGAATTTATCTGATATCGATAGTACTAATAGTCGATCGGACGCACCGAATCCTGATGCAAAGTTGCATCAAAAACATCCACTATCTCTTTGACATTTATATCTTTTTGCATCGACTCCACTGCAGCCTGATGACGCTCTTCACGATTTCGAACCTGCGCCTGTGCCGGTGTCTCTGCCACCGGCTTTTCAACCTTAATGACTAGACGGGTGCTCTTTCCCAGATAGTTTTCCAATCCCTTATGTAGACGCTGCTCAACGCTCTGACTACGCAGATGCTCAGCTGCCGGATCGAGCTGTAGAGTAACGCTACTTTGATCCGCCTCAACAAAGAGGCAATTGTTAGCGAGATGGACGGATGCACCACTCAAACCTAAGGCTGTAACCACATCAGGCCAGCTGCACTCAGGTGGTAATGGCGCCTTAGCGGCGGTTGCAGCGGGGGGCGTTTCTGGTTCGGCCACCGGAGCTTGATAAACGGGGGCTTCACTCGGCCTCTTCTCAGCAGCGGGCTGAGCCGCCTTTTGTGCAGTTGCTGCAGAGAGCGCTGAGCGAGCGCGTGAAATGGGGCTCGATCCCTCAGTCGGTTCAGACACAGCTTCACGATTAACACCCGGCTGAGATGCCGCTGGGGCTGCTGAGGGTGCAGCCTCTGTGCGAGCAGGCCGTGGCGTACTACGCGGCGCAGCCTCACGACGAGCAACCGGACGATCGCCTCCCCCACTAGTCGTCCCACTCTCTTCAGGTGAGAATGCCAACATCCGCAGCAATACCATCTCAAAACCGCTACGCGCCACTGGAGCCAGCGGTAGGTCTCGTCGACCGATCAGGGCGATCTGGTAGTAGAGCTGCAACTCTTCGGCATCAAAGCGGTTCGCCAGTTCGATAACGGCGTCTCGATCACCATAGGTGTCGTCAATGGCCTCGGGAATCGTCTGTGCAAGGGCGATGCGGTGCAACAGGGTGATAACCTCATTCAGCAGTCCGGCATAATCGGGGGAGAATTCTGATAGCTGCTCAACCTTGGCAAAGATCGGCTGAGGATCCTGATCGGCCAATGCGCTGACCAATTCAATCACATGCTCCTGCTCGATCGTACCGAGCATTGCACGCGTCTCCGCCTCCGAGACGATACCGCCGCCAAAGGCGATCGCCTGATCGAGCAGACTGAGCGCATCACGCATTGAGCCATCGGCAGCCCTGGCGAGTAGTCCCAGCGCGGGTTGATCGAAGTTGATCGCCTCCTTCCCCAGGAGAAGCTCCAGATATCCGCCAATGCGACTCACGGGCAGACGCTTGAGATTGAACTGCAGACAGCGTGAAAGAATCGTCACGGGAAGTTTCTGCGGATCGGTGGTCGCCAACAGAAATTTCACATGTGGCGGTGGCTCTTCAAGGGTCTTCAGCAGTGCATTGAAGCTGTGGTTGGAGAGCATGTGCACCTCATCCACCAGATAGACCTTGTAGCGTCCGCGTGTCGGTGCGTACTGCACGTTCTCGAGTAGCTCACGTGTATCTTCGACCTTGGTCCTGGATGCCGCATCGACCTCGATCAGGTCGATAAACCGTCCCTCATCGATCTCAGTACAGGCCGCGCACTCACCGCAGGGTGTTGAAGTAACTCCCTGTTCACAATTAAGCGACTTGGCGAGAATACGTGCGATAGTCGTCTTGCCAACACCTCGTGTACCGGTGAAGAGAAAGGCGTGGTGAACGCGGTCGTTATCGAGTGCATTGATCAGCGCACGAAGTACGTGCTCCTGCCCAACCATCTCGCTGAAATTGCGTGGTCGCCACTTACGGGCGAGAACCTGATAGCTCATCTGGAATCAGCTGAAATCCGAGTCGAATAGAAGGAGCAAATATACAGGATTAGGGGATGTAGGCGCCAGCGCAGAACATGGCATTGCGAATCGACACACAATGCACATAACGCAACAAAACAGGCTTTGATATCAGTAAAAATGGAGGCAACCGATGCCAGCCACACCTCGGCGCCCGAATCCACTGCTGCGGCTGCTCCCTTCCAGGCCTGACCGGATTCACAGTTTCTCGTCGCGAGGGGACCAACACCGGTCACCAAAACTCGGTTCTGCTCTCCAGATGGAGTATTCAACCACGTTGGTGCTCACGTATCGGTAAATCTACGTTGCACTCAATTTGGGGTGATTGGCAGAGGAGCGAGAGAATATCAGATCCCCCATATAAGGCCAAGTTACCAGCCACAATCGATCTGCTGAACGAGCTATTGAAGAGCCTCTACTTCACGAGACAGTGTCGTTTTTGTTTCCATAATCAGTGCCTGGAGCCTGGCAATAGCATCATTAACCATACCTTCAGAACCTGATTCTCCTCTCAGCAGTTCCAGCAACTGAATCGCCTCTGCATGAAGCGCCAAGACACCAACACTACTGGCTGAACCGGCCAGCTTGTGTATTGCTTGATAGAGCTGCTCATCGGCACTACACTCTTGTGCTGAGACCATAGCCGCCTCACTGATGGCCAGGTTTTCCATGAACTGTTTAAGTAGCTGTGTGGCTACCGATTCGTTGCCACCCACGGCAGCGAGGGCCGCTTCACGATCATAGAGTGGTAGATCATCACTAGCGGATATTTGTGTTAACGCTTCTGCGTCAGTTTGCGATTCATTTTCAACACACCACCTCTTGATGACGTCATAGAGCTGCTCTGCGGTATAGGGTTTAGCCAGCAGATCGTTCATCCCAACATCCAGCGCTTCCTGCCGCTTTTCGGGAAAGGCGTGCGCGGTGAGTGCGACAATGGGCGTCGCACGACCACCACTCTGAACCTCTTTAAGTTGCTGCGCGGCCTCAATACCACTCATCACAGGCATCTCAAGATCCATAAGGATCAGGTCAAAACGCTGTTTATTAACAAGCTCAAGCGCCTCTTCCGCGCTCTTGGCAGCCACAGCAGTTGCCCCTTCGGTATCCAGCAGGGTCGTCGCCAACGTCAAGTTGATCGCATTGTCATCGACGACCAGAATGCTCAGACCTGTCAGCATATCCCCCCTTGCCGTCTCAATAGCAGCCACTGAGATCGATTTCTCATCAGGAGGTTCTGCTTCCGCACCTTCAGTTTCAGTCAGACCCAACGCTATGGGTGATTGTGCTGGCGACATCAGTAGTGAGACCGTGAATGTAGAGCCCTCGTCTGGTGCGCTAGTGAGGTGAATCTCACCCCCCATCAATGCAACCAATCGTTGGCAGATCGCCAATCCCAGCCCCGTTCCCCCATAACGCCGGGTTATCGAGCCATCACACTGTTGAAACGGTTGAAACAGACCCTGCTGCTGATCAGAGGTAATACCGATACCGGTATCACTAACAGTGAATTTCAGGGCAATCCCATCGTCTCTTCCACTCTCAATTTCCACATGCAACGAGACCTGACCCTGCTCGGTAAACTTGATTGCATTTCCAAGCAGATTGATCAGTATCTGGCGAAGCCGCCCAGGATCTCCTTGTAGCGCCACAGGCACATCACTCTCCACCTCGGCCACCAACTTCAAACCTCGCTCACTCGCCTTCGGCGCAAAGAGTGAACGAACCTCATCGACCAGCGCATCAAGTCTAAAGTCTTTTGTCACGAGCTCGAGCTTGCCCGCCTCCATCTTTGAGAAGTCGAGAATGTCGTTAATAATGGTAAGCAGGCTCTCAGCCGAGGTGGATATCGTCTCCACGTAGTCGAGCTGCAACTCATCCAACGAGGTTTTCTTCAACAGACTGGTAAAGCCGATCACACCACTCATCGGGGTGCGAATCTCGTGACTCATGGTGGCAAGAAAATCACTCTTTGCCTGACTCGCCGCCTCCGCACCCTCCTTGGCCAGTTCCAGCTCATAGGTACGCGCGGCAACCAGTCGCTCAAGATCTACACGATAGGTGGTCAACTCACTGTCATAGTCCTGTAGTTGATCCAGCATGACGTTAAAACCATCAACCAGCGTACCCAGTTCATCGTTACTCAGTCGTTCGGCACGTTGCGAAAAGTCTCGCTTCTCAGCGACCTGCTGCATGCTCTCCAGAAGACGTCTAACCGGCACCGAAACAACACGCTGGAACCAACTTGATAGGATCAGGGCCAGTAACAAGGAGATGACAAACACACCCAATACCACCTGGACCTCCTGGATAAAGGAGCTGTAGGCATGGCTCATATCTCCAGTAATGCGCATCCGCCCAATGACATCACCATCGAGCATGATCGACTCTTCGACCACGACCTCTCCCCACGTATCGATCTCTCCAGCATGAGATTCACTTCCTTCCATTGATTCAAGTTGAGGAGAACGATAGTGCGCAAACAACTGGTTATCATTGAGTAGTAGCTCTGCCTTCAGCACATCACTCTGAGATGAAAGAGTATATAAAACCTCGGTAGCTGTTCGCTGATCGCGAAATGCGATAGCAGCACTACTGTTAGCCCCAATTACCGTTGCCAGGGTACGCATTCGAGTGGTTGTATCATCGCGCGCTGCAGAGAGCTCGACATACATGAACATAAGCAGGTTCAACGACAAAATAGTCGCCGCCGTTGCCAGGATAATGACTATCAGTTTCTTCTTGATGGAGGCATCACGCAGCAACTTCATTGCCCCCCCTCACCATTAACGATTTCGGCAAGATTGAGTAGACGTGAGCTGATCTCCAGCCCCCTCTCTCGGGCAACACGCAGATTAACAAGAAAGCGAATTCGCCCCTGCTCACGATAGAGTTCAATCACCCCACCGCCTCGAGCAAAGCCTGGCAGTTCGCTAATAGTCAGCACTGGATCTCCATTTACTTGCGCAATAGTCTCGGGAAAACTGTTTCGTTCAGAGGTTGCGATATAGAGAAGATGACATGGCGGCGAGTTCTCGCCATGGTCGATGGGCTGCAATACAACCTGTCTCCCTTGAACCTGTCTACCAGCAAGCCTGGCCAGGGCATCGAGCATCTCATCACTTCCTGCCGTACAGATCGTCAGGGGATAATCACGATCGGAGAGGACGTGATCCGGCCAGCGTGTGAATTTGGCAAAGTTATAGATAAACACAGCCTTGAGCAGACGTGCCTCCTCCTCAGGCTCCTGAGCGCTGGCAACCGTCTGCAGAGTGACAGATAGGCCAAGACAAACAGCTAGCAACAGTCCGTGTAGCACTCTATTCAAATGAGTGCCCTGCCGGCATTTACTGCAGCACATTTGCCATTAAGCTGACGGGGTAACTGGCTCTGACACCCACTTATCAACGTGGTCGTTATCGAAGCCCATCCTTCGCAGCACTGAGCCGACCCATCACCACGAAGTCGCAACTCATGCAGCCTGGGCTGTTGCATGGCAATCATCACATTCAAAACTATTGGTAATCCTTAACCGTTGTAATAACCGAATCGCTATCGGTTTCAAACACTCTAACTTTGGAACAGCCACACGAAATTGCATGGGCACCTACAGAATCTATAACTTCCATTGCCACGCCTAGAACTTGTAACGCAACTCAGCAAAAATGCTTCGTTCGGCAAGAGGCAGATCGCCAGGAATGGAGCGGCCCGTATACTCTCTTGCATCCTCATCAAACAGATTGCGTATCGATGTTGCTAGCTCCAGATGCTTGTGCCCTGTGTATCGCAATGTAGTATCGGCAATCAGATAGTCATCAACCGGTTCTCGGCTATCGCCCGACGCTCGAGCACGCTCACCAATCCAGTTAGCCTGCAGATTCCAGTTCCACCCCGGCAACAGCCCCCAATCTGCACGTAAATAGGCATCCTGCTCAGACTCCTGGATGGCCCGATACTCATTGTCATCTGGATTGCGAACGGTGTAGTTACCCGAGAGGCGCAGGTTTTAGTCGCCTGCAGCCTCGCCTCAACCTCAACGCCGCGAATGGTATGTTCACCAGAGTTCATATATTGGCGCTTGGAAAGCCCCATCACCGTCTGCGCACGGATAAAATCGGACTGCTGGAAATGATAGATATTGAGTCCTAGATTGAGGTTCTTCGTTGCCGCATAGCTAAATGCTAGCTCAAGTGTTTCTGAACGCTCAGGATCGAGATCAGGATTGGGCAGAGTGAAAGAGGTCTCAGCAAAGAGCTGCTGGAATGAGGGTGCTTTGAAGGCCTCTCCATACATCAGCTTGGTGGTGAATTTATCGGTACTCTGCCAGACCAGTGCCAGACGAGGGTTCAACGTGTTGCCAAAATCGGAGTATTGGTCATAACGGACACCTGCCGTTAGCTCCCAATCCTCCCCATGCTCCATACATCTTGAAGAAACAGATGACTAATGTTGCGTGCTTTCTCCGGCGCGAAGGCGTATGGCGAATCTGAGAGATCGACCAGTGGACCACCTGGTGGCAGCGGATTACCATCAGGACCCGTACCCATATTGATAAACTGTTCGACCAGGAAGAGATCTTGCCAGGTATGTCCCATACCTAAACGAAGTGCATGATCATCAATGCCCTTATAGAGGCCACTCATCTCAAATGAGACACGCTGTTCAGCTGACCGCATCTGGTTTATGACGCCGTCTGGATAGTCGCCATCAAAGGCGCCGGGGACGTTCCTGAAAGCCGTCGCCCGACGTGTAGTCGAGATGCTGATAGCGAAGCTCCGCATCAAGTCCCCAGTTTTCACTGAACAGTTCATTGGTATAGAGCAGGCTGGTATTAAAGCGACTATCGCTCGCCTCAGTAACTGGGTCTAGCACTCCGGCTCCCGTCAAACCGATCTCGAGATCGCTATGCTTCATATAGTCAACATTGACACGCCAGTTCGCTCTCGCAAGTGAGAAACGGAGATCCATGTTATTCCAGCCAATCTGGGCAGCGCCCGGCGCCAGGGAGACATTGGTTGCGAGTGATTGATCCTGAAGGGTCTGCCCATCGGCTTCGATATAAGGATCATGCCCATTGGTCGTGTAGAAATCGGCCGTAAAGGCCACATCGAATCCGCCCCACTGATCGCCATACTGCGCCCAGGCGTTATGCGTGTTAAAGGAGCCGGTACGCACCCCGATCTCCGAACGATCGATCTTGCCAGCGGTTTTGGTGATGATATTCACCACACCCGCAGAGGCATCAGCACCAAACAGGGCCGAACCGGGACCGCGAATAATCTCAACCCGTTCGATCATGCTGGTCGGCAATCCCTTCCAGAAGATGCCAAAGCCCCACATCAGGTCACTCATCGGCGCACCGTTCACCATCAGCAGCGTCTGACTGGCATTGGCACCACGGAACTGCACAAATGGCCTAAAGGCGAACTGATTAGTACGGATATGGATGCCCGGCACGCCCTCAAGCGCATCGACAATATTGGTCGCGCCCGTCGCTTTGATATCTTCTGCGGTAATGACTGTAACGACTGCAGGAGCCTTGGTAATGGACTGCTTGGATGCTGTGGAGATCGTGACCTCAAGGGCCATTAGCTCCTCAAGGCTTAAGGAGAGAAAATGGTCAAACCGCTCTTCGCTACTGGCATGAACAGCAAGTGTCTGCAGCAGGCAAAGTATTATTATTATCGGTCGATAGATGCTCATACTTACTCTAGAAATACGGATATATATAAATGGCGAATTGCACTCAAATTACCGCGCTTTCGCTATCAGATTAACGTCGATCACAACCTATTGTAGCCTACAAAAGACGCTATATCGGGGTTAAACTCCAACTTGCGCTCTCATTATAAAGCCGAGTTATACAGCCATTTGCCGAGTCACTGCAGAGCTGAAGTGAATGACCTCACCATCCTGCTCTATCACCCAGATATAGACAATACCTAGATACCCCATCCTAGAGCATATCTATACTTATAAACCCATATTCTACTCGCGGTTATTGAAGCGCCAAACCATCCATGAAACACTCTTAACAACAATCGCCAACAGAAACACCGAGGAAAACGGTAGTAGATATCGCCTTGGCCCCAAATAGAGCAGGCACATTGGAATTGTAGCGATTAGTGGCCAGCGCCAAACGTACAGACTCAGCCCTGATAAGCATCCAGATAAAACACACTACCAGCACGAGAACACAGCCAAGTAGGCGCACCAATATTAATGCCTGTAATTCCATCAGCTGCTCTCACAACAGATGACAGACGTTGTACCTCGTGATCTCATTGCACGTGCACTAATGGCAACTCTGAATCTCTACTGGATTGAACTGGATAACGCTCAATGAGTTGATCACCCTCGACTTTACGAAATCGAACAGGCCAGGGCGCTGTACGTTGAGCCGTCTGGCCGCCTGCTCAGTTTGAGAGGGTTTGTGGACTCGAACTACACCCCGCGTTCCACTGATCCTGCCACGCTTCACCTCATGATATAGGTCCGGAACACGCGCCACGCCATAGATTAACCACTCACCGACCTTAATCTCTCCATCCAAAGGAGCAGCATCGGCGCGAGTCTGCTCCAGCCCCTCTCGTAACAAGGCATAGGTCATGATGCCGTGGCCAATCAGATCACTCTCCAGCGCCACATTCTCAGCCTGGGTTGCCGTTAGTATCCGCATACCCTTGTTAAAGGCCAGCTGTCCGAAACCACGGCTACCCATCGGACCTGGCTTGAACCCATCACTCGACGCTGGCTGCAGAGTTACAGGCGTCGATAATCATCACCATCTCACCCGCATCAACATCTCTCAACCAGCGGCTCAGTTCATTGCCAGATATCGTTCGTTTCAACATCGCATCGGTCACTTCGCGTCTAGTACCGACACCGATATCCTCCGGAAAAGATGGAATACGCCATTCTCATCTGCATAGCCATGTCCCGAAAAGGAGAGAATAAGCGTGTCCTCAGGATTGGCACTACGAAGCGTTGCCAACTGGGGATATTGATCAAGCAACCGTTGATCGAGCCGATCACCAGCGAGCGCAGCAAGCACTGCCGACACCACCTCCTTTCTTGCTGATGACTCGCCCGTTCTCGATCCGAAATCAACGCAATTGGAACGACCGTTTCATACCGCCCGATACGGCGTAGTCGATCAATAAGCACACTCTGCATCGCCCTCGCATCTGCGGCAGAGTAACTGAGATCCCAGGCTGATTTTGGTGGCTATTCACACCGATACTAACCACATAGGCACGCGGTGCGCGTTTCTCAGAAGAGAGTTGTGGCTTGAAGGGGTAGTGCGAACTCACACCCTTAACGCCATCGTGATTAAAGGCATAGGCGCTGAATTTAATATCACTATTTCTGTCTGTTGGTATACGAACATCTTTGAATCTGAGCTCTGCTACACCCTCCTGCTTTAACTGCTCGTCATCCGACTCTAGTCCGTAGGCGATCAGTTGACCGTCTCGAAAAATCCGCAGGTCTCTGGCCCCTGAATAACGCTTCTCACCCGAACTAACACTCTTCACCTCAACACTTATATCGACAGAAGCAGGATCAGCACTTGAAGCTGTTATTGATGTAATTCGTGTAAGCGGCTGAAGACGATTCACCTCTGACACCAGCTGCACCGGTGTCATCGCTTCACCACCAAACAGCCTGACAAGTAGTCGGGGTTCAAAATACTCACGCAAGAAGATCTCTATTGGCAGCGGCTTCAGTGGCTCATCAGGCATTACCCAGGAGAGTGCAGGCAGATCACCGGGGCATTCGAAACGTAGCGACCGTCTGCTGCAACCACAGCCCAGTCACCATTTGAGAAGCTAAGCAGACTGGCAAGCAGGCGATTTTTGATAGATCCCAAATGCCGACACTACCGTCTGAGCTGGCCGACAGCATCCGCTCTCCATCTGTAGAAAACTGATCTCATTAACGCTACCACTATGATGATCGAGTCGAGTAATAAGTTGTCCGTCCGAGACATCCCAAAGCGATACGGACCGATCTTCTCCAGAAGTCGCCAATAGATTACCGTCGGGAGAGAGGCGGCTGTCGTGATATATCCTGGAGAATCTGCCCATCTCAACTGTTCTTTACTGGAGACCGGATCAATCAGTCGGTAGCTGCCATCGTATGTTGCATTGAGTAGTACTACTCCACCATCTGGAGCAGCCAACAACCAGTAGGAGTCTGATCGATAGCGTTTATCACTCTCAGGGTATCGTCTGGCGATCTGCCCCTGCTCCATATCCAGTACTATCGCCTCGTCGTGACTACTATTCCTAATCACCACATAACGGCCGTTAGCAGTGAACGCCATTTTGTCGAAATTGATGAATGCACCCGGTTGGGAAATACGTGAACGTGGCTTACCACTCTCCACATCCCAGAGAATCCCTTCGTCATGTGTCAGTGTGAAAACAGCCTTACCATCTGGTGAAAAGAGTGGTTCGGCACCCGCAAAACCAAGCGTAACGTCAGGAAAATGGTGGATAACACGCCCAGAATCGGCATCACGCAAAAGAGACCATCAAGCTCATTAGTAAGCAGATGTTGGCCATCAGGCGAGCTAACCACGTCATGTACCATTCTAAAATCAAAGCTACCTTCGCTAGGGATCAGTCTGCCCTGCTGCCCGCTATGAAGAGATCGAACGACAACGTTATTCCCGTCAGGAGAAACCACACGACTCTCACCCGAAACAAACTTGACCCGTTTTCGAAGCGGGTGTGCCAGACGTCCGACGACCCTCCGTTCGTAGGTCCCAGAACACTGCCTCTGTCAGACCATTCACCAGCACGAAGTCTCCGTTAGGCGAGAAGCTAGCGGAAACCACAGCACCAGACTGACCTGAGTACTCCTGCAACATCGATTCATCGCCGAGTTGCCAGAGCTGGGCTACCCCTGCGCCTCGCTAGTACCACCCGTACCGACAACAAGGTGGGGACTGTTCGGAGCGAATGGAGAGTATGTACACCCAGCCCCCACCCTGCGCACCCTTTATCTTTGGAAGCGTACGGATCTCGTTTCCACTTTCGAGATTTAGAATATGTGTCTCACCACTATTGTCCCCAAATGCCACTGTGTGGCCATCAGGTGATACTGCACTTGACCATATTTGCTTATCCTCAAAGTTCCACTGGTGTAGCTGTGTACCACTTTCCAGATCCCATACACTTGCTTCTCGATTCAGAGTTGTCGTGACGATCCTTTTCCATCAGGCGTTACCGCGATACGGTAAATAATATTATTCTGTGCAATCTCAAGGGTCCGCTGTACGACACCACTCTTAAAGTCATAGATACGCACTTTTCCGTCCCTATGAGCAGAGGAAAAACGTCTATTGTCAGGGAGAAGAGCGATGCCAAATACACCTTGATCTCTATCTAGTATTTCACCGACTCTTCGAATCTTTTCGCCCGTCAGCCCACTCAGGCAGTAATAAAACCACCATCTTCTGAGGCAGTCACAATCAGCTTTCCATCATCGACAACGGCGAGCGCATCAACCTGCGTATCTACATTAATCTGCAGGCGCTTTCTTCCCGTTTCGATCTCCCATAGACCGACTGTCCGTCATCACTGCCGGTTATGACGACAGAGTCATCAAATGCGAGTTGAAGGACGTTAATCTTGCCGAGGTTACCTGGGTGCGCTGAGATCCTACGAATGACACGCCCGCTGGAGGCCTCATTAATACTCACTACACCGTCAGCGCCGCCTGTCACAACCAGATTGCCATCAGCGCTGATGGCACTCGCGGTAACCCACCTGAATGGCCCAACTGCGCAACTAGTGACGGTTTTATCACCTGTTTTCTCTTTCCAGCGGCACTGGGGCATCAGCACCCGTATCGCCATCGATACTCCAGAAGCGCCCCGTGCTGTCTCCCCCACCTCAGCAGGTGTTTGCCATCTGGCGAATAGTCGAGTCCGTAGACACCTCCCTGATGACCGCTAAGGGTGGTAACCGGTTTACCACTTTCAACCTCTGAAATGAGGATCTCACCCTCATAACCGGCAGACGCAATAGTTGATCCATCAGGAGAGAAAGCAACATCTGTTACAAGGTTCTTGTGACCATCCAGACAACGCAACTGCTCTCCAGTATTGCGACCCCAGAGACAGACCTCATT
Organism: Candidatus Reidiella endopervernicosa; assembly: GCF_013343005.1. GTDB lineage: Bacteria > Pseudomonadota > Gammaproteobacteria > Reidiella > Reidiella endopervernicosa. The sequence goes on from NZ_CP054491.1 coordinate 2,427,713, forward strand.
ATCTGACATCGCCGTGGCCAGCCGTTTTCCATCGGGTGAGAAACTCGCACCAATAAAGATGCCATCGCGCCGAATACGCAACAGGGGTTTTCCACTTGTTCTGCTGTAGAGGCCACCCTCGTTCGAACCGCCGAGAAAGATTGTTGTGGCATCGGGTGAGATCGCAATGCTTTCAAGCGAGGTGGCCGTATATGCAGGTTCACTTCCGGTCGGAACAGCCAGTAGGTCGAGCATAGAGACGACGGCACCACTACGTGCATCCAGTACCGTCGCCGACTTTGAGTAATCAGCGGCGACAACGAGAAACCGTCCATCCTCAGACCAGACAAGTTTTTGGCATTGATGTTCGTCTCAGTTACCCAGATCATCTGGCTACGCTGAAGATCGAACAGTGAAACCTTACCGTTGCTTGAGACTGCAACCTGCGCGAGTGAAGGCGATGGCGCCACACCATGAATTGAGGGCCACTTTTCACTAAACAGTGAACTGACATTAACCCGTCGTACCACTTTTCCTGTTGCACTTTCCCACAACAGAATCGTGAAGCCATCAAAGGTAAATGCCAGCTTACCGTCAGGGCTAATTCGCCCCTCCGTAACCATATCGCTATCGTGCCAGATGCTCTGCACTTCACCAGCATGCAGTGGTTGAAGCCAAACACCTATAGCCGTAACAAGCAGGGTAATAGCAGTAGGTATCGATTGAAGAGAGCCTTCAACAGTTGCATTCGCATATATATTTTGACCTTGCACGAAGCACCATTTAGTTGAACGCTGCTCTCTTCCAACTAAACAAACTCTACTTCTAGATTATTATTAGATATTTACTCAGATCGTGTAAGGCGTCCATTCAAGGATCACGTCTAGTTTTCCAATCAACAGTAAGGATCGATAGCTTGTCGGCAGTTGCACGTGATTTCCGCCCTGCACCCCGAGAAGTCCCCACACCAAATCCGGCGCTTTTCAAAGATCATGGACCGAACGATCTCCACCACGCTCGGCACTCGTATCACGATCGCGGAACACCTGCCTGAGCCAGAAAACCGAAATTTTCCAAAGGAGAGTCCGCTCGTGCCTGAGTCGCGATTACAATCAGCTGCTCACGCCCCACTGTCTCCGAGGCGTCAATCTCAATACCATCGATTACCAGCTCACTGCCAGCCTCTACGCGATTGATCTCACCATCGTAGGGAAGAGTGTCTGGATCGAATAGTCAGCACCGATAAATAGCACCGTGACGTCCTGCGCTGAACGTCGTGTGTTGCGTATCGTCAGTTCAAGTGAGTCACCATTGTAGAAGTTTGGCACGGTACCGAGCGCTATATCTTCTCGTTCACCACTATCGGCACGCTCTACGCTCATCCCAAGTTCAGTGTTAGCCGCATCACCACCGCGATTGGCAAGGCGCATCAGATTGCGCACCTTGGCGATTCTGGAGAGACTATCCATCAGCAGGCTGACGACCTTCGCATTATCACGTCCATCAGTCTGATTTTTGAGTAGGTACTACGCCACTCCGGCTCAAGTTCTGCAGTTGGCGGCAGAAGCCAGAGGCTTCCCTTCTCATCCGATTCGACGGCAAGGCGTAGGTCCGCCTGTTGTCCAGCAGCCACCCACTCAACTAACGCGCTACCCGTTATCAACTTGTTATCCCCAAAGAGGATTTCACTAATCCGTTTTCCAACAACCGACTTAAGTTGATCGTCTGCGGGATATGCAACACGGAGTGTGAAGTCCGTTTTGACTCAACCAGTCTTGCATAACCTCGCTTTGGCATCGATTTGATCGCAATCGCAGCGTTATCTGCATGCGCTGTAACTTCAATTTCGCTCGTAAGCATTCCGGAACGGGTAACCGTTACATAACCAATCACTTCATCATCTGCTAGCGCTTGTTGCGACAGCTAACACCGATCCTTTCGTGACCTCATGCAGCGTTCCGGCATACAGGGTTAAACGTTTTCCCTTGCGTTCGAACCGCCACTGTTGAGTCACTCCTGTTTCGATTCAGCACCAAATACTGGAGCATCCAGAGCCGTTCCCTCATAGAGCGGTGTTGTGGCACGCCACTGCATCGCACTGTAATCCTGCAAGACCTGCTGAATAACCTGACGATAGGTAGCACCGAGGAAAACGACTCAGGGTTTTAATCAAGGTATGGGTAAACAAGCCGTGCGGTTCACTCTCTGGATGATATCTAGGCAACATCATCTCCGGTGTCGTTTCAGTCGTTCGCGCAGCATAAAGGCCACAAAACCACCCGCCCCTTCATCGTCAGCCACCGGAATACCGTCGCTGGAAAGGTCATTTCCAGCAGTGCCGCCAGCACCTCGTGAACGCACTGATTGATAGGCACGCTGCATTGCAGCTGCCGGAATTTGAAGCGTATTGGGTTTAACATCTCTCATCCGCACGCTATCACCGCCCGTAGCGGCGCTGCGCGACATGGTGCCTGAATGACGCTATCAAAACCAACCAGACAAATGCACCGCGTGCACGTATAGAAGCCAGTGCATCACGCACATCGTCATCAACAAGTGCGTTCTCTACCGAGCCAATCTCATCGCTCCACGCCTTCACGTCTCGAGGCAGGAATATCTCATCGAGTCCATCCGTCTCATTATGTGACTGATCAACTGAGTAATGGGTTGCTGTGATCCATGACCCGCAAAATGCACGTAAACAAAATCACCTTTCTGTGAATCATTGGCAAGAGAGGCAAGCGCCTGTTTGATTGCGGCGGAGGTAGGCAGACCATCTGCACCCTCTACACCATCAGCAAGTACACGCATCTGTTTTCGATCGAAACCAGACTCGATAAGGAAGTCGCGTGCCAGGCGCACGTCGTACTTGGGACCTTCGAGCTGAAATTTTTCATCAAGATTTGGGTATTCTGAAACACCCACCAACAATGCATGCCGAGTCGATGCGTGGAGGTTTGTTGAGTATCGCGGCTGCAAACATAACAAACACAACAGTCAAACAGTGGCGAGTAGACTCTGCACCGCTCCTGACCTGCACGCGGACTGCAGCCTCAACCATATCCCTGCGATTCATTTCTGGATCCCTCGAATTATTATAAATAGGTGACTAATAGACAAACTGAAATCAGATTCAGATCGAAGTCAGCAATAGTTTCAATTCATCATTATTATCTTGTTCGATACCAAAACGTTCAAATATCACTTTTACACTGCTATCAATGTGCTGTTCAATAGGTATATTGATCAACCAGGAGTTCTCGTAGCGGGAGATGATCACCTCAATGCCATGGTCGTCGAGCTTAACTTCAAGCTGCTCGAGCCATACTTCAGGCACACCCATCCGTATCATCTGGCGTTTCTCGTCCCTCGCATTTGAGGTATATCCGCCATTGCAATCTCTACTCCTGATCATCTTGCTCAGTTGAGTGAAATGCCGTTAATGAAACGCCAACACTGAACATGAGTAGCAGTGAGACCAAAAGTTCCGCAAACCATATCCGTAAGTTTCCAGTTAAATACTCAGTCATCATCGACTCTCCTTGACTGGTCAAAATCGCAGCCAATTCACCCAGGCACTATCAAACACCGGCAATCGTCAGGCGTAGTTTTCACCCAAGCTACAAAAACCGGGGAGTCGCTATTTTTGCGAAAGTTTGTTTTGGGCATCCAAGCCCAAGCAAACAGCAAAACTTAACGCGACCGTTTATGCCTGCGGCGCCCGACCGTCCTGCGTACGTTGCGTAATCACCTCTTCGAGGCTCTACACAACTCCCTCAGTGACTCTACGCCGACATAAAGCCGCTGCTGCATCTTCTTCGTCGTCCGCTCGCGCTCTCAACTACGAATATGCAGACGGCGTCGACTATCGGGGACTAACCGCCCTCACTTCGCTCTCCATGGCGGTCAGCGGGGGTTAATGCAAATCACATTAACCCCTCCGAACATCTGTTTTGACCGCAGTCTCAAATATTAGTTAGTGAAGAGTTCATAGGCATTCCAGACACGACCCAGGTTATGTATTTCAACCCTGAACGTACCAGTCCAGGCGGGGTCAGGAGCAGTACATGGTATCTGTACGATCACTGTCGGTGCATATCTCATTGTCATTATTGTCGTAGACATAGAGATCGAGATCGGTATCACCATCACCCTTGATGAGAATCTCTGCCTTCTCTTCTCCCTCAAACTTAATACGGAAGATATCTACATCTCGTGCCTTGATACGATCTTCGTGGCCACGCACACGCCCCTTTACTCGACCACGCGACTTCATACCTTCAACATCTCGAACCATGGCCAGTACTGTTGGGTTATCGCCAGCCATCTCTTTGGCGCGTGCCAGCATTGCATCGGCCGTACCGCTATTCGCGCTTGCCTTCTTGTCACTATCATCGCCACCTTTGCTGCTCTTGGCGGCCTCCATCTTATCTGCGCCACCCACACTCTTCTTCATCTTCGCAGCCAGTACAAGAGCTACCGCATCGTTATTTGCATCGCCGTAGGCAGCAAGCTGATCTGCAAGTGCGAGCTGTGTTACGGATTGTGAAGACTCGCTAGAGGAAGCCTTACCCGAATTACTACCCTTTTTATCCATACCAGCCAAGCTCATACCCGAACTCATACCCAGTACAATAGAGACCGCTACTACAACTATGCTTTTCTTCATTTTTCATTCTGTCTTCCTTTCTTTATATGTGGATTATTTCCGTGCTTACTGTCTATAACGGACAACGTGGCGGCAGTGAACATAACTTTTTCTCTACAATTAAACCCTACCAATCACTTGGTTTTACACCTATTTTTACTTGATCATACTTATAAAAGGCAGACCAAAAGTGACTGTAAATGGTCTGTATTTATAATTTTATCGTAGCCAATTTGACTCAAGCATTCCGACATATTGATTGTTAATAGCGATAACCTTGCTTGTTTCTCGATCATAAAACAGATGGTAATAGGTCGTTATTGCTAGTATTTTTGCATCACGCGAAATCACTTTCGCAGTATCACCATCACTTCGATACACCGTGTAGGTGTACTTGGCATCGCGCTTCAACATTCCAGACTCAGCCAGAGCAAGATCCGGACGTGCATTAACATGACGCTAAACAGGTATACGATACCTGCCAGAAGAAAGCACTAAACCTGTCCATCGCCATGGTGTACGTTCACCTTGCTCAAAGATCAAATGCTGTCCAAGCCATGCTGCAAGGAATACGACGACACCATAGGCGAATACCATCACCGCGCTGAGCACGACATTCTCACCAATCGTCAACCCATTAAAGGCGCGTACGACGAGAAAAGAGACGGCAACAATCAGGACAACAACCAACGCAACCATAGCAATAACACGAAACCGCCTACGCTCAAGGCCAAACAGAACTCTTTCGCCAGATCGCAGTTCATTCTTCTCTGCCCAGACAGACTCACAACGGTCGACAACCACCACAGCCACCACAGCCACCATGTATCCGGCAATCATAGAGACAATCATCAGTATCGCCTTGAGGAAGGTACTTACGACTGCCCATTGCCGCCACCACTGATACATAAAGTCATAGAAAGACGAAAAGCGGAATATATTGATGTCGAATTGATTAAAGAACGCCCTCTCATAGACATACCCGACCGACGAGGTCAGTAGCAAAACGATTGCACCTAGCAACGCTGGGTGACCAGACAACCAGCCCACAAACTGATGAATAGGTCTCTTCTCATTCATAGTTAGATACACCCTACCTCTCTGTTCATTGCTGCTGTCCAGCACCGAGTATCAAGAAACGCTTTGCGTAGTCGCAGAACAGATCTTCATCCTCTGCATCAATCTCTGACCACTCACTCACTAGTTCGGCCTTCTGCACGCTTCAGGTCTTGCTGAATAAAAAGGAAGTAACCGTTCAAACATCTGGCGATGACGTACGTTTGCACTTCCGGCACGGCCCTCCCAACGCACTCAAAGAAACCAGCAACGTCCAGCGTCCCGCCTCATACTCTGTGCGCCAAATTCATCACAGTCAGAGCCCTCACAGGCGTGTCGTTTAGTAGGAAGCGTTTTGATGACCTAAGCCACTCTCCTGATGGGCCGTCAACTCTGAGCAGGCCACTGTGAATTCAGCCATGAACCCTCCGCTGGTTAAACTTGTTCATTATTAGCCTCGATACTACGGTTTAGTGCCACCACTATCGGCCACCCTGCACAGAGGGGGTATCTCGGCAGGCCAATCCCGATATGCACTATTGATCTCCTCTACCCAGCCGGCAGGTGCCAGGCTCTGGTTGAAATGGGATACAAGCACCAGAGCAGGTAGTAGCGTGATAGCCATTGCAGCAGCTGGACGAAGTACTTCGATTGACGGTGAAGTAAGTTAGCAATCTCAATATGTGTTATCACCCCTACTGAACAGCTTGAACGATGCGACGGCGAAGCTTCTCTCCGCCGCTCGCAGCTCAGCCAGAGCCGATAACACGCGACATCTCGTGCGACCCAGGACTTTACTTCAGAGGCACGTGGTTCCGCTAGCAATCCCATATGCCAATCGGAGATTTCATTGAGATCAGGCTCGAGGATGACGCTACGGCATCATCCAGTGCAAGCGCCAGACGAGCCAGATGTTACGCTACGATTGACTCTCTTCCGCGGGTTCATCACCAGCCATCCTCAAGCGGTGCCTTGCGACAATCTATACTGAGAATGTGAACGTCATTCATAATCATTCCATTAGCGCCTCAAAGAGAGCTCCTTCACTTTCAAATGCCCCTGATGCGAGCACAAATACGGCCAATTCGACGTCGTACGTTGTGTGGTGCATCACAAATACATCCTTGCGCGCTCATGGTCATATTCTCCAGGTATATGAGTTTCAAAAGAATCCGCTCATCATCATCGAGCTCAAGTATTTGTCTGAGATGAGACCACTTGGCTTGAACCTGATTACTCAGCTCCTCCTGTGATTGCTCAGTATCTCTTCATGATCAAATATCACTCGCATCAGCGCTCCGATCTCTGATTCTGAAAGCACACTCTCTGGTGAGACATCATCTGCAATCTCTAACGGCTCACTCTCCTCACCTGACAAACCTGCATCAATCGAGATCGGCTGAACCCTGGGTTTAGGACAGGCATTCTCAGCACGGATGCGACTGGTCGCCCGCTGCACGATCTCATCTGGAATGTCTTGGCTGTCGTGGAGATGGCCCTCGTTCTCAAGACGATGAGCAATTTCACCGGCAGGTATTTTGTCAAAGCAGAATAATTCGTAAATCCTCTGCCATATCGGGCCGAGACGCTCTACCCAGCGGGGACGCGCGGTCTCCCGAAATGGTGTCGATAGAGATCGCGTAATAGATTTTTATAGGCTGTTTTGACGTAGGCATCGGTAAGAAGCGCTGCTTCTCTGGAAGAGATACGGGTATGGAGCTTAAGCATCGCATCCTGCGAGGCATCCTCATGATCGATATGCGTATTTGCAAAAAGTAGCGTGCTTGGCGAAGATAGTAATCGACCCAGGCAGGGCTAAAGAAATTGAACGGCTCTCCCATTAGATACACACAGGCCTTACGCCTTGCTCCTATTATTTTATTTATTATGCACGCGCAACATACCCGATTTGACTCAAAAACAAAAACAGAGTAAATATTCGCATCAACGCGGTGCCAACACAGGCTCTATAACATAGATATCACTAGTTTTTCCCAGCTAAGCCATATCGGTAATCACCAAATCACCCGTAACCCACATCCTGCTTCTAGTTCGGGGCGACAATGTTCCGATAGACCTGAAGTGATTCACCACCATCAACCCTGATACCGTTTACCTAGGCGACCGGCACGCCACTCAGTCCAAGTCCTCACCCTCAGCCATATCGATTTGAGCCTGCCCTTCGTCTCGCTATTTTCATGCCGGTGGAAAAGCGGCAATCTTCCCTGTTCACCCGCCACACTCACCTCCTCACTATCGTCCACAATCTAAGGCTGCGAGACCAACACCCGCGATATCATCACTGTCCTTACAGCCCTCTCATACTCCAGAGTGATCATGTTTTAATATCTCTATCAGACGGACACGCGAGAGGTTGTATACACCGGAGTAAAGGGGACAAATACCTGTATCAGGTTCGATAGTATTGAATATCCCTTATGGAAGAATGCTATTTTGGACTGATGATATCGACCTTAAAACAGGTTAGCAAAGTGAAAAAGCCTATCAAATATTAACGGCATCATTACACTGATGATGTCGATAGCCTTGAAACAACACGTCTAACGCTGGAATCAATGAAAAGTACAAACCCTTATAAAACCGCATAGTTTCAACAGCGTGATATGTCGCCCCAATGGACCACCACATCCTGATTGACAAAAACCACCGGTCGTCAGACCTGGGTATTCAGCAAAGAAGTACTATAACCTCTTCGCTGACTACGGAACACTGATAACCTTCATCGAACATAGCGTGAATTATAGTGGCAGTTTGAATCAGGCATCCACCCACATATGATTTGACAAAACCCACCAGCACCGCTAATGTCGTACGAGGTCAGACCTGTTTTGAGTAGAGAGGCACGTAGACCCTAGGGATCCCTCTTACAAGCTACTACCGCTACCGAAACGGCCACATCGAAAAAGCTGGATATCCCTTTCGGTAGAGTAGTCAGTTAAAGTCAGACCATACTCTCTCAAGATTAATTATAAAACCACGCCAGCCCGTATGTATGACATGAAGAGACAGGAATGACCTGTTTGAGATGAAGATACCAGCGCAAGAACTCTAACAAAACATCTATAACCACACGTCGACTGAACTCGAATTTGAAGAGTGAGAACTCTCCGCAGATGGTCAGTTAACACGGCATCGTGGCAGATATTCCTCTACCTGAATTTAAATCACGCCATGTCGTTCATTGATGGAAGTGTAGTGAATTTGGTAGTCACTAGAAATAACAGCGCAAGAACTACTAACAAAACATCTATCGCCACCTGATCGACTCGATTATCTCGAATTTGAATTTGACGGGGTGACAGTTCGATGTTTCGGTGTTCTTCACGGCATCACTGGCGGGCTGAACCGGTGCTACCGGAGATTCGTAAAAGCAATCGATTCGTTCAATTGAGGGCACAGTGCTCGCTGAAAAGGGGATGAAGTCGATCTATCGTAACTGCGGTATTGATGCTGAGCTGGAGGATTGGCTGGTGTTAAGGCCCATCGATGCACTACTCATGGGTGTACAGCTAATCGCTGATCCACGTTGTCTATGGATGATCACCATAGACGCCCTTCGAGACTGCTACGACGTAGCGATCCGTTCACAAACGATAGAAACAGCACCATTGAATCACTCGGTGAGTCTCCTACTTCCATCATATCGATCCTATAGAGCGCCGCAAACTCGCAGGTTTCGAAACTTCAGAGCGGGCAATCAGACGTGATCTGTACCGATTAGAAAAATGGTATCAGTAGTAACATCAGGAAAAGGAGGCAGTGGAATAAACAATCCCAGATGGCGACGTATATTACTGCTGGAGCGATTTATGCACATTCCAGCACGTTCACTGCACATGCTCTACTACGCAACCGCATACGCAAAACCCATAACCTTCAGCTGATCAATCTGGTCGTTGGAGAACACACAACAGCGACATGGCCTATATCGCAAACAACAGCATCGAAACAACAGAGGCCCATAACAGGGATCCCTTTCTGTAGTGAAGCGTATAGTTTCTCGTGCCAGACGTTTTGGTGGCTACAGAAGCACCCTGTCCACCATCGAATTAACAACAAGAAAGTCTCTTTATATGGCTGCACTGCTATTGGGTGCCAGCATTCCAGTTATCAGTACGATCGTCATCATATTGGCTATACCAGCGTGATAATCACCATGAATCACACCTCGAACTAAAGCATACTTGTCATGTAAAACAGTAAGAAAGCCTGCCATCAGGTAGCTCAATTATAGAATTCGTGGTCTGTGAAAGCCTCACTGACTACGACAGTACAACGGTCCTGGCCTATCGTGCACAGCTTTATAATGGATCGGGACACGACACCGTTATCCTCGAGTATTATCCCGACAAACTGTGTCATCGTGAGATAGAACATCCGACCTCAATGCCAACCAGCCCCACAGACTCAGAATCAGTTTCTATCTGTAATAACGATCCCTTCGATCTTCCTGCTGATCTTTTCTCCACCGCTGAAATGTCTCAAGAGATCAAAATAAATGGCACTGAGTTTGCGCAGCTTCGTTTTCGAGAGGGACTAAAGCAGTGTAAGAGCCGATACGAGAAGATGTGCTCTGGTAACACTCCTCTGCCCTTCGGAAACCGCGTCTACTACAGAGAATTAAACAACACGGCTTACTGCATCTTCACCAATGGCGACGATGCATTGCCCGCCTACCCCCACGCTTACTTGATACCGAGAGCATCGAACCAGATAGAGCAATCACACAATATATCGACAACGACATCGAGGCTCTTCGTGGCATCTACAGTCGCACAGAAACCGACCCATCAAAGGTGGAGCAGAAACTACGAGCCTTCAGAAGCGAGGGTTTCTGGTCTCTACTGGAGGAGATAGAGCAGACCAGAGATGAACTCAGCATCTTTAGCAGTAACAACGAAGATAACCGAATAGGCGACAGAACACGTCAGTTAACCATTGATGAAATGGATAGTGAACTGGGTATTAACGATCGAGAGTGGCGAGTAATAAGGCTACTTCTCTCCCCTTTGATGATTTGTGGGAGTGGCTCATACCTGGCAACGCGGGTGGTGTCTCTATTTGCCGTCACGGACGCACGTTCAGGCACTGGCAGACGATGATTGTATAAATGGATAACAACAGTAACAACTCAACACGCGACGATATTTCAGCGATTAATGGTCATAGATTTCGTTCTCGAGTCGATCGAGATAGTCGATGCGCTTTCTGTTCATTCTCAAGCGGCAGGCATTGTACTCGGAAGAAAATAGCCTGCTATCAGCAGGATAGACGTGCAGATAACCATTCACCTCACATTGCGCATCGCGAAATAGATGCCACGCCTGATACAGCTCAGCAAGTGCAACACGTGTCTCACTATTGTGCTCATCATCACTAAGCAACCCGGAGTCAGCAACGAGCTCGAGCAGCACTCGTTCTTTCTTCTTCAGCGCCTCATCACTCACCGCCACCTCCATTGCCAGTACCTGACGAGCATAGTCATGGCCGGCGGTGCTGTTGATTGAACATCATCAGCGTATAGCAGGCCATTGAGTCCAAGACAAAGAGACAGGAAGACAAATATGATGAACTTCAACATGAGACTCCATTCGTGAAGTGTAGAGACTGTGGTCAGCACATCAGCCTGACGATGAGTCAAGGATGGTCAGATGTGCCGGGTTATTTTTATCGCCAACGTCATATTAATACTGACCGCAAGCATCCTGTTTCTAATTTCTCAGCATCACTGGGCGATTGTCGTAGGAATATGCCTTACCGTAGGGGTGATTGCCAATCTTGTCAGTTATCAGGACGTGACTAGCTGGAAGTCATTCATCAGCGAAACCTGCCAAGGAAAGCGTGTTGCATGTAACCACTGCGGTCATTGCAACACTATCTTTCCATGGTCACTCTAAACGCCGAAGGATAATGCGTTATCAATGGATATTATTCACCACACCTTCGCTGACCGCCATGGATAGCGAAGCGAAGGCGGTTAGTCCCCGATAGTCGACGCCGTCTGCCTATTCGTAGTTGAGGCGCGAGCGAACGACGAAGAAGATGCAGCAGCGGCTTTATGTCGGCGTAGAGTCACTGAGGAGTTGTGTAGAGCCGCGAAGAGGTGATTACGCAACGTACGCAGGACGTCGGGGCGCCGTAGGCATAAACGGTCGCGTTAAGTATTTGCCGCTTGCTTGGGCTTGGAGGCCCAAAACAAGCTTCCGCAAAATAGCGACTCCCGGAATTGGGACTGCTGGACTGCACAGCGCAATCGAGATGGATCATCTTTACAGCGGGCACTGCATTCCTTCTAGGCAGCCTCTTTCCAGATCTTGATGTGCTATTTATTGTTTTGGAAGACGCTTCTACCTCAAAACCACCAGTCCCTGACTCACTCAGTTCCACTTGCCCCATTCTACGCACTGCTTATCTGCACACCTCTAATTATCATTGAGGGTTATTCATGGTCAACTCTGCTTGCAGCTCTAGCTGGTATTGCTCTGCATATAGCGCTCGACTGGTGTAACACCTTCCGAATCGCCCTCTTTGCACCGTTTAGTTTTCGACGTTACAGCCTCGATGCTCTCTTCTTTATCGACGCAACGACACTCTTTCTTACCGTGCTCTACTTTTCGACATCTTATCTCACAGCCCCCTACCTGTGGTTGTCAGCACTCTATGGCGTATTATTCACTCTCTACCTTGCCTTCAAGATCCTGCTACATAACAAGGTCATCAAAGTGAACAGGTCGATATCGCGATTCCATCAAGCCTCAACCCCTTCTCATTTTATCTATTTAAAGAAGATCGAAACCATCACCACAGTTACCACTACAACAGCCTGACTCGAAGAAGATCTGATATTAAGACAATAAAAAGAGAGCGAGAAGGTTTACTTACTAGCAGAAAAGAGTCCGCTATATAGAGACATGAAATGATCTGCAGAGCGCTCTGCATCACGAGTATCGAAAGGGACAAATACGGTATAACACTCCAAGCGTATGACATGGCAGTGAGAAATTACGGAGGGCGGTTTGGAAAAACAACACTACGGTTCAATACTCGAGAGGAGCTTATTAGTGAAAATTCTGACATTTGAGATCGAACAGAAACCAGGCCTTCGGTTAAACCTGACTGATATCATCTTCATCCTGTTGATACTGCTGCTCTGCAGCGAGATGTATCACGCACACTTCGCACTCAACCTCTTACTGATCCGGTCTCCTGGGAGTCTCCTTTTTCCTCTTCTGTAATGTTTTCCGCATTGGCAATCACCTTGAGCGCTTCTGGTACATACCATTTACAGTCATCTCAGGCTGGGGTATAGCATCTCAGCAGATCGACACAATGTGGTTGATCATAGCCGTACTACTGGAGCCGCTGAAGTGGTTGTTGATAACCATCAAGATCAGAGGGGCCATTACAATGGCTTAGGCCACTCACTAATCGATAACTGATATGTCGAGACAGAACACACACTACCATTCATGAGGACTCTCGCCTCCACTGACTCTCTCACCTCATTAATCGTAGTACCGATTCTCAGCCAGATGGATATCGAAATAGTCACCACCAATATCCTGTAGGCCAACAAGCGCTGCCCCATTCCTGCCAGAAACCACCACCAAAATCACGATAGTTGAGCTGATTGATAGTGATGTTGGTAGGGTTTTGACTAGTAATGATACGGATACCACGCGCTACATCATGATCGAAGCGAATCGTTACCACATGGAAACCTCGTTGCTGACGGTGTCTGACCGATTTAACCTTGAACCGATACCCCTCTCGGAAGATTCCCCGCTTCCCGCCTCCTCCTTGTCGAGAAGTAGCATCGCAATGGTGTGTTCAGGTCTGATGCAGTTATTATCTCCTATATAACTTCCATAGGTTGGCGAGGAGTCATCACCGTTATTAATGATCACACCGGTATTACCACTCCCTGATTGATGATAGTACTGTTACCGATGCTGAACCACCGTAACTGTAGTAGGTACGATGACGTTCCAGGCACTCTCGATAGCTCTGAACTGCCGTCTCCTGCCACTGTGAAGGTAATCGTTATAGTGAAAATACCCATAACGTGAAGAGTGACCCCCATTCATCTGGTTATAGCTCTGGTTCAACTCATTGAAGGTCTCACTCAGCTGATCTCGACCTAGCAACATAAAATTTCGGTTGGCAGGCACTTCTAATTCAGCCCTGAGCTCAAACTCCGAACCCGATGGTAGCTCCAGAATTGAATCAGCCATGGACGCTGCGTTTACCTGACCTATAACAGAGACAACTATCGAGACCATTATCAGTAAACGTACTCTTCCACAGCCCTTTTGATTTTCATAGCTCATTATCAATTGCTCCATACCTATCTGTTAATGGTTCCATCCCTTAAACGGACTCGGACAGAAGGTTTGACGAAAACCCATGAGATGAGTGGGTATCAATAACCGCAACACCATTATCGAGCCATATCAACACCCTCTTTTTACGATCAATTTCGAGTGTTGTTCTGTCACAGCTCCATTCAGTGTCCGTTTAACACCAGTGACAGAGTGAGGAAACCATAATGAGTGCGCAGATAATTGAACAATGCAAGATTGATTTTGACATAGAGACCAGTGACGAAAGAGCCTTTGAAGACGTCGAGTCGTATAACAGTGTGCTGCTAGCATTACATGGCCGCAACGACTCTGATGAACTTAACCCACATCATTTTCAGCGTCTCTTTAACGCTCAGCGCTCCGCGTTCTGCTCACCATTCACTCTCGGTACACTTGAGTACATTGAAATGGCCAGGGAGAGTAATATTTTAGATTTTCTGCTCGATATCTATCTTGTGATGGCTGAACATTCAGGACCAGACCGAGATCTCGCTGGTGTCATTATTGATAACAGTGCTCTATCACTAAGCAGAGACGATGCCATGGAGCTACTTGGGTACATGCTTGAGTGCGAGTTATTAACGCAGACCTATCTTCGTTGTAACCTCCAATCGGCAAACAGCTAATTGATACTTCACACATGATAAATCGTCGGCAGATCAACATCATAGAAAAAGATTACAAAACCACCTCAGATCAGAGGGGCTTCAAAGAGTGTATACATTAAATCAACATGCGCTTAGCATTACGCAACAAAACAACTATGTATAAAAACCAGCATAGCGATGGAGAACAATAGGATGTTAAGTCACCTGATCACCGGGTACAGTTTGAATACTCAAGACCCTATTTCAACAATAATAAACTGGTTCACGGAGGTCCATTACCTACCCATTCTACTGTTTGGCCTCACTCTGATCGTGACAGCCATCCCCTCCCAAACTGAGGCAGGGGTTAATCTCAAGAACGGTAACTATTACATCACCTACACAGATATCGTTATTGCAGGACGTCACGATCTTGAGATCGAACGCACTTATAACAGTCGATCAGGTGGAAAGGGTATTTTCGGCATTGGCTGGGGTTCCGATTACGAGACCAGTCTCGCAGTACAGGGCGATGGCACGGTTGTTATACGAGAAAATGGTTCTGGTGCCCGTACCGTATTCAGGCCACCTTCGCTAAGTAAAGAGGAGATTGAGAGTGCTGTTGATGCCATTATTCAGGCCGCCAATCAAGACAACCGTTTCAGCAATGACCGTGAGCGCCGTGATGAACGCAACAAGCTCTTACGAGATGCAGAATTCCGTTCCAACGCATGGACTCGATATGTAGAAAAGGGCTGCTCAAACCACGCCACATTCCTATCGGGACTGTCTATCGAACCTCCACTCGTGGTCAACAGCGTCTACTACGCACACACGGGGTTTCAGCGCTCGAACAGTAGTCAGATCGATGAATTCGACACCTCAGGGGCGCTCACTCGGGTCAATCTCAGCAATGGCGAGAGCCAACACCTGTTTCCGGGGAGTCGCTATTTTTGCGAAAGTTTGTTTTGGGCATCCAAGCCCAAGCAAACAGCAAAAACTTAACGCGACCGTTTATGCCTTCGGCGCCCCGACCGTCCTGCGTACGTTGCGTAATCACCTCTTCGCGGCTCTACACAACTCCCTCAGTGACTCTACGCCGACATAAAGCCGCTGCTGCATCTTCTTCGTCGTCCGCTCGCGCTCTCAACTACGAATATGCAGACGGCGTCGACTATCGCGGACTAACCGCCTTCGCTTCGCTATCCATGGCGGTCAGCGCGTGATGCAGAGGGCCAGCTCTCTCGCATAGTTGACAGTGAAGACCGAGAACTCCGTTTCTCCTTTAATAACAACGGTACAGTTTCCAGGATTGATGCAAGCGGAGGAAAAAGCGTTGTCTACCGGTATGACAACGATCGTCTTGTTCACACTCAGGATGCCGCTGGTAACTACTTCACCTATCGTTATGACGCTAACACCAACCTGATCACGATTGGCTACGACGACGGTAGCAGCAGAATGATCACCTACACAGGAACCGAATTTGGTGGCAATCAGTTCGTACGCTCTGTAACAGAACGGGACAACATGACCACCTGGTATAACTACGGCACCAACTACAGAAGAGACGATGGTGAGTCTTACTATACTGAGGTCATTAAAACCCGACCGGGAGCAAGAGTCGCACCAACCGTTACGAATACACCATCGCCTATCGCGACGATGGCTCTACCTACACACAGCGCATACGTAACGATGTTAACGGCATCATTACTGACACCACCTACGACGAAAATGGCACACCTATCAACATTGAACGGGGTAACCGTGACACCCAATTCGAATATGATGATCGTGGTCGACTCACTCTAAAAATGATGGTGAGAGATAACTCGACTTTTTATAACGACACCGTAAACAAGATATCGAAGGTCATTCAGTATCCCTCTGAATATCCTGAAAATGCGAAGATCTCTGTTTTTGAATACGACGCAAATGGCAACCTCACCACAGCTTCAAACAGTGACGGTAAACGCCGGGGAGTCGCTATTTTTGCGAAAGTTTGTTTTGGGCATCCAAGCCCAAGCAAACAGCAAAACTTCACGCGACCGTTTATGCCTGCGGCGCCCGACGTCCTGCGTTCGTTGCGTAATCACCTCTTCGCGGCTCTACACAACTCCCTCAGTGACTCTACGCCGACATAAAGCCGCTGCTGCATCTTCTCCGTCGTTCGCTCGCGCTCTCAACTACGAATAGGCAGACGGCGTCGACTATCGGGGACTAACCGCCCTCACTTCGCTCTCCATGGCGGTCAGCGCGTGCACCTCATCTACGATGATGCGGGTCAGATCATAAGATCAGAATTTGAAGACACCGCATTGATCTTCACCTATAACGCCATGAGCAAACCCATCACCATCGCTATCGAAGATGTCGGCTCGCTTTCTATCGCCTATGACGATGATGGTGAGATCACAAAAGTTGAAAGTTCCGATGGCAGTCAAGAGTCGGGGAGTCGCTATTTTGCGGAAGCTTGTTTTGGGCATCCAAGCCCAAGCAAGCGGCAAATACTAACGCGACCGTTTATGCCTACGGCGCCCCGACCGTCCTGCGTACGTTGCGTAATCACCTCTTCGCGGCTCTACACAACTCCCTCACTGACTCTACGCCGACATAAAGCCGCTGCTGCATCTTCTTCGTCGTTCGCTCGCGCTCTCAACTACGAATAGGCAGACGGCGTCGACTATCGCGGACTAACCGCCTTCGCTTCGCTATCCATGGCGGTCAGCGTTGGCACTACTCATTACCCAATCATTCCAGGCACTCTTATCACTGGTGAAACCAGCTGGCGTTAACCTAAACCTGTAAGGACACCACTGTGACAACAAGAATAACAACCACAATTACAAATAACAGACTGTTATCTGCAGCTATCGGACTAGGTTCACTACCGCTATGTAACCAGATCAGTGCCAACATTGATAACACCGAAACCCGCATGCAGTCTGATGTGGCGATATTGATTCAGGCTGGTCATGCGACTGCTCCTAATAAAGTTATCGCCTACCATAATAGTGACACCAGTCTTCTTGAAACCTGGGACGGTATTGATGTACGTCTATGGCGTCGTGCCATTACCGCTGAACCATGGCAAATACTACGTCACTGGAAAAGCCTGCCCGGGGAGTCGCTATTTTTGCGAGAGTTTGTTTTGGGCATCCAAGCCCAAGCAAACAGCAAAAACTTCACGCGACCGTTTATGCCTGCGGCGCCCGACGTCCTGCGTACGTTGCGTAATCACCTCTTCGCGGCTCTACACAACTCCCTCAGTGACTCTACGCCGACATAAAGCCGCTGCTGCATCTTCTCCGTCGTTCGCTCGCGCTTCCCAACTACGAATAGGCAGACGGCGTCGACTATCGGGGACTAACCGCCCTCACTTCGCTCTCCATGGCGGTCAGCGAAGGCGCCTGGAGTCACTCCCACAAAGATGTCACGCACTATTTCTCCAGCAACGTTGATGGTCACTTTGAACTGTTCGATGCAGAGAATTTTTCACGCCTCTATCGTGTAACAGCCAGAATGACACCTGACCATTCGCCTGACACTCACATCATTAAAGGTGATGGTGGTTCTTCCACCATTATCGCGATACCTGAACTCGATAACGAGGATAGTCCCTATCTCTCACTCCATCTTGGAACAAAAGATGGCGGCTTCTCCATCTGGCAACCCTTTGCTGGTGAAAGAGAGGTCACTGATTTATTTGAGCTCGCTAATGGCCTATTCGCCGTTCGTCTCGACAAGAGTGATTGGCAGCTCATACGGGTTAAACCCAATGGAAGCAGCCAGAGAGTCACCCTACCCAGTCTACCCTCAGAAGTCCCAAAGATACGCAAGCTAACAGATGGCCTATTTGGGGTCGCGATCTACGATGATGCACTACGTAGAGATAAAGACGACGGTGCACTCTGGCATCTATTCAGAATCAACTCCGGCGATGAGATCGAGCCTCTACAGCTCTCGGGGTTTGAACCGGGTGCCGTGAAGAGTATTCACCGCATATCAGACCATCTCCTACGATTAACAAGTCGCACATCAGAAGATGTTGATCACTCATTGCAGACTCACTTCTACCGGATTAACGAATCGAAACAGGCTATTGAAGTTCATAAAGACATTACTGGTATCCCTGATTTGACTCGCAACTTCCGACTGCTGGCCAATGGTGAACTCGTCGGAGCGGCTGAAGTAGATGATGCAGATGGAGACGGTACACCGGGTGATTGGGTATGGCGCATGCGCGACTCACAGGGAGAGTGGCGCACACCTCAAGAGATACTCCCAGAACTCTCTGGAAAAATATGGACCATGAGCGACTGGCATGATGGTCAAGGGATCGGGGTTCAAACCATGACTGGCGAATCAGGCGCTGAATACACCTCCCAGTGGTATCTCCGAGACAACAAGACCAAGCAGTGGCACTCCGCCGAAAAAACGCTTCCCCTTCATGATGATCTGGCGATAGACACCATTCACGAGCGTCGAGATGGACTATTTGAAATTACCAGCATGCTTGATGCCGCCATTAAACCTGATTTCGACTCACCCGTACCCGTCGTTATTCAGAGCACCCACTGGGTGATGCGTGCAGAGGATGGAGAGTGGAACGACGTTAGGAGCATAGTTGCCAAGCACCGTCCTGGACTGGAAAAGAAAATCATCGCTGTCGATGCCCGAAGCAACGGCTTGATGGTCGATATCCAGCGTAACCATGATGAGACACCGATCAGACTGCTTTTTACAAGAACCGTGATCATCAGTGGGTCATGTTAGATAACACCATGCTCACAACAGCCTCAAGCTCAGCAGCATCTAATAAACGCCCCTTCAGCAAGGTCAAACATAGTGAGGTACTGGCCAGTGGGCGTCTAATCCTGTTGCATGAACAGGACGATGCCAACTTGGGATGGTGAGTGGAGATATCCAGTTACTGCAATCAGGTAGTGAGGGATGGCGGCTACTTCAAGCACAGAATGCACTCGGTGGTAAGGCGGCCCAGCTTCGCTATGACGCTGATCTTGGTCTGTTAGTACGCAGTAGCCATACAGGTGGCAGCAAGCATACTTCCGCCTCGATCACGATGGGTCATGGACTGACGTACGCACCCTAATTCCAAATGCCCCAGCAGGCTAGCATCAGCGTTCACCTTCGCCAACAGCCGCGGCGTGGCGATTAAAAGACACGATGCCAATGGTAATGGTCGTTTTGGCGAGTGGTATTTTACTATCCTGACAGTCAGGGCTGGCACGATATCTCCACCCTCCTCCCAAATGCATTTCCTGCTATTCAGACCATTATCGACGCCGGTGGACGTTCTACCATCAGCGTTCAGGAGGCGGGGATGCCAACCGTAACGAGATCGCCAACGAGTGGCACCACTACTACCGTAATGGAGATCAATGGATAGATCTTCAACAGCAGTGGCCGAATTACCGGAAGAACTCTCCGAGCTACGTGTCTCAGCCGACGGTCGTGTCTTAACCGCTCGCGAAGAGTGGGACTCAAATGGCAACGGCGAGTCATTTGAGTTGATCGCAGCTATCTGGTCGGATAAACAACATCGATTTATTCCTGTCTCAACTCTAATAGAACAACCGCTACAACAGATCAGCGACATCCGCAGTCTGTGGAGTGGTCGTGGTATCGTATACAGGTAAGCAATGCAGAACAAACTAGTTCCATCACCTCAAGTACAACGGTTGCTGGTGGTCATAGATGGCTGCTCTACCAGCATCAAACGGATGAGAACTGGAAGCCAGTCGTTGTTGGTGATTCAGCACCATTAAAATACGTGCTGACAGTACAGGCCGGCTACTAGCACTGCGTACAGAGAGTGAAAGTGATTGGCAGCTTTGGAGCCGCAGCTCTCCTGAGGCATCTCTGAGCAGAGTGAGTGAATATACAAACAGACAACTAAAAGATGTGCAGTTAGAGATCGCAACGGACTTTTGCCATCCAGTTGAGTGATCTTTGGCGTGATGGTAGTGAACAGTGGGAGCTATGGAAACTCAATGATGGTGGCCATGAAAGAGTCGGTCACTCTAGCTCCTCTAGCTGGTTTGGCCTGAATCACACCAGCGACAGCCAGGACCGTATCCACTTTGATAATGCCCAGCACTATCAAGACGGTCGTCAGGTGGAGAATGTAGCCACGCCAAAAATTTGGTTCCATGCAGACGCCAACATCCCAAACCAGAAAAACACAGTCTATGCGCCAGCAGTAATTAGTCAGGCACTCACATCACCGGATGGCATCACACCACCAGTACGAATTGATGCGATAGGATATGGTCCATCCGGTTCTGTTATCGTCTATATGAATGGCACACAGCGCATGGTCGTAAGCTCTTCTAACGGTCCATCATGGATGGAGAGTCGTACAGAACTGGATGACAAAGCAGCCTCAAAGAAGGAGATAATTCTGCTGGTCAATCGTTTCCCAGATGGAACTGAACGACTTTCAAGACTGGATGCACCCGATCTATGGATCTGGTCATACAATCACCAGAACGGCAGGATTTACTATGACAATAACGGCTACTTTTTCAATGAAACCGATGCAGTCAGTGAGGTGCTGACCTTTCGGGTTGGAGAGCAGATACACGCCTTTGAACAGCTGGGTAGCTACCTGTTCCGCCCCGACATCCTTGAGAAACGTCTTGGCCTGGCCGAACGCACGCTATTTGGACTTACACAACGTGATGCAGAACGTATCAAACTCGCCAAAAGTTAGCACCAGAGGGTATCGATATTGCGAGTCTACAACCACCACATATTACTGTGGTGGCATCAACCGATAGTGTCGATCACCCTACGTGGATCTCGACCTGACTGCTGAAGGTTTTGGTATTGATGAGAGCAGCATCTCAATACACATACTCGGCGCAGGACAGGCGCGTTCTGTTACACCGCAACCATCGGGTGATCAAAGGCAAAAACTCGCACTCACAAAGCGCGTCCCTCTCGTCCCTGGGTGAATCGGCTCAAGGTCTCGATCTATGATGCAAACGGTCTGAGTCATTCGCAGCGTCTACAGATTACCTACACGCCAATAAAGGGTGAAAAACCGACGCTCTACGCCGCAATTGTGCCACATCGCAGTACAAGGGTGTTAACAATCTTGATGCGCTTCCACTAACGCAGAATGATGCTCGCACCATCACCGAGACACTCAAGTCACAGCACGGCAAACGATTCGGTAAGGTCGTCACCCAAACATGGTGTCAGGAAGATGGCTGTAACTCTCAGCCAACCCGCAAACAACTCATCGAGCAACTACCACAGTTTCTCTCCAGCGCTAAGAATGGCGACTTTGTCGTCATCTATATCAGCGGCATGGGCTAAAAATCGGTTCCGAGTATTTCATGGTGCCAGAAGATGGCGACCCCGCTCTGCCCTCCACGCTCGTTGCCTGGTCGCAGATCCAAGGCTGGTTACGTGGAACAGGACTGGGCAAAAGGTCGTTTTTCTGGACACCGCCAGTCTGGTGCAGTTTTTAAACAAAATCGTGATCAACGCCGCATGGTGCAACAAGCCGCCGAGCACGATGGTATCTATGTACTATCCGCCGCTGCAGCTGATGCCTCAGCCTATGAACTGAGCAGCATCGGCAACGGTCTCTTACCCATGTCGTCAAGAGGGACTGATAGGACAGGCCGATGCGGGTGCCGATGGCTCTATCTCCTTCGAAGAGCTCTCATTCCACATCGCTCGTAGAGTGCGCGAACTATCATCAGCACAGAAAGTAAGAATGGAGCCCTACGTCCCAATCCTGGACCAACATATGGACTTCGAATTTGCGAATGTAAATAGAAAAATAGCGCTCTATCTGCGCACCTCAGACATCTCCACCTTCGACAACACTGCATTGCCAACACGAAACAGGTGGTGGGGCGAACAGATTAACAACCTCAAGGAAACATCTCACTAGCCAATAGAGAGAAGCCACCCACACTCTGGCAATAGTAGAGGACAACGGCACTCCCATGCGCAGTCAGTTGAGCAGCAACAGCGGTAACGTACTGGGCCAATGGCGTTTTAGTGATACAGGTGTCGAGGTGATGCTCCAGGAGGTGTCAAAGACCATCTCAGAGAGCCAGAAAGTGGCGGTAGCGTGCAGTGCTAGTGCCGCTAAGGGTGCAAAACGAAAAGTTAAATGCGATTAGTCATTGAACTAACAAACCCAAAAACAGGGTCCACAAACTAAGGCGGAGAGGAGAGGAAAGAACGGACTCGATACTTTTCGCCTCCCCTGCGGATTGATGTGTCGCCTTGCAGCTGACATCTCATACCACCACTGCACGCTGGCTTATCGAATCCGACTGTTTGAAACTGAGACCTCAAGCCCCTTTCTAAGCACAAAAACCCGCCGTATGGCGGGTTTGTTGTTTGGCGGAGAGGGAGGGATTCGAACCCTCGATACGTTGCCGTATACACACTTTCCAGGCGTGCTCCTTCGGCCACTCGGACACCTCTCCAGAATCAAGCCAATGCTACGAAAACAGCTACTGACAAGAAGCGCGCAAGGTTAAACCAGATTCGGTCTCTACGCAATGAAACAGGGCTGTTTTTAACCCTATTAGGGTTAATCAGACGATTTAAACTGGCTGCGGAACAGCCTCTACTCGCGGCCCAAGGGATCGGTGGGCCGCGAGTGATGGCATTAGGCGGCTGACTGCTCTACAACATGAATATCAGTCTGTGGATAGGGAATCGAGATGCCATTTTCATCAAAGGCGATCTTGATCTGTTCCAGCAGGTCAGAGCGCACCGCCCAGTAGTCGCCACTCTTTACCCAGGGACGGACATTGAAATTGACGCTGCTGTCGGCCAGCTCAGCGACGCTGACCGCTGCTGCAGGCTCGGCAAGAATGCGCTCATCAGCAGCCATGATCTTCTCCATGATATCGCGTGCCTTGCGCATATCGTCGTCATATCCAATGCCGAACACCATATCGATGCGGCGAGTTGGGCGAGCAGAGACGTTCACGATGGTACCGCCGTAGATATTGGAGTTGGGCACGATAATCTCTCGGTTATCGCCGGTCTTGAGCTGGGTGCTAAAGATACGCACCTCCTCAACCACGCCGGAGACCCCTGCCACCTCGACAAAGTCGCCCATCTTGAAGGGGCGGAAGATGATGATCATCACGCCCGCTGCAAAGTTAGAGAGTGAGTCTTTGAGCGCCAGACCCACGGCCAAACCGGCGGCACCCATGATGGCCAGAAGTGATGTGGTATTCACACCAAGCTGATCGAGGGCTGCGATTACCACCGCCACCATCAACACGGCGTAGGTGATCGAGCCGAGGAAGTTGATCAGGATATCGTCCATCTTCGAACGTCCCATCAACCTGCGCATCATCGAGACGACACTCTTGGCAATCCATCGACCAATGATAAAGATCACCAGTGCCGTCACCAGCTTAATACCCCAGGGGATCGCGTACAGATCTACAAATTGTCCCATCGACTCCTGATTCATCTCAATCATGCCTATCCCTCATATTATTTGTTGACCAGTAATTCAGAACGATTATAACCATCAAACTCCCGACAAATACCACACAATATGGTAAGAAAAGTTAATATAAGG
This sequence comes from Candidatus Reidiella endopervernicosa, assembly GCF_013343005.1. Taxonomy (GTDB): domain Bacteria; phylum Pseudomonadota; class Gammaproteobacteria; genus Reidiella; species Reidiella endopervernicosa. The sequence goes on from NZ_CP054491.1 coordinate 2,451,968, forward strand.
CATTGATATTGGACAGATATCGAATGAAATCGATCCTCCCGGCTTACAGACTGTTCCAGGTGTAAATAGCCCTACAGAATTTGCAGTGATATATATTCTGAACTATGTAACATTAACGAGAATAACAACCAATAACCAGCTGGAAAGGTGATTCGAATCGGTATGCCGATCATGCGTAGATCACTCTGGAGCATCAGTTTTTTCATCCTGCTCCTATTCACTCTCTCTGCACACAGCGTTGTAGCTGAAGACGCGCTCGGCAAAAAGCCCACACTACTGCGCATCGCAGGTTGGGACGTTTATGCCGACCCAATCAACAGGGGGAAGACTATTGGCTACAAATCAGCTGAACGGCAACTAGGCATCACGATTGAGTTCACTCCACTTAGCCATCTCGATGAGATCATCGATGCGGCAGAATCGAACAACGATTACGACATTCTGATCATCTCGAATGAGGGGATCAAAATCCTCGGTGGCATGGGGCTGATATCACCACTCAGTCTTAGTCAAATTCCCAATTATCAGGATCTCCACCACAGTCTGCGCTATACCGAGTGGGGTCAGATAGAAAGCAAGACCTACGCCGTCCCGTGGGCCTGGGGCCCAACCGGGCTTCTCTATGACACAACGCAGACGGAAGAGCCTGAGAGCTGGAATATTCTCTGGGATGAGCGTTTCAGTGGCCAAATCTCGCTCTGGAACGATGTCTCCCTGATCTGGATAACCGCCCTTTCGCTTGGGTATGACAATGTCTACAACCTGACTCGTTTTCAGCTCGATAATGTGCGCAACAAATTGCTCAATCTAAATCAGAGAATATTCAGATATTACGACGGTGAAGTCGATGCCATCGACTCCATCATCAATGGTGAAGCAGTTCTTTTGAATAGCTGGTTCGATCCATCCGCGCGCCTTCTTAAACATAAGCGAAACTTTAGAATGGCAATTCCAAAAGAGGGTGCCGTGGGTATGTTCGATAGCTATCTGATCAGTCGAAACAGCCGACAAAACGAGATCGCTCACCGTTTTATCAACCATCAGCTATCACCGATCATTCAGCGAGAGATGGTACAAATTACCGGATTAGCCCCAGCCAACAATGAAACCATGGCTCTACTATCGGCTGATGAGATCCATGCTCTACACCTTGGGGAGACTGACTATTTCAATCGAATGATCCTCTGGGATGTAATGCCGAGAAAACAGCTCTACGAGGAGCTTCTAAGCGAAATTCGAAGCGATTTTCAGGCACGCAAAAGTTCACTGAGTATCAAAAAGTGAAAAACCATACACATACGATCACTCTTATCGCCCTTATCGGCATCGTTGTGATCGTCGTGAGCAGTGTCACCATATTCAGATACATGGAAGAGTCACTGATCGAGCAACACCGTGAACAGTTCATTATTGACTCTACGGCTAAGCTGGATGGTTTGGTCAACACTCTTGAAGAGCGTCGTTTTCACCTCAATGCCTTTACCCAGCTACCAACATTTAAATCATTACGCTTTCATCAACTCAGCCTCAATTACGCGGCGATACGAGATGACCTACGACATCTGGAACTCTATTTTCTTGAGCTTCAACACCGTCAGCCCGATTTTCTCTCCGTCCACTACTTCAATAACGAGGGCACAGAACGATTTAGTGTCAAAAACGGCATTATTCAAAACCAGCTGGGGCGTATCGAACGCTTCGCCCCCTCCGGTTTTGCGGCCAAACTTCAGCATGGTGAGCTACGTGTCACTCAGAGTAGCAATGAGGAGATCACCAGTTTGACCTGGTGGCTGCCGGTCTATAGCTCTATCAATCATCGTCTCGGCACCCTCTCCTTCACCTATAGTTTTAAACCCATCGCCAATGCATTGATAAATCTGGCACAGGAGGGCCGAAGCTGTTCAATATTGAGTGAAAAACAAGGCCGTCTATTACTCTCATCGGAAGAAGTCGGAGATGATATAAAGCTGCGCTCCGGCAGTTGGTTTGTTAGCCGAGACCTGCCACTACCAGGAATTGACTGGCAGGCGACGCTCTATGCGCACAAAGATGAAATCCTGAAAAATGTCACCACATTTCGGCAAGTCGCGCTGTATGGACTAGCACCCCTGATCTCTCTGCTGCTGGTCTTTCTTATCATTATCTCAATTAAACGGCTGGAGGCGGAGCGTAAAATTCGCCATATGGCCTACTATGACGAATTGACCGGACTGGTTAATCGCAACCACTTTGAAGAACGTCTCATTCAGACCATCACCCATACGCAACAGACCGGCATCCACCATGCACTGCTCTACCTCGATCTGGATCAGTTCAAGGTAGTCAATGACACCTGCGGCCACCTGGCGGGAGATCATCTCCTCATCCAGCTCGGTGAACTACTGCAAAAGAAGACCCGTGAACACGATACTCTGGCTAGACTCGGCGGTGATGAGTTTGCAGTTCTGCTGGAGGACTGTCCCGAATCCAACGCCGTGCATATCGCAGATGAGATCCTCAAATCTGTCACCGAATTTAGATTTATCTGGGATGGAAAACCCTTCACCGTTGGCGTGAGTATCGGCATCGCATCTATTCATGACCGAGATCAGAGGCCACAGGATGTGATGAGTGCCGCCGATATGGCCTGTTATATGGCCAAAGAGCTGGGACGTAACCGCATTCATCTCTATACGGCAGATGATCTCGACCTCGCCCGTCGTCACGGCGAGATGCAGTGGGTCTCACGAATCAAACGCGCGCTTGAAGAGGAGAGTTTTTTTCTCGAGTGCCAACCGATCATCCCACTCGGCGATGAGGAGAGACCATCACTACGTTGGGAGATGTTAATCCGGCTACGCGAAGAGGAGAAGGTGATACTCCCTGGTGCCTTCATCGGCTCAGCCGAGCGGTATGGATTGATGCCAGATATCGATCGCTGGGTGATCGATACGGCTATCGAACTGCTCTCGACCTTCTATCACATCGGGGAGTCGCTATTTTGCGGAAGCTTGTTTTGGGCATCAAGCCCAAGCAAGCGGCAAATACTAACGCGACCGTTTATGCCTACGGCGCCCTCGACTGTCCTGCGTTCGTTGCGAATCACCTCTTCGCGGCTCTACACAACTCCTCACTGACTCTACGCCGACATAAAGCCGTTGCTGCATCTTCTTCGTCGTTCGCTCGCGCTCAACTACGAATAGGCAGACGGCGTCGACTATCGGGGACTAACCGCCTTCGCTTCGCTATCCATGGCGGTCAGCGCGGGTCAACTGGAACCGGGTAAACTGGTCTTCTTCATTAACATATCGGGCTGTACAATTAGCGAGAAATCACTCTTTAAACACATCAAAAAACAGCTCGCCCATCATCATGTTCCACCTCAGGCGGTCTGTTTTGAGATCACCGAAACGGCCGCAATTTCCAATCTGACCGATGCGGTAGAATTCATGGGACAGCTACGCGAATTGGGCTGTGCGGTGGCACTCGACGATTTTGGCGCGGGTCTCTGCTCATTTACCTACCTTAAATCGATACCTGCCGACTACCTGAAGATCGATGGCAGCTTCATTCAGCACATGCTCGAGCAACCGATGGATGCCGCCATCGTTGAGGTCATCAAATACATTGGCGATGCGGCATCACTCAAAACCATCGCCGAGTTTGTCACCAGTGACAAGATCCGAATAGAACTTGAAGCGATCGGTATCAACTATGCACAGGGATTTGGTATCGAGCGTCCCGGTCCATTACACAAGATGATCTCCAAGGTGCATGCAGACAAATTAAGTGACTGACTCTCCACCGTATTAATCAGAACCACTCAGCCACTTCCCGCGTTCCACTCACCAGATAACGCAGCGACCCACTGCTGTCGAGGCTATTAAAGGGATAACAGGTCACCAGCGCCAGATAGTGTCCCTCTTCACGATTGGCAATCTGTGTCTGTCGCGCATCGACCACCGCTCCCTCTTCCAGCCGGTAGCGGAAACGACCCTCTCGACTCTCAAGTTCAATGGCATCCCCCGCCTGAAGAAGCTGCATAAAACGAAAGTGAGTATCACGATGACCACTCACTACAACCGTACCGTTGTTACCCGGTTGGGCACTATCACGATTGTGTCCAGGGCCAAAAGCGAGCGCCTCACCGCTCTGCCCCCGCATGACAATCAGATCAACACCCAGACGCTCAACACGCAGACGTGCCACCGGCCAGATATCGGCCCACGGCCACGGCTTAACGTTCCCACCCTGCTCCAGACTCTGTTGCCACGCCCGCTCCATCAACACCTGCGCCAGACCCGCCTTGGCATAGATCCAGACTCCCTGTCCAAACTGCCAACCACCCGCCACTGACACAATCAGTAGCAGGAGTGCGAGCAGGCGTCGTCGAATCAGCTCCATCTTTTATTAAATCGAACGATCAGGAGTGCACCGAGCATTAGTAGAAGACCGATCAGTATCTGCAACTGTGCAGGGGTCGCCGTCTTTGCCATGCCAAACACCTTGTCGTACTTCCAGCCAGCAGGTAGTTCACTCTTCAGCGCATGTTGCTTAAGTGTACTCTCCACCGGGCGTGCCGGAGTCACATCAACCGCCACAAGACTGGTAAATTTACTCACCAAATGGTGATCAAGTGCCGTCTGCACCACAGCGCTCCTCAGTGCCGACTTCTGCTCGATTTCGTTCACTGAGCGGTATCGATCCATCAGATGCCCAATACGTTGTCGTGCCCACGCCACCGATACACCCGAACGTTGCGACTGATTGCCGAGTCCGATGCGACTCTGCCATTGCTGATTGGCAAATTTACCCTTCACCACCACCGAGTCGGGCAGTGGTTGCTCACTGCGCAGCACCACCTGCAGCGGTTCATTCAGATAGAGATCGGGTATCGGATTAGGGTATGACTCGATAGACACACCTTCAGGTAGCTGCAGTTCGATATCGGTCAACGCCGGATAGTCGAGCTTGCTCAACAACGTATCGATCTGCTGCTGAACCTCGTTCGTAGAGCCGATATAGAGAAAACTGCCACGTCCATACTGCGCCGCCTTGCTCATAAAGTGGCTATTGGGGGCAGAGCCGATGCCCACGGTAAAGAGGCGACTCTGATCGAGTCGTGCCTTGATCAGGGCAAACAACGCGTCCTCGTTGCCCACTGCGCCATCGGTAATGAAGACCACCTGATGAAAGCGGCTACGATCACGATCACTCCCAAGCGCGGCATTGAGTGCTGGGCGCATCTCCGTCCCCCCATTAGCCTGCAACGACGCCACGTATCGGCGAGCGGTGGCAAGATTATGGGTACTCGCCTCAACCAACATCGGGAAGAGTGCGCTAGTAGTGGAGTTGAACTGAATCACATTAAACCGATCACCACTGCGTAAGCGATCGAGTGCCACCAGCAGCGCCTGTCGTGCCTGACGTATCGACTCTCCACCCATTGAACCGGAGGTATCGATCACAAAGGTAATATCGCGCTGTGTCGCGATGCGGTCGAGCACCTCACGTCCCGGCGGCATCAACATCAGCAGCGCATAGTTTCTCCCCTCGTGCTGTTGCGTAAATAGCGCCGCCTTCGGTTCACTGCCGGACGCCGGCACCCAGTGCAGCTCAAAATCACGATCGGCCTTTACGGGGCCTTCCGCAAAGGCGACCTGATACTCACCTACACCCTGCTGTTCTATCTTGACTGGGTGGTAGGCACTCTCAACCTTGGCCAGTGGAAAACCGGGCATCAGGTTCACCGCCATCGTTACACGGTTAGTACCGGACTCTCCGGGTTTGCGCACCGGTGGAGTAATCCTGGAGGCGTCATGTACCAACGCACTATCGAAGGCCCAGCCACTACCACTCTGAATCTTGACCTCCTCTTCAATTTTCAGAGGGGCACCAGGGATATAACGCGGTGCCACCACCATCGGGAAACGCAACGAGAAACGTCCATCACGAAAGGCGAGCTGCTGATACTCGATCTTCACCAGGATCTCTTCACCGGGAGCGATGTTAGCCAGAGAGGTAGTAAAGATATTCGGCCGCTCCTGCTCGACCAGCGAGGTGCGTTTTCCCTGCTGCTTCGCCTGTTTATAGATTCGTTTCGCCTCATCGCGCTCCTTGATCTTCCCCTCTATTGTTCGCTCCCCAATCTGCATCCGCATCCGGTCGACCGCTGCATCCTCAGGCAGTGGAAAGACATAGATCCCCTCCGCCCACTGTGGTGAGGGATTTTGGAAGCGCTGGGTCACTGTGACCCGGGCAAACATCGCCGTCACATCGATCGATACATCGGTATCGAGTGTCGGTGCCGCTATCAGACCCTCACCTTCAACACCACGTAGTAGCAGCGAGCCACTGCCAACTGAATCGGTTTGTAGTGGTTGTGGCGAAGCGCTGGCGACACCACAAATGATGAACACGTAGAGGGCCAATCCTCTCAGCACCATCTTATTCATCATGGGTCGGCTCCTGCTCTTCACCGTTAGAGGCCTCGAGCCAGTGGTGGCAGGGGTAGTCGAGACTGAAAGGAACCAACCTGTCGGCTACATCCTCGGGATGGTCAAATACAATCTCATCGGTAACGGGCACAAACTGTTGCATAGCGGCTCTCCTCACTTATTTCTCTACTTGATCTAGGGCATGGCCCGCGCAACGGTGCGGCCATCCATGGTTTTGAGTGTTGGGGTGGTGGGTACAGATGCGATATGGCAAATCAGCTGTGGACGACTTCGACTGCGATTGAGTCGAATCACGGCCAATGCCTCACGTGCCTGATGTAGTTCAACCTCTAGCTGAGGATTGTGGTGAGCCTTTCGTCCCACCCACATGCCTATCGAAATTCCCATCACTCCGCCCACTGATATCCCCAGAAGCAGGCCGATACTCAGGTCGAACAGCGGTGCCAAACTCACACCAGCAGCCAATATCGATACCACCCCGATCACTACACCGATCTCTCTCTTATCCATTGTCTGCTCCTCTATTGATTGATCCAGCGCCACCCTCCGTGGCGGTGATCGCTTTAAGCTGCGATCGATCCCTTACTGCGCCGGTTTGCTCTACGGTCTCTATTCAACACCTGGCGAGGCGTTCATTCTTTGGCGAGCGTTGAAGAGAATCTGGAGAAATAGTGGAGAATGGTTGAACGGTGCTCTACAGCAGAGGGAGATTGGGGTAGATTGAGCCCTCACTGGCCATGAGCCGAAAGCAAGGGAGGCAGAGAGTGCAACGAACCATCGCCATCGTCGAAGATGACAACGACCAGCGACAGAACTACAGCGATGCGCTGGAGCGCCGCGGCTATCGTGTCGAGACCTATGCCGACCGCCCCTCAGCACTCGAACAGCTGAGCAATAGACCACCCGATCTGGCTATCCTCGACATCATGCTCGGCAGCGATGTCGATGGTGGCTTCGATCTCTGTCGCAGTCTGCTCGCCGAACACCCCGAACTGCCGGTGATCTTCCTTACCAGTCGCGTTGATGACATCGACCGTATCTCCGGGCTACGCCTCGGCGCGTGGGACTATCAGAGCAAACCGGTCTCACTCGCCTACCTGGCTGAAAGGGTCGGTTCGCTTTTTCGCATTCTCGACCTAAAAGAGGGGCGCGGGGTTGAGCAGTCACAGCAGATCGGTGATCTCACCCTGGATGAGGCGCGTTTCGAGGCGAGTTGGCAGGGTGAGAAGATCGCACTGACCTTCACTGAATTCAATGTACTCAAAGAGATTGTCGACCAACGTGACGGCCGTGGCGCCAGCTACGAAGATCTCGCTAACGCCACCCGGCAGGGGGTGGTGGAGAACAACACCATCAACACCCATATCCTCCACATACGCGCCAAGTTCCGACAGCTCGACAAGGAGTTCGACTCTATCCGTAGCGTCTACGGTTACGGCTACCGCTGGAGCGCTCGTTGAGCAGACACACCGGCATCGGACTCGGTACCAAACTGGTCCTCTCCAGTTTGGTGTTGTTGGCGATCCCCTGGTTCGGCTACAGCTACCTGCAGGAGATGAAACAGTTCCTGCTGCAGGGACAGGAGAAGGCGCAGCTGATGGCCGCACGTGCGGCCGCCACCGCACTGCACAACCGCAACGATCTGTTCGATCCCAGCAGTGGTCTACCGGGTCCGCTGCATCAGAAGAGCGCCTTCTACGCCTACCCACTCAAACCCGATATTCAGATCGATGGCTACACCTCCGACTGGTTAGATCTGCTCGAGCACGCCTCCAAGCATGGTGAGGAGAGCACCATTCATATCGATGAGCGTCGACGTGAGGTTCCTCCCTCCTTCAAGCTGATCCTCGGCGTCAATGGTGAACACCTCTATGGCGTCATCGAAGTCAAAGACCCCAAGCTGGTCTATCGACACCCCGGTTACCGTCGTCTCGATAACAGTGACCACCTGCGTCTGGCGCTGGTTGATAATCAAGGCAAGCTGCGTCGCTATCTGATGACCACCGAGGGACCAGGTATCGTCACCACCTATGAGGTCGATGAACGCTGGCGCTATCCGCTCGATGGCAAACCGAGTTACGGCATCTGGGGCCATTGGCGCGAACAGAGCGGTGGTTACACCGTGGAGTGGCGCATGCCTCTAACGATGCTCAACACCGAACAGCGACTGCGTATCGATGTCGCCGATGTGCTTGATGACAACGACCGCCGTGTCTCAGCCCTGATCGGCACCCTACCTGCTGAGTGGTCTGATGAACTCAACCATCTGATCGTCCGCTCCACTGAGCTTGAACAGATCCTCTCTGGACTCGGACGAAGCAGCGCCCACATCTGGGTAATCGATCGCTATCGAAGGGTGCGCGCCAGTATCGGCGCTGCTGGCGGCAGCACTACTGCGAGTCTTGATGAGTCTCTGGTACAGGAGGCACTCAGCGGTGAGAGCAGCATCGGTTATCGACACAACAGTAACAACAGTGAGGTAGAGACAATCATCACCTCCCATCCGATCTATTCCAGGGAGCAGGTCGTCGGAGCGGTAGTACTGGAGCAGGATGTCGATGAGATCCTGTTACTACAGCGTCAGACCTTTGAGAAGATAGCACTCACCACCCTGTTGATCTTGCTACTGAGTATCATCACGCTGCTGCTCTTCTCCTACCGTCTCACCTGGCGCATAAAGCGACTCAGCCGTGAAGTGGGTGAGGTGATTGATGATAAGGGGCGTGTACTCTGCGCCGGCGTTAAGTCGGGGCATCGATCGGGAGATGAGCTAGGTGAACTCTCACGCAGCATCTCCTCCATTCTGGAGCGACTCCACCACTACCACCGTTTTCTCGAAAACATTCCACGCACCCTACGCCATGAGATCAACAACCCGCTCAATGCCATCAGCACCTCACTGCAAAACCTCTGCGATGCTCAGCCTGATCTGACCGATAACCGCTATCTACAGGGTGCCGAGCGTGGCATTACACGCCTGGGACGGATTATGGATAGCCTCACCGAGGCTGCCAGCCTTGAAGAAGCGCTGCGCAACGACAAGCTTGAACCACTTGATATCAGTTCACTCTGCAGCAGCTATGTTGAGAACTGTCGTCTCGCAAATAAACAGCAAAAGTTCACCCTCAAGGGTGGCGAGCAGCCCTGTTTTATTGAGGGATGCGATTTCAGACTCGAGCAGATACTCGACAAGTTGATCGATAATGCCGCTGACTTCACCCCTGAGGGGGGTGAGATTGCAATCACACTCAGCTGCGATCTCGAACAGATGACAATGGAAATCAGTAATGAAGGACCACTGCTTGATACCAAGTTACAGGGCCAACTCTTCGACTCAATGATCTCCTACAGATCTGCAGCACAGCAGGATGGACCACACCTTGGTATTGGGCTCTTTGTTGCGCGCACCATCGTCGAATACCATCGCGGCAGTATCAGAATCGCTAATCGTGCCGATGAGAAAGGAGTAGCCGTTACGATTAAATTCCCGCAGATCAAAAAACAAACAAATTAAATAGACTCACTATTGACTCGCAACAACCTATCAACACAGTCCGATTCAAGTCCGAATAGTTGAGTCAAAACAATATATCGATATATGCCGTTTTTCCGATATATTCAGTTTCAGTGCTGTTATCAAAATTGTTGTTAACGATGTTCTGGAGTGCATGCTAAATTGTCTCGCAGATGAGACACCTTTCAATAAACAGACTCCTGCCAACCACCTCACTGATACTGACGCTTCTTGCAGCAGCGACGCTGTTGGTCTCATGCAGCAAACCGCTCTCACAGCTGGAGCGGATCAAAAAGCGCGGTGAACTGATCGTGCTAACGCGTAACAGTCCCACGACCTACTACGAAGGCCCCAACGGACCGGCCGGTCTTGAATACGATCTGGCGGTACGCTTTGCTGAGCAGCTTGGAGTCAAGCTTCGAATTGAGGTGCCTGAGAACCTGAACCAGATCCTACAGATGGTTGATCGCGGTGAGGGAGATCTCGCTGCAGCGGGCCTGACCATCACCAACAAACGCAAGAAGAAGGTGCGTTTTGGCCTTCCCTATCAGACTATCGTGCAGCAGTTGGTCTATAGAAACGACGGCATCAAACCGAAAAACATTGACGATCTCGCTGAGGGTGTTCTAGAGGTGGTTGCTAGTAGCAGCCACGTCGAACGGTTGCAAGCGCTGCGCAGAGAGCATCCAGGGCTGATGTGGAATGAGAACAGCGAACAGGAGAGTGATGAACTGCTCTATCTGATCTGGCAGCGACTGATCGATTTCACCATCGCCGACTCCAACGAATTTGCCCAGAACCAGCGTTTCTACCCGGAGCTGCGCGCCGCCTTCGATATCAGTGAACCCGAGAAGCTCGGCTGGGCGCTACGCCTCTCTACCGATGATTCACTCTATGACGAGGTCATCCGGTTTTTTACCACCTTGAAAAAAAGCGGCGAGCTGGAACATCTGCTCGATCGCTATTACGGCCACACCAAACGTTTTGACTATGTCGATACCCGCACCTTCCTCGACCAGAGCGAGGTTCTACTACCCAAATATCAACCGCTGTTTGAAGCGGCCGCCAAGAGATACAACTTCGATTGGCGTCTGCTTGCTGCCACCAGTTATCAGGAATCACACTGGGACCCTAAGGCCAGATCACCGACCGGGGTGCGCGGCTTGATGATGCTGACCCTGGCCACTGCCAAACAGATCGGGGTGAAGAGCCGGCTCGACCCAGAACAGAGTGTGATGGGTGGAGCAAAGTATCTGCGCCAGCTGATCGACCGTCTACCAGACGGGATCAAAGAGCCCGACCGCACCTGGATGGCACTGGCCGCCTATAACATCGGTTACGGCCACCTTGAGGATGCCGGCACCCTGGCCGAGCGTCGTAATGACAATCCAACCCTGTGGGTCGATATCAAAAAGAGTCTGCCACTGCTCAACAAACGTAAGTGGTATAGCACCGTCAAATACGGCTATGCGCGAGGTCGTGCCCCACTCCACTATGTAAGGAATATTCGCCGCTACTACGACCTGCTGGTAAAGGCGACCACCGAGGTGAAAGAGCCCGTTCCAGAGGCTGAGCACGACGCACTGACCATCACCACACCCACGCTATAGAAAACTACGCTCGACGTGCGCGGAAGAAGGCGCGCAGCATCTCACTGCTCTGCTCAGCCATTACACCACCGACCACCTCACAACGGTGGTTGAGATTCTCATCCTGAAGAAGATTACAGATCGAACCGGCTGCCCCGGTACGCGGATCAGTAGCGGCAAAGACGACCCTTGCCACACGTGCATGCACCATTGCACCAGCACACATCGGACACGGCTCAAGCGTCACGTAGAGGGTCGTGCCAGGCAGCCGGTAGTTCTGCTGCTGCTGCGCAGCAGCGCGTAGTGCCTGAATCTCGGCATGGGCCGTTGGATCGTGACCAGCGATAGTCAGGTTCCACCCCTCTCCGATCACCTCGTCATTCTGGACCACTACCGCTCCCACCGGAACCTCACCTTCAGCCTCTGCTCGTCGAGCCAGCGCCAGCGCTCGACTCATCCACTCAATATCTCGCTCTTCATCAGCCATCAATCAACATCCAGTCCAAAATTAGATCGTTTGCCATTCTAACAGCCTGTTTAGTGGCAATTTAGAGTGAGTAACGACATGTCGCTTAAAGCCAACCCCGCTGACCGCCATGGAGAGCGAAGTGAGGGCGGTTAGTCCCCGATAGTCGACGCCGTCTGCCTATTCGTAGTTGAGAGCGCGAGCGAACGACGAAGAAGATGCAGCAGCGGCTTTATGTCGGCGTAGAGTCACTGAGGGAGTTGTGTAGAGCCGCGAAGAGGTGATTACGCAACGTACGCAGGACGGTCGGGGCGCCGCAGGCATAAACGGTCGCGTGAAGTATTTGCCGCTTGCTTGGGCTTGGATGCCCAAAACAAACTTTCGCAAAATAGCGACTCCCGGATTTTCATTCATAATGTCTAGGTTTTGTTATCACCTATTTGTAAGGGACTCCTCCAGATGAACATTGGCATCCAGACGCTGAACAAACGCATCATCGTCATCGCTCTATTGATCGCGGTGCTTGCCGGCTCCTTCTGGGGCGGATCTCGTTATCCGGCGCTCGATGAGAAGGCAACCATGGGTGGTGACACCAACTTGAGGACTCACTCAGCTTCCAGGCACTGATTGAGGTTAAAGAGGGTGATCCGGTGATACAACGCATCGGCTATACCACCATCAACTGGATCGATACCAACAAAAAGGGCATGACCTTCGGCGTGCTGTTTGGTGGTGCCTTTCTCACCTTTCTCGGCATGTTAAAACGACGCAGCCACCGCAACGGCTTCGTCAACAGCCTGCTCGGTTTTGCCACCGGTACACCACTCGGTGTCTGCGTGAACTGTGCGGCCCCCATCGCTCGTGGCATGCACGATGCGGGGGCACGTATTGAGACCACCCTGGCAACCCTGATCAGCTCACCGACGATGAACGTGGTGGTGCTGACGATGCTCTTCTCCATCTTTCCGATCTACGTGGGGCTCATCAAGGTCGCTATGACACTGCTGTTTATTCTGGTAATCATCCCGCTGTTGGCCCACTACATCTTCCCCGCTGAACGCGATGCGAGTGGTGATAGCGCTGCCTGTTGTCTGGTTCCTCAGCCCGAGTTCCAGGCGAGTGAAGGGTGGCTACAGGCAACAATAGGCGCACTACACCAATATTTGAAAAATCTCTGGTACATCGTTCGCACCACCGTGCCGCTGATGTTGGTGGCCGGTTTTCTTGGTTCAGCGATAATCACCCTGGTTCCACTCGAGTCGTTGATCGATAGTGAGATCACCATTCTCGGCGTCTTCATCGTTGCCATTGTGGGTGTCTTCCTACCAGTCCCGATCGCCTTTGATGTAATCGTCACCGCGGCACTCTTAGCGGCAGGTCTGCCGATGCTCTATGTGATGATTCTGCTGGTAACTCTAGGCACCTTCAGCATCTACTCCTTCATGATCGTCTGGAACTCGATTTCAAGGCGCGTGGCACTGACCCTCTACGCATCGGTCGCTGCCCTTGGCATCATTACCGGTATAGCGATCAACAGTTATCATGAGTGGGAACTAGAGCGAATGCTCGATATCTTCGGCAGCGAGGTTGAGGCCGCCGATCGGCCTATAGAGCATCATGGTATTCGCATCACCCGAGCCCCCTTTGAAGAGCGCTCCGAGAGTAAAGAGATACCCTTTAGCCGTGTTGAGGGGAGCCGATTTGGACTGCAACGGACCAACCACTTCAGTGTCGCCGACTTCTGGCCCCCCTTCTATAACGGTCGTGGCGTCGCCTCGGGCGATATCGATCGGGATGGCTGGCAGGATCTCGCCTTCGCCACTGAACAGGGCGTACTCCTCTATCGCAATGAACGGGGTACGAAGTTCACACCCATTACTCTGGCGATCCCACAGCTGGAGAAGCTCAACACCTTTGTCATCGCACTGGTCGATATAGATAACGATAGCTGGCTCGATCTCTACCTGACCAGCTATCTCGATGGTAACTACTATGTACTGAACCGCAACGGGCAGTTCAGTACCGAACAGCTGCACCGCACGCCCACCAAAGATAATGTACTGAGCTATGCCATCTCTTTTGGTGATATCGACCGAGACGGCGATCTAGATGCCGCCATCGGCAACTGGTTCTACGGCTTTGCCAAACCGATCCCCCCCGTTGAGGGCACCAACAAGCTCCACCTCAATCAGGGCTCAATCTTCAGTGAGGCGCCACTGGAAGGGCTAACCGGCGAGACGCTGACTATTCTGCTCTCCGATTTCAACCACGATCAGAAACTCGATCTGATGGTCGGCAACGATTTTATACAGCCAGACGTCTTCTATACCGGCAGTGGTGACGGTGCCTTCGAGCAGATCACCGCACAGGCAGGCACCATTCCCGCCTCTACCAATACCACCATGAGTATCGATACCGCCGACATTAATAACGACCTGATCACCGACATCTATGCCGCACAGATCGCTGCCAGCGCCTCCAGCAAGGCGACCAGCATCCGCGTGCGACGTTTGACAAACTACTGCATGGACGTCGAAGATCCGGAGCTCAAGGCAGTCTGTCAGCAAAATGTCGATATACGCCAGTTCTTCCACTATCGTGGGCGTCACAAGCCGACCGACCTGAAGAAGTGCAAGACCATTCCCGATATTCAGGAGCAGCAGGCCTGCTTCTCAATGATGGTGATGAAGACGGCCACACGCGAGCGTAAGCCTGCGCTATGCAAACATATTCCTAAGACACAGGAACAGGCCGCACACCTCTGCCGAAGCTTTTTTAAAAAACCGGTTACCACCACCAAAGAAGAGTATCGTCGCGCCCTGCCCCAGCGTAAGAATAAAAACGTACTGCTGGTTGGCGGTAACGACGGCATCTTCAGAGATCAGGCACCACAGCTAGGCGTCGATATGAGTGGCTGGAGCTGGAACTCAAAGATTGCCGATCTCGACAATGATCAGTGGCAGGATATCTATGTCGTCAACGGTACCTGGCTACGTGGCAGCGCCACCCCCTCCAACTTCTTCTTCCACAACCAGCAAGGCAAGCACTTTAACGACAGCACCCAGCAGTTCGGGCTTGATGAGTTCATGCTCTCTTCGGCCTATACCTATGTCGATTTTGATAACGACGGTGATCTAGATATTGTCACCACCATTATCAATGGTCCTATCCGTATCTTTATCAACAATCAGAGTGGCAACAACGCCATCCGGTTTGCCCTACGTGACAATCAGGGTAATCGTTTCGGTATTGGTAGCCGTATCGTGATCCACTATGGTGAACAGGGTGAACTGCATCAGATGCGTGAGATCAAGGCGGGGGGCGGTTTTATCTCCTTCGATGCACCACTCGCCCACTTTGGCCTGGGCAAGCATGAGGCGGTTGAGCGCGTCGAAATCTATTGGTCAACGGGAGAGAAGAGCGAACTGAGTGGCCCATTCCAGCCGGGTAGATATACGCTGGAACGTGACGCCTGACCGACGAGGCTACTTGATTATTGAGAAGTGGTTACTGCTCGTTTTGCTGGGAACCGCTCTTCTCTTCAATTGAGGGGGACAACGGCCATTTTGAGGTGGTAAAGAAGTGCTCTATCTCTGCAGGCGGCAGCGCCTTGCTGATGTGATAACCCTGTGCGATATCGCATCGCATCCGATAGAGCTGGCGCATAATGTCTTCGTTCTCGACACCCTCAGCCACCACCATCAACCCCAGGTTATGGGCCAGTTCGATCGTTGATTTGACGATAATCTCATCGTCCTTGCTCTTGAGCATATCCATCACGAAGGAGCGATCGACCTTGAGTTCGGTCACCGGCAGTTGGCGTAGACGGCTCAACGATGAGTGACCCGTACCAAAATCATCAATCGAGAAGTTAAAACCGATCTCCTGCAGCTGACGCAGCACCGTATTCAGCCGCTGATAGTCACTCATAAAGATATTCTCGGTGATCTCAATGACGATCCCGTTCGCCGTTGGATAGCGATCCACAATGGCATTCAGCTCAGTAATAAATCCAGGTGCCAGGATCAGGGTGATCGGTATATTGATCGCGATCTTTACCTCATGGCCCTTCTTAAGCCACTGCTGCCGCTGTTTCAGCGCGGTCTCAATCACCCAGTAACTGAAGGGGGCGATCAATCCGGTCTGCTCCAACGCCGTGATAAACATATCGGGCGGCACCCAACCACGCTGTTTGTGGTGCCAACGCGCCAGGGCTTCGACTCCGACAATATTGCCCGAGAAGAGTGCCACCTTTGGTTGGTAGTGGAGTTCGAACTCTTCTCCATCGAGTGCATTTTTCAGATCACGAACCATGCCCAGTCGACCGCTGTCGATGCTATCGCGATCTTCATCAAAGAGATGGATGGCATGCTGTTCTCGCTTTGCGGTATTCATCGCCGCATCACCATGTTTAATCAGCTCTGAAACCGTGCCACCGTGTTGCGGATAGATGGCAATGCCGACTGTCGCAGTTACCACTACCTCCTGCTGCATCACACGTACCGGATCCTTAATTGAATCGAGTACTCGTTCGGCCATCTCGACGGCCCGCCTTTCATCGATGTCACAGAGCAACACGGCAAACTCATCACCCGACATGCGACTCAGGGTATGTTTTGAGGTAAGCGCGTTGAGATAACGCTTGGAGACAATTTTGAGTAGTTCATCACCACCATCCTGCCCCAGTACATCGTTGATATCCTGAAAACGATTAATATCGACTATCAACACCGCAAACGGTAGCCCGCCCTTATCATTCACCGCATCAAGATGTTGGCGAACACGATCGAGAAATAGTGAGCGGTTGGGAAGTTTAGTGAGCTGGTCATAGAGGCTCAGGTTCTCCAGCTCCTGGTTGGCCATGCTGAGACGCCGATTAAGATTCTGCAGGGCGTGTTGATAATCCTCTGTAGCACGTCGGGCACTCTCCACCTCTTTTACGGCCATCGCATTTTCAATCGCAATCGCCACATGTCCGGCAAAGAGTTCGAGCAGTTTCAGGTCGCGTTCGGAGAAGTCACCACCACCCTGCTTATCGATACCTGCCAGACCACCGAGAAAGTGTTTTCGTCCGATCAGTGGCACCATAATCAGGGTGCCCGCCTCTTTCTCCCAGCGGTTGCGCTCCTCCTCTGAGAGTTCAGAGAGCATGCCACGCCACCATGCGCGTTTATGACGCCAGACCCAGCCACAGACGCCAAACTCAATAGGGAGCGATTCACCAACGATTTCATCAATATCGCGGCCAGAACCGGCCTGGTAGGTATAGAGGCCACACGCCTCATCAAGAATCGGAATCAACAGGGTTTCAGAACGGATCAGCTCACGCGCCCGATCGGCGATTATCTGTAGAACGGTATCAAAGTCGAGTTCACTACCAATCGCCTGCGTGGTTTCACGCAGTAGACTGATCTCATACTCTCGCTGGGCAAGCTCTTCACGAACGGCCTGTAGCGTTTTCTGATCCGAATTCTCACTCTTTTCAGTCATATCTTCTCGATTGCAACCCATCCATAGGCGGTTTCTTCTTTTTATTCGATCTGTGGCGCTTACTGTTTGGAGTAACGGGTTTAAATATTTAGCTAAGGAACAGCTTGAGTGCCCTGCCCGTCGCTGAACTGGACTCCTTTGTCAGCTTCTCAGCTACCCCTTTATAGGTAACAAGGCCACCAGCATCGCCCCCTTCAGGACCCATGTCAATAATCCAATCCGCTTCTGCAACCAGATTGAGACTGTGCTCAATCACCACCACCGAATGACCTGCATCGACCAGACGATGTAAGACACGAATTAACTTCTCCACATCGGCCATATGCAACCCCACCGTCGGCTCATCGAGCACATAGAGGGTCGGTGTAAAACCTCGTCCACCGGGACGCGCCTTGGCCAGTTCACTCACCAGCTTGATGCGCTGCGCCTCCCCCCCAGAGAGGGTCGGACTCTGCTGACCCAGGGTGAGATAGCCGAGACCGACATCCTGCAATAGTTGCAAGGCGTGGTGCACCTTCGGGTGATGTTCAAAAAAGAGCACCGCCTCATCAACGCTCATCGCCAGCACTTCACCAATTGAGCGGCCACGATAAGTCACCGCGAGTGTCTCCTGATTAAAACGACTGCCTCCACAGCTCTCACACAGCACCTTCACATCGGGAAGGAAGCTCATTTCCACTCTGATCATGCCCTGACCCTGACAGCTGTCACAGCGTCCACCACCGGTATTAAACGAGAAGCGTCCCGCCTTCCAGCCGTGGATGCGTGCATCCTCGGTCTGTGCATAGAGCTTGCGGATCTCATCCCAGAAACCGACATAGGTTGCCGGACAGGAGCGTGGCGTCTTGCCAATAGGTGTCTGATCCACCTCCAGCACACGCTCTATCGCCTGCCAGCCTTCGATCTTTTCACAACCGTGAAAGCGCACCCGCTTCGCCTTGTCTGTGCCTCGCTCCTTAGCCAGTAGCTGCCTAAGCGTCTTGACCACCACCTCACGCACCAGAGTCGACTTACCCGAGCCTGAGACCCCACTCACGCAGACGAGTCGCTGCAGAGGGATATCGACGTCGACCTGTTTGAGGTTATTGAGGTTAGCACCACTAATTTTCAGCAGAGGCGTCTCGTCGGCCATGTCACTCTGTTTCTGGCTTCTGCGTTTTGAGGATGGCGCGACGACAACAGGCCGTGCTTCGAAGATGGGGTGCTGCAACGGCTTTGCCAGAAACTGACCAGTGAGCGAACGTCTGTTCTTCATCAACTGTTTAACACTCCCCGTGTGTACCACCTCGCCGCCGCGGCTGCCGGCACCCGGTCCGATATCGATCACATGCTCGGCACTTCGAATCGTCTCCTCATCGTGTTCAACCACCACGATAGTGTTGCCCTTTCCCTTCAACTGTTTGAGCATTTTCAGCAGTAGGGTGTTGTCGCGTGGATGTAGGCCGATGGTCGGCTCATCAAGGATGTAACAGACGCCACGCAGATTGGAGCCAAGCTGTGCCGCAAGGCGGATGCGTTGTGCTTCCCCACCCGAGAGGGTCGGTGCGGCACGATCGAGGGTGAGATAACCGAGTCCTACCTCGTTGAGAAAGGTGAGTCGTGAGCGGATCTCTCCAATCACATCCTTACCGATCGCCCGTTCACGACCACTCAACTCCAGCTCATCGAAAATGGTCAGTGCCTCTGCCACCGAACAGGCGGCATAGTCGGCAACACTCCAGTCGTGGAAGTAGACCGCCAGCGCCTCGTTATTGAGTCTTGACCCTTCACAGCCAGGACACGGCTCTGGGCCATCCTCTGCATCGAGCCATTCCCCCTCCTCGCCACTCTGCTCTTCATCGAACCCCGTCAGTACACTACCGGTGCCGTAACAGGTAGGACACCAACCATGCTTGGAATTGTATGAGAAGAGGCGTGGATCGGGTTCTTCAAAGCCGAGACCGCAGCTGGGACAGCTACGATGGGTCGAGAGGGTCAACTCCTCGGCCACTGCACCGCCACGTTTTAGTACTGCAACACGAACCGTTCCCTTACCGTGATGCAGTGCTAGATCAAGCAGCTCACCAAGCCTCGTCTCTGCCCTGGCAGCAACTCGCAACTCACCTACGGGAAGATCGATCGAGTGTTCGTTGTAGCGGTCGAGTACAGGCCAGCTCGCTGTGGGTAACAGATCACCATCGACACGCAGCTGCTCAAAGCCGTTCTTCTGCGACCACTTAGCGAGATCGTTATAGATGCCTTTTCGATTGATGATCAGCGGTGCATAGATCAGCACATGTTTATTTGCGTAGTCACTAATCAGCTGTGCGAGGATCGCATCGCGACTCTTCGGTTCAATCGGTACCATGCAGTCGGGACAGTACTGAATACCCAGCTTCACAAACAGCAGCCGTAAATAATGGTGAATCTCGGTCAGTGTACCGACCGTACTTTTATGTCCACCACGACTGGTACGTTGCTCTATGGCCACCGTTGGCGGGATACCAAAGACGGCATCAACATCGGGACGGGTGGCGGGTTGTACGAACTGCCGGGCATAGGCGTTGAGTGATTCGAGATAACGCCGCTGCCCCTCGTTAAAGAGGATATCAAAGGCGATGGTCGATTTACCCGACCCGGAGACGCCGGTGATGACGGTAAACTTCTCACGCGGAATCGAAAGAGTGACATCTTTAAGATTGTGCTCACGTGCGTGGTTAATCTCGATCGCAGGTCTCTTCAGCTTAGTCGCGACTGCAGCGACCCTGTTGGGTAGAGCCACCATCTCAGTTAAGGATTCACGATAGTTATGTAACGCCCTGCCGGTATGACTATCTGGCTGATTGGCAACCGCGCCAGGAGAGCCTTCACAGACCAGCGTTCCGCCCTGCTCCCCACCCTCAGGTCCCAGTTCAATCAACCAGTCACTGGCACCAATAACATCGAGATTGTGTTCAATAACCAGCAGTGAGTGGCCATCCTGTAGCAGCCGTCTAAGCGCCTTGAGTAGTACGGCGATATCGGCAAAATGGAGTCCTGTTGTCGGCTCATCGAGCAGAAACAACAGCCGGTCACCCGCCTTGCGCTTTTGCCACTCTTGGCGAGATAACCGGCCAACTTTAGGCGCTGCGCCTCACCTCCCGAGAGGGTGGGCACCGGTTGTCCAAGACGCAGATAATCAAGACCCACTGCCCGCAGCGGTTCAAGCACACGATGAACCTCACGATCATCGGCAAAAAACTCCAATGCTTCATTGACGGTCAGCTGCAGCACATCAGCGACTGTTTTTCCGTGAAGCATCACCTCCAGGATCTCATTTCGATAACGCCTGCCATTGCACTCCGGGCAGCGCAGGTAGACATCAGAGAGAAATTGCATCTCCACATGCTCAAACCCTGAACCGTTACAGCCGGGGCAGCGTCCATTACCGGCATTAAAACTGAAGGTGCCCGCAGTGTAATTTCGCTCTACTGAAAGTGGTGCCTTCGCAAAGCGTTTTCGAATCGCATCCCAGCCACCTACATAGCTAACCGGGTTGGAGCGCGAGCTCTTGCCGATAGGCGCCTGGTCAAGCATCACCACATCATCAATCAACTCATGACCGACAATCTCATGATATGTGCCCGGCATCTCTTCAGGGTGCCCCTTGATCTTGGAGAGCGCATTGAAGAGCACTTCGTTAACCAGTGTCGATTTGCCGGAGCCAGAGACCCCCGTCAGGGTGACCATGCAGTTAAGCGGAATGCGTACATCGATCTGTTGCAGATTGTGCTCAGCGGCTCCACGTATCTCCAGATAGTCTGATTCATCGCCCGGCACTGCACTCGACTGACCATCAGCGACCTGAAGTGCTCCACTCAGATATTGGGCGGTCAGAGAGGCCGTCTGTTTCGAGCGTTTTCCAGTTCGCATCGACTTCGCAGAGGTCATCAACTGCTTTGGCGTGCCGTAAAAGACAACCTCGCCACCCCGCTCTCCGGGGCCAGGGCCGATATCGAGTATTCGGTCTGCAGCGAGCATGATCTGCGGGTCGTGCTCAACCACCAGTAGAGAGTTACCGGCATCACGCAGACGCTGTAACACGCCATTAATGCGCTCAATGTCACGTGGATGCAGACCGATGCTCGGCTCATCGAGCACAAACAGCGTATTCACCAGCGAGGTGCCTAGTGCTGTGGTGAGATTGATTCGCTGTACCTCACCACCGGAGAGGGTACGCGACTGACGATCAAGGGTGAGATAACCAAGGCCCACATCACGCAGGTAGCTGAGCCGAGAACGAATCTCCGTCAGCAGCAGATCAAAATCGCCACTACTTGATGGTTCACGTGTAGGAGTCGAAAAGGTCGCGACTCTATCGAGTGGCAACTGCATCAGATCAAATAGATTAAGACCGGGTAGTTTTCGATACACAGCACTGTGCATGCTGACACTCGTCGTGCGGAAACGTGCATCGGCATCCAGCACACTATCTGCATCACTACGACTACCAACGCGGAAATCGAACACCTCATCCTTTAGCCGCGCCCCATCACAGCTGGGGCAGCTGTCGTAGGCTCGGTACTTGGAGAGCATGACGCGAATGTGCATCTTGTAGGACTTGCTCTCGAGAAAGTCGAAATACTCCTGTATGCCATACCAGGTCTTGCCGTCCCACTTGCCATCACCTTCAATAACCCATCGACGATGGGTCTCATCTAGCTCAGCCCATGGTGTGTCGAGCGGAATTCCATTTTACGACCATAGCGCAACAGGTCCTCCTGACACTCCATCGAGTAGCCACTACGAAAGGGTTTTACCGCCCCTTCACGTAACGTGAGTTTTCATCAGGTATGACCAGGTTCCAGTCGATACCGATGGTACGGCCAAAACCCTTGCAGTTTTCACAGGCACCCAGTGCCGAGTTGAAGGAGAATAAATTTGGCTGTGGATCACGGTAGTGAATATCGCAGTCGGGACAGTGTAGATCGGAGGAGAAACGCCACGGCTCTCCTGCCTCTCTGTTCTCATCAAGCGGATAGACGGCCATCTTGCCGTGACCACGTTCAAGTGCGATCTCAATCGCTCTCAATGATTCGCTCTCGCTTCTCATCGGAGGACGTATCCGGTCCTGCACCACCTCTAACCGCGTTTCCGACTCACTCTGCAGGCGGGTATACCCCTGCTGCTCCAAAACCTGTTTGATCTCGGTAGCGGTGAAGTTGTGTGGCACATCGATAGCGAAGGTAACGACTATGCGCGGTTCACTCCCAGCCACAGCCTCGATCAGGTCATCATAAACCTGTTGTGGATCATCGCGATGAACCTCACGACCACAGCCACGACAGAAAAGGTCTGCCGCACGAGCATAGAGCAGCTTCAGGTGATCATTAAGCTCGGTCATGGTACCGACCGTGGAGCGCGAGGTACGCACCGGATTAGTCTGATCAATGGCTATAGAGGGAGGAATACCTCAATCGTATCGACCTGCGGACGATCCATGCGATCGAGAAATTGCCGGGCGTAAGGAGAGAAGGTCTCGACATAACGCCGCTGCCCCTCGGCATAGACGGTATCGAAGGCGAGTGAAGATTTTCCCGAACCGGAGACACCCGTCACCACGATCAACTCACCCAGCGGCAGTTCGAGATCGAGGTTCTTGAGATTATTCTGGCGAGCGCCTTTGATGCGAATGGTATCGGACATGGTTGCTTCGACTGCCACTTTAAATAGATTGATTTGAAGCGCCCATTATAGCGTTCAACAAGCCTCAATTACCTTCCCAAAACCAACCTACAAAGAACGAGTATTAATACCTTGGCTGGCTCTCTTAATACCAAAACGAATCTAATTGCTCAGGAAATTGTCAATTAACCGTTCACACTGTATGGTTTCGATTGTTGACTAATAATGGATAACCAACAAGGAAAAATGGACTATGAAAAACACTTGCCCCAACCCTTCTAACTCTCTCATTAGCCGTAATTTCTGCTCAAGCCACCGCCTCAGACATCAGTGGCTATCTCGGTGTTGGCGGAGGAATGAGCAGCTATGAAGAGCCTGGTTTTGACGAATCCGACACCGCGTTCAAGCTATACGGTGGTATGCGTTTCAATGACAGCCTTGGAATCGAACTCGCTTATCAGGACTGGGGAAAGCCTGAGGGTGATTACTCTGGCATGACAGCATCAGTTGATATCAGTTCAGTTGCAGGATATCTGGTCGCATACGCTCCTATCAGTGATCAGGCTGATTTTTTCGCAAAACTTGGCTTTGCGACCTGGGATGTTGAAGTCAATATCGTTGGTATTGGCAGTAACGGTAGTGACGGCACAGACTTAGCTTATGGATTGGGTGCTGCATTCAATATCAATGAAAACTTCTCTATCCGCGGTGAGTGGGAGGGAATTAGCTTCGAAGATGGTGACGGTGGTGATGGCTCAGCCTTTATGGTCGGCGCGCAACTAAATTTCTGATCTCAACTATCCGGCGTCTGATTCAATAGGCGCCGGATATCCATTAATTCATATCCGTTTACCAATCATATTTTCACACTAATTAATTACTCACCCGCTAGCAACTCTTCCTCAAGTGAGATGAAGACCTGATAGGCATTGCGGCGATTTGCCTCTTCGAAGGCAACCATATCGATATAATCACCCCAGTCGATCGAATCGTAGGCCTCAGCAAAGGGGATCAGTTCATCAACAGCCGCCCCAAATGCTCACGCATGTAGGCAAGATATTTCGAGGTAAAACCGATCGAGGCGATCGGTGCCTTTTCACCGTCCATGCCCCGGTACCAGCGCGGCAAGCTCTTTACGTTCCATCTCCTGAAGCACCTTGAGCCAATGTTTGGTGTTGGCGCTTCCGACATATGGGATACGACCCTCGAAGATCACATCACCCGAGTAGAGCACCCGATCGTTCTCGACATAGACCATCAGGTCTGCATCGGAGTGGGCATCTCCAACCATGGTTAGCTGGATCGTAACGCCTCCCAACTGAAAACTTTCACCCTTATCGATGTAACGGTCAGGAAAAACGAGACGGGTATCTTCATCAACCCATGGGAAGAGCGAAACACGACGCTCTTCGAGTCGGTTGGTCGAAACATCTGAGTTGAGATATTTCTCAGAGCCGGTGGGCGCGACAACCTCGGCACCGAGATCCTTATATACCTGCAAGCCGAGGATGTGGTCGGCGTGATAGTGGGCAACGATGACCTTAACGATCGGTTTGTCACTGATCTTACGTATTTCACCGAGGAGCTTGTGCGCCAGCGATGGAGTGCCGAGTGCATCGACAACAACGATACCCTCATCCGTGATCACCACACCGGCGTTGGAGATGAAGCCCTGATTGTCAGTGGCGATCCCCGGTTTGCCCTTCACATACCAGCTATGTTCAGCAATTTGTTCTAGTTCAAGCGGTACAGTGGCAGGCTCGTACTCAACCGCTTGAACGGTAGATGTGACAACTGCGAATAGCGTGGCAGAAATGGAGAGCGTGAAAAACGCAAATTAAACATGGTATTTTCTCGGTACTAGATTACGCACAGCGTAACCCAATGCCTGATTCGCTTCAGCCGGGGAAAACCCTAAGCACGCTTAGGGTTCCCGACCAAGCTACTCCCACTCGATGGTGCCTGGGGGTTTGCCGGTAATGTCATAAACCACGCGGGAGATACCTGATACCTCATTAACAATGCGGCGACAGACATGATCGAGGAAATCGTAGGGCAGATGGGCCCAGCGGGCGGTCATGAAGTCGATGGTTTCAACCGCGCGTAGTGCCACCACATATTGATAGCGACGACCATCACCGGTCACGCCAACCGATTTAACCGGCAGGAAGACGGTAAAGGCCTGAGAGGTCTTGTGGTAGAGATCGTTCTTCAGCAGCTCTTCGATGAAGATGTGATCAGCCAGACGCAGGATGTCGGCGTACTCCTTTTTCACCTCTCCAAGAATTCGTACACCCAGCCCTGGTCCTGGGAAGGGGTGGCGATAGACCATGTCGTAGGGGAGTCCCAGCTCAACGCCAAGCTTGCGCACCTCATCCTTGAACAGCTCACGCAGTGGTTCACACAGTTTGAGGTTCATCCAGTCGGGCAAACCGCCAACGTTGTGGTGTGACTTGATCAGGTGCGCCTTACCGCTCTTGGCCCCCGCTGACTCGATCACATCGGGGTAGATGGTGCCCTGTGCCAGCCACTTGGCGTTAGAGAGCTTGCTCGACTCCTCCTCGAAGATCTCGACAAAGAGGTTGCCGATGATTTTGCGTTTCGCCTCAGGATCGCTCTCACCGCTCAATGCATCAAGGAAGCGCTGCTCGGCATCGACACGGATAACCTTCACACCCATGTGCTCGGCGAAGGTAGCCATTACCTGATCACCCTCTTGGTGGCGCAGCAAACCGTTATCAACAAACACGCAGGTGAGCTGATCGCCGATGGCACGGTGTAACAGTGCTGCGACCACGGAGGAGTCAACACCGCCAGAGAGGCCGAGAATCACCTCGTCACTGCCGACCATCTCTCGAACGTGACTGATCTGATCATCGATAATGTTGCCAGACGTCCAGAGTCCTTCGCAGCCGCAGATCTGGTGTACAAAGCGCTCAAGAATACGCTGTCCCTGGTTGGTATGGGTCACCTCGGGATGGAACTGCACACCGTAGAAATGACGTGCTTCATCAGCAATACCCGCAACTGGGGCCGAGTCAGTAGAGGCCATCAGCTTGAAGCCGGGGGCCATCTCAATCACGCGGTCACCGTGACTCATCCAGACATCAAGTAGTCCGTAACCCTCGTCGGAGGTGTGATCCTCGATATCCTTGAGCAGCGCGGTGTGGCCGCGGGCGCGGACCTGAGCATAGCCATACTCATGGTGATCTGCGTTCTCCACCTTACCACCGAGCTGCATGGTCATGGTCTGCATGCCGTAACAGATACCAAGAACCGGGATTTCCATATCAAACACACAACTCGGGGCCTGAGGTGCATCCTCAGTCGTGGTCGACTCGGGGCCGCCAGAGAGGATGATTCCGTTGGGATTGAAGGCACGAATATCGGCCTCCTCCATATCGTAGGCGTTCAATTCGAGTAGACCCCGCCTCACGAACACGGCGGGCAATGAGCTGGGTGTACTGGGAACCAAAGTCTAGAATCAGGATTCGTTGGGCGTGGATATCGGTCGACATACTGCGCGCTCTCTGCAATGCGGTTAAAGCGCAGCAGTATACATTAGGGCAACACGCTCTCACCAACTCCAGGAGCAATCTCAGCTGTGGCATCGTGATTCAACCAAAGGAAGGAGCTAATTCTTTTACATTTATAAACAACAAGTTAACAACACACACCCATACCAGAGGTCACAGCCTTTGATTATTAGCAAGACTAATCACCCGCTGGTCGAATTAACATATCAATGCGCTCCCCGTTGACTGCTCCAGCTTTCTAAGACGAGCGATTAGATCGTCAGTTAACACATGGCCTCTTGAAAGCAGCAAGACCTTGTCATTAATAAACTGGGGAGTCGCTATTTTTGCGAAAGTTTGTTTGGGCATCCAAGCCCAAGCAAACAGCAAAAACTTAACGCGACCGTTTATGCCTACGGCGCCCCGACCGTCCTGCGTACGTTGCGTAATCACCTCTTCGCGGCTCTACACAACTCCCTCAGTGACTCTACGCCGACATAAAGCCGCTGCTGCATTTCTTTCGTCGTCCGCTCGCGCTCTCAACTACGAATAGGCAGACGGCGTCGACTATCGGGGACTAACCGCCCTCACTTCGCTCTCCATGGCGGTCAGCGGAGGTCACTGGCGAGACCATGCCGCTATTACACTCACTGGGGTTAGCTTCAGGAAGGTCGCGCTATCTTCCTCCTCAACTCGCTTATCAAGCAGCCCCTGCATATCGAGCCAAAGGTCGACTATCTCGGGAGCGTAGAGTTTTCCCCGCCACGGGTGATGTACTCACGCGCCTCAGCTGCGGAGAGTCCGGGAGTCGCTATTTTTGCGAAAGTTTGTTTTGGGCATCCAAGCCCAAGCAAACAGCAAAACTTCACGCGACCGTTTATGCCTGCGGCGCCCGACCGTCCTGCGTACGTTGCGTAATCACCTCTTCGCGGCTCTACACAACTCCCTCAGTGACTCTACGCCGACATAAAGCCGCTACTGCATCTTCTTCGTCGTTCGCTCGCGCTCTCAACTACGAATAGGCAGACGGCGTCGACTATCGGGGACTAACCGCCCTCACTTCGCTCTCCATGGCGGTCAGCGGTTGAGTCGAGAGCATGCCACTTGCAGTGCGTCGTAATCATTGACCAGAGCCAGGATTCTAGCGCCTAAGGGAATTATCTGCCCTTGAGCTTATCCGGGAGCCGTTGCCATCAAACTGTTCATGGTGACTGCGGATTAGTTTGCCAGCATCTTGCAGATGATCGAGACTCATCATCAGCCCTCACCGACCATGGGGTGTTTCATCACCTCCACCTTATCCGCACTCGAGAGTGCATTGTAAGGTTTACCCATCAAACGATCAGGCAACCCTATCTTGCCAATATCGTGCAGTAGTGCTGCAAAAGCACCTGTCGCGCATCGTCCTCACTCATATCACACTTCTTAGCCAGTACGTGTGCCTGCTCGCGACACGCCGCGAGTGTCCAGCCACACTGCCCTCACGCATCTCGATGATATTAGAGAAGACCTTGACCGAATTGAGATAACTTCCTTTGAGTGTCTCGTGGGACATCTCTAACATTCCCATCGCCTGCCTCAACTCTTCGGTACGCGCCTTAACCCTGTCTTCAAGACTTGCATTCAGACTTGCAGATCTTCATTCTGTTTTTGTCAGCTTTAGTAGGCGTTTGTGATCTTGCTCGAGAAATTTCTGTTTCAGTGCATATTTCACCCCAGTGTGATGTCGTTATCTTCCCAGGGTTTACTAAAGTATTTATATATTTTTCCCTGATTGATCGCCGATATAGTCGATTCCATATCAGCGTATCCGGTCAGAAGAATTCGCATGGTGTCGGGCCAGCGTTCCGCTGCCTTAGCGAGAAAGGTTGCACCATCCATCACCGGCATTCTCATGTCTGAGATCACCAGATAGACACTATTCTGTTCAAGTACAGCAAGCCCCTCTTCACCATTGTTTGCAGTCAGTATCTTGTAACCTAACGGACGAAACAGACGGCGTAAGGATGAGACGATATTCGGTTCATCATCAACAAATAGTAGTGTGGCTGATTGCAAAACCGGCACATCGTCTGTCACGATATCGTTACTACCAACAAGATCATTCATCTATTTATCCAGCCCTAACATCAATCAACCGCCTTCGACTCACTCTGCTTAACAGGCAACCAGATCAGGAATCGCGTCCCTTTACCAATCTGACTCTCTACAGTGATCGTACCACCGTGTTTCTGAATAATATTATAGGAGAGCGACATACCGAGCCCTGTACCCTCGCCAACCGGCTTGGTTGTATAGAAGGGATCGAAAATTCGCGCCTGCGTCTGCTCATCCATTCCTTTACCGTCGTCTTCAAACACAATCAAAACCCCATCCCGATCAGTCGTTGTATGGATGGTGATCACACCTCGCTTCTCAATAGCGTGTGCCGCGTTAACCAGGATATTCATAAACACCTGATTGAGCTGCGCGATGATGCATTCAACCTGTGGCAGGTAGCCATAATCCTATAACTTCTGCCTTATATTTCAGTTCGTTGTGAACGATATTCAGCGTGCTATCAAGTCCTTTATGTAGATCTGCCCACTGCCACTCGACCTCATCAACGTGGGAGAAGTCTTTAGATCCTGTACGATCTTCTTAACACGCGTAACCCCTCCTCAGACTCATCCAGGAGATCAACCAGGTCCTTTTTCAGATAATTAATGTCAACCTGCTCTTTTTGTGTCTTAATCGCCTCAACCGTGGCTTCATCATTAATCTTGAGTTCTCCCCGTTCATATAGTTCTAACAATTTAAACATGTCAGCCATATATTCACGCAGAGTACTGATATTAGACGTAACATAACCGACAGGATTATTAATCTCGTGTGCCACACCCGCTGCAAGCTGACCAATACTCGCCATCTTTTCTGACTGTAGTAGCTGGCTTTGTGCATCATGCAGCATCTCATTTGCTTGTTGCAGTTCAGCAATCGCTTTAGCCAGATAATCTTCTGAGTTTTGCGCTCTGTAATATCTTGAATCACACCTAACATGCGGACAACTTCACCAGACCCATCACGAACAACATCTCCAACAACATGTACCCAACGCTGGGTTCCATCATGCAATATGACTCTCATCTCGTAGTCATACCGAACCCCGTCTTTTGCGCCTTTTCAAGACCATCGTAAACAATTTTTCTATCGTCTGGGTGAGTAAGACTGGTGTAGTCTTCCACCGTCACATAACGTGCGACCTGTGGATATCCAAGTATAGATGCGGTCAGATCGGACCAATAGACCCTGTTAGTCCTTACATCAAGATCCCACTACCTATATGAGCAAAGCTCTGACTAAAACGGAGTCGCTCTTCACTCAAAACAAGTTCCGCTTCAATTGTCTTTCTATCCGAAATATCACGCATCGATGCAAAAACAGCAATTCATCGCCAACAAACATATCAGTCACACCAATCTCTACATCCTGTATTTCACCATCTTTACGTAGAAATGACGTTCTTTCAGACCAGCATTCACTACAGTACTTTCACCCGTATCTACAAACTGTTCAATGAACGACTGATGGCAGTGCCCTGATCGTCGAGGCATTAATAGATCAACACTCTTACCCACGATTTCTTCAGAAAGACATCCTGTTATCTCTTCTGCTGCTGGATTAAAACCCGGATATCACCAGCCCCGTCAATGATCACAATACCGTCTCAGCACTCTCGATGACCGTACTAAGAAAGACACTCTTACGCTGCAACTCATCCTGTCGATCATCAAGCTGCATCATCATTTTTAATATTATCCGAGAACCTTCCTATCTCGTCACTACCCGAAGGCAATTCAATACCACCCCTACCTTCGGCGTAATCTGCCACACCTTTTGACATTAACAACAATGGCCTAACAAGATACCCGTCAGCAACCAAACCGTAAAACAACCAACATCACAAGAGCAATCACGACCAGAAGGATTTTATCTCGAATAGAGATAATATCGGTGAAAAGTGAAACATATGGCGTTGATTGTATGATGCTGATATAGCGTTCCGGCATATTTGGATCAAAGTGGACATGCTGAAGATTAACGACTGATCTCTCCCGCTTTCAGTACTAATTACTTCAGTCTGACTCACACCAACGTGGCCACCATCTATAAGACCCTCGAACTGCGGCAACTCATCTAGTTCAGAACGGAGTGACGAATAATCGTCATCTAGGTCAACCCCACGCTCTGAACTCATTAGATAATGTTTAGAGTCAGTCGACAGATAGACAACCGAATCATCTCGATCAGTTGCAAGAATATCTCTGAGTAATGGCCTGATATCCATATTTATAACAACGACACCAAATGCCTTTCCATCACTATAAATTGGCACCGCAGCACGAATGACCAGATCTCTATTATGTGACACATTGCTGCTTTCCTGATTAACCTCTATTTCGAGAGAAACACCTGATTCATAGGTTTGGAAAGCGTTTCTTGAAAGTAGTCGCGGTGTCCTTTTGTGGAAGCCTTGACTCAACAACTGCCACAATCCCCAGATCCTCGCCTAAACGTTCGATTCTAACAATTTCACGACCGCCTTCCGCCACACCGATATAACGAATCTGCTTGTAATCAGGTTTCGCTTCAACAAAACGAACAAATATCTGTTCCAGACGTTCACGCCATTGCTGCTTCGTTGACCCATCAGAGGGATCTAAATCATTATTTTTGATAGCACGAACCAGACCTTGAATGGGGAGTCTTTGCCAGAAACTGAACATCACGAGTTAGCTCAGATATTTTACCTTGCAAAAGCGCCTTCCCTATGGGTATCGGCCTCTAGCTTGCCGGCCTCATGCTTAATCAGAGCATCCATAGTACCTAGAAAAAGACACCTCCGATTGACGCTGAAGTTATCAACACCAGAACAATCGCCATAAAGGCGACCTTGTGACGAATACCGTAGTTTCTAATCTGCATTTATTTCTCTAGAAACCCCATCCAAACAAAATCTATAGGCAGCTACTTTTCCATCTACAACTCAATCAGCCATGATGGCATCCGCTTCACTCTCAGACTGTGACTCCGGCAACCAGATACGAAATTTCGTTCCAGACCCAAGCTCACTCTCGACTGAGATCGTTCCGTTATGTTTCTGAATAATGCTATATGAGCGAAAGACCGAGACCCGTCCCTTCCCAACGGGTTTAGTGGTGTAGAAAGGGTCGAATATTCGTCGCTGCGTCTCCTCATCCATACCTTTGCCAGTATCCTCAATTTCCACCCATACTCCCTCACGCTCTGTACCCGTTCTAACCGTGATCGTACCGCGCTCCTCAATCGAGTGCGCTGCGTTTACCAGCATATTCATTATCACCTGATTAAGTTGGACAATAATGCATTCTATTCTCGGCAGATCCCCATACTCCTTGATCACTTCAGCTTTGTACTTAACCTCGTTATGAACAATATTCAGCGTGCTATCAATCCCTTGATGAATATCTGCCCACTGCCACTCATCCTCACCAGCATGTGAGAAATCCTTCAGGTCCTGGACAATTTTCTTAACCCTAATTACTCCCTCTTCCGACTCATTCAATAGATCACGAAGATCCTGTTTAAGTTAGTCAAGATCCAACTCTTTCTTTAGTCTGATTATCTCATCAGCAGATGCATCATCACTGATCATCTGTTCGCACTGTTCATAGAGTTGCAGCATTTTAAACAGATCATTGAGATAGTTCCGCAGAGCACCAATATTAGATGTGATATAACCGACTGGATTATTTATCTCATGGGCAACACCGGCTGCCAGTTGTCCAATACTTGCCATCTTTTCTGATTGTAGTAGCTGCGCCTGTGCCTCTTGCAGCTGTTTTATAAGTGCTGCTTGCTCCTCCTTTTCATTGATCAGTGCCTTTTCGGCCGCTCTCTGCAGGGTCATTTCACGCATGATGACGGTATACATCGGGTGGCCTGCGATATTTTGCTTTGACACACTTGCACCGGCCGGAAACTCACTACCGTCTTTTCGTTTTCCTGCCACTTCAGAGCGAGATTCCATCGATTTATAGTCATCAGTCGATGTAGCAAACCGTTCTACATGCTGCCTATGACCAGCAACAAATCGTTGTGGCAACAAAACTTCCAAAGGCTGACCGATCGCTTCATTTCGGCTATAACCAAAGATCGCTTCAGCCCTTTATTGAAGACCACAACATGCTGACTTTCATCAAAACAATTATCGCCTCTGGCGCAATATCAAGAATACTTCGTAATCTCGACTCACTCTGCAGATACTCCTCTTTAGTCTCATTAAGTTGGATTATCGTCTGCTTTAAAACCGAATTATTGACAGACAACTCAGACTCTATTCGTTTTCTTCGCGTTATATCCTCAACCATGCCCAGCATCTGACGTGCATCACCTTGAGTATCTCGTATTACGTCACCACGCATATGCAACCAGCGCTCGCTCCCGTCAGACCACAAAACGCGGTGCTCTTGATCGTACTCAACGCCCTGCGACAGACACTCATCTATACCTGCTAACATCACAGCTCGATCATCTGGATGCAAGGTATTCTGTAAATCCTCAAGTGTGATGGTAGAGACACCCTGTTGCAGTCCCAACATTGGGGCAACGCGTTCAGAGAGCACGATCACTCCGGTATCAACATCCCAGTCCATCGTGCCAATATTGGCAAAACCAGACTTATACGAAGCCTCTCTTCACTGAGGATTAGCTCATCTTGTGCCAACTGCAGTTTGTCGAGTAACCGTCGCTCCTCCGCCTTCTCTGCCTTTAACTCCTCTAGCGCCTCAATACGTTGAGATATATCGGTGTGAGAGCCCGTCAGCCGTACAGAACCACCATCCTGCGCACGACTTGCCAATCCACGACAGTGGATCCATGCGTAGTTTCCATCTTTTCGTTTCAGACGATATTCAATTTCAAACTGTTCGCGCTCACCCTCCATATAGTCAGCCCAGATAGAGAAAGCGCCCGAGATCGTTAGCGTGCACGAGATCGCGCCAATCGACAAAGCTATTTCTAACTCATCATCCGCATATCCAAGCATCTCTTTCCAGCGTCTCGAAAAGTAGATCTCGTTAGAAGTAAGATCCCAATCCCAGATACCATCATTGGCTCCTCGCACAGCCAACGAGAAGCGTTCACGGCTCCTCTCAATACACGCTCCGACTCAATACGCTCTTTGTCATATCGCCTCACCACAACAACCACAAAAAGAGAAATAACAGCAACCACCACACAGAACATAAGAATTGCCGACATCTCACGACGCAACTTATAGGTTCGAGACTTATAAGCACCAACCAGTTCATTGCTAGCCTCGGTTAAACGAGCGGTACTTTCTTTGAGATTTTGGTAAGACTTTTCTATTTCGATCTTTGATGTGGAATGCATTGAGATATTTTCGATAACTGGTCTTGTCTCTTTCCATATAGCCTTGAGTGCAAGCAAATTGAGCAGCACCGTGCCTGGTACACGAGTCATCTCAACTGATTCATTAACCACGCCACCGTTCTCGAGAATATTCAGCGTCAACTCATACTCTTCAACCAAGTCCAGCAACTTTCCTCGTTGACCTGCATGCCCCATAACAATGACCATATGTGCCGTTGTATAGATCTGCTGAGAGAGCATTCGCTGACTCCTGCAAGATTGATAAAGTCAGCATCGTTGGCGGTATTATTCAGGAATATATTAAAAGCCAAAACGCAAGAAGCGCACCTACACCAGGCAGTAGAAACAGCAAAATTACTGCTCTTGTTATATTTTTTCATTATCGCTGATTACCAGACAGATTATTTTAAGAACAAGAAGCTCTATACACTTAATAGAGGTTTTAATTTCATTACATTTTGAAACCCTAATTCATTCTGAGCACTAAACATCTACTCAGGAAACTGATGGTAGATCTCCAACACACCATCCATATCTTCAAAAGAGGTTAAGTAGATCAGGATCAAACTGCTTTCCGGCACTCTCACGCATCGTACTGACCACCTGATCGATCGGCCACGCCTCTTTGTACGGGCGGTGGCTGAGTAGCGCATCGAATACATCTGCAATTGCAACAATTCGACCAGACTCTGGAATACTCTTCCCCATGAGCCCATCCGGGTAACCGTTTCCATCGAAACACTCGTGGTGCGTCAGCGCGACCTCCTCAGCAAGCTGAAGTAACCTGGACTCTGATCCTTCAAGAATCGCAGCACCTGTTCGGGCATGTTTTTAATCTCATCGTACTCTCGTACTGTCAGCTTTCCCTCTTTGAGAAGAATTGCATCGGCCACCCCTATTTTCCAATATCGTGAAGTTTGGCGGCATCTAGCAACATCTCCACATCCTCATCCGCCCAGCCCACACATCGCGCCAGCAGTGCTGAATAATGGCTCATGCGTTACAGATGGGTAGCGGTACAGCGATCTTTGAATTCAGCGGCCAAACCAAGACGCATCACAGTCTCTCGATAGGCGAGTTTGTTCTGCTCCCAAGCCTCCTCGACATGCTTCAATGCCCGCTCAAGGTGCTCAGTTCTTTGCTGAACCTTGCGTTCTAACTCACTATTAAGATTATTTAGACTTTGTTGATAGAGACTAATGCGCAACAGTGACTTGACTCGTGTTTCCAACTCGGTTGGATCGATAGGTTTAGCAATAAAGTCATCGGCACCAAGGTCGATTGCACGACGCCTGCTGGCGCTATCTGACCAGGAGGGCATCATGCACACGGGTATAGATATGTTTTCTCATCGCTGCGAAACTTCTCCAGAAATTCATACCCATCCATTATCGGCATGCCAATATCGAGCAGGATCAGGTCGATCGATTCACTATCAACAACCTCAAGACCCCGTCGACCATTGTCGGCCTCCTGAAATCGGTATCCCTGTCGCCTTAGCAGGCGTTTCACGGCACTACGATTAGGTTTTTCATCCTCTACTAAAAGGATCGTTAAGGTCTGTTCTTCATCCATGCATCTCTCTCAGATTGAGCAATCAACATGTGGGCATCAATCAGCCTGTCACAAACTCCGATGCGGCCTCTTCAAGCTCAGCAATAGTCGTTGTAGTGAAGAGATTATCAACATCCTCCACCTGCATGCCAACATGCGACAAGACCTGAGGCTGTAAATCTGGCACGACATTATCACCACAATCACCAATCCCTAACCTCCGCGCCATGACATTCGCGACGTTAACTACCGCTGCCAACTTCGGATTGCTACTTAATTCTGGTTCGTGATGAAACTCAATCGCCTCAACAATGCTTTCAGGCATTTTCCAGTGTGCGGCAAGCCTTGCACCGATCACTGAATGGTCAAATGAGAGCACCTTTAACTCCGCCTCTCTTAATGAGATGTTGTTCTCACTGCAACAGTACAACACCTCTCGATATTCACGACTGTAGTAGATATCAAATACCATTTTCCGATATCGTGCAGTAGACCGGATGTAAAGGCCTCTCCTCTTCGACACCCACATGTTTTGACAGCACCTTTGCGGCACCTGCCACTCCTGCGGAGTGGTGCCATAGTCCAGAGATATCAAGACCACTTCCACGACCACTCTTGAGATTACTGATCACACCCAGCGAAGTGACAATATTCCGCGTGGTATGGAGTCCCAAAATCATGCACGCCTGTTTCAGGCTGGATATCTTCCCCAAAACCGTAGAAGGCTGAATTAGCTACGGCCAGCACGCGTGCGGTTAGTGCCGGATCCTGACAGATTTTCTTCTCAAGCACAGCGAACGAGACGTGATCGTGACCGAACAGCGCCGTCACTTCTCTGACCGCCTCTGGAAGCGGTGGAAACTCAAGGATCTCACGCTCCACTTTTTTTAATTCGATCGCCATATTAGCGCCCAATTGATCCTCCTACGCTGTGCAGTTGTGCCTTAGGATTTTCAATCAGAACCAGAATCGATCCACGGCCATCCGATGCCTCACCGATTCGACAGCAGTAGGCTGAAACAGAACCCATCTCACCAAGTTGGAGATGGGTTGGCACTGGGTGATCCACTCGCTCATCTCGAGCAAATAATTTTATCAATTCTGCTGGCATCACATCACTCACCGACTGTCCAACCATCCCACTCGGTCTAGATAGCAGCTGATTTGCCTTTACATTCGCGACTGCAATCGTGCCATCGTCACCGATTCCCATTACAGCTACCGGAAGTTTCTCCAATATCTCCTGAGTGACATCTAGCGCACGCAGATTGATTTGTAGAGTCTCCATCTGCTCCTCAACATCTCGCAGAAGCTCTCGGTTCTTCCCCTCAAGTAGTTCATTGGCGTGTTTCAGCTCAGCAGCCAGACGAACATTCTCACTGGCAAGCTCCTGATGCTGAAAGGCATCTTTTATGTTTTCTCTCAGCAGGTCGTCTTCCCAGGGTTTACTGAGAAAGCGGTAGATTGAGCCATGATTTATGGCATTGGTGACTGAGGAGAGATCAGTATAACCACTTAAAACCATCCGCACGGTCTCTGGATAGAGCTTTCGCACCTCGGCTAAAAACTCAGAGCCCGACATCCCTGGCATGCGCTGATCAGATAGGAGCACGCCAACATCATGCTCCCTCAATATATCAAGACCTGCCTTACCACTATCAGCCGTCAGTATTTTGTATCCATCACGTCGCAGTAGTCGAACCAAGGCTCGGAGGATATTCTCCTCATCGTCGACCAGTAGTAATGTCCTCCCCATAGGGCTCTCCGAGTTCATCAAGCTACTCCGCCAAGTATAGTCAATCAACGGGCTATCACTAGCCGAAATCTGACGTTAAGAACTGTTCTTGTTATTAACAATCTCGCCACAGCTGTTGTAGCGAATACCCGACACAATTAATAATATATTTACAACGACTTATACCACTAAATTAATGTGCACTCTTACCACTATTTTTTGTGTAGTTTTATTGACTACAGCCTTGTAGGTGTAACGACCACGCCTACTAGAGAGACAAGCTGACAAGGGTCATCAAAGCGCATCGTATTGGTGCACCCAGAGAACACGGGACGAAACAGACAAATCCTTATCTCAAACCAGTTCTCGTAACGGTTCTAAGCCACTGTTATTGGTGTAGTATAAGCGTCTAAACTTGCTTCACCCGCTACGCTTACAGGCAATGGAATGCACCAGACAGAACGACATAGGCCGAGTTGCAGCGTGAAATCTTCACTAATCATTCTATTAACCCTCATCACTCTCAGCGCAGCCGCCGAACCACTGCAATTGAGTGATAAGGAGCGCTCCTGGCTCAACAACCATCCAGTCATTAGCATCGGCATTGACCCCGATTGGGCACCCTTTGAATACCGTGACCAGCGGGGCAACTACAGTGGCATGGCGGCAGATTTTATGGCGCTATTACAACAACGACTCGGGGTTAAGATTGAAGCGGCTCGGATAGATAGTTGGTCAGGTGTCATCAAGGCAGCCAAAGATCAGCGCATTGATGGTCTCGCTGCCGCCATGAAGTCCGAGCAACGCAGCCGTTATCTCAGCTTCACCTCCCCCTACCTCAACTTTCCGATGGTCATCCTGACCCGCGTTGATGCACCGTTCCTTGGCGGGATAGATAGCCTGGGAGACATCACCGTCGCGGTGGTCGACGGTTATGTTAGTCATGATTTAATGGAGTCAAACCACCCTGAGCTCCGTCTCGTCCCCTACAAAACTATTCGTGAAGCACTGGACGCCCTCTCGGTGGGAGAGATCGGAGCCTTTATCGGCAATCTCGCCTCGGCTAGTTACGCTATCAATCAGCTTGGCCTCACCAATCTCAAAGTAGCTGCCCACACACCCTACGAATTTGAGCTTGGCATCGGTGTCCGAAAGGATTGGCCAGAACTGCGTTCCATTCTGGAGAAGGGTCTAGCGAGCATTAACGAAGAGGAACGCAAAACAATTATGCGACGCTGGATTCAGCTACAGGTTGATAAAGGCTTCAATCTGCACGAGATCCTGATCGTCGCAATACCCATAGGTTCTGGCATCTTTGTGATTTTACTTGTGGTCGTAATCTGGAACCGACGTCTACAGAAAGAGATCATTGATCGTCAACAGGTTGAAAAGCAACTACGTGAAAGCGAAGAGCAGCTTCTAAGCTCCCAGGCTATTGCTCACATTGGCACATGGGATGTTGACCTCTCTTCAATGACAATGCGTTGGAGCGATGAGTGCTTTGCCATACACGGTACATCCGCTGACGCATACCTACCGGCCTTCGGTACATACAGGGAATTTGTCGTCGATGAAGATCGCGAACTCTTCATGCTCCGAACAGCAGCGGTGATGAAAGGAGAAAAACATGAGGATTCGATCGAATATCGAATCAAACGTCCCGATGGAACAATTCGTCTGCTCAAGGCCTATGGCCAGCTTTTCCTTAATGAGAATAAACAACCGCACCGTTTTATCGGTGTGGTACATGACATCACCGATATTAAGATGACCGAGCAGGCGCTGCGCGACAAATCTCAAACCTTGCAGTCGATACTCGACAAC
Organism: Candidatus Reidiella endopervernicosa; assembly: GCF_013343005.1. Classification (GTDB taxonomy): domain Bacteria; phylum Pseudomonadota; class Gammaproteobacteria; genus Reidiella; species Reidiella endopervernicosa. The sequence goes on from NZ_CP054491.1 coordinate 2,491,148, forward strand.
GCACCGATCGGTATCTGGTATCAAAACCGTGACGGCCATCCGCTGTTTGTAAACCAGGACTTTTGTAATGCCCTTGGCGTTCCTGAGTCGAAATTTCTTTCCGCCAACCACTACAGCGCGCTGTTTGATGATGAGGTAATGCAACACAGCATCATCACCGATGCAGAGGCGTTATCGCTGCCTGGGCCTCACAGTTCGAGTGAAAAGATAAAATTCCGTGATGGTGAACTTCACGACCTGGAACTCACCAAGATTCGCACCACTGACGAAAAAAACAACGTCACCGGATTGATCGGTCTGAGCATCGATGTCACCGAAAAACGCAAAAACGAGGCACTTCTTCGCAAGCAGGCCTACTTCGATGAGCTAACCGGGCTGCCGAACCGTACTCAACTGATGCAGCAGCTCAACAAGTCACTTTCACAGGCGCGTCGTCACGATGTTTATTCAGCCCTGCTCTTCTTTGACCTCGACAATTTCAAGATCATTAACGATTCACTCGGTCACCACGCCGGTGACGAATTACTGATCGAAATCGGTGAGCGACTGAAAAATATCGTGCGTGAGGAGGATACCGTCGCCCGCCTCGGTGGTGATGAGTTTGTCATTATCGCCAGCGAGCTGGAGCGCGATCCTCAGGTCTCTGCTGATCAGGCGCAACAGGTGGCCCTCAAAGTCCAGGAAATTCTGCAGCAGCCCTTTATGCTCAGCGAGCACGAACACCATCTCACCTTCAGTATTGGTATCAGCATGTTTCCGATCGAAAACGAGGATATCAACGACATCCTCAAGCATGCAGATACCGCTATGTACCGCGCCAAAGAGCTGGGTAAAAACCGTATCAGCTTCTTCCTGCCCAGTATGCAGCAGGCTGCTGAAGAGCGTCTCTACCTACAGAATCAACTTCGACAGGCAAGTATCAAGAATCAGCTGAGCTGGTATATCAACCTCAGTTCAACGTTGACCACCAACTAATCGGTGCCGAGAGCCTGCTGCGCTGGAATCACCCTGAGATGGGGGGGCATCTCTCCCGCTCGATTTATCCCGCTCGCTGAGGAGTCGGGACTAATTATCGATATCGGGATTTGGGTACTTCGTGAGGCGTGTTGCAGACTCAAACAGTGGAACATCGATGGCATTCGGCTGCCAATGGTGTCGGTCAACGTCAGTCCACGCCAGTTCCACCAGAGTGATTTTGTCGACCAGATCAAGTCAATCATCAAAGAGAGCGAGATCGATCCACGCCTGTTGGAGCTGGAGCTCACTGAAGGAATACTGGTCGAGAATGCCACCGAGGTCTCGGCGAAGATGCAGACACTCAAGCGTATGGGCGTACGCTTTGCCATCGATGACTTCGGCACCGGCTACTCCTCACTGGCCTACCTCAAACGGATGCCTCTAGACCGGCTTAAGATCGACCAATCCTTTGTACGTGATATCACTACTGACACCAGCGATGCTCTGATCGTCGAGACCATTATCTCCATGGCGAGTCATCTCGAATTAGAGGTTATCGCGGAGGGGGTAGAGTACGAAAATGAGTTAAATTTCCTGCGTGACAAGGGGTGTCTCAACTATCAGGGCTACTACTTCAGCAAGCCCCTCTCTCGCGCTGACTTTGATCAGCTACTCAATGAGAGCTAAAGTAGCCTCCATTTTTCAGCAATAGTTTCAATTCGGAGTCCATTCGTGAAATATATCGGAGCCCATGTGAGCGCCAGCGGCGGTGTTGAGAATGCACCGCTTAATGCCGAGAAGATCGGAGCAAAGGCCTTTGCCCTCTTCACCAAGAACCAGCGTCAGTGGAAGGCCAAGCCTCTCACTGAGAAGAGCATCAACGCCTTCAAAGAGAACCTCGACAAAGTCGGTATCGCCCCCGAGCATGTACTGCCGCACGACAGCTACCTGATCAACCTGGGCCACGCCGAACCTGAAGCGCTAACCAAGTCGCGCGACGCCTTTCTTGATGAGATGCAACGCTGCGAACAGCTCGGACTCAAACTGCTCAATTTCCACCCCGGCGCCCACCTGGGAAAGATCAGCGAAGAGCAGAGCCTTGCCATCGTCTCAGAGTCGATCAACGTCACACTGGAACAGTCAAACGATGTCGTGGCCGTAATTGAAAACACCGCCGGTCAGGGCACCACACTCGGCTACAGCTTCGACCATCTCGCTGCGATCATTGATGGCGTTGAGGATAAGTCACGTGTTGGTGTCTGTCTCGATACCTGTCACACCTTCACCGCCGGTTACGACCTGCGTACCGAAGAGGCGTGTGAGAAGACCTTTAACGAATTCGACAAACTGGTCGGTTTTAAATATCTACGCGGCATGCACCTCAATGACTCCAAACCAGAACTCGGTTCACGTGTCGATCGCCACCACAGCCTTGGTATGGGTCACATCGGCTGGGAGTGTTTCCGCTACATCATGAACAACGATAACTTCAATGATATTCCTATGGTTCTGGAGACGATCGATGACACCATCTGGGATCAGGAGATTCGCGAGCTCTACGCCCTTGAGGCCTGACAGCTACCGCTCATGAGTCAGCGCGACGCTATATTTAACCAACCGCAATCGATGATCGTCGACTTTCAATTCGACGAGAATGTCGCTTCGGTCTTTCCCGATATGATTCGCCGCTCGGTCCCTGGCTATGGGGAGATTATTGCCCTGCTCGGCCTCTTCGCCGAGCAGTACGTTACCGATGGCAGCAAGATCTACGATCTCGGCTGCTCGCTCGGAGCAGCGACACTTTCACTCCGTCGACGTATCAAGGCGAGTGACTGTCGAATCATCGCCATTGATAACTCTGAGGCGATGACCGAACGATGCCATGAGAATGTTGATCATGATCTGGCTGCGACACCGGTGGAGATTCACTGTGCCGACATTCGTCAAGTCGAGATCAACAATGCCTCACTGGTAGTGATTAACTTCACCCTGCAGTTCCTCCCCCCAGATGAGCGACTTGAGCTGTTACAGAAGATCCACCGGGGACTCAACCCGGGCGGCGTTCTGGTTCTATCCGAAAAGCTCCATTTCAATGAGAGCGAGATTGCACGTTTTCATGAACAGATGCATATCGCCTTTAAACGCGCCAACGGCTACTCGGAGCTTGAGATCAGTCAAAAACGCGCCGCACTGGAACAGGTATTGATTCCTGACACCTTTGAGCTTCACCAACAGCGACTTTCTACGGCAGGCTTTAGTTGCAGCGAGCAGTGGTTTCAAGCCTTTAACTTCACCTCTCTGATTGCCTTCAAATGAATTTTTCACCGTTCGGTTATGAACACCTGTTTGCGTGGATGGCAGACTCATCACTTGCGCACTGGCTCGATAGCGTGCCACAGAAGTCTGAGGATAAATTAGCCCGTCACGGTGACCTGCCACGCTGGTTGGCCGCACTGGAGGCGCTACCCAAACTCTCCCCTTCACACATCGATCTGAGCAAAGCCTGTATCGAGATCGGTTACGGCAATGAGTTGACTGAAGCGACTCGAAAGGAGATTCGCGAAACGTTGCTGGCATTCCATCCATGGCGCAAAGGTCCCTTCTGCCCCTACGGCATCCATATCGACACCGAGTGGCGCTCGGACTGGAAGTGGGCGCGCATTGAGGATGCAATCGACCTCAAAGAAAAAACCGTGCTTGATGTCGGCTCCGGCAACGGCTATTACGGTTGGCGCATGCTGGGTGCCGGGGCCGAGCGAGTGATCGGCATCGATCCAACCATCAGTTACGTGATGCAGTACACCGCCATGCGCCATTTTATTGGTGAACGGGCAATGCACATATTACCGCTTAAACTTGACGAGATACCCGAAGGCAACAAGAGCTTCGACACTGTCTTTTCGATGGGCGTTATCTATCATCGCAAAGATCACATGGAACACATCGAGCAACTCATACAGCACCTTAAACCAGGCGGCCAGTTAATCATTGAGGGACTGGTAATTGAATGTCATCAAGGTGAGTTGCTCCACCCCAACGGACGTTACGCCAAGATGAAAAACGTCCACACTCTACCCTCCCCTGCCACATTGATGTTATGGCTGGAGAAGGCTGGGCTCTCAAACATAGAGCTCATTGATGTCAGTCCCACCACGGCTGATGAGCAGCGTCGTACCGAGTGGATGCACTTTGAATCGATGGCCAACTATCTCGATCCAGACAATCCAAACAAAACCGTAGAGGGCCATCCAGCACCAATTCGTGCCATCGTTTCCGCCTCGCTTTAATCATACAAATACCCTTGCTCACATCACGGCAGATTTATTCCAATTCCAAATCGTATATACCCTAATTGACAAAAACATCCGATCGGTAGATGTTGGTCAATATGCTTCAATTAATGAACAAGATAGTCACCACCACCGATTATCAGCAGTCACACATGTGTGATTTTTTCTCCACACAAAGGGTTGATAGAGCTGCAATACGTATCTCTTACAGCTCCACCACAGACTCTAACCATTTCGACATACTTCTACCTATCTGAAGGTAACCCCGTCGACTCGAGGAACAGACATGAATCGGAACAAAGCTTCACGCATTTTTTTCTATGTTTTATTCAAATTAATATCATTATTGTTGCGACAGTAATGTTTCTTCTCTCTTCGTCACTACTCACCACAGCAGAGGCCACAGAAATCAACATCTACAATAGTCCAAGCTGTGGTTGCTGTTACGGCTGGTCTGCACATATGGAAAATAATGGCTATACCGTCACCAGCCACAACCAGCACAATATGCAGCCGATAAAAAATGTGCTTGGCATACCGACTGAAGTCCAGTCGTGTCATACGGCCAAGATTGGAGGCTATATTATTGAAGGGCATGTGCCCGCGAGCGACATCAAACGTTTGTTAGTAGAGCGTCCAGAGATTCGCGGACTCGCCGTACCAGGAATGCCGATGGGCTCTCCTGGCATGGAGGGCAGTAGAAAAGATGCCTATAACGTAGTCACCATTGAGAAAAACGGAGAGAGCCGTATATACGCCAGCCACTAGCAATCGATGGAGCTAGTCGACTATGTTTCTGAATATAGGCTCATCAACAGGTGAGGCGCATTATAAAAAAGCCACGATAGAGACGGTCTCTATCGTGGCCTAGTTGGACTACTTATAACGAGTTCTACTGAAGCTTCAGACCACCTACCTGATTAGTGATGGCATTAGCCATAGAGCTTCCAAGACGATCACTGAAGCGCTTTAACAGCGTCTCCTTGGGTGTGAAGTCAACAATATCTGCCTCGCCAATCACCTCGCGTGCCACATAACCCGCGCTACCAAGCTTATCAACCAGTCCCATCTCAACCGCTTGAGCACCGGTCCAGAGTAGACCCGAGAAGAGTTTATCGTTCTCTTTCAGACGCTCACCGCGCCCCGTTTTCACCGTGTCGATAAACTGACCGTGAATATCGGTCAGTAGTGTCTCTATATGAGCCACCTCATCCTCATTCTCAGGAGAGAAGGGATCGAGGAAACCTTTATGCTCGCCAGCAGTATAGAGTCGGCGTTCAACACCAAGATTGTCGAGCGTGTTCACAAAACCAAAGCCGTTCATGATCACACCGATCGATCCAACAATGCTCGCCTTGTCAGCGTAAATCTCATCTGCAGCTACGGCAACGTAATAGCCTCCCGAGGCACAGATATCGGAAATAACCGCATAGAAGGGAGTATCGGGGTACTTCTCGCGTAGGCGCACGATCTCATCGTTGATATAACCCGACTGTACCGGGCTGCCACCGGGACTGTTGATACGCAGAATCACACCGGCGGTGTTCTCATCCTCGAAGGCATCACGCAGTCCGGTGACGATGTTGTCGGCACTCGCCTTGCTACCCGCCGCGATCACACCCTCTAGCTCTACCAGAGCGGTATGCTTCTCGTCTTTTAGCGTAGCGCCCTCCTGCAACGATGGTACCGAGAGGAACAGTAGCCCCACCAGATAGAGCACCAACAATAGTTTGAAGAAGATCCCCCAGCGTCTGGCACGTCGCTGCTCATTGATCGATGCAAAGGCGAGACGATTGAGCAGATCCCGCTCCCACCCCTCACTATTCTGATCCGCCACGTTCTTCTCGATCTTGTTAAACATTAGCTTTCCTTGAAATCAATATTTTAGAAATTGGATTGTTTCTCAGGCACTCTTACTCAGCTCATCAGAGAGCCACGAATGGAGATCGGCAACACGATCGAGGCATCCGAGTGGATTATGGCTCACCAGTCGATCACAGCTGTGAACACCATGACTGACGCCCACCGAGCCGACTCCGGCACGGTTAGCCATGTCTAGATCGAACTCGCTATCGCCAATCATCAACGTCTGCTCAGGCAGACAGTCAAGTTCGTTCATAATTTGTTCCAGCATCAACGGGTGGGGCTTTGAACGGGTTTCATCAGAACAGCGTGTGGTGTGAAAGTGCGCGCCCATGCCGGTCTCATTGAGTACTTTATCGAGACCTGTTCGTCCCTTACCTGTCGCCACGGCCAGCAGATAGCCACTAGAGCGGAGCTGCTCAAGCAGAATATCAACATCGTCAAAGAGATCAGCCACCGTCACATCGGCAGAGAGGAAATGGTGTCGATAGCGATCAGCCATCACCTGCGCAAATTCAGGTTCACGACCGGGATAGAGCGTCTCGACCGCTTCATGCAGCCCTAGACCAATAATGTCCCTGATCTGTTGACCTGTACGCGGCTCTAATTCGAGATCGCCGATGGCGGCCCTCATGCAGTAGAGGATCTGGTCAACGGAGTCCATCAAGGTTCCGTCCCAGTCAAATATTAGAAGTTTGTAACTATTCATCGTCATTGAGTCTATCAACCAGCTGCTGTAGTTCACCATCCAGTGGTGCTTCGATTGTGATCGGCTTCTCATCATCACCGAGCGTAAAACTCAGTCTGTAGGCGTGCAGAAAGAGTCGTTTAAGCCCCCGCTCACGCAATGCACCATTAAACGTCTCATCGCCATACTTCGTATCACCCGCGATAGGGTGGCCCACATGGGCGGCGTGGACCCTGATTTGATGGGTACGACCGGTTCCCAGTTCAACCTCTACCAGGCTAGCCCTCTGCATAATCTGCCGCGGGATAAAGCGACTATCGGCCGCCTTGCCCTGCGGATCGACCCGTACCACCCGCTCACCACTCTTGAGGCTATTTTTCAGTAGCGGTGCATCGATCTTCCGTGCCCCACCCCGCCACCGTCCCATTAGCAGGGCCAGATAACGTTTATCGATGCCACCCGTGCGCATTAGCTCATGGAGTCGGCGCAGCGCTGAGCGCTTCTTCGCGATCAGCAGACAGCCTGAAGTCTCACGATCGAGCCGGTGTACCAGCTCCAGATAAGGGGCATCGGGTCGTATTGCGCGTAGCGCTTCAATCACACCGAAACTAAGACCACTGCCCCCATGAACCGCCATGCCGCTCGGTTTGTTGAGCACCAGCACCCGCTTATCTTCGAACAGCACACGTCCTTCGAGCCAGTCGAGACTTCCCGGTTTGATCTTCGTCTCGCCCTCTTTACTGCTAGTTCGAATAGGCGGAATACGCACAATATCACCGACGTTCAGACGATATGTCGGCTTGATGCGGCCTTTATTAACTCGCACCTCACCCTTGCGCAGGATTCGGTATATACGGCTTTTGGGTACTCCCTTGAGCTCACGCAACAGATAATTGTCGATGCGCTGCCCCGCCTCCTCCTCGGAAACGGTCTGCTCTCGGACTCGATTATGGACAACCTCGCTATTCATCGCGCCGATAATAGCAGCTTCAACCCTCCCATTTCATCGGAATATTAGAAATCTAATTTCACAATAGCTTAGAGATACCCCCATCCATTGATGCCCTTTCATATCGCTGATATAGTGGGTCGCGTTTGTTCTAAAAGCCCTAGACCAGCACGCCAACCAAGGCGCGGTCTTCAGCCAAGACAAGCTTTCCCGGATTGGGTCCTGCACAAGCTTTTATCAGGTGCCGGTTCCAATCCATCAACAAGGTGATTCGGAACACCAAAAAATTCGTAACCGAGAATGATATCCGCCCATGCCAGAAGGCATCGGCAACAAACTATATATATGTACAGCTACGCTCCCCTATTTATCGCACTGCTCCACCGGCTAGGGCTCTTTATTGAGACCGGCATCGCTACGCATTGTCATCGGGTCGACGAGATCGTCCCAGTGCTGCCGTGTCACGAAGCCCCAAGCCTGAGAAGCCTGCGCCTGAACAGGGTTGAGCATCTAAGAGATCCTGAATATGAAACGATTACTGGTGAATGCCACGCAGCCCGAAGAGCTGCGCGTGGCCATCGTGGATGGCCAACGTCTTTACGACCTCGATATCGAGACCGCAACAAGGGAACAGAAAAAATCGAATATCTACAAGGGTAGAGTTACCCGAGTAGAGCCCAGCCTTGAGGCTGCGTTTATCGATTACGGCGCTGAGCGCCACGGCTTCCTCCCCCTCAAAGAGATCGCACGCAGCTACTTCGCTGAAGAAGCCACCTCGGGTGGTGGGCGCGTCAACATTAAGGATGCGATCAAAGAGGGGCAGGAAGTTGTTGTCCAGATCGAAAAAGAGGAGCGCGGCAACAAGGGCGCTGCGCTAACTACCTTTATTAGTCTTGCGGGCCGTTTTCTGGTCCTGATGCCCAACAATCCCCGTGCGGGCGGTGTCTCACGCCGTATCGAAGGTGAGGATCGCAGCGAACTGCGCGATGCGATGAGTCAGCTTGAAATTCCAGAAGGAATGGGACTGATCGTGCGCACCGCCGGTGTTGGACGTTCTGCCGAGGAGCTGCAGTGGGACCTCGACTACCTGATCAATCTCTGGACTGCGATCGAGAAGGCCGCTTCTGAGCGCGCCGCCTCATTCCTGATCTATCAGGAGAGCAACGTCATTATCCGCGCGCTGCGTGACAACATGCGTGGTGATGTGGGTGAGATTCTGGTCGACGACCAGGCCACCTACGACGAGGCACATGAGTTCATGTCCCACGTCATGCCGAACAACCTCTCCAAACTCAAGCTCTATCAGAATGCCGTCCCCCTCTTCACGCGCTATCAGATCGAGTCACAGATCGAGACCGCCTTCAATCGTGAGGTTCGTCTCCCTTCGGGCGGCTCCATCGTCATCGACCCGACCGAGGCACTGATCTCTATCGATATCAACTCGGCTCGCGCCACCAAAGGTAGCGATATCGAGGAGACGGCCCTCAATACTAACGTCGAAGCGGCCGATGAGATCGCCCGTCAGCTACGACTGCGCGATATTGGCGGCCTGATCGTTATCGACTTCATCGACATGAGCCCAACCCGTAACCAACGTGAGGTTGAGAATCGCCTCCGTGACGCACTGAAGATGGACCGCGCACGCGTGCAGGTCGGTCGTATCTCACGCTTCGGTCTGCTGGAGATGTCACGTCAACGTCTGCGCCCCTCACTGGGTGAATCGAGTCAGGATGTCTGCCCGCGCTGTAGCGGTCAGGGTACGGTACGTGGCGTTGAATCACTGGCTCTCGCGGTGCTGAGACTCTTTGAAGAGAACGCGATGAAGGAGAAGACCGGGCAGTTACAGGCGCAGCTACCAGTCGACGTTGCCACCTTCCTGCTCAATGAGAAGCGTGATGCAATCAGCACTGTTGAAAAGCGTTACGGCGTTGCATTACTGATTATTCCTAATCCCAATATGCAGACACCACAGTACGAGGTGACCCGCATCCGCAGCCACGAGATGCCTGAGCAGAGCGATGCTAGCTATAAAATGGCAACCGCTGCTGAAGAGGAGGCCCCGGTCGCCAAGCGAGTCGAGGAGAAGGTCACTCTCGAAGAGCCTGCAGTCAAACGAATCAATCAGACAGCACCCAAACCAGAAGCGAAGAAGATCGAACCTGTCGAACAACCGAGCAGCCCCGGCATTATTCGTCGTCTCTTCTCCAACCTCTTCTCACCCGCCAAACCCGAGGTAAAAGAGGAAGAGGAGAAGAAGAGTCGCCCAAGCAGAAATCGTGGCGGCCGACGTAACTCAGGCCGAGGCGAAGGTGATTCTGGACGCGGCCAGCAGCGCAACCGCGGCCAGGGTGGCAATCGTAACAAGGGTGACGAGAAGCGTGGCCAGGGTAAACCGCAAGGACAGAGGGATAACAAGGAGAAGCAGAGCGCGAAGAAAGTAGAGAGCGCCGATGGCCAGCCAAAAAATGACGCACAGAACGAAGCTCGTCCACAGAAGGAGGGCTCCGGCTCACGTCGTGGTCGTCGCGGAGGACGTCGTCGTCGTGGCGGTGGTGGAAACACCCAGAACAAGAACGAAGAGAACAGCCAGAGCAGCGAGAACAGTAACGAGCAGCCACAACAATCGTCGAATAAACCTGCCGACACTGAGAAACCAGCTCGCGACAATAAACCCAAGCGTAACGACAGCGCCGCCGGAATCAAACAGGAGAGCGAGCAATGCTGCCGCAGCAAGGTAGGTAGAAGCACGTAGCTCACCCCTCAGGCACAGCGCTGCGAGTAAGCGCAGCAGCGTGAAAACGTGATGAGAAACCGAAGGAGCAGGCACCACAGCCAAAGGCCGCCGAGAAACCAGCTCCAACGGAATCGAAACCTGAGGTAGCTCCAGCAAAACCAAAGCAGGAGAGTGAAAAACCTAAACCTGCCGCTGAAGCGCCGAAGGTAAGCACTCCAAAGAGTGAAGCTCCAAGGCCGACACACCTAAAGCTGACACTCCCAAGAGCACGACACCTAAGGCTGAGCCAGTTAGAGTGAAGCACCAAAGGCAGAGACAGCCAAGAGTGAGAAACCAGCTGTTGCACCTTCCCCTTCTGCAGCACCGACATCAGGCAGAGATAAGGGCGAAGCTAACCTCAATAGGAACGACAAAGCAAAAGCCAGCGTAAACCAAACGCGGGCTTTTCACCATATCTATTGACGAGCTACCACTTCCGACGCGATTATAGATATCCTTTAACAATCCCTCACTCGCCGCCTCAACCAGGTCGAGCATGCTCAAAACCGCTGTGACCGCCGTAGTAGGGATCAGGCACCTCAGTTTCACTCACCTGGGGTGCAAACTCGAGAAACATCTTGACCCGGTGTTCCTGACCGGCAGGACAGATCGCAATCAAGTCATCGTAGTTACTGCTATCCATCGCCAGGATGTAGTCGAACTGGTGAAAGTCATCCGGCTTCACCGTTCTCGCCCTGAGCGGACTGAGATCAAAACCTCGTCTACCTGCCGCCTCCTCGGCTCGCCCATCGGGTCCCTTACCAACGTGATAGGCATGCGTGCCCGCAGAGTCGATCTCAATTGACTCCTCTTGGCCATCACGACTCACCTAATGAAGGAGCACTTCGCCGTTGGTGAACGACGATTTGCCCATACATACAAACAGTACTTCTTTACAACTTTTCATACAACCTATATAATGCGGTTCATCTTCATGGCCGATCAACATGAGGTTTTGCAACCATGCATCGGACGCACTGCCTCATCTCACCTGATGCTTTCAACGATGGTTTATCAACCAGCGCGGTAGCGCAAAGTAACCACAGGATGCTGCACCGTTGGTTTCCAATGGCGACAGCAACTATACCAGTTACTTGAGCCGTTAAAACGCATCAACAGCCTGAGGTAGTGCGGGATATTGCAGGGTAGTTGCCTGGTGTTGAATCGTCATAGACGTAGGTAGCCTGACAGTCACCAGGGGTAGGCGCCCCCTTTTTCTGGAATGAGATGGTGTCTGCAACAGTTGTGACGATATCAAAACCACTCAGATCGACAATCGTTGTACCGATTCCTGCAGAAGTAGGCTGTGCAAACCCATTGCTCACATCAATAGTGCTGGGCCCAATATCCAGAGTTGTCGAGGCACCGGTTGTCTCTTTTGCCAGAGCCAGCGCATGAACCATGTCGGATGAGGCCCTCAAACTTCCCTCCAATCCCTCTACAACCGAAATCCGCGCCTCTTTGTCGAGTTCCATATATTTGGGCACTGCATAGGCCGCCAATATTCCCAAAATAACAATCACAATCACTAACTCGATCAAAGTGAAACCAGTCTGCCTGCTCATGACATTTCCCCCAATTAATAGCAACGTAATAAACACACACTCCCTATATGTATATTAGCAGCTGACCACCTGTTTGGGAGAGCAGGCTATTGATACTGTGAGGCATCGAGGCAGCCATGCCTACCACTGAGCGCTACCGCATCTCTCCAATCTGACGCGTCAAAATTTTCAACTCAGCTTCGACCGCCTCGGTTCATTTCATTCGCTCGTTGCGCACCTCCACTTCGCAGACGCTGTTTCATATGGCATCGTCATACCAGGTTGGCATTCCGACTGCGACACACTCCGCATCAGGGTTCGCACCTTGAAACCCACCGCTACCGTAAACGATACTCACTTAACGAATGTTGATGCCCCCTCATGGACTCGTACACATTTCAGCCTCTAGCCCTCTAAACTCGCTGAGCGATAGCCATAAATACGACCGGCCAGCAGCATTTGTTCCCACTCTGTTTTCTGACCATTGACGTAGGTCAATGCCCTTTGCACGTTGAAAAGGGATAAAGCAGCCTAGCAAAAACAAACGACACTAGAGGGGTGCCAATCAATGAGCGAAACGTTCACAAAATCGATGGCCAGAAACATATTTTATGGAGGGAGTCTCTTCTTCTTCCTGCTGTTTCTGGCTCTAACCTTCGACACCATGGGGTCACTACCCCAGCGAGATAATCGTGAAAACCTTACCCCGCAGGTGGCGTTAGGTAAGACGGTCTGGGAGGAGAATAACTGCATCGGTTGTCACACCCTTCTCGGCGAAGGTGCCTACTTCGCTCCAGAGCTGGGTAACGTCTACACACGCTTTGGCAACAGTAAAGAAGCGATCATCGGCTTCATCAAGAGCCGTCCTGCCGAGGGCATTCCCGGACGCCGCAGCATGCCGCAGTTCAATCTCTCTGATGAGGAGCTAGAGGCTATCGCCGAGTTCCTGAAGTACACCTCAGAGATCAACACTGCTGGCTGGCCGCCAAACATTCAGGGTTAAGGGAGAAATAGAGATGCAATATCAGTCACAATCCGTCGCCAAGCCCTACTTCATTGCGGCTATCGGCCTTTTCATCGGTCAGATCCTTTTCGGTCTGATCCTTGGATTGCAGTATGTCATGGGAGACTTCCTCTTCCCTGAGATCCCCTTCAACGTGGCCCGCATGGTCCACACCAACCTGCTGATCGTCTGGTTACTGTTTGGCTTTATGGGTGCCGCCTACTATCTGGTGCCCGAGGAGTCGGAGACCGAACTGTTCAGTCCTAAACTGGCACTGGGTCTGTTCTGGATCTTCCTCATTGCCGGTGCACTGACCATTCTCGGTTACCTGCTGGTGCCCTACTCGGGTCTGGCACAGATGACCGGCAACGCACTGCTACCCACCATGGGCCGTGAGTTCCTCGAGCAACCAACCATTACCAAGATCGGTATCGTGATTGTTGCCCTTGGCTTCCTCTTCAATATCGCTATGACGGTACTGAAGGGTCGTAAGACAGTCGTCTCGCTGGTGATGCTGATCGGTCTGGTTGGTCTGGCGGTCTTCTTCCTCTTCGCCTTCTACAATCCTGACAACCTGGTCAAGGACAAGTTCTTCTGGTGGTGGACCGTTCACCTCTGGGTAGAGGGCGTCTGGGAGCTGATCCTCGGTTCAATCCTCGCCTTCGTCCTGATCAAGGTCACCGGCGTGGATCGCGAGATCATCGAGAAGTGGCTCTACATCATCATCGCCATGACCCTGATCACCGGCATCGTCGGTACCGGTCACCACTACTTCTGGATCGGAACACCGGAGTACTGGCAGTGGTGGGGCTCAATCTTCTCCGCACTGGAGCCGATTCCCTTCTTCATGATGACCATCTTCGCCTTCAACATGGTGAACAAGCGTCGCCGCGAGCACCCCAACAAGGTTGCAACCCTGTGGGCACTCGGTACTGCGGTCATGGCGTTCCTCGGCGCAGGCGTATGGGGCTTCCTCCACACCCTCGCACCGGTGAACTTCTACACCCACGGTACGCAGATCACAGCAGCACACGGCCACATGGCCTTCTACGGTGCCTACGTGATGATCGTGTTGACGATGATCTCCTACGCGATGCCGATGCTGCGAGGTCGTGCAGCGGCCAACAGCGCCAAATCGCAGGTACTGGAGATGTGGTCGTTCTGGCTGATGACGGTGGCAATCGTCTTCATCACCCTGTTCCTCACCGGTGCTGGCATCCTGCAGGTTTGGCTGCAGCGTCTACCAGAGACAGGGGCGATGTCCTTCATGCAGGCCCAGGACAACATCGCCATCTTCTACTGGCTGCGTGAGATTGCCGGACTGGTCTTCATCGTCGGACTCGGTTGTTATGTTGCCAGCTTCTTTGTTGGCAGCGATGAGGCTGAGGCGACTACCGTTTCATAAGTTACTTTGGGACGCGAAGGCCCTCCCCATTTTATCTTAAAGCAGTAATCCCTAATGTTTTGGCATCACACTACTCGCCAGCGCTCACCTGCAGAGCAACTCGAACTCTTGACTTCGCATCTGATTTTCATTTGACGCGCTACTGGTTTTGGCGTCTTTTCCGCCTAGCCTTACTCGACTAGGCAAATCGAACCTTCCACCTACCAACAGCAGCTCAATCAGAGCGCCGGCCTGATCAATACCCTGGCGCTGATCACCAGTAGCTACTTTGTGGTACGTGCCGTTGCTGCGATCCGTGAGGGATCAGCGCAACACTGCAGCCGCTGGCTGTTGGCCGCTATCGCAATGGGTGGAGTGTTTATTGCCGTAAAGGTATTCGAGTATGCACACCACATATCCGAGGGCATCAACCTCAGCACCAATACCTTCTACATGTTCTACCTCTCGCTCACCTTCTTCCATTTCATGCATGTCATCATGGGGATGGTGATACTCGCTGCCGTGCTGCTTAAGGCGCGTCGTGGCGGTTACAGTGCCGATGAACATACCGGTGTCGAAACCGGCGCATCCTACTGGCACATGGTCGATCTGGTCTGGCTGATCCTCTTCCCGCTCATCTATGTGATGCGCTGAGCCGATGATGTCTATACTCAAACCACGCCCCTGTACCGTGATCTGGCTACTGCTGATGGTGTTGACGCTGATCACCTACTCGGCTGCCCCATTCGGCCTGAGTAGCCAGCAGCTGGTACTGGCCGTACTGCTGATTGCGCTGCTCAAGGCGCAGCTGGTGGTCGATTTCTTTATGGGCGTGCGCCACGCGCGTGCTGGCTGGCGACTGCTCATGGGTGGCTACCTACTGCTGCTTGGTGCACTGATCACCAGCGCCTTTCTACTGACAACCGCTTAAGGAGTAACGATGGAAGCCGGTGTTGTTAAGACCCAGGATGAGATCGCACAGGATGATCTGCCCTTCTATAAACATCAGGGCGATGAGGTACGGCTCTTTGAGCACGCCTACAAACATCAGCTACCGGTCCTTATCAAGGGACCGACCGGTTGTGGCAAGACGCGTTTTGTCGCTCACATGGCAGCGCGTCTTGGACGTCCACTCTACACCGTCGCCTGCCACGATGATCTCACCGCCGCCGATCTGGTCGGTCGCTATCTGATTGGTGAGGGCAGCACCTACTGGAGCGACGGCCCCTTGACCCGCGCCGTACGCGAAGGGGCGATCTGCTATCTCGACGAGGTGGTCGAGGCGCGCAAGGACACCACCGTGGTGCTGCATCCCCTCTCCGATGATCGTCGCATCCTGCCGATTGAGCGCACCGGCGAAACACTCGAGGCACCGCCCGGTTTCATGCTGGTGGTCTCCTACAACCCCGGCTACCAGAACCTGCTCAAGGGGATGAAACCCTCCACCCGGCAGCGCTTTGTCGGCATGCGTTTCAGCTATCCCGCTGCCGAGCATGAGAAGGAGATCCTGATCGGCGAGACCGGTATTGATGCCCTGCTCGCCACCCGCCTGGTGGCACTGGCCAACGCACTTCGCTCACTCAAGGATCACGATCTTGAGGAGGCCGCCTCGACCCGTCTGCTGGTCTACACCGCCACCCTGATCAAGGGTGGTTACGAGCCACTGGAGGCGTGTCGCGCCGCACTGGTCGAGCCACTGACCGATGATCTCGAAACCGTCGATGCACTGATGGAAGTGGTCTATGCCACATTCGGACGCTAACGAAGCGCTTACTCCCGACACCTCAGCGCGACGCCTTGCGGTCCTTGCTGAGGTGCTCTATCTATCCAACCTGCTGATCCTGCCCGGCATCGCCTTTCTCTGGCTGCTTTCGCTCTATCTAAAGCACCGCAACTCAGCAGTCCCACTGGCCCGCTGCCACCTGTCGCAGACACTGCGCGCCAGCATCTGGGCCGGACTGCTGCTGGTAATCGTCAGCGTCGCCGTCTTCGCACTGGGTGGTTTTTCTAGCGGTTATACCTGGATGGTAGTGATCCTCTATGTGACCACCTGCCACACCACGCTGGTGCTGCTCGGCATGATCGGTCTCGCCAAGGCAATGGCGGGACGCAACTTCCGCTATCCGCTGATCGGTACAGCCTGTGATGAAGAGGTTGGATCGTGACCCTGCAGCAGAAGCGACTGGCCGTTCGCACGGCATTTTTCGTGCTGTTCGTGGTGGCACCGCCACTCGACATCTTTCGCTTCGACCTGACACTCAACCACTTCATCCTCTTCGGTCAGCCATGGACGCTCGGCCTCACCGCCTTCGTCAATGGCGAGATAGGTGCAGGCGAGGCGGCGTTCAACATCGTAGTGCGCGGCTTTCTGCCAATCGTCATCGGTGCGGTACTGCTGATCGGAACCGCCTGGCGCTACGGTCGGCTCTACTGTGGCTGGCTCTGCCCCCACTTCTCGGTAGTGGAGATGATCAACTCACTGATGCTCAAAGCGAGCGGTAAGCCCACCCTCTGGGAACCAAAATCGCTGCCTGAACAACAACTCAACGGATCACTACTCACACCCGATCAGAAGTACTGGATTCTGGTGATCGTTGCCGTGGTCGGCTTCGCCTTTCTCTGGGCAGTGAGCCTGCTCACCTATCTGCTTCCACCCAAAGAGATCTATACCAACCTGTTTAACGGTGAGCTGACGCGCAATCAGTCGATCTTCATCTTCGCGGCAACCACCGTACTGGCGCTGGAGTTCCTTCTCGCCCGTCACCTCTTCTGTCGCTTCGGCTGTGCCGTGGGGCTGTTTCAGAGTCTCGCCTGGATGGGAAATCGCAAGGCGATGGTGGTCGGCTTCGATAGCCAGAAGGTCTCCAACTGTATCGACTGCAACGCGGCCTGTGATAACGCCTGCCCGATGCGCCTCAAACCGCGCTCAATCAAACGTAAGATGTTTACCTGTACCCAATGCGCCCAGTGTATCGACGCCTGTGATCAGGCACAGGGAAGTCGCGGCAAGGATAACCTGCTGCTCTGGCTTGAGAACGACTGCGCACGTCACATCTCTGAACACGAGTTTGGTCACGCCCCCGATCTACCACGAGACTGTTTCAACAAAAACGACCAGGAGAGCAACTAGTGGAAGAGCACGTCGGTGCACTCTGGCACCGTTTTATCACCCGCGCTGCCTACACCGGTTATCCCGATGCCGCCGTTACACTGAACGAAGTAGCGCGTACGGTCAGCGTACTGTTTCGCGCCCTGGGTGGTGATGGTGCACTGCGTGTCGAGGCGGCCGAGGAGAGCACCAGCAACGCGCGTCGCGGCTGGCTGCAACGTATCGCCAAGGGTGAGGAGAAGATCACCCTGGCGTGGCGTGATGAGCAGGCACTACGTCTGCCCGCCATCATCGATCTCTTTCCCAAACGTGAACTGAATCGAAAACTCTACAGCTGGCTGGCCGCACTGGCAGCGGCCGATGATGAACTCAACAACAGCAACTGGCTACAGCATAATCAGCAGCTGACGCTCAAGACCCTGCAGCGCTATCCCGGCATGCTCGACTACTACACCGAGCTGGTCGCTGCACACATACAACTTCGTCCCGGCATCGACAAACTCCCCCACGAAGAGGCGCAGGTAGAGCAGCTACTACGCCGTGCCTTGCTCGAGCCCGGTAGTGTTGAGTCGCTGCCGGATGAACTGCGTGAGCCTCACCCGGTCCCGCTCTGGCTCCACCCCAACCCACCTCTGACTAATAGCACCACACAATCACCGCGAAGTGATGCCGGAGATGAGAGCAGTGGCGATAGTGAGAAGGCTAAGGGCGAGCAGAAGCGCAAAGCGAAACGAACTGACATGCCGGAGAAGAACCGCGGCCTGATTGCGATGCGCTGGGAGGCGATCTTCGCCCACTCCGAATTTATCAAGGTCGATCGCAGCACCGACGAAGAGGATGATCTTGAGAGCGCTGAACAGATCGCCGATGATCTCGATGAGCTGAGTATCTCCCAGGATAAAACCACCAGCAGCAAACGGATCAAGTTCGATCTAGACCTCCCCTCAGAGGCAAGCGACGACATCAAGCTGGGTGACGGTATCAAGCTGCCAGAGTGGAACTATAAAAAGCGTGAACTACGCGATGATTATTGCCTACTGCAACCAATGGTTGCTGCTGAGGCAGAACCCTGTGAATTACCCCAACATCTACGCCGCAGTGCACGACGGGTTAAAAACCGTTTTCAGCTGCTGGCACCGAGTCGAGTCTGGTTACGGGGGCAGCCCGATGGCAGCGAGATCGATCTCGACGCCTATGAGCGCTTTGCAGCACAGCTCGCCTCAGGCCATGCACAAGGCGACGCTCGCCTCTATCGCGACATGCGCAATGGCGGTCGTGATCTGGCATGTCTACTACTCGCCGATCTCTCACTCTCCACCGATAGCTGGATCGATACCAACCTGCGTATCGTCGATGTGATTCGCGACACCCTGTTCCTCTTCTCTGAAGCACTCAGCTCGATGGATGATCGCTTCGCCCTCTACGGCTTCTCCTCACGCCATCGAGACCATGTCCGTTTGCACACATTCAAAACCTTCGATGAGCGATACAGTCCAAAGATTCGCGGTCGCCTGGCAGCCATCAAGCCTGGATTCTACACCCGTATGGGTGCCGCGATACGCCACGCCAGCAATCTACTCGAACCACAACCATGCAAGCAGAAACTGCTCCTGCTGCTGACTGACGGAAAGCCGAACGACCTCGATCAGTACGAAGGGCGTTACGGTATCGAAGATACACGCATGGCGATTATCGAAGCACGTCGCAAGGGGCTACGCCCCTTCTGTGTCACCATCGATGAACAGGGAAATGACTACCTGCCCCACCTCTTCGGCCAGGGGGGCTATGTTGTTATTCGCAAGGCCTCTGAACTGCCACAGCGCCTACCCCAGCTCTACCTCAATCTCACTCAATAACTTAATTAGCAAGTAATAAATTACTAACTATCATTCATGCGTCAGCATGACGAAAAGCCTATATATACAGTCTCATCCCAACAACAAATAGGTCATATGACCTATTTATCGTTTATTATTTTGCTCTTGTAAAAACACTTTGAAATGACAGGTCATTTTGTTTTAGACTCCATAGTCATTAGGGACATCCCTAACGACATGAAGGAGCGTAACAACTCACCATACAAACAATAACAATCGATCGATCTGTAGAACCATCAAGTAATAATAATCAACATAAATAATTGACGGAGGATCTATGGTTTCTAAAAAAACCATTCTTACCCCACTACTCGCTGCTGGCGCACTATTAGCCAGTTCATCTGTATTTGCCGCTGGACCAACAGCAGAAACGCTGGCCGGCACCTGTTCAGCCTGTCACGGCTATCAGGGCAACAGCGTCGGCATCATGCCCTCAATCGCTGGTTCTACAGCTGAGTACTTCACCGACACCATGAAGGCGTTCAAGAGCGGCGAACGTAAAGCGACAGTAATGGGGCGTGTTGCCAAGGGTTATAGTGATGAGGATATCGGCAAGATGGCCGGTTACTTCTCCCAGCAAAAACCAGTCGGTATGAAGCAGAGCTTCGATCGTACTGATGCAGCGCTGGGTAAGAAGCTTCACGATGAGTATTGCGAAAAGTGCCATGAAGATGGCGGCCGCAACAATGAAGAAGGTCCGGTTCTCTCCGGACAATCGAAGCTCTACCTCACCTACTCAATGGAAGACTTCAAAATGAGCCACCGCGAGGGGCCGAAGAAGATGTCCAAGAAAGTTAAGAGCATGGTTGAGAAGCATGGCAAAGGCGGCGTTGATGCCGTTCTCAACTACTACGCCAGCCAGCAGTAAGGAGAGCTAAAGATTATGAGTAATTTCAATCGTCGTGATTTTCTTAAAATTTCCGGTGGCCTCGCCGTCGGCGCTACTGTTGTCGGCTGTGCAACCAATCTTGGTGGCGCTGCCAAGGCTCGCGTTGTCGTTGTAGGTGGTGGTGTCGGTGGTGCAACCGCTGCCAAGTACCTCCGCATGATGGATCCAGCAATCCACGTCACCCTTATCGAACCCAACAAGCACTACCACACCTGTTTTATGAGTAACGAGGTACTCTCGGGTGATCGCAGCATCAAGGATATCGAGTTCGGCTACGCCGGTCTCGCTGGCCATGGTGTCAACATCGTGCACGATACCGTTACCGGCATCGATGCCGAGAAACGGATGGTCAAGACCGCCGATGGTGACAGCTTCATGTACGATCGCTGCATCGTCTCACCCGGCATCAGCTTCACATGGGGTGCCATCGAGGGCTATGACGCCAAGGTCGCCGAGAAGATTCCCCACGCCTGGAAGGCGGGTCCTCAGACTGTCACCCTGCGTAAGCAGCTTGAGGCGATGCGCAACGGCGGCACCGTGGTCATCGCTGCACCGACCAATCCGTTCCGCTGTCCTCCTGGGCCCTACGAGCGTGCAAGTCTGATCGCCAAGTACCTGAAGACGCACAAACCGAAGTCGAAGATCATCATTCTCGATCCCAAGGATAAGTTCGCCAAGAAGGGACTGTTCACCCAGGGTTGGAAACGCCTCTACGGCTACGGCACCGACAACAGCCTGATCGAGTGGGTTGGCGGCGCGGCTGGCGGTAAGGTGGAGAGTGTCGAGGCCAACAACATGGTGATCAACTCTCAGGTCGAGAGCATCAAGGCCGATGTGATGAACGTCATCCCACCACAGAAGGCTGGCAAGATCGCCTTCAGTGCTGGGCTGGTCAACAAGAAGGGTTGGTGCCCTGTCGATGTGGCGACCTTCGAGTCACACATCCACAAGGGTGTACATGTACTCGGTGATGCCAGCATCGCTACCAAGATGCCGAAGTCTGGCTACAGTGCCAATATCCAGGCCAAGGCGTGTGCTTCGGCGATTGTTGCCATGCTCAACGAGAAAGAGCCCGGTGTTCCCTCCTACCAGAACACCTGCTACAGCATCGTTGGCGAGAACTACGGTATCTCGGTCGGCATGATCTACAAGTACAGCAAGGCGAAGAACCTGGTTACCCCGATCAAGGGTTCCGGTGGCGTCACTCCAAAGGATGCATCGATGGAGACACTCAAGCGTGAGGCACACTATGCTCACGGTTGGTTCGACAACATTACCCACGATATCTTCGGATAAGGCCGCAACAGCAGTAATGAGCGGGGCTATATGCCCCGCTTTTTTTTGCCCAAAACCTCACTCCTGCCAGCTCAGTCGAGCACTCACCTACCATCACCATCCTCCAAAACAACCAACGTAAAGATTGATAGTTAACCACATGATTAACTTACTTAATCAGTAAGCTTTTCACTCATTATCTACCTACGAGTGAGGATACTAATTTGACTCATTCTCACCTATGATCTGGTGATTAACATTGGTAATTATGTACACCACATCTCGAGAGCTGCTTTAGCCGCAACGACGGTCTGATTGCTGTATGGGAAAACTGCTTTTTAAAATCAAAGGCTGGGCCTGGATCCTCACTGCGGTGTGGTCGGTCGTTATACTCGTCAGCTACTTCTGGAACTCCCATCAGGTTCAATCCCTACTGCTCGATCAGGCCCGCACTGAACTACGTGCCAACTTCTTTAAGGATCAGACCTTCCGTCTCTGGGCCACAAAACACGGTGGCGTCTACGTTCCAGTCACCGAGACACAGAAACCCGACCCCTACGTCGAGTTCCTGCCTGAGCGTGATATTGTCACCTCCTCTGGAAAGACCCTCACCCTGATAAATCCCGCCCTGATGGTGCGCCAGTTCAATGAACTGGCCAAATCCAAGTTCGGAGCCGAGGGACATATCAGTGGAATCAAACCACTCAATCCAATCAATACCGCTGATGAGTGGGAATTCAAGTCTTTCGATATGTTCAAGCGTGGCGCTAAGGAGTTCACTGAAGTCACCAGCATGAACAACGAACCCTACCTACGACTGATTCGTCCCATGCATATGGCGGCCCCCTGCCTCAAGTGTCACGCCCAACAGGGATTTACGGTCGGCGATCTGGCCGGCGGTGTTAGTGTCTCGGTTCCATTGACCCCCATTGAACGCCTCAGAGAGATGCGCATGATCACTCTGGGTGCGGGTCACACATTCATCTGGGTACTGGGTCTAACCGGCATCGGCATCGCCAGACGACAAATCATCACACGGGTGGAAGAACGCGAGCAGATATTTGATTCACTACAGGAGAATGAGGCACGAACCCGTGCCATCGTCTCCAGCTCGCTCGATGCAATTATCACCGCCGACGCCAACGGCATCATCACCGGCTGGAACGAGCAGGCTTCAACCATCTTTGGCTGGTCCGAACAGGATACACTGGGCGAGGTACTCTCCAATCTGATCGTACCCGAACGGCTGCGAGAGGCTCACAACCACGGATTACAGAGAGCCGCAGCAAGCAGCCAGGTACATGAACTCAACCGTCGTGTTGAGGTGGTTGGACTCAACCGCGATGGGCAGGAGTTTCCCGTCGAACTCTCCATCACCACCTTCTATATCGATGGTGAGATCGCCTTTACTGCCTTTATTCGCGACATCTCGGACCGCAAGGCGGCTGAGGAGAAGATCGAACGCGACTACGCATCGCAACAACTAATTGCTTCAGTGCTGGAAACCTCCCTTCAACCCGCCCCCTTTGAGCAACGCCTAGAACAGATTTTACATCAGCTTCTGGCCACCTCCTGGTTAAACCTGCAGGGCAAGGGGGCGGTTTATCTCGTTAATGACAGTGGCGACACACTGGAGATGGCAACCCAGTCCGGCATGCCTGCCAAGACTGTCGAGAAGTGTGCTACCGTTCCTCTCGGAGTCTGTCTTTGTGGTCAGGCTGCCGCCACTGGCGAGGTCATCTACAAGGCGTGCGTCGATGATGACCATCACCGGATCGACTCCGGCTCAGAACAGCATGGTCACTACTGCCTGCCGATCAAGAGTAGTGACCGACTGCTCGGCATACTCACCCTCTACCTCGATCACGACCATCAGCGAAGTGAGGAGGAGATCCAGCTGCTCTCAACCATCAGCCACACCATCGGAGGCATGATTCAACGTAATGAGGCCGAACAGAGCCTGCTGCACAACGCCTACCACGACGACCTGACGGGGCTACCCAATCGGTTACTCTTCATGGATCGCCTTGCGCAGGCGATGGCTCGCCATGAACGCAATCAAGACTACAAATTTGCCGTACTGTTTCTCGATCTCGATCGTTTTAAGGTGATCAACGACAGCCTGGGTCATAGCTTCGGTGACAAACTTTTGGTCAAGGTAGCCAAACGCCTTGAGAGCTGTAGCCGACCAACTGACACCGTTGCACGCCTCGGTGGCGATGAGTTCACCATGCTAATCGAAGGTCCTGAATCGGAACTCGATATCTCACGTGTCACCAGTCGCATCCACTCCGAACTGCGCAATCCCATCGATCTGATTGGTCACGAGATCTTTGCCCCCTGTAGTATCGGTATCGCCTTTGGCAACAGCGACTATAAAGAACCAGAGGAGATCCTTCGAGACGCCGACACCGCGATGTATCGTGCCAAATCGGAGAGCAGCATTCAGACCGTCTTCTTCGATGAGGCGATGCACACCTCTGCCCTCTCCCGCCTCACCATGGAGACCGACCTGCGCCGCGCCTTCGAGAACCAGGAGCTCTCGGTCCACTATCAACCCATTGTCGCCGCAGCCACCGGAGAGATCGAGGGCTTCGAAGCACTGGCACGTTGGCAACGCAGTGATGGCAGCATGGTCTCACCGGTTGAGTTCATACCAGTGGCTGAGGAGACAGGGCTGATCAACGAACTGGGTATGTGGGTACTGCATCAGGCCTGTAAACACACCAAACAGTGGCGCGAAGCACACCCGAAATTCAAAGACCTCTACATCAGCGTCAATCTCTCCGGCAAACAGCTTCTTCAGGCCGATCTGTTTAACTGCATTGAGACGATCTTGTTGGGTGTCGGCTTCGATCCAAGCTGCCTGAGACTGGAGATAACCGAAAGCACCCTGATGGCCGACACCACCGCCAATAACAATCTGCTGACCAAGTTCCGTGACCGTGGATATCGCTTCTATATCGATGATTTCGGCACCGGTTACTCATCACTCAGCTATCTGCACAGCTTCCCCTTTGAGGCGCTCAAGATCGACCGCTCCTTTGTGCTCAATCTCGATCAGGGCAGTGAGCATATCGACATGGTGGAGACCATCGTCGCCATCGCACACAACTTTGGTATGGAGGTAATTGCCGAGGGGGTCGAGACCGAGGCACACCTCAAACAGCTACGAGATCTCGGTTGTGAACGCCTGCAGGGTTATCTCTTCTCTCGTCCACTGCCGCCCGAAGCAGTTTCAGAGCTACTGGCCAATCCGGAAAAGATTGCCATTAAGCAAACCGATTAAACGGACGCATACAAACTCCACACAATAAAAAACGGCCCCGAGGGGCCGTTTCTATTCCCAAACTAGTGACGTCGCTAAACGCGATAGTTAGGCGCTTCCTTTGTGATCTGTACGTCATGGACGTGAGACTCTGAGAGACCCGAATTGGTGATTCGTACAAATTCAGGTTTGGTACGCATCTCCTCAATGGTGGCACAGCCCATGTAACCCATCGATGAACGCAGGCCGCCAAGCAGCTGATGGATAACCGGCTGCATCGATCCCTTGAACGGGACACGACCCTCGATACCCTCGGGTACCAGCTTATCTGCCTCGGTACTCTCCTGGAAGTAACGATCTGACGAACCCTGCGAGCCACCCATCGCTCCGAGAGAACCCATACCTCGGTAGGACTTGTAGGAGCGCCCCTGGAACAGCTCAACCTCGCCCGGCGCCTCTTCGGTACCAGCCAGCATTGAGCCAACCATGATGGTGTAACCGCCGGCGACAACCGCCTTAGCCATATCACCCGAGAAGCGAATACCGCCATCGGCGATCAACGGGACACCCGTACCTTCAAGCGCCTGGGCAACGTTATCAATAGCTGAAATCTGCGGTACACCGACACCGGCAACGATACGGGTGGTACAGATCGAACCGGGACCGATACCAACCTTAACCGCATCGGCACCCGCCTCGACCAGCGCCTTAGCTGCCGCACCAGTGGCAATGTTGCCGCCAATCACCTGCAGACTTGGGAAGTTTTTCTTCACCCATGCAACACGATCGAGTACACCCTGCGAGTGGCCGTGAGCGGTATCGACAACCACCACGTCAACACCGGCGTTGTAGAGCGCTTCGATACGCTCATCGGTACCGGCACCGACACCAACCGCCGCGCCAACACGCAGGCTGCCGTTCTCATCCTTACAGGCGTTGGGCTTGTCGGTCGCCTTCTGAATGTCCTTAACGGTAATCATGCCGCGCAGGTGGAATCCATCATCCACAACCAGCACCTTCTCAATGCGGTGCTCATGCAGCAGCTTCTGTACATCTTCTTTGTTGGCACCCTCTTTAACAGTAACCAGTTGATCCTTAGGGGTCATGATGGTGGAGACCGGCTCGTCGAAGTGGGTCTCGAAACGCATATCACGACTAGTAACGATACCGACCAGGTCCTCGCCATCGACGACAGGCACACCGGAGATCTTCTCTGCGCGGGTCAGCTCGATCAGCTCACCGATGCTCAGGGTGGGTGCTACGGTAATCGGATCCTTGATCACACCACTCTCGAACTTCTTCACCATCCGTACCTGACGCGCCTGTTCATCAGCGGTCATGTTCTTGTGGATGATGCCGATGCCACCCTCCTGGGCCAGGGCGATGGCAAGACGGTGTTCGGTGACGGTGTCCATCGCCGCCGAGAGGATCGGAATATTAAGATTGATACCGCGGGTCAGCTTGGTGCTGAGATCAACATCTTTGGGCAGCACATTGGAGTGTGCGGGAACCAGTAGAACGTCGTCGAATGTGAGGGCTTCCTGGGCGATGCGCATGGTTTCCTGACTCCTTATAAAGCGGTGAATATAAGGGATGGCATTATAGTGACTGGCTGCTGTTCGGTAAACCTGATTTAGACCTTTCTCAGAGAGATTCCAGCCCGTTTCATCGAAAAGCGCCCCTATTCGCCCAGCCGAAGCAGCTCGGGTATGATCGACCGAATGCGTCCAACAGTGCCAAATTCAGCCCCCCAGCGCGGCGAACGGGAGATCTACACCGTCTCGCGCCTCACCCGCGAGGTGCGCATGCTGCTCGAGGGGAGCCTGCCGATGCTCTGGGTCGAGGGGGAGATCTCCAACCTCGCCCAACCCGCCTCGGGCCACATCTACTTCACCCTCAAGGATGCAAACTCGCAGGTCCGCTGTGCGATGTTTCGTAACCGTCGTCAGATGGTCCGCTTCAAGCCGGAAAACGGTATGCAGGTGCAGATCCGCGCCCGTGCTGGGCTCTACGAGGCACGCGGTGAGTTCCAGCTGGTTGCCGAATCAATGCAGGAGGCGGGAGCCGGTGCGCTGCAACGCGAGTTCGAGGCACTGAAACGCAAACTCGCCGCTGAGGGGCTCTTTGATGAAACGAGCAAGATCCCCCTGCCCACCCTGCCGAAACGGATTGGAGTCATCACCTCCCCTACCGGCGCGGCAGTACGCGACATCATCTCGGTGCTAAAACGCCGCTTCCCGGCGATCCCGATCACCATCTATCCGGTCGCGGTTCAGGGTGAGGGCGCCGCGGAGCAGATCGCCGATGCGATCGACACTGCCGTTGATCGCTACGAGTGCGACGTGTTGATCGTCGGTCGCGGTGGCGGCTCGCTCGAGGATCTCTGGGCCTTCAATGAAGAGGTCGTAGCACGCGCCATTTTCGACAGCTCAATCCCGATCGTCAGCGCCGTTGGCCATGAGATCGACTTCACCATCGCCGACTTCGTCGCCGATGTACGCGCCCCGACCCCCTCGGCCGCCGCCGAACTGCTCTCCCCCGACCGGGACGAGATTGAAACCCGTATTGCCATGCTGCAGCGTCGCATCACCGCACGCCATCAGAGTCAGGTCGGGGAGCGTTCACAACGCATCAACTGGCTCGCCAGTCGTCTACAGCGCCTCCATCCGGGACAACAGCTACGCGGCCAGTACCAGCGACTCGATGAGCTATCGATGCGTTTGAGCAATACCGTCCGCGCTCAACTACGCAGTCGCCACGCTCGACTCGATACACTCAACGCACACCTGCAGCGTTATCGGCCACACCACCGCATCGAAACGCTGAGTAACCGGCTCAGCACTACCCGTAGCCGACTCCACACCACCATGCAGCGCCGACTCGAGCAGCAACGCCAGCAGTTCACTGCTGCCGCCCGAGCGCTCGATACCGTCAGCCCACTTGCCACCCTCGATCGTGGCTACGCCATCGTGCGTCGCCAGGATGATCAGCAGATCATTCGTCAGGCCGCAGAGCTACAACCGGGTGAACGTGTGGAGACGAGGCTGTCTAAAGGAAACCTGATATGCACCGTCGAGGAGTGCAACGATGATTAGAGCCCTACTATTTATTGTCACACTCAGCTTTACCACCCTGCTCAGTGCTGCCTCTCTGCCCAAGTCACTGTCGGTACCCGGCGGTGTGGCACTGATCGATATAGCTGCGGCCACCAGCGCCAAGCCCTATGTGAGCTATGCCAAGCGTCGCACCATGGTGGTCGAGTCTGAGGGACGCTGGATGGCTGTAGTCGGTATTCCTCTTTCGGCCAAACTCGGTCAACACAAGGTCACCATCAAGGGCGGCGGCAGCAAAAGCTTCGATGTCTCCCACAAGGAGTATCGCAGCCAGCACCTGACGGTGAAGAACAAGCGCCACGTCAATCCCAACCAGAAGGATCTCGACCGCATCTGGAAAGAGTCGAAGCTGATGAAGGCCGCCTTCACCCACTGGCTCGATCAGGATCAGATTCCGCTCAACTTCGCAGCCCCGGTCGATGGGCCGCGCAGCAGCAGCTTCGGCCTGCGCCGCTTCTTCAACGGTGAACCGCGCAATCCCCATAGCGGTATGGATATCGCAGCGCCCGAAGGCACACCGATCAAGGCGCCCGGCGCAGGTGAAGTAGTACTCACCGGTAACTACTTCTTCAATGGCAACACCGTACTGATCGACCACGGTCAAGGGCTGGTCACCCTCTACTGCCACCTCTCACGTATCGACGTCAAAGCGGGCCAGTGGCTCGGTGAAGGTGATCTGATCGGTGCCGTCGGCAAGACCGGCCGTGTAACCGGCCCCCATTTACACTGGAGCGTCAGCCTCAACAACAACCGCATCGACCCGGCGCTGTTTCTTACCGACTAAGCCAGTCAAACAGCACCGCTAAATGGCGCTAAGCCAGTAGTGGCGGGGGCTGGCGGTTTGGCTTACCTCCAATATCAGCGTATGCTGTTCGACTTTCTTTAATCACTATTTACGGATCACTACATGCAAATCGCCAACAATATGGTCGTCAGCTTCGAGTACACCCTTACCGACAAGGAAGGTAACGTCATCGACTCATCCGAGGGTCGTGAGCCCCTCGCCTACATCCACGGCACCGGCAGCATCATCCCCGGTCTGGAGAAAGAGATGGAAGGCAAGAGCGTCGACCACGAGATGAAGGTCACCGTCTCACCCGAAGAGGGCTACGGCGAGCGTGACGATCAGGCGATTCAGGACATCCCTCGTGATCGTTTCGAGAACGCAGACGAGATCACCGTCGGCATGCAGTTCCACACCCAGAACGAGCAAGGCGTACAGATCGTCACCGTCATCAGCACCACCGATGAGTCAATCCAGGTAGACGCCAACCACCCCCTCGCCGGTGAGACCCTCAGCTTCGATGTGAAGATCGTAGAAGTCCGCGAAGCCAGCCAGGAAGAGCTCGACCACGGCCACATCCACGGACCAGGTGGTCACGATCACGGCGAAGAGGCCGAAGGTTGATAACAGCCTGATCAAAAAGCAGTAACCAAGACACCCCTTTATTGGGGTGTTTTTATCTAAAGAAAGGCAACAGGTGACAGGCTAGATGCAAAACTCAAGATCTGATCCCGTGCTTTCCCAGAGGCTTTGTTGTTTATGGCCTCCAAGAGGCAGACTCCACTCTCAAACTTGCAAACACCCACATCACTGGGTAATTTCCACATAACCCTGCCAGCCTTAAGGGATGAGACCCAATTGAATGGATGCAGCAAACCACCACTTCGTACTTTGGCCGAATATCACAATAAATGTGCAGATCACATAATCATCTGTTAGCTTTTCCGGGAGTCGCTATTTTTGCGAAAGTTTGTTTTGGACATCCAAGCCCAAGCAAACAGCAAAACTTCACGCGACCGTTTATGCCTGCGGCGCCCCGACGTCCTGCGTTCGTTGCGTAATCACCTCTTCGCGGCTCTACACAACTCCCTCAGTGACTCTACGCCGACATAAAGCCGCTGCTGCATCTTCTCCGTCGTTCGCTCGCGCTCTCAACTACGAATAGGCAGACGGCGTCGACTATCGGGGACTAACCGCCCTCACTTCGCTCTCCATGGCGGTCAGCGAAGGAGAGAATATGCTTTCTCGTATAAATGGATTTCTGGGTAAGAAAATAGAACTATCTGATAGCATTGAGACCGATGGTTATTCTCTAATCATTCGAGGAATCCTTTACTTCATAACCGCATCATGGATAGCTTTTATCCTGCCTATCTATTGCTGATTCACATGAATGTTGAGAAATTCTTTTCATATGACGTATATGTGGGTGGAATATTTGGAGTTAAGTCTTTCCTATTTCTAGTTTTTATACTCATCACCATATCTGCTCTATATATGTGGGGATTCGTACTAATATTCAGGAACGCTGTAATATCAAAATCTAAGGAAATGTGGGTTTTGGGTGGCGCTTTTGTACTGGTATCGCTATTTTTTCACTTGATATGTTTTTAGTGGTCTTTCGTCAGGAAAGACCGTCGGGGAGTCGCTATTTTGCGAAAGTTTGTTTTGGGCATCCAAGCCCAAGCAAACAGCAAAAACTTAACGCGACCATTTATGCCTACGGCGCCCCGACGTCCTGCGTTCGTTGCGTAATCACCTCTTCGCGGCTCTACACAACTCCCTCAGTGACTCTACGCCGACATAAAGCCGCTGCTGCATCTTCTTCGTCGTTCGCTCGCGCTCTCAACTACGAATATGCAGACGGCGTCGACTATCGCGGACTAACCGCCTTCGCTTCGCTATCCATGGCGGTCAGCGAAAGAATATTGTGGCTATCTGTATTGGGCTTAATCTTTGCAGTGGCGGTTTCGTCCTATATGGCTAATCCACTTAATAATATTGTTTCAAATTGGATTACACCTCTTTTGGTATTGTCGCAAGTGCAACGCTGCCTATTTTCTTTACCGAGATAACCTCCGATATAGTCAAAACAGGACTCGAAAATTTCAGGGTTGGTGGGAGTGTTCAAGCTTCAGTTCATAAAGTAGACAATGGGAAGTAATAAAATCCGAAAGCTTCTTTTGCTTACTCCGCAATATGCTTACCTACGAGAGGATGTCGGGGAGTCGCTATTTTTGCGGAAGCATGTTTTGGGCATCCAAGCCCAAGCAAGCGGCAAATACTTAACGCGACCGTTTATGCCTACGGCGCCCCGACTCGTCTGCGTTCGTTGCGTAATCACCTCTTCGCGGCTCTACACAACTTCCTCACTGACTCTACGCCGACATCTTCTTCGTCGTTCGCTCGCGCTCTCAACTACGAATAGGCAGACGGCGTCGACTATCGGGGACTAACCGCCTTCGCTTCGCTATCCATGGCGGTCAGCGATAGTGGATATATTTCTATTTCCAGAAATAGCGACATGTATGTATCTGTGCAGTAAAAAGTTAACAGTCACATCAATTGGGACTGGTATTTCTAGCGGCTTCAAACCAGCCCATTACGCGGGCATTATGCGCAAGAGAACACACGAACACCAACGGAGATGCTATGACGGTTGAGTGACTGGTTAATGATATTAGCGGTGCTTCTAAGCTCCCTCATTTGCTGTTCAGGTGCAAAATGGCTCGAACATCACGAGAAGATCGAGAAAGAAAAATACGCATCTTCAAGACATTAATGGCAACTAGAGCGGCTACTGTTTCAGCGGATCATGTTCAGGCGTTAAACATGATCGACCTAGAGTTTGACGACAAGAAATACAAGAACATCAAGCTGGCTTGGAAGACGTACTTGGATCATCTTGGCAGCTTCCCAAAGAGGATGAGAAAGTGCAGCCTTTATGGTCCGACAAGATGGTCGATTTGTTGGCAAAACTCTTACAAGAAATGGGTAAGTCATTAGGATATGAATTCGATGAGGTTCATATCAAAAAGGCATATACTCCCCAGAGGCACACGCAAGAGTTGAAGATGAAAATAATTTACTAAGAAGAGGATTGCTTGAGACTGCTATATGGTGATGGAACTCTAAAGATGGACATTCAAAGCCTACCGATTGGTGAAGAAGAAGCAAAAGAACAAAAGGCTATTCGACAGGGATTAAAAGACATCCTAGATGGAAACAAACAATTTCCTGTTTCAGTCAAGGAACAGGAGTAGCGCATAACAATACGTTCATAGCATGATAATTGCCTGTAGAGCCAGCGACATAACTGAGGCAGAGACAGCAAGCAGCCCGGATGTAGTGAAACGAAATCCGGGACTTTTCCCTCCCGGATTACGCTTTGCTCCATCCGGGCTACAAATGATTGCCAATCCGAATTCTTATCACCTTAGATGCTATCCAGTCTGATTAGTGATGAACATCGTCACCGGGATTGGAACCTAGCCGACTACTGTGAATAATAAGATTGGCTCTGGCACCTTTCCTGTACAAATTGCTACACCCTGACTTGCCTTACTTCCACTAATCGGTGCACCTAGCAACAGCTCATCCACACAGACATTAAAAATGCTTATCAACATCGGCAGCGCACCGCCTGCTGCGACGATCTTTCCATTATCACCACCCATACCGATCAGCCCACTGTGGTGTCGTGGTCGGCGTCAAGCCTGTAAGTTACTTTGTAGTTACCCACCCACGTTAGGAGGCTTGACGCCGCCCCATTGAATATTCAACGTAAAAAAAAGGGGCTCAAAGAGCCCCTTTTTCATCAAACAACAATCCTACTTCTTTCTATACTTCTCTATCCGTTTATTCTTCTTACCAAATTTTTCTCTTGGTGGTTTCTTCTTATCCTTGAAGGGGTTTTCACCCGACTTGAAGTCGACCCTAATCGGTGTGCCTTTCAACTTAAGAATCTTGCGGAATTTGTTCATCAGGTAGCGTTGATAGCTATCCGGAACTGCCGCAGTCTGGTTGCCATGAACAACGATCAATGGTGGATTCTGACCGCCCTGGTGTGCGTAACGCAGTTTGATACGACGTCCCTTCACCAGTGGTGGCTGGTGGGCGGAGACGGCATCTTCGAGGATACGAGTCAGATCCGGGGTGTTTAACTTACGGGTCGCCGACTCGTAGGCGTCCTGAATGGAGTCGAACAGGTTACCGACGCCACTGCCGTGCAGTGCTGAGATAAAGTGGGTGTCTGCAAAATCGAGGAACATTAATTTGCGTTCAAGTTCACGCTTGATCCAGTCACGCTCATCCGACGCAAGACCGTCCCACTTATTAACCGCCACCACCATCGCGCGGCCACTATCGACCGCATGTCCGGCGAGCCAGGCGTCCTGATCGCTGATCTCTTCGTGGGCGTCGAGCACCAGGATGACGACGTTGGCCTCGTTGATCGCCTGCAGCGCCTTGATGGCACTGAACTTCTCTATTGTCTCCTTCACCTTCGCCTTACGGCGCACACCGGCGGTATCGATCAGGACATACCGCTCATCGTCACGCTCGAAGGGGATGAATATCGAGTCGCGGGTGGTGCCGGGCATGTCGTAGGCGAGTACCCGCTCCTCGCCGAGAATACGATTGACCAGCGTCGACTTACCGACGTTGGGGCGTCCAACTACGGCGATGCGTATCCCCTTCTGCTCGGCACTGTCGCCCTCCTCCTCGGGTGGCAAGGCGTCAAATACCATCTCGATCAGATCGGCAACGCCGCTTCCGTGCGCCGATGCAACGGGCAGAGGCTCTCCGATACCGAGTGCAAAGAATTCGGCCGAGACGACATCGATATTCAGACCTTCACTCTTGTTGAGCGCCAGGTAGATTGGTTTGTTACAGCGACGCAGCATATTGGCAATGGCCTGATCGGCCGAGGTCATGCCATCTCGAGCATCGACCAGAAACAGCACTGCATCGGCCTCATCAATCGCCTGCATTGCCTGCTGCTCCATCAGCGCATCAACACCCTCGGCATTACCGCTTAGACCGCCGGTATCGACGACCAGATAGGGACGCTCGCCAACACGACCGGCACCATAGAGACGATCACGGGTGACACCAGGCATATCGGCGACCAGTGCATTACGTGTACGGGTGAGGAAATTAAACAGGGTCGACTTGCCCACATTGGGGCGGCCGACCAGTGCGATTACAGGGAGCATGGGGTTCTACTTAATTCCGAAGGACGACTACTCGGCAATCTTGTAGGCAGCGAGATCGCCACCACGGCCGAGTACAAACAACATCTCATTTTCAACAATCGGCGCTGCAGAGATACCACTGCTACCGACACGGGTGCGTGCGACCAGGTGACCATCGGTACGATCCATCCAGTGCAGGTAACCCTCGTAATCACCGACCACGACGTAGTTACCGACCACCGCTGGGGTACTGACCGAGCGGTTGGTCAACTTGTCCTGCTTCCAGATGGAACGACCGTTGGCCCGCTCCAGTGCCCAGACGTGGCCACTGTCATCGGTCACATAGATCTGACCATAGTCACCACCGAGACCGGCGCGAGAGGGTAGCTCACGCACCCAGCGCAGCTTTCCGCTGAGCAGATCGACCGCAGCGACACGACCTTGATAGGTGGAGACGTAGATCTCGTTGCCCATTACCAGTGGATCGGCATCGATATCGACCATGCGTTCCAGCTCTGAACGACCGCTCGGTACGCTGATACGACGCTCCCAGAGTGGCTTGCCGTCCTTGAGGCTAATGGCGGTCAGCTTGCCGCTGGCAAAGCCACTGATCACCAGACCGGGTGCGAGTACCGGTGAGCTGGTACCACGCAGGGTCAGGGTCGGTACAGTACGATCGTAGATCCAGAGACGCTTACCATCTTTGGCATCGAGGCCAAACATCTTGCCGTCGATGGTCTGGGTAACAACCACGCCTTCGGCTGCGCGCGGTACCGAGAGAACCTCGCTGCTCACCTTGGAGCGCCACAGTTCATCACCGTTCTCGACTGAGAGTGCTACCACCTCGGCATCGCTCGTGCCAACCAGCACCAACCCCTCTCCTACACCGACGCCACCACCGATGGTGCTATCGGTATCGTGGATCCAGACTCGATCACCATTGTTGGCGTCAAACGCCATCACGTCACCATCGAACTCTGCTGCGTAGACACG
Organism: Candidatus Reidiella endopervernicosa; assembly: GCF_013343005.1. Classification (GTDB taxonomy): domain Bacteria; phylum Pseudomonadota; class Gammaproteobacteria; genus Reidiella; species Reidiella endopervernicosa. Next base: position 2,526,102 of record NZ_CP054491.1, read on the forward strand.
CTCACCACTCAGTGCCACAACCAGGTTGGCACGATCACCACGACTACCGGAACCGGCACTGCGTTCCCAGATTTCATCGACCTTAACGGTGGTATCAAAATCGGTCAGTTCTGCAGCAGGTGCGGTGTTGTCTTCACCCAGAAACATACTGCCGCAGCCCTGCAGCAGCAGAACGCTCAGCAACAGGGGTGCGAATCGGAACTTACTCATTTCGCATCTCCTGCGGCGAGATCATCATGCTTCATCTGCAGGAAGGAGCTAGTACCATTGGTCGCCAGTGCGATGGAGTACGCTGCTCGCGCCTTATCTGCTTCACCCTTGGCAGCGTAGATATCACCCTTCAGCTCAGAGTAGGCCGAGGCGAAACCCTCAGAGGGTACGGTTTCAAGCTTGGCCAGCGCAGCGTCGCTGTCGCCCTGCATATAGAGCAGTCGTGCCAAGCGCAGGGTTGCCACTGAGCTGAGTCCGGTGAGTGAGGCGTTATCGTTAACCCACTGCAAGTGGGCCTGCGCCTTCTCCAGTGCTCCGCGCTCAACCTCGATACGCGCCAGCATCAGCGAGGCCATCGCGGCATACTCACCGCTGTTACCATCGGCCAGCAGTGCGGTGCCGAGCTGTACCGCTTCATCCTGTTTACCAACCTCTACCGCCTGAAGCATCAGGCTGTAGGTCATTGATGAGTTCTCGGCCTGGACCTGTTTATAGTCAAACCAGGCGCGACCACCAAAGAGAATACCGAGTCCGAGCACCACGCCGCTGACAACTGCCACGCCGTTCTCTTTCCACCACTTCTTGATCGCCTCTACCTGCTGCTCTTCGCTTACGTAGCCTTCCACAGTGACTCTCCGTTCCCAGTTATAGGTTTATCAAATTTGAAATATGTTGTGCCAGATCGTTGTGCGCAACGGTCTGCTGCTCGCCATTACCGCGTAGTGGTTTGACGCCGATCTCACCCCTTGCCAGCTCATCGTCACCCAGAATCAGGGCGAATTGGGCGCCGCTTTTATCGGCGCGTTTGAACTGACTTTTAAAACTTCCACCACCGCTATTACAGAGCAGTGAGAGGTTTGGTAATTCATCGCGTAGTGTCTCTGCCATCACCAGCCCCGCCCGCTGTGACTGCTCACCGACCATGATCATGTAGCCATCGGGGGCACCGCTCACCTCGAGATTCTGCTGCTCCTCGAGCATCGCGACCAGACGCTCAACGCCCATCGCAAAACCGGCCGCCTGTGTCGGCTTGCCGCCGAGCTGCTCGACCAGTCCATCGTAACGACCGCCAGCACAGATGGTGCCCTGTGCACCCAGGCTCTGCGTTACCCATTCAAAAACAGTCTTGCTGTAGTAGTCGAGACCCCGCACCAGACGGGTGTTGATGCGGTATGGAATTCCCGCAGCATCGAGTAGCGCCAGCAGCTGTTCGAAGTGCTCACGTGACTCCTCATCGAGGTGCTCCTGCAGCTTCGGTGCCTCCTCAATCATCGCCTGCATCTCGGGATTCTTACTATCGAGAATACGCAGTGGATTGGAGTGCAGACGGCGTTTGCTCTCCTCATCGAGCAGCGCTTCATGGGTGGTGAGGTAGTCGATCAGAACTGTTCGGTAGGCGTTACGCGCCTCGTTGGTGCCAAGTGAGTTGATCTGCAGTTCAACATCGTCGAGACCGAGCACCTTCCACAGCCGTGCAGTAATAAAAATCAGCTCTGCATCGATATCGGGGCCGTTCATACCAAACGCTTCAACGCCGATCTGCTGGAACTGACGATAGCGCCCCTTCTGTGGGCGTTCGTGTCGGAACATCGGGCCGGTGTACCAGAGACGACGGATCTGGTTATAGAGCAGACCGTGTTCGATACCGGCACGCACACAGCTGGCGGTACCCTCAGGACGAAGCGTCAGACTGTCGCCGTTGCGATCTTCGAAGGTGTACATCTCCTTCTCGACGATATCGGTCACCTCACCGATAGAGCGCTTGAACAGATCGGTCTTCTCGACCAGCGGCATACGGATCTCTTCATAACCGTAACCGCGTAATACGCTCGCCACGCTACGCTCCAGATGCTGCCACAACGGGGTTTGATCCGGCAGGATGTCGTGCATGCCGCGAATTGCCTGAATACTTTTTGCCACTTTTTACCTTTTTCTACTGATGCAGCCGGTTACCCCAGAAGAGACCGATAACGGCCGCTCAGGTTCCCGACGGATTAAACTATTCTGTCTCTGCGTTACGTCGTGCGATCTCGTCGCGAATGCTCTGCTCCAGCTCATCGACCAGCTGTTCGTTGCCCACCTTGTGGTCGGGCTTGCCGCCAATATAGAGCAGATTGGGCTCACCACCGGTAACTCCGATCTGTGCCTCGCGCGCCTCACCCGGACCATTGACCACGCAACCGATCACTGCCACATCCATCGGCTCGAGAACATCCTCTAGGCGTGACTCCAGTTCGTTGACCGTACTGATCACATCGAACTCCTGACGTGAGCAGGAGGGACAGGCGATCAGGTTGATCCCCTTGTTGCGAATACGCAGGCTCTTGAGGATGTCGAAACCGACCTTGATCTCCTCAACCGGATCGGCCGCCAGCGAAACACGCAGCGTATCGCCAATGCCTTCACTGAGCAGCATACCGAGACCGATCGCCGACTTGACGCTACCGGCGCGCAGACCACCCGCCTCGGTAATACCGAGATGCAGCGGCTGCTCGATCTGGCTGGCCAGTTCCCGATAGGCGGTGACGGTGGTAAAGACATCGGAGGCCTTAATGCTGACCTTAAAATCGGGGAAATCGAAACGGTTCAGGTAGTCGATATGGCGCATCGCCGACTCGACCAGTGCCGCCGGGGTCGGCTCGCCATACTTCTTCTGGATATCCTTCTCTAGCGAACCGGCGTTCACACCGATGCGAATCGGGATATTGTGATCGCGCGCCGAGTCGACGACTGCACGTACGCGATCCTCCTTACCGATGTTGCCCGGATTGATACGTAGACAGTCGACACCCAGCTCGGCCACGCGCAGCGCGATCTTGTGGTCGAAGTGGATATCGGCGATCAGCGGTAGCTCGATTCGTTTACGAATTTCACCAAACGCCTCGGCGGCTTCCATGCTTGGAATAGAGATTCGCGCCATATCGGCACCGGCACGATCGAGTGCCTCGACCTGACCGACGGTCGCATCGACATCACAGGTCTCGGTGTTGGTCATGCTCTGCACCGAGATCGGTGCATCGCCACCCACCTTTACCGAGCCGACGCTGATCTGTCGTGAAACACGACGCTGTATTGAATTCTCTGTATGCATTACTTACCAGTACAGTTAACTGCCCACTTCAAAACGTGCCAGATCACCTTCAATAAAGGGGCGGTGATCAAATGACTCCCCATCAATCTCTACTGCAACCACGTCGGCCTTTCCAAGGAAAACCCTGAACGGTGCCGGGCCGTTAATCTCTCTTGCACGTTTCGAGGTGCCCATGTCATACATGCGTCGCTTGCCGGAGGCATCATGCACAACCACCCAGCTATCTCCGCTGAAGCTGAGCTTGAGCACTGCCCCTGTAGGCGCTGGCGCAATCACCTCTGCCACCTTTTCGGTAACAACCGGTGGACTCTCAATCAATGCGGCTACAACCACAGGCTCACTAACGGCCGGGGCGACTGGCTCTGGTTCAGCAACTTCAGGAGCCTCAACAACCAGGGCTTTCTCAGCGACTATCGGTTCGACAGGCTCAACCTCAGCCGCCTCAGCCTGTTCAATGATCATCGCCACCGGTTGAAAGGTCTCGCTAAGCTGCGACACAGGCTCCTCTTCAACCTTTGCCGTCACCTCATCGTTCTCTTCACCCTCAAGCATGTTGCTACCGACTATTGCCAGTAACACCACCACGATACCGACTACCGCGAAGGTCGCATATCTTTTCCAGCGCAGTAGCTGCTCCGCACCCGCCTTGTGAAACGAGAGCTCGGGCGCCTCGCCACAGGTGGCGTTATAGGCCGTTACAATCCGCTCCTCGTCGATCGACAGCAGTCGTGCGTAACTGCGTAGATAACCTCGAACAAAGGCCGGTGCAGGCAACACCTCACAGCTACCCGCTTCAAGCGCCTCGACCACATCACGCGTAAGTCGTAGGTGGCTTGCGGCATCCGCGATGCTCATCTCCTGTGCTTCGCGTGCCTGTTGCAGCTGACGCCCTACATCGGCACCACCTGCTGTCGCGTTATCTTTCTCCAACCCCTCTTCTGTACTCATCATCCTCCCCCTGCAGTTTTCTGGCCTCTTCTGACCCAGGGTATCGCTTGAAGAGCTCCCCCCGGTATCTGCGGGCCATTTCTTTATCGCCAAGACTGTTTTCAGCATGGAATCCGATATAGAGCGCACGCTCACCGAGCTGTGCCGGTGCACCGAGGCGCTGTAGATAAGCGCGCGCACTCAAATATTTCTTGCTCTTGAAGGTCAGCTCTGCCATCTGCATCAGCGCCAGCGGATAGCGTTTATTGATCTCAAGTGCCTTACGCAGGTACTGCTCTGCTCGCACTTTATCGCCACTACTGCTGAGACAGATACCAGCAGAGGCATAAGCAACCTCAGGTTGGCGGTTGGCTGGATTGCTCCAGGCGCGCTGATACTGCTCGACCGCTTTACGATAACTCCCACGGCTGCAGAGGAAACTACCGAAATTGGCACGAGTCATCGCATCATCTGGATTCAACGCGATCGAGCGCTGATAGTGGTGTTCTGCCTTAGGGTTATCACGCAGGCGGCTATAGAGCAGCGCGATGGTCGAGTGGGTCACAGCGTTACTCTGATCATGTGCCAGTGAGCGCTGCAGTTTCTCCATTGCCTGACCATTGTCACCACTGCGCATGTAGTTAATACCAAGCTGCAGATTGAGCTGTGCAACCTGCTGGTCACGCCCCTGCTCCGGCGCCTCGCTCTTGCTTGAATCAGAAGCACAACCAACCAATAGTGCACTCACCATTACCAGAACCACTGCGACTCTGCTCATGCCGAACGCTCCAGCTTCAGCTTCTGCGTACGGCGGGTACGATCCTGCACCCGACCCGCCAGCTGTCCACAGGCGGCATCGATATCGTCACCGCGGGTTCTGCGTGTCACGGTAATGTGACCGGCATCGATCAGGATCTCCTGGAAACGTCTTACCGTCCGATCTGAAGAGCTACGGTAGTCACTACCTGGAAAGGGGTTGAAGGGAATCAGATTAACCTTGGAGGGGACATCCTTGAGCAACTTTGCCAGCTCACGCGCCTCTGCCTCCGAGTCATTCACTCCATCGATCATTACGTACTCCATCGTAATCTTTCCGTGTGGCGCTCCAACCGCATAACGGCGGCACGCTTCCATCAATTCTGCAATCGGATACTTCTTGTTGATCGGTACCAGCTCATCACGCAGCTCATCATTGGTGGCGTGCAGCGAGACGGCAAGACTGACATCAATGGTCTCGCTCAGCTGATCCATTGCTGGCACTAGCCCCGAAGTACTGAGGGTGACACGACGTTTGGAGAGGCCAAAGGCATTGTCTTCCATCATCAGGCGCATTGCAGGGACGACGTTATCGACGTTAAGCAGCGGCTCACCCATTCCCATCAACACCACATTGGTGATGGCGCGTTCACCGCGATTTTCCGAGATGCCGATGGCGATGCTGGCGGCGAGCACCTGACCGATGATCTCGCCAGTGGTGAGGTTGCGGTTAAAACCCTGCTGCGCCGTGGAGCAGAAGCTGCAGTTGAGGCTACACCCGACCTGAGAGGAGACACACAGGGTTCCACGCCCATCCACGGGAATAAAGACGGTTTCGATGCAGTTTCCATCTTCGAGACGGAACAGCCATTTGCGAGAGTGATCCTGAGAGAGATGGTCGGAGGCGATCTCTGGCAGACGCACTTCGGCCTCCACCTTAAGTCGCTCACGCAGCACCTTACTCAGGTTGCTCATCTCATCGAAGTCGGTGATACCGAAGTGGTAGATCCACTTCATCACCTGGGTAGCACGAAAAGGCTTCTCACCTAGCGCGGCGAAGTACTCCCTCATACCCTGAAGGTCGAAGTCGAGGAGGTTAATTTTGGTTTCGCTGTTCAACTGGCTTTAAAGACTTCTCAGGGTATCGACGACTGGGATACGACTCATTTCTGGTCGCCCTAAATAGCGTAAACCCGCGAAAACGCGGGTTTACTAAAAATCACCTTATATATTCTACTCTTACGCGTCATTTCAGGCAATCACCGTCAACACGGAGGCGTCACCATTTCAAGGCACGGAAGAGGGTCAATCTCGCTCTTCTATCCATGTCATCTGGATCGCTTCGAGTACCTTCTCACCACCGTGATCGTGATCGTCATCGAACTCTTCGAGATCAACAACCCAGTTATGCAGGTCGACAAAACGGACCGTCTTCGGATCGACATCGGGATGCTTCTCATCAAGTTGAATCGCGATCTCCAGAACATCCAGCCATTTCAGACTCATACTCTCACCTTGTTAATTGCCAACCGGCCTTTAGTGTGTCTCTGAGACCATGTTGATGGTGTATTTGGGAATTTCGATGACCAGATCTTCACTACCAATCACCGTCTGACAGCTGAGGCGCGAGTCAGGATCGAGTCCCCACGCCTTATCGAGCAGGTCATCCTCATCATCGGTCGCCTCATTGAGATCACCACCTTCGCGAATATGGACGTGACAGGTGGTGCAGGCGCATGACTTTTCACAGGCGTGCTCGATATCAATGCCATTAGCAAGTGCCGCATCACAGATCGTAATGCCCGATTCCGCTTCAAAGGCAGCACCATCGGGGCAGAGCTCTTCATGGGGTAAAAACATCAGTTGCGGCATGATCTTCTTCCTAATCCTTTCAATTCAGCCAGGCACTAACTGCCCGCTTCAAACTCATCGACACTGTGTCCGGCCATCGCCTTCTGAATATTACTATTCATGCGGCGCTCGACATACTCAGAGCAGCTCTTCTCCAGCGACTCGATCGAACGTTTGATCTTACGCTGGTCACTGCTCTCTTCGGTCAGACTGATCAGCTCAGCAAGAGATGCATCGATTACGGCACGCTCCTCGCTGTTGAGTAACTGGTCACCATCCTTTGCCAGCGCAGCCTGCAGCGCCTCAACCACACGGCCCGCCTCGACCTGCTGCTCACGTAGTTTACGCGCCTCCATATCGTCACTGGCGTGATCGTAGGAGTCTTTCAACATCTGCGCGACTTCGTTATCGCTCAGGCCATAGGAGGGTTTGACCTGCACGCTCGACTCAACCCCACTGACCTGCTCCTGTGCCGAGACACTCAGTAGTCCATCGGCATCTACCTGGAAGGTAACGCGAATGCGTGCCGCACCGGCTGCCACAGGTGGGATACCGCGCAGCTCAAAACGGGCCAACGAACGGTTGTCGACCACCAGTTCGCGTTCACCCTGTAGTACATGCACTGCCATTGCCGTCTGACCATCTTTGTAGGTGGTGAACTCCTGAGCACGGGCTACAGGGATGGTGGTGTTACGAGGAATAATCTTCTCGACCAGCCCACCCATCATCTCAATACCGAGCGAGAGTGGAATGACGTCGAGCAGCAACATCTCATCGTTGGGTTTGTTACCAGCCAGCACATCAGCCTGCAGCGCCGCACCGATGGCGACTACCTGATCGGGATCGATGTCGACATGCGGTTCGCGGCCAAACAACTCTCCCACCTGCTCGCGTACACGCGGCACACGGGTCGAACCACCGACCATCACCACCTCGACGATCTCATCAAAGGCGATACCGGCATCACGCACCGTTCTACGGCAGGTGCTGAGGGTTTTCTTAATCAGTGGATCAACCAGTGAATTAAATAGTTCGACGGTGAGCGTACCCTGCCAATGTTTACCATCCTTCAGCTCGACATCAATCTCAGCCGTATCCCGGTCGGTTAGCTGCTCCTTGGCGGCACAGGCAGCATTGAGCATACGACGTGAGAGTGAACGATCTTCACCTACCTCAATCTCCGCCATATCGCGAATCCACTCGGCAATCGCATGATCGAGATCGTCACCACCGAGTGCGGTATCGCCACCGGTTGAGAGCACCTCAAAGACACCTCGATTGAGACGTAGTATCGAAATATCGAAGGTTCCGCCACCCAGATCGTAGACGGCAATAACGCCATCACCACTCTGGTCGAGTCCATAGGCAACAGCGGCGGCAGTCGGCTCATTGAGCAGACGCAGTACATTCAAACCGGCGATCTGTGCCGCATCCTTGGTCGCCTGGCGCTGTGCATCATCAAAATAGGCCGGCACAGTGATCACCACGCCAGTAAGGTCACCACCGAGCGAATCGATGGCGCGTTTTTTGAGCTGTTTAAGAATTTCTGCCGAGACCTCTACTGGTGTCACATCACCACCAACGGTGCGGATTCTCGGTACGGTCGAATCGACCTCAATAAAATCATAGGGAAGATGGGTACAGTGACGACAGGCATCTGCAAGCGGCCGTCCAAGATAACGTTTGATCGATGAGATGGTATTCATCGGGTCGGTACTGGCTGCGGCACGCGCTGTCTCACCGACAACGATCTCGCCCTCGCCAAGATAGCGAACTACAGAAGGAAGAATGGCGTGATCCTGCTCATCGGTCAGGGTGACCGCCTCACCACTACGTACCGAGGCCACCAGCGAGTTGGTGGTACCCAGATCGATGCCTACCGCTAACCGGTGTTGGTGGGGGGCCGTTGACTCGCCCGGTTCTGCAATTTGCAACAGTGCCATATTGTTTCCAGTAGATTATTTGCGCGGCGTATCATAACCGACAAGCGAGGATCTCAGTAGAGCTCATCCTCGAGATCGGCCTCGAGTGCCCCAGTCTCGTCCTCAAGACGACGTAGAAACTGCATCTTGCGCAGCGTGTCGCGAATCACCAGCAGATCATGCTCTCCACCAGAGGCAAAACGACCACTGATCTCACTGCTCATCTCAGCGACTTGCTTGTTCAGGTGAGTCAGAATCTCGCCCACCTCCCCCATTGGGTCGCTGCTGGCGCGCACCTCGGCGAGCCGTTCACGCAGCTCCATCTGCTCCATCAGGAACATCGGATCCATGACGGTATTGCTCTCATCCTCCAGCTCAACACCAGAGAGACCGAGGAGATATTCTGCGCGACTCATTGGGCGTTTGAGCGCCTCAAAGGCCTCATTGATCAGTGTTGCCTGCTGCATTGATAGCAGCCGTTCCTGATCGGAGCCAGTGGCGAAACGGTCGGGGTGAGCCGCGTTCTGCAGCTCGCGGTAGCGGGCTGAGAGTGCGGTGCTATCGAGGTCGAAGCTGATCGGTAGCCCGAAGAGTTCGAAGTAGTTTTGTGCGAGATCCATGGCGCAGCCTTCTCCGCGGGTTAGACGGTAAAGCTCTCACCACAGCCGCAGCTGTCTTTGACATTGGGATTGTTGAACTGGAAGCCTTCATTCAACCCCTCCTTACCGTAGTCAAGCTCGGTTCCTTCCAGGTAGACGAGACTCTTCGGATCGATGATGACCTTGATACCGTGCTGCTCAAAGACGCTATCCTCTTCCTCAATCGAATCGACAAACTCTAGTACGTAGGCCATTCCCGAACAGCCGGAGGTCTTCACTCCGAGTCGAACACCTTCGCCCGAACCGCGATTATCGAGAAATTTGCGTACCCGCTCTGCAGCGGCCTCTGTCACCGTAATACCCATCGTCTTACATCCACCTCTACCAGTTTGTTCCAACCAGTCGATTTAACAGACTAATCGTCCTGCTTAACCATGTAGTCGTCAATCGCTGCCTTGATTGCATCTTCAGCCAGGACCGAGCAGTGAACCTTAACGGGGGGCAGTGCCAGCTCTTCAGCAATATCGGTGTTCTTTATCTCTTTGGCCTGATCGAGGGTCTTACCCTTGACCCACTCGGTCAGTAGCGAGCTTGACGCAATGGCTGAACCGCAACCGTAGGTCTTAAAGCGGGCATCTTCGATCACCCCCTCCTCATTGACCTTGATCTGCAGCTTCATAACATCACCACAGGCAGGCGCTCCGACCATACCGGTACCAACATCACTGTCATCCTTCTCGAAGGAGCCGACGTTGCGGGGGTTCTCGTAGTGATCCAAAACCTTTTCGCTATAAGACATGACTATTCTCCTCTAAACCGGGCGCCCTAGTGGGCAGCCCACTGTACTTTTGAAAGATCGACACCATCTTTGAACATCTCCCACAGTGGAGAGAGTTCGCGCAGCTTGTTCACCTGCTCGCGAACCAGATCGATGGTGTACTCAACATCTTCACTGGTGGTAAAGCGACCCAGCGTGAAACGAATCGAGCTGTGTGCCAGTTCATCATTACGCCCCAGTGCGCGCAGCACATAGGAGGGCTCGAGGCTTGCGGAGGTGCAGGCCGAACCGGATGAGACGGCGAGATCCTTCAGCGCCATCATCAGTGACTCACCCTCAACGAAGTTGAAACTGACATTCAGATTGCCGGCAATACGATGCGTCTCATCACCGTTGAGGTAGACCTCTTCCATATCTTTGAAGCCGTCCCAGAGTCGATTACGCAGCGTCATCAGGCGCTCATTCTCAGAGGCCATCTCTTCCTTGGCGATACGGAACGCCTCACCCATGCCGACGATCTGGTGTGTCGCCAGGGTGCCAGAGCGCATGCCACGCTCATGGCCACCACCGTGAATCTGAGCCTCAAGACGGATGCGTGGTTTACGACGCACATAGAGCGCACCGATACCCTTGGGTCCGTAGATTTTGTGTGCAGAGAAGGACATCAGGTCGACCTTGAGCTTCTCCATATCGATCGGCACCTTGCCAGCGCTCTGCGCGGCATCGACGTGGAAGATGATCCCACGCTCACGGGTCAGTTCACCGATCGCCTCGATATCCTGGATAACGCCGATCTCGTTATTAACATGCATCAGTGAGACCAGAATGGTTTCATCACGCATGGCCGCCTTGAGCTTCTCAAGATCGACCAGACCATTCTCCTCTGGATCGAGATAGGTGATTTCACACCCTTCACGCTCAAGCTGACGACAGGTATCGAGTACCGCCTTATGTTCGGTCTTGCAGGTAATGATGTGGTTGCCCTTCTTTTTGTAGAAGTTGGCCACGCCTTTGATCGCGAGGTTATTTGACTCGGTTGCACCCGAGGTCCAGACGATCTCCTTCGGATTGGCATTGATCAGCGCTGCCACATCAGCACGCGCCTTGGTCACCCCCTCATCAGCCTTCCAGCCGAATGTGTGAGAGCGCGATGCGGGGTTACCAAAGATGCCGTCGGGCTTTAGGTAGCTACACATTAAATCAGCAACACGCGGGTCGACCGGCGTGGTTGCGCTGTAATCCAGATAGATAGGCAGTTTCAATTCGCTCATCACTTCACCTTGCAATAGCTCGTTTAATCGTTAGCACTGCGCATTAGCCGTTGGCCATCATCGCGCCCATCTGTGCCATCTCGTCCGTTACCTTCGCCAGGAGCCGACAGAAACTATCGACATCCTCACGACTACTATTCTTTCCGAGGCTGATACGAACTGCGCCACGCGCAAGTCCCTTATCAACCCCCATTGCCACCAGTACATGGCTCGGTTCGGTCTTACCACTGGCGCAGGCCGAACCACTCGAAATCGCTGTATCGTGACGATCCATCTGCATCAGCAGCATCTCGCCATCGACCCCAGCCACGCTCATGAAGAGCGTATTGGGTAGTCGCTCCGCCTGCTGAGCAAAGCAGACAACTCCACTCATCTCAGCCAGCTTCGACTCCAGATAGTTTCTCAGCTCCAGCATGTGAGTGCTGTTGGCCTGAAGCTCACTGAGAGCCAGCTCTGCTGCTCGGCCGAAACCGACAATTGCAGCCACATTCTCTGTGCCGGCGCGCAGCCCTCGTTCCTGGCCACCGCCATCCATCTGTGCCTCAAGCCCCACTGAGCGATCGGCGATCAACGCACCCGCCCCTTTGGGACCGTAGATCTTGTGCGATGAGAGCGTCATCAAATCAACGCCCAGTCGACGGAAATCGACCTCCATCTTGCCCACTGCTTGCACAGCATCGCTATGCAGTAGTGCGCCGCACTCCGCCATCGTCTCCTTGATGGAATTGAGATCCTGAATTGTACCGGTCTCGTTGTTAGCCAACATGATCGAGATCAGTTTCAGATCGGCCTGATGCAATAGACGTTCTAGCGCTTCCAATCTGAGCCGACCATCACTATCAACACCGATGCTGTCGATCTGCCAGTCGTGCCGCGCTAACCGCTCAGCCGGTTCCAGCACCGAGGGATGCTCGACTGCGCTGACTGCAATCCTGCCCGGCGAGCATCTCTCCGCCATACCCTTGAACGCGAGGTTATTCGCCTCGGTCCCACCGGAGGTGAAGATCACCTGCCCCGGATGGGCATTAACCAGTGCAGCTACCTGCTCGCGCGCCTGATCGATTGCACTTCGAGCCAACCGTCCTTGAAGGTGACGGCTCGACGGGTTGCCACAACTCCCCCGTAGGTAGGGGAGCATCGCTTCAAGCACCCGCTCATCGAGCGGCGTGGTTGCGTTATGGTCCAGATAGAGTGTCATCAGCTACTCCAACTGCGACCGAAGTCGCCCCGCTCAACCGTTAAATGCGACTCGCTGCTCGCCCTGATCAGCAGTCTCAGAGCTGTTATTACAACGCTCAACCAGCTGCCCAAGAGAGATGTTGCTCAGGAAGTCGTGAATCTGGTTACTCAGATCGGTCCAGAGATCGTGGGTCAGGCAAGGCTCATTGTCCTTACAGTTACCCAGACCACCACACTTGGTGGTATCAACCGTTTCATCAACCGCACTGATAACCGATGCTACAGCGATCTCTGCCGCAGGACGGCTGAGTCGATAACCGCCACCCGGTCCACGAGTACTATCTACCAGGCCATTCTTACGCAGGCGTGAGAAGAGCTGCTCCAGATAGGAGAGTGAAATACCCTGCCGAGATGAGATATCGGCGAGCGTGATCGGGCCATCTTTATAATGGAGGGCCAGATCGAGCATTGCCGTCACCGCATAACGACCTTTAGTAGTCAGCCTCATTGCAATATCCTTCCTTTAGTTACTTATATCTATATGTAGAAGACCATACCCGAGAGTTTTAGTCAACTATTTTACTCTCGTCTATCTTCTCGATTGGAGCCTCACCATCATCCCCTTCTGATCGTTCAGCAGCGCTGCTTATTTCACACGAGTCGATCTCGGGCAAATCCATCTCAGAGAGCTCTGCACCCAGGCTCTTCATCGATTTACACATCCCTTCAAGACGGTCATCCATCGCATGCATATGATCGAGCATACAGTTGATCGCATGAGCGACCGGATCAGGCATGTCGTGTGGCATACCGTAGGCATCGAAGCCCATCTTCTCGGCTATGGCCTGACGCTTTTCATCCTTAATGATTGCTTCTTTCTTCGTCACGATGCGTCCCGGAACACCAACGACCGTGGCATCGGCTGGGACCGCCTTAAGCGCTACCGCGTTTGAACCGATACGGGCCCCATCACCAATCTCAATGGGACCAAGAATCTTTGCACCTGCACCTACAACCACGTTATTACCCAGGGTCGGGTGGCGCTTACCCTTCTGCCAGCTGGTTCCGCCTAGTGTAACGCCGTGGTAGAGGGTGCAGTCGTTACCGATTTCTGCAGTCTCACCGATTACGACGCCCATACCGTGGTCAATAAAGAAACGTTGTCCGATCTGTGCGCCGGGATGGATCTCGATACCGGTGAACCAACGCGCAACGCCGGAGAGGAAACGCGCCAACCACTTCAGGCCAAGATTCCATAGACCGTGACTAATGCGATGAAAAATGATGGCGTGGAGACCGGGATAGGTGGTCAGTATTTCAAAGATATTGCGCGCAGCTGGATCGCGTTCAAATATGCATCGGATATCTTCGCTAATACGAGAGAACATTCAGCTACCTAGAACCACCAAAATAGACTTCAAACCAGCCAATATGCAGACTCGCGAGAAAGGCACTCGTCCATTCCTGAGCTGCTATGTTGGGTATAGTACACCAAATCCCTATACTCCACTAGGTTTCATGGTTATTAACCGCATAGTTTCTAGGGACGCAGCTAGAGTTTTTTCTCTATCGAGGTGAGGAGACCGCGCAGAATCTGCACCTCGTCCTGCTCTAACCGAGCTCTATTGAAGAGCCTGCGTACTCGACGCATCAGCAATCGAGGATTATCTGGATTGAGAAATTCGGTCTTTATCATGATGTTTTCGAGATGCGCATAGAGGCGTTCTACCGCGTCTGAATCGGCATAGCTCGGCAGCTCAACCTCACTACCCTGATTATCCACAGCCTCGAGAAAGGCCATGCGCAGCTCATAACTCACCACCTGAACAGCAGCAGCGACATTAAGTGAGCTGAAATCGGGATTGGTGGGGATATGGACCAGGTAGTGACAGAGGTCGAGCTCCTCGTTCAGCAGCCCGGTCCGTTCACGACCAAAAACGAAGGCCGTCTGCCCACTGGTAGCAATCTCGACTGTTTTTGCCGCAGATTCACGCAGCGAGAGCTGCTCACAGCTAAGATTACGAGGGCGCGCACTCAGCCCAACTACCAGATTGGTTCCGACCAATGCCTCTTCAAGTGAGCGACAGACAACGGCATCTGCAAGCAAATTATCAGCCCCTGACGCACGCGCCGTTGCCTCAGCATGGGGATAGCTCTCGGGCGACACCAGATAGAGTTGGGCCAACCCCATATTCTTCATTGCCCGTGCCGCCGCTCCGATATTTCCGGGATGGGAGGTATTGACCAGTACTATGCGAACCGACTCCATCTGCACTTACGCCCCTCTTTTCACGCGTTTTTTTTCGGGCAAACACTCTAACACCGCCCCCGGTTCTTTGGTATGCTTGGCGCCGCTCCGAACTACCCTAAGTGGAAATCTTTCATGCATCCGATGCTCAATATCGCTGTTAACGCGGCTCGCGCTGGTGGCAACACCATTCTTCGCTATATCGATCGCATCGACGATCTCTCGATTGAGAATAAGCAGCGCAACGACTTTGTCACTGAGGTCGATCGTCAGACTGAAGAGGAGATCATCAAGGTTCTGCGCAAGGCCTATCCAGAACACTCGATCCTTGCTGAGGAGTCTGGTCTTACTGAGGGTAATGAGTATCAGTGGATTATCGACCCCCTCGATGGCACCACCAATTACCTGCACGGCTTCCCACAGTTCGCCGTCTCTATCGCACTGCGCTACAACGACAAGATCGAGCAGGCCGTGGTATTTGACCCTATGCGCCAGGAGATCTTCTCTGCCAGCCGTGGCAAAGGGGCGCAGCTGAATAATCGTCGTATTCGCGTTACACCTCGTCGTAGCCTGGAGGGTTCTCTGATCGGCACCGGGTTCCCATTCCGTCACCCACAGCACCTCGATAACTACCTTGCGATGTTCAAAGCGCTATCGGGTCAGGTTGCTGACATGCGCCGCCCCGGCTCCGCCGCACTCGACCTCGCCTACGTGGCAGCAGGTCGTCTTGATGGTTTCTGGGAGATCGGTCTCAACAACTGGGACATGGCTGCAGGAGCACTGCTAATCCAGGAGGCAGGCGGTCTAGTTGGTGATTTCAGCGGTGGAAAAACCTATCTGGAGAGCGGCAATATCGTTGCCGGAACCCCCAAGGTCTACAGCGCACTGCTGCGCAACATCGACCCTCATCGTGGCGAATACCTACAAAGATAAAGCGGGAATTAAGGCTCAAGTTTTCTGCCGCCATGACGACAATATAGGGGAGTGTGAATTACTTCATTATTGAGAGCGTCCAGGAAACATCAATGGCTTCAAGATCTGCCTATCAAATCAAATTCAGTGACATGGCGCTGGAGACGATGATGCGTGACGTGCTGGATGGGCTTGAGGACTTCTCAACCATGGTCGGCTTTGAGGCCAATACGCAGGGCTTTGAGGTTCTGTCGATCACTCCACCTGAACAGTGGGATAGTCATAATCACAGAACCCATGACGTGCAGGGCCTGAAGGGCACGGTAAAGACTGATTCGAACGAGTCAGTTCAGGCTAGCAATCAACGCAGCAGCTACGCTCCTATCACCTACCTACGACCACCTCGATAACAAACAATCTGTTCGGCACCTCCCTGTGCCATCAAGCTAACAGACCTGCTAAGGCAGATCGTCGAGTTCCACACCCTCTTTCTTTACCTGCATCAGATCCTCTTTACTGACACCGAGCATCAGCACCGATGCACTGGCGATGTAGATCGACGAGTAGGTACCAACGACCACACCGATGATCAGCGCCAGGGCGAAGGAGTGGATCACCTCGCCACCGAGGAAGAAGAGCGCCAGCAGTACCAGCATGGTGGTCAGAGAGGTCATCAATGTACGAGCCAGCGTTTCGTTGATTGATGTGTTAACCACATCGACCGGCTCACCCTTACGAATTCTTCGAAAGTTCTCACGTACGCGGTCGAAGACCACAATGGTGTCATTGAGCGAATAACCAATAACGGCGAGAATTGCCGCCAATACGGTGAGATCGAATTCAATACCCAGTAATGAGAAGATGCCAAGGGTGATCATTACATCGTGCACCAGGGCAAATACAGAACCGAAGGCGAAGCGATACTCAAAGCGCAGCGCTACGTAGATCAGGATACCGATCAGGGCAAACAACATCGCCAGACCGCCCTGCTCCGTCAGCTCATCGCCAACCTGTGGGCCGACAAACTCGACGCGACGCATATCAAGCTTTACGCCCGCCTCCTTATCGAGTCTTTCGAGAACGCGGTTGCTGATCTCTGAACTCCCTTCGGTGTCACTGGCAGCGATGCGTATTAGCAAATCCTTTGAGGTACCGAAGTGCTGAGCGGTGGCATCCTTAAAGCCCGCCTCGGCGAGTGTGCTACGAACCGACTTGAGGTCGACCGACTCGGGATAGGCCACTTCAATCAGGGTACCGCCGGTAAAATCGATACCGAAGTTAAGACCACGCGTCGCAAGTGAAAAGATCGCAACCAGAATGAGCGTCGCCGAGATCACCACGGCGAACTTGCGTTTGCTCATAAAGTCGATAGCAAAAGGCTTCTTGGCCATGCTTATGTTTACTCCTGTAAGAGATTCAATGCCGGACTAGATCGAGAGCTTCTCGACGCGGCGGCCACCGTACATCAGATTGATCACCGCACGGGTGCCGAAGATCGCAGTGAACATCGAGGTAACGATACCGATCGACAGCGTGACCGCGAAGCCCTTGATCGGGCCGGTACCAAAGCTAAACAACACGATCGCAGCAATCAGCGTGGTGATGTTGGCATCGGCGATGGTAGAAAGCGCCTTGGCATAACCAGAGTGGATACTCGCCTGCGGCGAGTTACCGAGCCGCAGCTCCTCACGGATACGTTCGAAGATCAGCACGTTGGCATCAACCGCCATACCTACGGTCAGTACGATACCGGCGATACCCGGCAGGGTCAGGGTCGCCTGCAACATCGACAGAACCGCAACGATCAGCACCAGATTCAACGTCAGTGCCATGTTGGCTACCATGCCAAAGGCCCTGTAATAGAAGAGCATCAGCACCAGAACCATGGCAAAACCAATGACCACCGAGGCGAAGCCCTGGTCGATATTGTCCTTACCAAGGCTTGGTCCAACGGTACGCTCTTCAACGATCTCAATTGGGGCTGCCAGTGCACCAGCGCGCAGCAGTAGCGCTAGATCGCGTGCCTCTGTGGTGCTATCGAGACCGGTGATCTGAAAGCGTTTGCTGAGCTGATCTCGAATACGCGCCACGTTGATGACCTTGGCATCACGTACTTTCTTCTTGACGGTCTCGCCATTGATCTTCTTCGATTCGGAGCGGCTCTCGATGAAGACCACTGCCATCAGCTTGCCAATATTATCCTTGGTCGCCTCACTGAAGCGTCCAGCGCCTTTGCCATCGAGGGTGATATAGACGGCCGGGCTACCCGACTGCTGTTCGATACCCGATGCCGCATCGGTAATGTAGTCACCGGTAAGCATCACACGGCGTTTGAGCAGAATTGGGTTGCCGTTACGCTCTGAGTAGAGACGCGCTCCGGCGGGGATACGACCGGTGCGCTTCGCCTCATAGGCGTCACTACCCTCTTCAACCAGGCGGAATTCGAGGGTTGCGGTGGCACCAAGGATCTCCTTGGCACGCGTCGTATCCTGCACACCCGGTAGCTGAACCACGATGCGCTCTTCACCCTGCTGCTGAATGACCGGCTCGGCCACACCCAGTTCGTTGACGCGATTTCGCAGCGTGGTGATATTCTGCTTCAGCGCCTGCTTGCGAATATCACGAATCTTCTGCTCTTTGAGCGAGAGTCGTAGGAAAACACCTTTATCGCTATCCAACTCAGCCTGATCAAGACCTTCAAACGTACTTTTAATGATCGAAAGTGACTTCTCGCGCTCCTCTTCATTTCGGTACTTGATCTTGAGGTTATCCGGTTCCTTCTGAATGGTCAGATAACCAATCTTTTCACCGCGCAGCAGGGTACGAAGCTCACCGACATATCCCTCAAGCGCCTGATTGACTGCGGCCTCCATGTCGACCTCCATCAGGAAGTGGACACCACCTCGTAGATCGAGACCGAGATACATCGGTTCTGCATCGACCGCACGCAGCCAGTCAGGCGTCGCGGGTGCGAGGTTGAGCGCAGTAATGTAGTTCCCACCCATGCGCTCACGCACCACCTCAGCCGCCTTCAGCTGAATATCGGTATTGGCAAAGCGAATCAGCAGTCGATTCCCCTCCAGGCGGCTCGACATCATTTCGATGCCGGCTCCCTTGAGTGCCTGTACCACCAGTTCCTGGCCAGCCAGGTCGATATCACCTGAACGGGCAGAGACCTGAATGGCAGGGTCCTCACCATAGAGATTAGGGAGTGCGTAGAGCCCACCGACCAGCACTACGGCGATAAGGATCAGATATTTCCAGATTGGATAACGGTTCATCATGTTGAGAGCTTGGCCCCAGAGTCCGTGTTAAAGATTTTTGATTGTTCCCTTGGGCATCAGCGTACCGACTGCACCACGCTGAACATGTACCTCAATACCCTTCGCTATCTCGATCTTGGCAAAGGTATCGCCAACCTCGGTGATCTTGCCTAGCACGCCACCATTGGTTACGACCTCATCACCCTTGGTGAGGGCCTCAACCATCGCCTTGTGCTCCTTGGCACGCTTCGACTGCGGACGAATCAGCAGGAAGTAGAAAACGACAAAGATCAGAACCAGCGGAAGGATTCCCATGAGGGAATCGCCCGCCTGTGCTGCTGGCGCCGCTTCGGCCATTGCGTCAGAGATAAAGAAACTCATAGTTACTCCTGAATAATCAGTTAGTTATTTAATAAATCAGTGGCGGCACAACCGCACAAAACGCACGTATTATGACACACCCGGCGCCTTTTGCGACCGCGCCTTGTAGAACGCTTCGACCCACTGCTCCAGGCGCTGTTCCTCGATCGCTTTACGCAATCCACGCATCAGATCCTGGTAGTAGTGGAGGTTGTGAATAGTGGCCAGTCGCGGCCCCAACATCTCACCACACTTATCGAGGTGTTTGAGGTAGGCGCGACTGTAGTTCTGGCAGGTGTAACAACTGCACTGTTCATCAAGCGGACGCGTATCGAAGCGATAGCCGCTGTTGCGAATTCGTATGACACCCTCGCGGGTGAAGAGGTGACCATTACGGGCATTGCGAGTCGGCATGACACAGTCGAACATATCGACACCACGACGCACCGCCTCGACGATATCCTCCGGCTTACCGACCCCCATCAGGTAGCGAGGGCGATCCTCCGGCATATCAGGGG
Source organism: Candidatus Reidiella endopervernicosa (assembly GCF_013343005.1). GTDB lineage: Bacteria > Pseudomonadota > Gammaproteobacteria > Reidiella > Reidiella endopervernicosa. The sequence goes on from NZ_CP054491.1 coordinate 2,545,987, forward strand.
TGATCGCCTCAAGCGTGGCAAGCATCTCCTCTTTCGGCTCACCAACCGAGAGGCCACCGATGGCGTAACCATCGAAACCGATCTCGACTAACCCCTCAAGCGACTCCCTGCGCAGGTCGGCATACATACCCCCCTGCACGATACCGAACAGCGCGTTTGGGTTGTCACTATGAGCAATCTTTGAGCGCTTGGCCCAGCGCAGCGAGAGCTCCATTGAGCTACGCGCCTCGCGCTCAGTAGCCGGATAGGGGGTGCACTCATCAAAGATCATCACGATGTCAGAGCCAAGCTCACGCTGCACCGCCATCGACTCCTCCGGCCCCATGAAGACCTTGCTACCGTCGACCGGTGATTTAAAGGTGACACCCTCCTCCTTGATCTTGCGCATCGCACCCAGGCTGAATACCTGGAAGCCGCCAGAGTCGGTCAGAATCGGCCCCTTCCACTGCATAAAATCGTGCAGATCACCGTGCGCCTTGATCACATCGGTACCGGGACGCAGCATCAGGTGGAAGGTGTTACCAAGGATGATCTCGGCGCCGATTGCCTCAATCTCCTCAGGAGTCATCGATTTGACCGTACCGTAGGTGCCGACCGGCATGAAGGCAGGTGTCTCTACGCTACCACGTGGGAACTCGAGACGACCGCGGCGCGCCTGACCATCACTTCCCAGTTTTTCGAACTTCATCGACACACCTCTTCGGTCTTATTACTTGGGGTACAAAACATCGCATCACCATAACTGAAGAAGCGATAGCCCTGTTTAACGGCGTGTCTATAGGAGGCCATTACATTCTCATAACCGGAGAAGGCAGAGATCAACATTAAAAGCGTCGATTCCGGCAGGTGGAAGTTGGTAATCAATGCATCGATGACACGGAATCGGTAGCCAGGATAGATAAAGATAGATGTCTCACCGCTGTAGGGTTCAAGCTTGCCCGATTGCGCGGCCGATTCGAGTGCACGCACCACGGTGGTACCAACCGCCACGATGCGACCACCGCGCTGTCGGGCGGCTTCGATCCGTTCAACCAGTGCTGCAGAGACCTCAATATGCTCTGAATGCATCAGGTGATCTTCGAGCTTATCAGCACGCACCGGCTGGAAGGTTCCGGCTCCGACATGCAGGGTGGTAAAGGCGCGCTCAATTCCCTTTGCATCGATACGTTTAAGCAGTTCATCATCAAAATGCAGACCCGCCGTAGGCGCTGCAACCGCACCAGGACGTTCGGCGTAGACTGTCTGGTAGCGCGATAGGTCATCCTGCTCCGCAGCACGTTCTATATAGGGAGGCAGCGGGATGTGACCGTGACGATCTAGCAACTCAAGCAGCGGCTTCTCTGAATCGACACGCAGCTCAAACAACGCATCCTGGCGACCTGTCACCTCTACATCAAAGGCATTCTCCAGGCGCAGACGAGAGCCCGGCCTGGGTGATTTACTGGATCGTATATGGGCCAGCGCATGGTGCTCATCAACCACCCGCTCAATCAACACCTCAACCTTGCCGCCACTCTCTTTCTGCCCATAGAGGCGAGCTGGAATGACTCGAGTATTGTTGAAAATCAGCAAATCTTCAGTCTGAAGTAGATCGACCACCGACTCAAACTGCAGATCCTGAGTACTACCTCTCTCACCGTCGAGCACCAACAGACGGCTAGCGCTACGCTCAGGAAGCGGACGCTGCGCAATCAGCTCATCGGGGAGGTCATAATGGAAGTCGGTGCGTTTCATAGGCGCGCGATGTTAACAACTTCACCCAGGGCTTGCGAGTCACCAGTTGCCGAAACAGAACATTTCCGTATACTAGGTCGCCGCTGCCGGGGTGGCGAAATTGGTATACGCAGCGGATTCAAAATCCGCCGGTGGAAACACCTTGACGGTTCGAGTCCGTCCCTCGGCACCAAATAACTATAGCGTCATCACACAAGACGCTTGGCGCTCTACACGAGAGAGTCGAGACAAGGCTTCATCTACTCGCTGGCAGTGCCTCATAGCAGCACCTCTCAACCCTATTGAGTGCACGATGAGTCCAGATGACTGTGTCACCATAATTATCTCCGCCTATGGCCGTCCAATGGCACTCAGCTTGGCGCTTGAGAGCATCTACCAGCAAACACACCGCAACTGGCAGACCCTCATTATCTGTGACCACTGCCCTGCCGAATTCAAGACCAAGTTAAACATTAAAGACAAGCGTGTTGAGTGGATCAATCTTCCTCAGCGCTTTGGCAATCAGTACGGACCCAACTCCATTGGCATTTCACTCGCCGAAAGTGCCTTCATCGCTTTTATGAATCATGATGACATCTGGCTTTCTGACCATCTCGAAACAGCTTTAAAGACCCTACACGATGAGGAGAGTCAGTTTTATCTAGGAAAAACGGCATTTTCACACGCCTTCGATGACGACAAAGATGCTCTCACTCTTGGTCGCTGGACATTTTCAGAACTCAATCACCCAGAGGCTATATGGCGATGCCTGCACGGCCCTAACAGCTTGTACGAACCAGTCAGCGCATGGGTCATCGAGACCGCGACAGCAAAATTCATTGGGCATTTTAGTCCACCTGACACCACCAACTACACACCAGTTATGGAGTGGCTTCAGCGTGCACTTCAAAAAGGGACGAAACTCAGCTTTGGGAAAAAAGTGACATCGCTAAAATTTGATTTACGCACAAAAAAACCGACTACCGAAAGCGGTCTCTATGAATACGACCACAGCCTAAGCAGCCTATTCGATTTCTTTTATAACACTCCGGTAGAGATCATCAGGAATTCGATTGACGAGGACTTGATAAAGAGTGAATTGAGCGGAAACAGGGTAAGACGGCACATGGGCAGACACCTAAATGTATCGCTATTCGATAAGTTACTATTGGTGCATCACAAGCTATGGTTAGCATCGGGAATCAGGCTATTCCCAAGCAAACAGACACTTCGCCCAGGTAAAGAGCAAAGAAATGCTCTTAGAACCTTATCAAGGAGAACGGGAGAGAAGATGAGCGCATTTCCTAACGCTGAGAGAATTAATCGTGTAATCAAAACAATAATAAACAGACGATGACCAACTTAACCCGACGTATTAATTTTTCTGATTGTGATAATTGGCAACTAGACCGAGGTGTCATTAGACACGACACCGGTAGATTTTTCTCCATAGCCTGCATTCAAGACGGCAATGAAGAGCACGTCATGATTGATCAACCCGAAATAGGTTTACTCGGCTACCTTCTAAAAGAGGAGAGCGGCGAACTGTATTGGTTGGTTCAACACAAGGAGGAGCCAGGCAACGCTCCAATTTCTCAACTATCGCCAACTGTCCAGGCGACTCGCTCCAATTATGAACAGGTTCATAAAGGAAAGTCGACTCCCTTTCTCGAATATTTTACTGGCAAAGATAAGTTAGCAGCCGTTTCCGCATCTGAACAAGGCTCTAAGTTCCTCAACAAGTTCAATCGTAACGAAAAGGTACTGCTCTCAGAACAGGAGCTCTCAGAGCACAGCTATCGGTCGTCCAATCATGAATGGCTATCAACGAGCCAGATTAAAGCGGCTCTCCGTGAGAGTTACTCAATTAATACAGATGCGCGATCTGTCATTGCAACTAGCTGTTGGGATCTACTCTTTAAAGATCGTGCACAGCCGTTTAGTAATCCACTACTCCCCTCATCGCTTAACCACGCTCTCGCTCGCTCTTACCAGACAGTAGACAGCAACCGAATCGAGAAGGCATTCAACCTACTCAAGACCTTTAATAGCACCCACAGATCCAGTTACTCACCTAAGGGGCTTGAAGCGATGGAGCATCACACTCTTTCAGAATTGGGCATTGAGACAGAGCAAGGAGAGTCTGTCGTTAACTATTTCGATGTGCAGATCCCTAGCCGCGAGGTCACCCATTGGCAACAACCACTACTAATGCGCAACGAAATTGAAGAGTGCCTGCTCTACATCGCATTAATCGATGGCACCGCCATGGTCTCCATCACCGCATATCCGGAACCTGGTTTTAATAACAGGGTAGAGTTTGGCCCCTCAATGCAGTCTGGTAAGGGGGGGCATAAATACACACCTAACGAGCTCAGTTTAGCTCTATTGAATGCAGACTTGATATGTTCTCTGGAACAGACCGATGAGGGGGGACGCTTCTACCAGAACAGATGTCGATATGGCATTGCCGTAGGAGAAGCACAGACTGTTCTCCTGAAACATGAGAACAGCTGCTGGGTCACACTCGGGGAACTCGAGAAGATGACCGGCACGGGTGGTGTACTGACCAATGAACTCAGAACTAATCTGTCGCTACTACTTGCCTATAGCTAAAGAGGCTTTCATATCGACTCTATTGCCATCGTGGACTTCCCCCAACGCCGTTGATAATCTATGGTTTCATCGACTTACAGATGAACTTTTGAGAGTCCGCCCCTCGTCACCATATCTCTCTGTCTACTCATGGACCCGATTATTAGCGGATAGAAAAGAGGGGCTAACTCCCTCTCGATCAGGGTATATATCTTCGACGTTACGGGGCTAGACCCATGTCTCACCAGCGTGAATCGACGCATAACAGCAACCAACATGCAATGCATTCTAAGATCGACCAACACTCCAGAAACATCCTCTTTTTTGGCGACCCACAGCTCGGTAGTCACCGAGGCTGGCAACGCTTCTTAACCTATTTTCCCAATGCAGAGCATTTAATCTGGAACAAAGGCACACCCAAAGCACCACTTCACCAAGCACTACGTCAGAAGCACTGGGACATAACCATATCCTTCTATAATGACTTCATCTTCGAACATGATGATTTTCCCTTTCTCGGACTCCCGCTCAATCTACATCCCGCGTTGCCGACCATCCGCGGTGTTGGTCACGACCACATACCATTGATAGAGGGCCATCCGGAGCACGGCGGCACACTGCATTATCTTCAGCAACCCCCACGACTTTGGCAAAATGCCGCCGATGTGATCGATAACGGCAGGGTCATTCGCACTCGAAAGCGAGAGCTATCACCGCTCACGAACGCTGACCGCCATGGAGAGCGAAGTGAGGGCGGTTAGTCCCCGATAGTCGACGCCGTCTGCCTATTCGTAGTTGAGAGCGCGAGCGAACGACGGAGAAGATGCAGCAGCGGCTTTATGTCGGCGTAGAGTCACTGAGGGAGTTGTGTAGAGCCGCGAAGAGGTGATTACGCAACGAACGCAGGACGGTCGGGGCGCCGCAGGCATAAACGGTCGCGTGAAGTTTTGCTGTTTGCTTGGGCTTGGATGCCCAAAACAAACTTTCGCAAAATAGCGACTCCCCGGCTACGCTGAGATCCGAAGTGCCAACCAGGAGATCATGCTCGAGATGCTGAGTGAGCTGTGCGAGCAGCTGTTGTCGTGGGGATCGGTCGAATCTGTCCAACAGGCGTTAGATGTAGAAGCGACGGAGAACGGGCACAGCTGGGGAAAACGTTATATCGGTCACTCTGAAAGAGACATTATCCTGAACACCCTCAGGTTGTCAGACCCGAATCACCGCGCCCTTGCTATCGGCAATCAAACAGAGCTTCCGCTACTTTCCAATGCCTGAGCGAAAATCCGATCATATTTTTCAGGATTGAATTTGCTCAATCCATTTAGCGGTGTGAAGGTTAACTCTCCGAAATAGACCTGGCCAGCAACGCTATAGAGATCGACTCTCACATAGTCGAACTCTTGTGAAAGCTTTTGCGCCAGACCAACCATCTCATCCAGAGTCTCCGGTCTCTTCTCTTTCGGACCCATCTCATAGCGACCCCATTCAATGAAAAGATAGTTCCACTGCGGGTCATAGAACGAAACTGACGCCTTGTGTTCACGATCGTGCACAACCGCGATGTATCGAACAACACCATTAAAACAGTGTAATTTATAGTCTTTGGGTAGCTCTCCACCCTCACTCAAAAGGGCCTCAACCACGACCATCGGTTGAATGTTTTTATACTGCCACTCACGGGTATTGAGATAGTGACTATTACGCATCCAACCCTTTAATTGTCGTTTGGCTGACAACCAATCAACTTCCGATTTTTCGCGCACGATCATATTCTGGCCACAGCCGTGATTAACTTTAATCACAAATGGTTCCGGCAACGACGCATAATTGATCTCATCAACATCGTCGGACACTGCTAGCAGCGGTACCAAACAATCCTCTCCGGCGACTTTTTCAACCCAGCTTCTAACCCGATACTTATCGGAGCACTCTGTATAGCGGGGATTTCTATCGTAGAGTTTCCTCTGCAAGATAAACTCATTGATAGTTTCAGGCGGGTTTAATTGCGCCACTTTGCTGAAGGTCTTTTTATACTGATGTTTCAGATAGAGACTATCTGGGATAAGTAAGGCCTTTAGCCTTAACCTTATATTTTTGAATGAGAATTTTGGGGAGTGACGCGACATATCCCGGCAGCGTTAGCAACTATCAGCACCGAAGAGTAGCACGCAATCCTTACGTTAACAGCGCACTGCACGTTCGATAACTAGACCGACTGAACATGTCCAGGAATAGTGACACTGAAGAGCGCACCATCCTGATCCTGACTATTGCTGGCTATTACCTTTCCACCAAAACCCTCTTCAATAAGCTTTTTAGCGATATATAGTCCCACACCAGACTCATCATTCTTCTTGTCACTCACCCCCAGATCGAAGACCCGTTCGACAGGTTTAACGGTAATACCACCACCGTTATCGGAGATCACGAGCCGATAGTGACCATTGGCCGTCATTCGTGATCTCACAGCGATCCGTGGAGAGTCGGTGCCGCGTTCGATAAATACGTCGCGGGCATTATTGAGAATCACCAGCACGGCATGGGCAAACTCAGCAGGATTGCCGTTAAGCTGCACACCATCATCAAAACTTGACGTAATCACAATGCCGTCGAGTTCGAAGGCATCACTTACGAAACTCAGCGCCTTGCGCACGATAGAATCTGGATAGAAGTCGATGCTCTCTCCACCCATTTTCATCAAACCGCTAAACACATCGACCGTACCGGCCATAAACTCGAGGAGATCGTGGCTCTTCGCTGTCGCCCTTCTCACGATTTTTTTACTATCTTCAGAGATAGGTTCATTGAACAACGTCTGCTCAAGCAGCATTACCTGCAGCCCCAGATCATTAAGCGGCTGTTTCCACTGGTGTGAGATGTGATTGACCGATTCACCGATATTGGCAAATTTCGACTTTACGTGAAGCAGTCGTAGTAGTTTTTTATTGAGTGATGAAAATCTCAGACTCAATATAATGGTCACCAGAAGAACCGAGAAAGCGACCGCCGCCACCCTGTAGGCGAGCTGATAATCCTGGCCGCCATTTTCTCTGTAGAGAAAACCATCCAGATCCACTTCACCACCCAACATTCCAAGCGTGGCATAGGTTTCAGCAATATGTTGCCAGCGACCATCCAGCATATAACCGAGTTCAATCAGCTCGGGGTGGATGAGTTTCTGCATCGACTCCATCTCGTAGACCAGCTCCTCCCTGCTCCTCGTGCTTGAGTACTCATTCAGAATCAGATCAATAATCTCTTCTGGGTGGTCCATTGCGTAACGCCATCCCTTGAGGCTGGCGTTACGAAAACGCGCAGCGCGATCTGGATGGTTCAACAACTCATCATCGGTAGTGAAAAAGTTATCGCCATAAAAGTCGATACCGGCAGAACGAGGTGAATAGATATTAATATCCACCCCTCTTTGTCTGAGCGCATAGGGTTCGCTAGTGACATAGGCGGAGATGGCATCAACCTCACCGGCAATAAAACTTTCGAGATTGTGTTCACCTTCTCGAATGTCTGCCAGACCTCGATCAAGGCCTTCAATTTTAAGATAGGCGATCAATTCATCGGCCAGAGGTTCGATCATTAAACGTTTATTGACCAGATCGTGAAGGCTCTGCAAAGCGCTATCACGCCGTGAGATAAGCACATATGGGGAGTGTTGAAAGAGAACCCCGAGCACCACAAGCGGTTTCCCCGCTTCACGCAGCAGAAGCAGACTGCTGCTCCCAACTCCATATTCGGCATCCCCCTTGAGGACCACCTCGGCCGTATTTATATCGGGACTCCCCTCTATAATTTCGACCTCCAGATTGGCATCACGGTAGTAGCCGAGCGCCTCGGCCGCGTAATAACCGGCGAATTGAAACTGGTGTGTCCACTTGAGCTGAAGCCTGACACTGTCAGCAGCTGTTAGAGGGGTGACTATCAGTAAAGAGAGCAGTGCTACGAGTGAACGAGCTGTGAAGCCGATAGATTTCACGCCGACTTGGTCATCAACACCCAGCCTCGACCTGGATGGTTACAGATGACACTGTACTTCAGCTTCTTCCTCAACTCACCGAGCAGGTTCTTCAATGCAGACTCGGTCACCAGCTCATTCGGCCAGATAGTTTTACTGATCTCCGGCTTGCCTATAACTCGATGGGTATTGGACAACAACAGCTCAAGCAGCTGGCACTCTTTACCACCGAGGCTAACCTCTTCGCCATCGACGAAGAGCAGTTTGAAAAGTGGTTGGTAGGTGATCTCATCGGAGATTGCGATCTCTTTTATGAGTCGCTCCAAACGGGCGGCAACGCGTTTTAATACCGGCTCAAGCTTCTTAAAACTGAGGGGCTTAGTGATATAGCCATCAATCTGTAGATTGGCCGCCCGAAACAGATACTCTTTATCGGTATAGGCACTGAGCACGATGACCGGAATCTCACAATTTCTGGCGCGGATTTTCTCAATCAATGACAGACCATCAATACCGGGCATCTCAATATCAGTAATGACGACATCGAATGAATCAGTAGCAAACATCTCCAATGCCGATTCGGCATCGTAGGCGAGTGAGATCGATTTAAAGATGGTGGAGAAGAGCGCGTTCAGCTCTGCATGGATGTGGCGATTGTCATCTACCAGCAGCAGATTGAGATGTTTAAGAATTATGTTTTCGTTCATGATCAGCGACTACTCTACCGCCCCCGGTATTTCTCCCTGTATTCCAGAGGCAACATTCATGTTTTGAACAAGTCTAAGAACCAACAATACACCAACTGAACCAAACCTTTAATCACCGCCGGCAGCAGAACTCATTTCTCGGACCCGTTTGAGACCGGGCTTCCGTTAAAATTCAGCCCAATTGTTAGAACAGCGATTCATTCGTAGTACGCCAATCGGCCCGCTTCAAGATCGATAGACCTCCAATCCCTGGAGGTCATGCCTAGAGTTAGTAGCTCGTATCTCCGAGCATTTTTGTGGCGACACCCGTCGCCACCTTTTTAATTCCCTGTTCACTGAATCTAGAAAGGCAGACTCAGCTTGATCATGCCACGTCTGGCATCGATTCGATCCGACCGAATCATGCCGTACTGAAGCTGTACGGTGTAGTTTTCGCGCGTCAGATAGTCGAGGCTCAGTGAGCTGTGGTAGGTGGTATCACCCAGATTAATCGCCACAATCATCGGATCAATTCCATCTGGCGCCCCCTCTAGACCCGCCCAGACCGATGTGGTTGGCTCATCGATATAGAACTGCGCCCCCAGATTGGCCGACAGGCGTAGTCTGTCGCCCGAGTTAAACTCCACCTCGTGACCGAAATCGACCGCTGGCCTCACCCAACCGAGCGTCTCATCGTGCTCATAGAAGGTCAGACTAAGCGGACCCGCCCCTGTCTCATTGGCGGTCTCAGATGTAACACGGGTCAGACCAATATCGAATTGGGGCCTGAAGTAGCTGCGCTCACTCTCAAAGTCGTAGGAGAGGCGCAGTAACGCACCCAGGGCATCGGTCTCACGCTCTACCACGGTGGCAAAGGGATCGACTACCACACCGGTACGCTCAGTATCGCTGCTGTTCCAGCCGTAGGAGAGTGCGGCGGCCAGCTTGGTCGGGCCATAACTGCGCTTCAGTGCCAGACCAAGATGTCGTGACACCCCTTCAGAGACCCACTGACCGTTGAAGCCCTTGGAGTGAATGCCTTCGTTTGAGAAGCCAACACCGACCGACCACTCATTCTCCAGTCGCTGCTGTGCACCCACGGCAACACGTTGGCTGGTGTGATCGATCTGCTTGTAGTCACCGTAGGCGCTGTGTACCGCCTCGCCCTTCTCAACCACACCCCAGCTGCAGCTCCCTTCACGATTGAAGCGATAGGCGCCATCCGTCTGTTTGCAGCTCATCATGCGCTGGCCAAACTCCTGGCTACCACTAATCAGTCCCACCTGCTGTGCACCGTAGAAGTCTGGCGACATCTGCGAGAGGGTATTGCGGTAGGTTTCCATGTTATCGGTATAGAGCAGATTGACCACGGTATCGGCCAGTGCCTCAGTGCTGCCCGCCGCCTGTACCCGGTTAAAGTAGTCGCCTACCTCATTGAGATTGTCGCTCATGCCGCTTGGCGAGAAGTCGACCTCATAGTCGAGCACCGCACTATTGGCCGTTGGGTAGTTCACCTCATAGGTGATGACCATCGATGGCGCGGTAGTCAGGAACATACCGCTGTCTGTCACGCCCTCTTCACCGGTAAAGATATCCTTCTGGAACACTCCACTCGGCACCAGCTGTGGGTTAAGCAGCCTCACATCGATCTCACCCGCCAGATCGGCTGCACCACTCATCGCGATGTTGTCGATCAAATCGGTACCAAAATCGAGTTCCGCATAGGTGATTCCCGTTGCAGACTGGGTGAAGCTGCCACTCAGCGTGGTCGGCTGTGCCAATCCAGTATCACCGATATAGAGCAGACCATCATTGAGCATCAGGTTCTCCCAACCACCCAGCGAAAGGGTTGGCCCTGAGACAAAGATCGCATCCTCATGGTTATTGAAGCTGTTTGCACCACCACCCAGATCGAACTGACCGTAGATGAGTCCGTAGTTATCGATTCGGTCATCACCCGTTGAGCCAAGCAACGTAGAAGCTGCCAGCTCATCGAAGGTCATCATCGAACCGTAGTTCGTTACCCGATTGGTAGCACCTCCGGAGAGCCAGACACCCGCGCCATCCTCACCGGCATAGAGCAGCGACTCGGCTGCCAGGGTGATTTCGATATTACCGTTACCGTCGTTTGCCTCAGACTGGGCAAAGATCGCCACACCTTCACTACCACTGGCAATTACATTGCCGGTGAGATCGAGCGAGATTGCACCGGCCATACCACTACCACCAGCGCTGCCGGCATAGAGACGATCGACCATCCCGCCACCACCGCCGAGACTCTGAGCCACAACCGCGATAGAGCGATCACCCGAGACATTGATCTCACCCGTTTGGGTGAAGGTAATATCGCCACCATTGCCACTGTTATCGCTGTTGAACCGATAGACGATGTCGGCCTCATCCTGGTCAGTCAGCACCAGGCCGCCACCGCCGCCAATCGATTGCAGAACAATGCCGTGTGAAAGCTCACCCTCGGTCCCGATTACACCACTATTGACCAGTGTGATAGCGCCGCCATTTCCGACCGAACTACCCGTGGCACCAAAGACAACCTCCAGATCTTCCACTCCAGTGGAACGGATGTCACCACCACCTGCACCGATGCTCTGCAGCACAATAGCTGGCGAGCGAATACCGGCCGTCACAACATCACCGCTGTAGGTCAGGTCGATCACACCTCCATGATCACCTACACTGCCGTCGCCACCGAGTGTGATGGTGTTGTAGACAGGTGCTGCTGCCGGCGCTGCGCCCTGTGCCTTGTAACGTTTTGCGCGCGCTGGTGCTGCTGTCGTAGTCGTTGCGGGCAGATTGGCGACCACTGAGACCTGCCCACCTCCTCCTCCAATGCTTTGCACATTGATGCCATCGGAGAGATCACCGAGCGTGTAGACGTTACCTGTTCTGGTGGCAGAGACATTGCCACCGCCACTGTTACTGGAGTTACTGCTACCGAGATTAATCGTCACATTGGCCTGAGCATCACCATCAGCACCCAATTCGATGGTGCCACTTCCGCCACCACCACCGATCGATTGCGTAATGCTGGCCGAGGCGTTCTCACCCCAGGAGATCAGATCACCGACATGACTCGCCTCAATGGCGCTGCCAATCGCATCCTCCACCCACTCGGTACCCAGGGTAATGGGAGTGGTGATAAAGGCTATCACCTCATCGACAAAACCGTCGTTGGGATCAAGCACGACGCTATCGTCACCATGCTCAGCAGCGTTCTGGCTTAGATCGAGGAACAGTTCAACATCACCACCGCCGCCGTTGACCGACTGGGCAAAGATCGCCTGACTGTTATCGCCCGTAACGGCGATAGTGCCGGATGAGTTAACCGTGACACTACCCGCAACGCCGTTACTGCCATCTTTACTACCCAGCAGCAGAGGCAGCACATAGTCTGCAGCCGTCCAGAGTGAACGGGAGATGGCGATACCGGCAGAGCCGCCACCACCGCTAACCGTCTGGGCAAAGATACCGTAGCCATTATCACCATCAACGACGATCGAACCGGTGTGATCAATGGTGATATCGCCACTGTCAGCACCATCACCGCCCCAGCCTCCGATCGCACCATCAAGCAGCATCTGTTCCTGATTGAAACCGGAGCTGGCCGTTGCATAGGCACCACTACCGCCGCCGCCCCCCACACTCTGCGCAAAGATACCGTAGGAGCCCTCACCGGTGACCTCGATCGAGCCACTGTTATCGACCGAGACACTTCCAGCAGCATTACCGTCACCACCGCTACCGCCGATGGCGAAAGCGATCTCATTGCTCTGCTCTTTAACAGCCCCCAGCACCGTATTAATCGAGGTTGCTGAGCCGCCATTGCCACCGCCACCGCCGATGCTCTGCGCCACGATGCCATGCGCCGCTGCACCCGAGGTGAATATACCCCCTTCGTTTATCACACCGACATCGGTGCCGATGCCACCTGTACCACCTGCACCACCCATGCTGAAACTGAGCGAACGGTTGATTGCCGATGCCGATGTGCCAGAGGTGTGGCTAAAGGTTGTTGTGGTACTACCGTTACCGCCACCTCCTCCAACACTCATCGCCATAATGCCGTGCGAACCATCACCCGCCGTGATTATCAGCCCGGAGTTCTCCTCACCCTCTTCGACCAGATTAGAGACATCAACACGACCGGCAGCAGCACCCGTGCCACCGCTGCCACCAATCGTCAAACCGATCTTGTTCGAGTTTTGATCACTGGTGCCGTTAGCCGTACGAACACTGCTAATGACATGGCTCGCATTACCACCACCGCCACCGCCACCGATGCTCTGAGCAAAGATCGCCACCGATTGATCATCGATGGTCTGGATCGCGCCACTATTGGTCACCTCAACAGCACCAGAGACTGCGCCATCGCCACCATCTCCACCCATCGCCAATGAGAGCGAGTACTGGGTACTATCTGCCTTATCTGCGGTGGCCGTCAGCAGATTTGCGGTGATTCCGGCTATACCACCACCACCACCAAGACTCTGTGCCAGGATGCCGTGTGAGAGGGTGCCATCGGTCACCACGATACCGTTGTTATCAACCGTCACCTCACTGCTCGATGCGCCGGTACCACCCGCTCCACCCATGGTAATGTAGAGACTATTGGCCTGCGGCTGGGGACCACCCGCACGGCCCATGCCACCGGTACCGCCACCACCGCCGATACTCTGACCCAGAATACCGATCGCCGCTTCACCGCTGGTCTGTACACCCGCCTCACTAACAATCGAGATCACCCCACCGATGCCGCCCTCGCCGCCCTCACCACCGAGCGAGAGTGCTGCCTTGGTCGACTTGAATGTCGCACCAGTCGCATTACCACCGTTACCACCGCCACCACCAACACTCTGAGCAAAAACTGCGTGCGAACCATCGCCTTCAGTCACAACAGCACCTGAGGCATCAACATCGACGCGACCCGCTGCACCACCAACACCACCCTCAAGGCCGATAGCGACACCGAAGCCGTGAATCGGTGCGTCGGACGATTTCGGTAGACTGCCCGAGACACTGGTCGATGAACTATTGCCACCACCGTTACCGACACTCTGTGCGAGGATGCCAAAGGCATCATCACCAAAGGTATGGACCGTACCGTCTGAGCTAACTGCCACATCAGAGCCAAAACCACCTGTACCACCCATGCGACCGATCGAGATGCCGACCTTACCGCCACTCTGTTTCGAATAGGCGATATCCATACCGGTGTTGCCACCGCCACCACCGATGCTCTGCGCCAGGATGCCGGTCGAACCGACACCGTAGGTCTCGATGATGCCGACGTGATCGACCGTAACCTCCTCGCCGTTACCACCATCTCCCGTGGCTCCACCGATGGCGACGTTGAGACCGAGGTTCTCCTCACTCTTATCCGCATAGGCCAGCGCCAGATTGAAATTGGCGTTACCGCCACCACCGCCGATGCTCTGTGCCAGCACACCCTGACTAAAATCGGCCTGGGTCAGAATATTGCCGTAGTTATCGACATCGACACGCTCTCCATGACCCGCCTCGCCACCGGCACCGCCGATTGCCAGCTGTATCGCATAGGCGGGTTTATCGGCTGAATCAGGCGTATCGGGATCGGGATCGGGATCTGGATCGGTGTGACCGTTGCGTCTGTTTAGCTCGTCGATCACGCTGTCGAAGTTTGAGAAGACGCTCTCATCGATACCGGGATAGGTCGGATGGGTGCGAGTGGAGCCACTATCAGGCGCAGGGTCCAGATCGGGGGCTCCCCCGCCACTGCCATCGGCAAAGGTTGCTGAGAGCATCAGGTTGATACCGGCATCACCACCGCCACCGCCGATACTGGAGGCCTCAATACCGATACTGCCCTTACCGTTGGTTGAGATAAGACCAGCATCACTCTCAGCTGTACCACGTCTTACATCAACGGCATTAGCGTCACCACCACCGGCACCAAAGCCACCGACACCGATGCTAATCGGGGAACTCTTCTGCGCAACATTGGCGCTAATGTTAATTCCACCGGTACCGCCACCACCACCGAGACTCTGGGCGTAGATACCCCGGGCATACTCACCCACGGTAGTAATTGCACCGGTTGTCACTACTGTTACAAGACCGGCATCTGCGCCATCACCACCATGCCCGCCGAGACCGGCAACCAGGGTGAAATCACTCGTATCTCCAGAGTTGGCCGAATCGGCCAAAGCGCCACCTGCGGCGACATTAATGCCACCATTACCACCGCCACCAGCGATACTCTGGGCGAACAGACCGTGAGCCCAGTCACCCTCGGTGACTACCGTGCCCTCATGCCCAATCAGGACATCGCCACTCACCGCACCAATACCGCCAAAACCGCCGATGCCAACTGTCACGGCAGGTGTTGTACTCTCCTTGCTGATCGACATCGATCCGCTGATATTAAGCGCACCGTTACCACCGCCACCGCCGATACTCTGGGCGACAATCGCTGAAGAGCCACGCCCCCAGGATGAGGTATCAGCCACGGCATCGAGCGTCACGTCACCACCCGTGCCACCATCGCCACCCAGACCACCCAGACCACCCAGACCAAAGACGATCGGTGCATCTGAGGTCATCCCTCCACTGATATTGATGCCACCATTACCGCCACCGCCACCAACGCTCTGTGCCAGCAGTGCCGAGTGTTCATCACCAAAGGAGTCGATCGTTTCACCACCAGTCACCGTCAGGTCGACACCACCTCCCGATCCACCATCACCACCAAAGCCACCAACACCGACCACCAGTGCGTGGCCATCACCACCCTTGCTGTAGGAGACACCACCGCTGATGTTGATCGCACCGTTACCTCCACCACCACCGATACTCTGCGCGACGACACCGTGTGAGCCGCCAGCCGCTTTGGTGACGTAATGCGCAGGGATAACCTCTTCGGTCTCGGGATCGATCGACTCTGCCACCAGTTCTCGCGCTAGTGCCGAGACGGTTCCATCAAAGTCGAGATCAACACTGCCCGCATCACCACCACCCGCGCCGAAGCCGCCGATACCGATCGCAGCCGAACCACCGGTTCCAGTATTACTGAGCGAGAGTGCGCCACTGATATTGGTACCGCCGTTACCACCACCGCCACCGAGCGACTGCGCCATCACCCCGTGTGAATTGGCACCACTGGTATTCACTACACCACTACTGTCGAGGGTGACATCACCAGCATCGCCACCACCACCACCAAAACCACCGATACCGACGGCGATTGAGGCACCGCTATTACCCGTTATATTGGCCGTGCCTGAGATATTGGTGCCACCATTACCACCACCGCCACCGATGCTCTGTGCCACTACGGCACTGGCATCATCACCCGCAGTTGCGATAACGGGCCGCGCCTCGGTTGCCGTAACACGGCTGATGACACTGCCGGCATTACCACCATCACCACCAAATCCACCGATACCGACGCCGACGCCGACCACGCCACCATTACTCTTGCTGAACGACGCCGCACCTGTGACGCTATTACCACCGGCACCACCACCGCCACCAACACTCTGCGCCAGGATTGCGCTTGCACGATCACCGCTGGTGACAACACCGCCGGTCACAGTGCTATCAACAGCACCCGCCTGACCACCACCGCCACCAAAACCACCGATACCTACAGCAACCGCACCGCTACCGGTACTGACCGCTGATATCGAAGCGGAGACAGTATTACCACCGCTACCGCCACCACCGCCGATGCTCTGCACCAGCACGCCCATGGCATCATCACCTCCGGTTTGAACATATCCGGTCACACTACTGAGCAGATCACCCGAGAGCCCACCCGAGCCGCCCGAGCCGCCGATACCAACCGTGATGGCACCACTGCCGCTGCTTGCTCCGGAGAGCGCACCAGCCACCGACATACCGCCGTTACCACCGCCACCACCGATACTCTGCGCAACCACGCCCGAGGCGCTATTACCCTGAGTCGTCACGCTACCCTCAACCGTTGAGGTCACACTATTTGATGCACCACCACTACCACCGCTGCCGCCCAGACCTACCGATACCGATCCACTACCGGTACTCGTACCAGAGATAGTGCCGCTTACAGAGAGACCACCATTACCGCCTCCGCCACCCACTGACTGTGAGAGCACCGCAACGGAGTTATCACCTGAAGTCGCGATAGTGCCGGTGACGCTGGTATCGACGATACCGCCCACTCCACCCGTTCCACCCGAACCACCAATTGAGACGGCGACACTGCCGCTACCGGTTGCCGCGCCCGAGAGTCCGGCTGAGATGTCATAACCACCGTTACCGCCACCACCGCCGATGCTCTGCGCGATCACGGCACCAGAGTTGTCACCCTCAGTGGTGACATCATTAGTCACGCTGACGGTCACCGTTGAACCATCACCCCCCGATCCACCGCTACCTCCCAGACCGACACTGACGGTGCCACTACCGGTACCCGCACCAGAGCCCGAACCGGAGATGTTGTAACCACCACTACCGCCACCACCACCGACCGACTGTGCCAGCAGGCCGACGGACATCTCGCCGAGGGTATGGATATTCCCACTGGTGGTTACATCGACAGTTCCGGCCGAACTACCCGAGCCACCTGAGCCACCCAGACCAACGCTGACCGAACCACTGCCGACACCGGCGGCCGCCGCACTACCAGAGATGTTGTAACCTCCGCTACCGCCGCCACCACCGATGCTCTGTGCGATCAGCGCTGCGGAGCGATCGCCCTCGGTATAGAGCGTACCCTCAGTCACTACCGAGACATCACCTCCTGCACCGCCGGATGATCCCTGGCCACCAAGCCCTACCGATACGGCACCACTGCCGGTACCTGAGAATGCAGAGCTGCCGGAGATGTTGTAACCACCACTACCGCCACCGACGCTCTGTACCAGCACCGCTACCGAATCGTCTCCATAGGTGGAGAGATCGGCCAGGATATCGAGTGCGTTGACCTCACCACCGTCACCGCCGCCACTGCCACTGCCACCCAGTCCGACACTCACCGCGCCACTACCAGTACCAGCAGCTGCACCACTGGCGGTGATTGAATAACCACCGTTACCACCGCCACCACCAACACTCTGCGCAACAAAGGCGTTCGAGTTACTGCCACTGGTAGAGATACCGTTACCATCATCATCAACGCCGCTGACATTGACGCTGACATTGACGCTGCCACCGTCACCGGCCGCACCACCGCTACCACCCAGCCCTACCGATACGGCACCACTACCAGAGCCAGAACCCGACAGCGTGACGGTAATTGAACCGCCGCCGTTACCGCCACCACCGCCGACGCTCTGTACCAAAATGCCGGTAGCGTTAGAACCTGAGGTTGAGAGGTCGCCACTGTAGTCGGCAGTAACACTATTGCCATCACCACCCGTGCCACCCGAACCACCCACACCCACGGAGACCGAACCACTGCCGACACCGGCACCTGCCGCTCCGGCAGAGATGGTCAGGCCAGCGTTACCGCCACTGCCGCCGACCGACTGAATAACCGCACCATCCGAACCGTCACCCTCGGTCTGAATATCGACCGTGAGCTGCGCATTGACCGTGCCACCGCTATCGCCATCACCGGCACTACCTCCAACCCCGGCCGCAACCGCACCACTACCCGCACCGGCACCCGCTGCCGCACCGCTTACGGTCATACCACCGTTGCCGCCACTGCCACCGACACTCTGAATCACTATCGCATCAGACTGATCGCCACGGGTGTGTGACTGCCCATCAAGCGTTACATCGACGTTGCCACCGACACCCCCGGTACCCGCATCACCACCGACCGCAACTGAGACAGCACCACTACCCGCCGCCGCAAGGCTGGCAGAGGCAGAGACCGTGGTTCCACCATTGCCACCGCCACCACCGACGCTCTGTGCAACAAAACCGTGTAGAGATCTCCTCCGGGAGTCGCTATTTTTGCGAAAGTTTGTTTTGGGCATCCAAGCCCAAGCAAACAGCAAAACTTCACGCGACCGTTTATGCCTGCGGCGCCCCGACGATCCTGCGTTCGTTGCGTAATCACCTCTTCGCGGCTCTACACAACTCCCTCAGTGACTCTACGCCGACATAAAGCCGCTGCTGCATCTTCTCCGTCGTTCGCTCGCGCTCTCAACTACGAATATACAGACGGCGTCGACTATCGGGGACTAACCGCCCTCACTTCGCTCTCCATGGCGGTCAGCGGAGGTGTTGATATTCAGGGTGCTATCAACATCGACTATGCCGCCGTCACCACCACTACCACCCTCTCCACCCAGCGCCACCGACACGGAACCACCCGAGACACCTAACTGAGTCGCCGATGAGACGGTCAGCCCTGCATTACCACCACCGCCACCAACACTCTGCAGCAATACACCCGTCGCACTATCACCACTGGTGGTGACTGCTCCGCCGGTACCATCGAGTTCAACTCGACCGCCATCACCACCACTACCGCCATCACCACCCAGTGCGACTGAGACCGCTGCGAAGGTACCAACGGTTGCCTGAACCGTGGTGCCGCCATTACCACCGCCACCACCAACACTCTGTGCCAACACACCCACTGAACGGTCGCCGAGTGTGGTCAAAATTGAGGGAATCTGACTACCGCCTGAGTCAAAGCTATCCATGGTGACGGTAACCTCGGCACCGTCACCACCCGAGGCACCTGAACCACCGATTGCCAGTCCACCGATAACGGAACCGGAGTAGCTCGATCCACCGTTACCGCCACCGCCACCGATTGCTTGAGCAACGATGCCAAAGGCGTCGTTGCCCGCCGTTGAGATGATGCCACCGTGACTCACCGTGACATGGTCGGCATCACCACCCGAACCACCACTACCACCAATCGTGATCAGGCCGCCGCTGCTACCACCATCACCACCGCCACCACCAATACTCTGGGCGAAAATTGCGGTCGATTTATTGCCGAGGGTTGAGATCGATCCATCATTATCGATGGTGACCGCATTGGCGTTGCTGGTTGAACCACCGGAGCCACCGATCGCCACCAGTCCACCTGAACTACCACCGGCACCACCACCACCGCCGATGCTCTGGGCAAAGATGCCACGCGCCAAGTCACCTTCAGTACTCAATGAACCACTATTGCTCACCGAGACCACACCGCCCGTGCCACCGGCAGTGCTGCCGCCACCCAGTGCAACCAGTCCACCCGATGACCCACCACTACCACCACCACCACCGATACTCTGGGCAAAGATGGCATCGGCACCACTCCCTTCAGTGGTGATCGAACCCGTTGCGGTGTTGGTCACCGTCACCGTGCCACCATTACCACCACTGGAACCGCCACCACCCAGCGCAACCAGACCACCCGAACCACCGCCCGAGCCACCGCCGCCGCCGATACTCTGCGCAAAGATGCCGCGTGCATCGACGCCTGCGATTGAGAGCACACCGCTGTTGGTGACGGTCACGGCCGCACCGTTACCACCGGAGCTTCCACTACCGCCCAGTGAGACCAATCCACCACCGGCATTGGCCGAACCGCCACCACCACCGATGCTCTGTGCCTGAACCGCGTGTGCACTAATACCCAGGGTTGTCACCAGGCTACCGGCATCATTGGTTATCTCGACACTACCGGCGTTATCACCCGTTCCGGCCGAGGCACCGAATGAAGCGATACCACCCGCACCACCACCATCACCACCGCCGCCACCGATGCTCTGAGCAAACACACCGACTGAGTAATCCCCATCGGTATAGATCTTCGCCGTTGAGGTATTTGTTATAGAAACTGCACCACCGGTTCCACCGGTCGTGGCATCACCACCAAAAGCGACGATGCCGCCTGCATCACCACCGTCACCACCAGTGCCACCGATGCTCTGACCAAAGACGCCGTGTGCACCCTCGCCACGCGTGTGAACCGTACCGAGGTTGGTAATCGTTACCGAACCACCATTACCGCCATCGGCACCACTACCACCAGCCCCGACGATGCCCCAACTATCACCACCACTTCCCGCGGCACCACCAACACTCAGGCCGTAGATTCCGTGTGAACCCTCGCCAAAGGTATTGATATCGGCCTCATTACGGATATTTACACTACCGCCATCACGCGCCTCACCACCTGAACCACCACCAGCGAAGATATAGCCGTTACCACCATCACCCGCGATGCCACTCTGGCTATAGGCAAAGATTCCCTCAGCATGATCGGCCGTGGTTGACACGTCGGTCTTATTTGTCAGCGAAACGCTTCCGCCATTGCCGGCATTGCCACCTGAATAACCATCAAAGACACCATAGGCGTCACCACCGTCACCACCATCACCACCGACGCTGGCAACAGTAATTCCGGGGGTCTCCGCAGATGTGGAATTGATCGTGCCATGCGTCGTCTCCACGACGCGATTGATGGCCGGACCGGTCGCTCC
Source organism: Candidatus Reidiella endopervernicosa (assembly GCF_013343005.1). Lineage (GTDB taxonomy): Bacteria > Pseudomonadota > Gammaproteobacteria > Reidiella > Reidiella endopervernicosa. Next base: position 2,567,367 of record NZ_CP054491.1, read on the forward strand.
ATCGTCACCATCCGAACCCGCCTTACCGATCGTGAAGCAGCCAAAAAAACAGATCTCAATGCCGTAGGCGTTACCACCATCATCACCGTCTCTGCCGGTTGAAACCTCATCGATGACACCCGAGGTGGCCACCGGCGCAACAAACTCCCCAGCACCCGCTCCGCCGCCACCGCCACCGTCGACGACATAGCTGGTGTACACGTCCTTAGACGTTGCGACCTCATCGACATCAGCCGGATCGAGTTTTAAGAAGACGCTAACAACATGACCCGCACCGTTCGTACCCGTAGAAACAATCGTGTAGATATTACTGCCGCCAATCTCCTGAACGGTTTCTCCAACTGTTGTCTTGGTCAGAAGAAAACCACCATCACTGGTCACCACATACTGAATCTCGCCGGAGCTGGCAGGAATCAGTTCGACAACGGTGGTATCGAGTCCGGTCACTGGATTGAGAACGGTGTCACCTACGTTACTCGCAGGTGTGGGTGGAACAGCCGCTGATGCAGAAACACTAAAAAGCAGCAGAAACAGCACAACCGCTGTTAACAGCAGGTATCGAATAGAAGAGGTATTGGGATGATTAATTCGAGAATATGCTGAGCGAGCGCAACCACTAGACGCAGGGTTCGTCGTGTTATTCACTTCAATGTTCCTTATTTAAAGCGAATCGACTACCGAATTAGTAGATCAGAGAGGCAGTGATTCGTTGCATTCAAAAAACTACAAAACAGCTCATCAATAAACCAATTTCGTTGCCGGTTATCGAATATCTTCAAAACCCATAAAATATAAGGTTTTTTGGATGGAGGTAAAAATACAGCAATCGATCGATTCTGTCATTAAAACAAGGTTATTTATTAAATAATAAAGTAAAAGATTATCATTCCCATTCTAAAACATTATTGAACCAGTGATGTACGATCCCAGTTCAGCTGAAGCTGTAATAGATCAGCTTTAAATGCACCACCAAAGCTCATCATCTTGCCACCCATGAATGCCAGGGAGAGTGATTCGTTCAGCTGAACGATGAGACCTAGCTGGGCCTGATGGATAAATCCATCATCGACATCCATATCCCCTCCTCCACTGACACCGACATCGTAACCCGCACTCAATCCAATACGATCAAGCAGCTTATAGTCGGACTCGTAAACAACACCAAACAGCCCCTCTGCAAATGAGCCAACATTTCCGCCATAGGCCCACTGTGTACTACCACGTAATCTTAGCGACTGGCTAACCGGCATACTCAATTCAAGCCCGATGAGATGCAGCGCATCGTCATAGGCAGCTCCCTCATCGTTGAGAGAGTGATCGTCCGGTAGATAGGTTTTTTGCGTCAAGGCCGCACGCCAGTCGATTCGACTGAACTGATCAGCATCAAATAGTGCTGCATATTCTGCTGCAGTTACTGGTATTGCCGCCTGTCAACCAATTCCGATCTCATAGGCATCCGCCTTAATTTCACCCTCGAGTGCAGCCATGCGACCTGCCATCGCTTTCACGTACCAGTGTTCGGAGAGTTCGAGACTTAGCCCCGTCATCAGGTGTACCGTCAATCCACCACCAGTATCGATACGACCATCGCCAGCCAATCCCAGCAGTGCCTTACTCTCCCAATTGAGCCCAGCAAACAACGGAACCCTGGCACCGAGTCCTGCGGAGATGGAGGCATAACCATCTGAGCCGCCGCCCCCGGCACCGTAGAGCTCAACGCTGTTATAGAAAAAATGCGAGAACTGGTGATCAAACTGGATACCGAGCAGATTGAAGTCGGTATTCTCCCCTGCACCACCGGTGTAGATACCACTACGGTGCATTGGGTGATCATCATCGGTCGCGTAGTGCATCAGGCTCGGCATGATGCGATAGCGTTCCAGCTCACCCTGATAGGGAGTGACCGATTCACTGTTATCGAAGATCTGTCGCCAACTGAACGAGTCGAGTCGCAGCCCTGCGACCAGATGTGTATCTGACGACTCATTTGCTGTGGTGTTGGGAAAATCGGTGTGGGCCACACCCATACGCCAGTAGGGACCACCCAGTTGAAACTCAAGCATGGCGTGCGCTCGGGTGATCATGCCACCACCAGGAAAGGTCAGTCCGGAACCGCCGCCGCCACCAAAGTGATAACCGAGATCGAGCTTGAGTCGACGGCTTAATTCAAAGCGATTGCCGAGCGTCGCGCCCATGGTAAAGAAGCCCCCCTCCTCACCCACGGCACCACCGTAGCCACCAAATCCGAGGTAGCTGCTGGGCAGTGATTTGAACGGCATCAGGTCGTAGTGGAACCCGACCACCCCCATCTCATCGCCAGCCGGTAGTGGGATCACCTCATAGGAGCTGCGCCAGGAGATCGGCATCGACTTATAACTGAGCATTTCTGCCAACGCACTACATGTTGTGAACAACAGAGGCAATGCGCTCAAGCAGAGCACCACCTTGGTAATATTTAATCTCATGGTCCCGTATGAAATCTGATGGGTTGAACCGTAAAACTAAGGCCCAACCACCGCACGGGTGAACTGTGCAATCGAGGCTCGTGCATTGTCGTAGTCACGCAACCACTGGAAGCCGGTATAGGCCTCGGCACCGGTAGTAATCACCTTGAACCCCTTATCGACCATCTTGACCCCTTCTGCAACACGTTCACCCGCAACGGCACCGCCCTTGATCGTGGCGATCACCACCAGTCCCTGACCGATCACATCAAAACCCAGATCGATATCGGCCTTGTAGAGTTCAAGGTCGAGCTGTTGGTTGGTCACCTGACGTTTGAATTCAGCAATCTCTGCGTAGCGATTCCTGATCAACAGATTCGAACCACCACTTTCGGATATCTTTCCGTTGCCCCATGCATTTGCCGCTGCCGTGATCGCAGTTTGTGCCTGCTTGCGATCCTCACCCATCAAGCCGGTCACAAGCTGACCCTTCCACGGTTTTCCGGCGATATCGACAACACCCTTCATCAGGATCTTCTTCAACCAGTACCAGGCAACATGTTTATGGTGGGCGACGGTGCCACGCATCACCGACACGAAGTTCTTCTTCAGCTGTGCCATCACGAACTGTGCAACACGACCCTTAATCGCCTTGCCACCCATCAATGCAAAGTTCCCCGCCTTGAAGCCGGCCGACTTAGACATCTCATCAATCTTGAGTTTTTTATCATCGAACAGATCAATATTGGCCAGGTTGGCGAGGCCATCCATCACGTTAACCAGCGAATCGGCGAACTGTTCGGCCGCATGGTTGGCAAGATCATCACCTTCTCGCAGGGCTGCCATCAGCAGGCCGACGCGGACCAACTGATTGCGATGCAGCTCCACCTCCGCATTATTGGCGGCCGCTGCAATCTTCATCGGGAAGTAGGTAGAGAGTAGCTGTCTGATCGCACCAGCCTGATAGCCGTAGTGTTTTTTCTCCATCTCACGTACCGCGGCACGGGCATTGGTGACGAAGTAATCGGTATCCTTGTCGTATGCGCTCACTTTGAGCGGTTCGGAGAGCACAAACTCGGCAGGACCAACACTCTTGGCAGGATCACCATAGATCAGTTCAAACTGACCATCCGCGTTACTCTGCGCCTCCACCAACACCCGTTTCTCTTTATCGACAAGGCGAATAAAGAGACCATTGATCGGCAGCACCTCCGGCATCACCACTGTCCCGTATACGCCCTTCCCGACGGGATAGACCACCTGCCCCTTCACAACGCCATTGTTGATATCGGCCAGCGCGATGGGAATCGATTGTTGTGGGGCGTAGCCATTACGTTCAAGCTGCAGTTCAAGCTCGGCAAGGCCGAGCAGACCCGCCTTCACCTGCACCACAAGCTCTTGCTTCTTGAGCTTGGCACGTGCGGTAAAGCGCACCTGTGGCGCCCACTTGCCCGCCTGCATCACCTCCTGTGTTATTCGTGGTGGAAGATACTCCACCAGCATACGACCCTCACCATCAGTAACCTGACCATTGGGGAAACGCAGCTCACCCTTTTGCGGCAACCGCTCCCAGAACGAGAGATCGACCCTCTCTCCGACAACCGCTTCACCCTCGCCATCGCTGAAACGCACTTCCATTGAGACAGCCGTCGCACCGTCGAGCACGATACCCTGCTCAAACGTGGCACCGCTACGCACCAGCTCAAAGCTTGGTGATAGCTCCTGTTTTTTGACATGGATCGTCTCCGGTGCTGGTGCACCTCCACCGCCACCGCGCAGTGAGAAGCGCGCAATACGCATATCCATGTAGCTGACGTAGATCGAACCGCGGTGGAACCAGAAATTTTTCGACCAGGCCTTGTCACGTGAACTTGTAATCGCCTTTCCCGTCAGCAGATCGATCTCTTTGAGTTTACGGCCCGCCCTGGGGCGACTGTAACGGAAATGCTGCGATTCGAGGCCCAGCGAGGCGACATAACTGAAGTCACGCAGTACCCGTTTCGCGTGGAAGTAGTAACCACGCCGATCCCCAGCCAATAACGATCGTCGGGTACCACTGGCGAGCGTCTTGTCATCCATTGAAGTCAGTTTGTTACCGGCAGGCAGCTTTCTGAGCAGCGTAACCTTGCCATCACCCGGTGCAACACTGATAACGGCCTTGAGCCAGTTCTTTCCGGTTACCTTCACGTGCAGTGTGCCGTCGGAAGCCTGAACCATCCCCTCTGCATGGGTATAGTCACTACCGACACCAGCCACCTGCGCCACGATCTCGAGTTTGCTCTCTGTAGGGGAGAACCTCGCTACTACCAGTCGGCTGCCCGATACACCCTTGGGTGGCCGCGCCTCGGCGATGAAGTAGACCCAGTCACGGATCACGATGGGCGGGTTGTGGTAGATCCACTTGTTGATCTCCTGCCAGACGGGGGGTTGATCGCGATCCATCTCCGGTTTGGCATCGGCATTGAGATCAGCAGCCGTTCTGAAGCGGCGGCTATAGCTGAACGCACCATGCGACTGGATAAACGCTCCGCTCTTGTTGTACTCGATAATATTGCCGAGCCAGATGGCGTAGAGATGGCCCTGACTATCAACAAAGAGCGGGCGAGGATAGCCACGAGAACCATGTTTTGGATCGTCCTTGCCCAGATCGTACTTCGCCGAGAGCCGTCCACTGGGCGAGAAGCGAGCCAGCACCTTCTTCCTGTCGTGGCTGAGCTGTCCATAGATATTGCCCTGCCGATCGGTCATAAAGGCGATAAAATTCTGCTTGGGATCCTTGATCGGTGACTGTAGACGCCCTGCCGGCTCAATATCGTAGACAAAGGCGTAGAAGGAGAGGCGCTTGGAGAAGGAACCAACCTGCGGGAAGTTGGCATCCTGAAAGGTGACGGTCACCTCATTCATACCGCTTTTGACCGGGATTACTGCCTTTTTCCTACTCAATCCTCCCACATCACGACTCAGCTGGCCGGTGGCACTCATGCGTATATCGTAATGTTTTCCCTCAGGCAGTTTACCGAAATACTCATGGACCGCACCGATATCGCATCGCACCACCACCTCCGGTGTTGTACCCTCGGAAACGGCAACCACCACCGCCTCACGATACTCGATCAGTTCCGGTTTTCGATTGAAAACCCGCACCATGCCTGTCTCATCGACATCCTGGATAATGCAGTCGCGGAAGAAATCCTCCTTGGCGTAAACGGAACTGCTCGAAACAACGATCAGTAAGGGAACTAGCAACAGATATCGAGATAGATTAATTATCATTTCTTATCGATCTCCTCAATTATCTGTTCCAGCTCATCGCCTGCCTGCTCCAGCGTATCGCCGAGCGATTCAAACAGTCCCGCCTGACGGATCTTGAATTTCACCCGCTTGAGCCGTTTTTTACCCACTGAGAGATCGACCCACGCCTTACCGACTGGCAGCGTCTCCTCAGCCGTTTTCAGTTTGAGCCAGAATGCCACTTCAGAGCGCCCCGATTTCAACTTCAGCGTGGTGCGTTTCACCGCTCCCTTACGTCCGGGCAGATACCAGTGGGCAATGATCTCTCCACCCTCAGGCGCCTCAATTTTGCCCACAGCACCAATCGGCGCCATGCATTGAGAACTTCTTGCTCTTACCCTTCGGCCCCTTCTTGCCAAGTTTTTTGGCGAGGTAGGCATCAACTATTTTAATCGCCGGCACGGGGGGTGACTTCACACTCTTTTTAGGCGTTGTAGTCGCAGCAGAGACCTTGGGACGTTTCACCTCGGGTGCAACGCCCACCTCCTGTGGAGGTCGACTGGTGGCCACACGAGGACGTGGTGCCGCCTCCACCTCGACCAGTTTTGGTGCATTCTCTTCAACACTAAAATCGATCGATGCCACTTCAACCTGTACAGGCAAGGGAGTAATGAGCTGCTCAGGCAATTTAGCTGGTTGTGGTAAGCCGATGACAAAATCGACCTCGGTGAGTGATCTGCCCCGCCCCTCAATGACAACTCGGTAGAGCCCCTGTCGCCAGCCGGCTTTATCGGGTGTGAACGAGAATTGCCCCTTGTCGCTACGTTTTTGTAGTTTTGCCGATGCAGAGGCAAATGGTTTCTTTGATGCGGTATCGAGGCGATACCATTTGGCGGTCAGCTTCTCTCCGGGAATGCCGTGTTCATATTCATACCGAAGGTGGATCGTTGAGGTGGTAAGGGGAAACTGATTGGAGGCCTTGGCTAACTCTCCATCACGACCGATACCAGCAGTGAAGAGTTGAATGAACCTGATATCGGCTTGCGGTGCCTGACGACGCTGTTTGGCTACCGCTTGCTCTATCGTTGAGCGGGACTTGGTGCTACTAGCCAGACGTTTAAGCAGATCCTGACGAGTCGACTCATTACCGCTCTTCACCCAGGCGAATGTCAGTGCTTCGATGACGGCTTCATCCGCAAAGAGCTGAGTAGTTTGTTGTTCAAGACTATCCTCAACCGCACGACCGGAGAGCGTTTCCAGAGGGTCACCGCTCTCACGAGTGCTTCTGCTCAGCCAAGCCTCGGCACCACGTTGATCACGCTTCTCCACCATCTGCAGAAGCGTTTCAAACTCACCTGCCCCCGCGAGGAGCGGCAGCAGCAGTAACGATATGAACAGTGCGATCACTCTCACTGCTGCGATCCCTTGTCCGCTTTTGTCGATGATTTCTTTTTATCAGAGCTCTTGGCTGGCTTGATCGGGACCGTCTTGATGATTACAGCACCCGCCTCATAGTCCTTGCTATCGATCGAGGCCGCGGAGATGGGGGTTGAGAATATGAGCGTAAACAACAGCGTACTGAAGAGCATTGCCGAGTTTCGCTGCACACAGACAGGTGCGGCGCTGGAGAGCAGCATGGATGAGCCTCTTTTTTATCTTTGTTAGGGAACCGCCGTCACGCTCTACCCCGCAAATATGGCGAAAAGTGAACTGACAGAGGTTGCCGGAGTCTTAGTCAAAAGCTACGCCGCCCCCCTGGCATGTCAACGCGGATAACGTTTTAAAACTATCAGGTAAAGATCGACCAAATGGTGCCGATTTCTATACTAGAAATGGTGTTAATCGACATTAATCAATCCCCCTCGACAGAGGTGGATAAGGAAACGAAAGATCGATGAAAAAGATAGGGTGGCAACTACTGATATTACTGCTCATTACAGGTGGTGCAGAGGCGGGACGTGAGACCTACCTGATGAACAGCACACCAGACTCACTCAAGGTGTTTGTCGACTCAAATAACGTCACCCTTGTAAAAGAGGCGCTAGAGAAAATCGTCTACAAACGGTTACGTGCGTGGAATATTACACCCGTGGCTGGCTTCGCATCGGCCGATAACAAAGAGGTCGACCTCAACATCATTGTCGATGGCAAGATGTTCAACAAAGCCGATAGCAGTGCCTTTCTGGTCAACGTCTATTTCGGCACCAAGGTTGAACGCTACGGTTTTGTCAGTACCGAAACGGCCTGTCACAAGTTTGGCTATGCACGGGAGAAAGCGGTACTGGAAGCGGTCAATCAATGTCTCGATGAGATACTACCCAGCTACATCAAGGCGAATCAGATCACCCCGGCTGTAGAGCAGTAACAACTAGACTTCGTCAGGAAAACGCTGCTCGTGCAGCTCAACGGTCTGCTTGTGCAGCAGATGTTTAACTAGCAGATCCCGATCACTATCACGAATAGTATCCATCTCAACCGAGATGTAATAGGGCTGCTCCCCCTCATCCTTCAGGTCGGTCGTCGAACTGACGACTCGACCGATAAAACGAATACCAATCTGGGTTGGGAAAAGCACCAGTCGCACCTCCAACATGTCATCACGATTGAAGGGATTCGCCGAGAAGAAGGCGACTCCACCGGCACTCAAATTGACCGGTCGTGATGGGCAGTCGATTCCGGTCAACTCCTCGACCGCCATCAGTCCCGCCAGGATGTTCATCTTCTTATCGACCTCTTTGAGGAAGGCAGCAATCGTTGGAGAACTTTTACTGATCGTTCTCAGCTGCATATCCATTGTTCTGCTGGAGGTCGCGAATTTTGCCGCCACTGAGAAGCGGTCGGGTTGATCGGAGTGGATACGCGCCCTGACCGTCTCCAGCTCATCGCTCTGGAGCTGACGGAAATCGATGGCAACACTGTCGTTAAGCCTGAAGAATTCCCTGCGGTCGGCGCTGCTCTTGTTTTCACTATCCTGCATATCGAATCCGTTACTCCTACTCCGAGGGCGGTAGCACCAGCGGTCGCTCAATTCCCAGGCTGGGTAACTCAATAATAGCACCATCAAATGAGCCCTCGATTGCAGACTCTTCAAGGCCACCCGTCGGATCCAGGCTTACACCTGAAGGTGTGGGTCGCTCCGGTGTGGCTGGCGCAGGCCCCTCCGCATCTGTTTTGTCTGGCTGAGGCGCTATCGGTGCTGGCTTGCGACCTGCTCTGATCGCCGCCTCATCGGCGAGTCTCTGTGCCTCAAGCCGTGCTGCCTCCTTGGCCTGCAGTTCTGCCTCTGCTTTAGCTTTCGCAGCAGCCTCGGCCTTGGCCTTCGCCTCGGACTCAGCCGCTAGTTCTGCCTCAGCACGTGCCTTGCGATCCCCCTTTTCAAAAGAGGTCGTCTTCTCTACCACGCTATCGCTACGTCCTTTTTTCAGACCACGACGCTGGTCCCCCACAAGCTCTGCCTTCTTCTCGCTGACCTCTGAGAGTGCGCTGTCATCGACCATCTCATTCTCATCGACAGCGGCATCATCAGGGTTCTGCAGCAGCGTGATCTCTACACGGCGGTTCTTCTGGCGATTCTCAGCATTGATATTGGGTACCAGGGGGCGAGTGTATCCATGCCCCTCGATCATTAGACGCTCGGGGACGATATGTGAGGTCCAGTTGAGCTCACCCACAACCGTCGCTGCGCGTGATGAAGAGAGCTCCCAGTTGGATCGGAACTGCGCGGTATCAATCTGAATATCGTCGGTGTGACCCGCCACAATGATGCGTCCGGTCGCCTCACGCAGCACATTACCGAGCTTTTCGAGAATGGGAATTGCCTGCCTTTTCAGGAAGGCACTACCGGGACGGAACGAGACCTTCTCATTGAGACGGATAATGATGCGATCACTCTCCTTCTCGAAATCGACCGCACCCGCCTTGGTCTCTTTCTCGAGTGCAGCGCGAATCTTGTCTGCAATGCTCTCCTTGCGTCCATCAGACTTACCCGATTTCTTCTGCTCACTCTGGCGACTGACACCCTGCATTGAGGCTGACTTGATTGGAGTAATGACGCTCTTTTTATCCTGCGATGTCTGTCCCTTGTCGAGATCGAGGTAGTGCTTCATCTGGTTAGTGGTGTGCTGTTGAACGACTTTCAGCGGGGTAGGGTCGGGGCGTCCCGGACTGAACTCACGGGCGATGACACTAACACCACGCGGCGTCTCCTTGGATGAGATCTGGCGCTGGACACCAAAGGCGTCCTTCATCGAACCGGCCACCTGTTTGTAGTAGTTGACGTCCATCTCTGAGAAGGAGAGCAGCAGTACGAAGAAGCACATCAGCAGTGACATCAAGTCGGCAAAGGTCATGACCCAGCCTGGCATCCCCGCTTCGCATTTTTTGCACTCTTCCCCTTCCACGCGTTAATTCGCCAGACGCACCCGGTGCGATCAGGCGGCCTCGTCGTCGGCGGAGGTGCGAGCACTTCCTGGTAGATAGGTCATGAGCAGATCGCGCATGACGCGAGGGTTCATCCCCTCCTGGATACCCTGAATCGCCTCCAGGATCAGTGTCTTGTTTAGTTTCTCCTCATCACTGCGATGAGCCAGCTTGTCGGCGATTGGTAGTGCAAAGGCGGTAGCGATAATAGCGCCGTAGAGGGTAGTGAGTAGCGCAACTGCCATCGCCGGGCCGATCTTCTTCGGGTCATCCATGTTGGCCAGCATCTGTACCAGACCGATCAGGGTACCGATCATGCCCATCGCGGGTGCCACATCGCCAAGTGCCTTGAAGATCGCCTGCCCCTTTTCATGGCGTTCGATGGTGCGGTTGATATCGGTGATCAGCATCGCGCGGACAAACTCGGGTTCATGACCATCGACGCAGAGCTGTACCCCCTTATTGAGGAATGGATTGGTCACCTCCTGGCTCTCCAGTCCCAGTAGGCCCTCTTTACGTGCCACCTCAGCCAGTTGCACACCCTGCTCAACCAGATCCTCCGGGGAGTCGCTATTTTTGCGAAAGTTTGTTTTGGGCATCCAAGCCCAAGCAAACAGCAAAACTTCACGCGACCGTTTATGCCTGCGGCGCCCCGACCGTCCTGCGTTCGTTGCGTAATCACCTCTTCGCTGCTCTACACAACTCCCTCAGTGACTCTACGCCGACATAAAGCCGCTGCTGCATCTTCTCCGTCGTTCGCTCGCGCTCTCAACTACGAATAGGCAGACGGCGTCGACTATCGGGGACTAACCGCCTCACTTCGCTCTCCATGGCGGTCAGCGTTGGCGCTTTCCGATTTATGCAGAAAGGCCTTCAGCGCAATCTTGAAGGCCGCCAGGAAATGGCCCAGGGGAAACTTCATCAGTACGACCAACAGCGATCCACCGCCCACGATCAACAGGGAGGGAATATTGATGAAGAGCAGTGCGCTGCCGCCGAGGATAATGGCGGCGGTGATGATGCCGAAGGCACCCAATAATCCAATTAGCGTCGCTAAATCCATGAATCAGTCCTGAGAGTGAACAAAAAACGTATCGCTGCGATAGAGAGATCGGCCATGACGCACAATTCTTGAGTCTGATTTCAGAAATGGCCGTGTCTTTTCAGGCAGATAGCAGATGCAGTTAACGAGCTGCCCGAAGTTATTATTGAGACTGGCCATATCGATAGGACCGCGCGCAGCCGCAAAATGTTGCATCAATGCTGCAAAGCTTATCCCTAGCCACCGATAGACTCAATCCGAAAAGCGACCCTCTGTTGGGGTAGATAATCAACGACCGTAGCGAATCACTAGCTCGTTGAGTCGCTCAGCGGTCCCCTCTTTGAGCTCAGACCACTGGAATCGCCAGCCCCAGTTCCCTTCGGTGGTACCGGGCGTATTCATCCTTTGGGACGCATCGAGCGCCATCAGATCCTGCATTGGCACAATAGCCAGCCGTGAAACGGAGGCAAGTGCCGCGCGAATCAGTAGCCACGGCATCGACTCGCTCTGATCTGCAAGATAGTAACCGATATGTGCCTGCAGTTCGGGTGAAAGCTCATCGAACCAGCCTAGCGTGGTGTTGTTGTCGTGGGTACCAGTGTAGACAACGCTGTTGCGCTGTAGATTGTGTGGCAGATAGGGATTGTCAGCGCCACTATCAAAGGCAAACTGCAGGATCTTCATTCCCGGCAGCCCATACTTAAGTCTCAGCGCCTCAACCTCCTCGGTAATGATACCGAGATCCTCGGCAATCACCGGCAGTGGATCGAACTCTTCGTGCAGTCGATCAAAAAGCTGGTCACCAGGCGCTTTGACCCAACGACCGTTGATCGCGGTCTCCTCATCAGCGGGCACTTCCCAGTAGGCCTCAAAGCCACGGAAGTGATCGATACGAATCAGATCGAAGAGTTTAAGCTGATAACGCATCCGCTCCAGCCACCAGGAGAATCCATCCTGCTCCATCTGTGCCCAGTCGTAATGAGGATTACCCCAGCGCTGCCCCGTCTCGGAGAAGTAGTCGGGCGGCACCCCGGCAACCACCGTCGGCCGACCATCGGCATCGAGTGCGAAGCCGTCGCGATGGGCCCAGACATCGGCGCTGTCGTAGGCGACAAAGATCGGCACATCACCAAAGATGCTAATGCCCCTCTCGTTGGCATAGTGTTTCAGCTCAAACCATTGACGCTGAAAGAGAAACTGTTCGAAGCGAATCTCTGCCAACGCCTCGGCGTTGTTGTGGCGAACCTCTTTGAGCGCCGATTCTGACCGGTCACGTAGTGGCGTTGGCCAATCGAACCAACCCTTGCCCTGATGATTATTTTTAAGCAGACGATAGAGGGCATAGTCCTCCAGCCACTCACTATTGTTTGCGACAAACACCTCAAACTCGTTGCGCACCTCGCCATGCTCAGCGTGCATGATCGCCGCAAAGGCCTTGGCTATCAGCGGTGGTTTCTTCTGTTTACCCGGTTTCTTTATCTGCTCTGCGGCGAGCCAGCCCCACTCAACCAGCTTTTCAATACTGATCAGCTCAGGATTGCCTGCATAGGCGGAGAGGCTCTGATAGGGAGAGAGATCGTTGTGGGTCGGACCCAGCGGTAGGATCTGCCACACCTTCTGTCCAGCAGCGGCGAGGAAATTGACGAAGTTGAATGCCTCACTGCCCAGATCACCGCAGTCCCATGCACCTGGTAGCGATGTAGGGTGGAGCAGCACCCCCGCCTGTCGTGAGCGCAGCGCACCCTGCTCTCCAGACTGAGTCGTGATGCTCATCAGTGCTCGCTACCACGGCGCATCACGCCACCCGTAGCGGGCTGTCCGGTACCGTGAGAGATCACCTGCGTCAGCTGTTCAGGCGCAGTAGCACCGACGATGCGGTAGAGCTCAGCAAGCTGCAATCGGAACAGGCGGTCAAAATCTCGGACCGAATCGGCCGGATTGTAGTCACCAAACCACCAGAACCAGTCGGAACCCTCACAGACCGCCATCTGTCGCTCGGCCTGATAGAGTTCATCGCCAGCCAATCGGCCCGACGAGACCGCCTCATCAAAGGCCTTTTTGGCATCACAGAGCAGATCCCAGCCTCGATTTTTATCCGCCTCACCGATCCAGGTGGAGAAGCTGCCGTAGACCCAGCTACCGGCCACCATTTGGGGTAGTGGTTCCGATTTAACACCACTCGCCAGTACATCACTGAAGGTAGTCAGCTCAAGCGATTCGTGTTCGGCCAACTTCGCATAGAGTGCGGTAAGGAAATGGTAGCCATTTTCTGGGTAGTACTCCCAGGCGTTCTCACCATCGAGGATGATCGAGACGACCCGGTTCTCATTCTCCTTACACGCCTCGGCGATGTTCTCCAGATGGTGAACCATGTTGTTAACCGCATCGTCACCGTGCCAGTCGGCATAGGTGAAACCGATCATGTCGGAGAGTCCGTCATCACGGAAGAAGCAGGCGATATCGCTCTCAGCCACATTGAAAGGGTGATGGTGGCAGGCACCGGGCTCAATCCCCGATTTCTGCAGACTATTACTCAATACATTTTCACCCGTGGCGGCCCATTTGAAGCCAGCCTTTGCAATCTGTTCGAGTGTGGCGCTGCTAACCGCCCCCTCAGAGGGCCAACAGCCCGCCGGTTCGTGGCCAAAACAGCGTTTAAAGACCTCGACACCCTCGCGCAGGTGCCACTGCACGCGCTGCTCTCCACCGGGATAACTGCTGCAGACCGGTAGATGGGCCGCAGGCATCGCATCGTGGGTTGAATTGATATCGAGCAGTAGCGGAATGATGGGGTGCGCATAGGGGGTGACTGATAGCTCGATCTTCCCCGCCTCGGCCAATGCACGGTAGCGTGGGATCACGCCCTCAATCAGCTCACCGATGATCTCCAACAGCTGTAGGCGTTCCTGGTGACTATAGCCGCGCTCACGATCCATCAACACTTTTACTCGTTTATCGCTGCGGCGCACCGTTTCGCCGAGCCAGGCGAGGTGGTACCAGACCAACAGATCGGTTAGATACTGACCGCTGATATAGGGTACGGCGTGGGGCGTATCATCAAGACAGTGAGCCAGATCGGCGAGTATTTTGAAGTGAGGATAGGGGTCGATCAGCCGTTCGGGATTGGCACGTAGACACGCCTTGATCAGCGTTACCCGCTCCTCTTCACCGCTCGGTAGCGCGGTACTGACCAGCGCTGCGAGCAGTGGGTCACGTAATGGGGTTCCAGACTTCAGGTAGGACTTGATCTGCGCGGCGTAGTCCTCGATCTGTTCCAGCAGAGTAGGTGCGAAGTTGACCACGGCGCGCGCGCCCTCGGTCATCTCGATGATCGCCGCCATATCGACGTAATCTTTGATCGCGTGCAGATAGGTCCACGGCAGTTGGTAGTTACCACTCTCCCGATCGAGATAGTTGGGCTGGTGCATATGCCAGCAGAGTACAACCTTCAGCGGCACACTACTGGACATGGTGTCGGTCCTGACCCAGCATGTCGGGGGTTACCAGCACCACGCCCTTTTCGCTGACGTAGAAACGCTTGGCATCTTCCTCTGGATCCTCACCAATCACCATACCGGGCGGCACCGAACACCCCTTGTCGAGTACCGCCTTGCGAATACGACAGCGTTCACCGATCACCACATCAGGTAGCACCACTGAGTCGTAGACCTCGGCAAAGTCATTCACTGTGACATGCGAGAAGAGCAGTGAGTGTCGCACCGTAGCGCCCGAGATAATGCAACCACCCGAGACCATCGAATCAACCGCCATGCCACGTCGTCCATCATCATCGAAGACAAACTTGGCCGGTGGTAGCTGCTCCTGATAAGTCCAGATTGGCCACTGTGAGTCGTAGAGATTCAGCTCAGGGGTAACACCGATCAGCTCCAGATTGGCCTTCCAGAAGGCATCCACCGTACCGACATCACGCCAGTAGGCCTGCTGACCGGTCTGCGGATCACGGAACGGATATGCCATTACCTTGTGCTGCTCGATGACTGAGGGGATTACATCCTTGCCAAAGTCGTGGCTCGAATCATTTTTATTGGCATCCTGAATCAACTGCTCGTAGAGGAAGCCACTGTTAAACACATAGATGCCCATTGAGGCGAGCGCCACATCATCGCGCCCTGGAATCGGCGCGGGACTATCGGGTTTCTCGCTGAACTCGATGACCTTGTTATTGGCATCGACGCTCATCACGCCAAACTCCTTCGCCTGTTCAAGATCGACTTCAAGACAGCCTACCGTCATATCGGCGCCACTCTCTACATGCAGCGCGATCATCGGACCGTAGTCCATCTTGTAGACGTGGTCGCCTGCCAGCACCAGTACATAGCTCGGTTCGTGGCTGCGCAGAATGTCGAGATTCTGGAAGATCGCATCGGCGGTACCGGAGTACCAGGCGGTCTCACTGATACGCTGCTGCGCCGGTAGCATCTCGACAAACTCACCAAACTCACCTCGCAGGAAGCTCCACCCCTGCTGGATATGTTTAATCAGTGAGTGCGCTTTGTACTGGGTCAATACTCCGATCGAGCGAATGCCGGAGTTGACGCAGTTAGAGAGCGGAAAATCGACAATACGGAATTTGCCGCCGAAGTGGACCGAAGGCTTGGCACGCCAGCGGGTCAGCTCCTTGAGTCGCGAGCCACGTCCGCCCGCTAGAATTAGTGCCAACGTATCGCGCGTCAGACGCGATACGAAACGGGGTGTCATACTGTTTGAGGCCATTCCCCAGACTCCTTTTTGCCCGCCACCAGCTGACTCGGTGCAGGCCGATTTTTATAGACAGATTCGATTGGCCCGTATGCTAACATCAGTTGCATTACGGTTGGATAAAACATAGTGCCAACGTGGAAAAACAACAGGAAACTAATGGAACCGATCCCTACTGCCGCCGCAAGTATCAGCGAATCACTGCAACGCCTCCTTGACGCACGTCATCACGACCCCTTCAACGTGCTGGGTCTCCACAAAGCGGGTAAAGAGAGTGTAGTCCGCGTTTATATTCCGTCAGTGGCCTCGGTAGAGCTAACCGATATCGGTGCCGAGATGACGCGAATCCCCGGCAGCGACATCTTTGAGTGGCGCGGTGATACCACCGCCCTGCCCGAGCGCTATCAACTGAGCTGGTGTGACAGCCGTGGCGAACAGATCACACGTCATGACCCCTACTGTTTCCCCCCGCAGATCGGTGATCTCGACATGCACCTGTTTGGCGAGGGGCGTCACCGCCACGCCTACCGCATGCTTGGTGCCCACCCGCATACCGCTGATGGCATTGATGGTGTGCGCTTCTGCACCTGGGCTCCCGCTGCAGAGCGGGTCAGTATTGTTGGTGATTTCAACAGCTGGGATGGGCGAACCCATCCGATGCGGGTACGCGGCGGTAGCGGAATCTGGGAACTCTTCATCCCCGACCTGCAGCCCGGCATCAACTACAAGTTTGAGATCTGCAATCGCGATAGCGGTGAGATCCTGCTCAAGAGTGACCCCTACGGCCAGCAGTTTGAAATGCGTCCCGAAACCGCCTCAATCGTGCGTGACTACGAATCATATGGGTGGGGGGATGAGAGCTGGATTGAGACACGCGCCAAACGCGAGTGGCAACATGAACCGATGTCGACCTACGAGGTCCATCTAAGCTCCTGGCAGCTCGATGATGAGGGCAACTTCCTCAACTACCGCGAACTCGCCCATCGCCTGGTCGACTATGTTGAACAGACCGGTTTTACCCACATCGAACTGTTGCCGATTACCGAACACCCCTTCGACGGCTCCTGGGGCTATCAGACCATCGGCTACTACGCCCCTACCAGTCGCTTCGGCACTCCCGATGACTTCCGCTACTTCGTCGACTACTGCCACCAACACGGTATTGGCGTACTGCTCGACTGGGCACCCGGTCACTTCCCTAAGGATGCGCACGGCCTGGCCAACTTCGATGGTACCGCACTCTACGAACACGAAGACCCTCGCCTCGGTGAACACCGCGACTGGGGCACACTGATCTTCAACTACGGTCGTAACGAGGTGAAGAACTTCCTCATCGCCAGCGCCGTCTACTGGCTGGAGGAGTTCCACATCGACGGACTACGTGTTGATGCAGTCGCCTCGATGCTCTATCTCGACTATTCACGCGAAGAGGGGGACTGGCTGCCCAATCGCTACGGTGGTAACGAGAATCTTGAGGCGATCGACTTCCTACGTGAACTCAACGAGGTCACCCACGGTGAGCACCCCGGTACATTAATGATCGCCGAGGAGTCGACCTCATGGCCGCAGGTCACCCGTCCCACCTGGGTCGGCGGTCTCGGCTTCTCGATGAAGTGGAACATGGGCTGGATGCACGACTCGCTCGATTACATGAGCAAGGATCCGATCCACCGCCACTTCCACCACGAGCGTCTCACCTTTGGCCTGCTCTACGCCTTCAGCGAGAACTTCGTACTCCCCTTCTCCCACGATGAGGTGGTGCACGGTAAGGGCTCCATGCTCGGCAAGATGCCGGGCGATGAGTGGCAGCGTTTTGCCAATCTGCGCCTGCTCTACACCTACTACTTCACCTATCCGGGTAAGAAGCTACTCTTCATGGGTAGTGAATTTGCACAGGGTGGTGAGTGGAACCACGACCGAGCACTCGACTGGTGGCTGCTCGACTCACCGTTACACAATGGTATGAAACAGGGCGTGGGAGATCTCAACCGGCTCTACCGTGAGCTACCGGCGCTGCACCACCACGACTTCGACCACAGCGGATTCGACTGGGTCGACTGTCACGACGCCTCGCAGTCGGTACTTGCCTATCAGCGCAGCGGTGGTGGTAAGGAGGCGGTGATTATTCTCAACTTCACGCCAGTACCCCGCGAGAACTATCGCATCGGACTGCCGTGTGGCGGCCGTTGGCGTGAGGCGTTCAACTCCGACTCGCACTTCTACGGCGGTAGCGATATTGGCAACAGTGGCACTATCGAAGCTGAGGCAACACCGTGGATGAATCGAGAACACTCTATCGCGCTCACTCTCCCACCTCTGGCCGGTGTAGTGCTAGTACCTGAGGATTAGCTGCTAAGGAGCGTTATGGACGAACTGCGGGCCGAGAAACTCCATATCACCGGACGCGTTCAGGGCGTCGGCTTTCGCCCCTACATCTATCGACTGGCCACTCAACACGACCTGAATGGCTGGGTCTGTAATCTCACTGGTCTGGTTGAGATCCATATTGAGGGCGAGCAGACAAGAATTGAGGCCTTCATAGCAGACCTCATCCCATCGGCACCACCACTCGCCCGACCCGAGATCAGAAGCCGCGAGAGTGTCACCACACAGCAGTGCGATGCTTTTGAGATTCACCATAGCGAAAAGGGCAAAAGTGCCTTCATCCACGTACCACCCGATCAATACGCCTGTCCCGACTGCCTCAAAGAGCTCAACGATCCCGACGACCGGCGCTATCGCTACCCCTTCATCAACTGCACCCAGTGTGGGCCGCGCTATACGATTATCGACCGCCTCCCCTATGATCGCATCAGTACCAGCATGGCCGGTTTTGAGCTCTGCCCTGCCTGTCGCGCTGAGTATGAAGACCCGCTCGATCGGCGTTTTCACGCCCAACCGCTCGCCTGCCCCGAGTGTGGCCCTCAACTCCACTTTCGTCACCATGAGGGTTTTGACCTACGCGATAATGAAGCGGCACTTAGCGCAACCATTGAGGGCTTACGACAGGGATTAATTATCGCCATTAAGGGGATTGGTGGTTACCACCTGGTCTGTGACGCCAGCAATGACCAGGCCGTGCGCCGATTGCGGCACAATAAAAATCGCCCACATAAACCCTTTGCGGTGATGGTCGCTGCAGCAGGTGAAGATGGTCTGGCGATGGTTAAGAACATCGCGGAACCGTGTGAAGTAGCAGCCGGGCTCGTTCTCGATCCACTACGTCCGATTGTGCTGATGTCCGCGAAGAGTGAAAGTGGTCTCGCCGAAAGTGTAGCGCCGGGTCTAAACGTACTCGGCATCCGGGGAGTCGCTATTTTGCGAAAGTTTGTTTTGGGCATCCAAGCCCAAGCAAACAGCAAAACTTAACGCGACCGTTTATGCCTTCGGCGCCCCGACCGTCCTGCGTACGTTGCGTAATCACCTCTTCGCGGCTCTACACAACTCCCTCAGTGACTCTACGCCGACATAAAGCCGCTGCTGCATCTTCTTCGTCGTCCGCTCGCGCTCTCAACTACGAATATGCGAGACGGCGTCGACTATCGCGGACTAACCGCCTTCGCTTCGCTATCCATGGCGGTCAGCGCATGTTGCCCTACAGTCCACTACATACACTCATTACCGAATCGTTTGGCAAACCACCGGGGAGTCGCTATTTTTGCGAAAGTTTGTTTTGGGCATCCAAGCCCAAGCAAACAGCAAAACTTCACGCGACCGTTTATGCCTGCGGCGCCCCGACCGTCCTGCGTACGTTGCGTAATCACCTCTTCGCGGCTCTACACAACTCCCTCAGTGACTCTACGCCGACATAAAGCCGCTGCTGCATCTTCTTCGTCGTTCGCTCGCGCTCTCAACTACGAATATACAGACGGCGTCGACTATCGGGGACTAACCGCCCTCACTTCGCTCTCCATGGCGGTCAGCGCTCGTCTTTACCTCTGGCAACATCAGCGGCGAGCCGGTACTGACCGAGGCCGCCGATGTTGAAGCTCGACTTCATGATGTTGTTGATGCCTTCCTGCACCACGATCGTCCCATTCGCCGCCCAGTTGATGACGCTATTTTTCAGATCTCAGCCGGTAAAGCACGGCCGATGCGCATCGGCCGTGGCAACTCCCCACTCGAGCTAAAGCTACCTTACAGGTTTGATCGTCCGATCCTCGCTGTTGGTGCCCACAACAAGGTGGCCGTTGCACTCGCCTGGGAAGATCGTGTCGTAGTCTCACAGCACCTCGGCAATCTCGATGCACCGAGAACAATCAACCAGTTTGAACGCACCATTGAGGATCTACAGCGACTCTACGCCGTCGAGGCTGAGATCATCGTCTGTGATGCCCACCCCGACTACTTCAGCAGTCGTTGGGCACGCGACCAGAAAGACAAGGAACTGATAAAGGTCTACCACCACCACGCCCACGCCTCCTCCCTCTATGGTGAGCAGCGGCTTGAGGGGACAGCACTCATATTCACCTGGGACGGTATCGGCTACGGCGAAGATGGCACGCTCTGGGGTGGTGAGGCACTACTCGGTAGACCTGGCAATTGGAAGAGAGTCGCCACCTTCCGCCCCTTCTCCCTGCCAGGCGCCATAAAGGTCGCCCATGAACCGTGGCGTAGCGCCCAGTCACTCTGCTGGGAGTGCGACCGGGAGTGGACGGGCAATCCACGCGAAAACGCACTGCTACGTCATGCATGGGAAACAGGTATTAACAGCCCGCGCAGCAGCGCCGTCGGCAGACTCTTCGATGCTGCAGCCGCCTTTACACGAACTCTGAAACAGGCCAGTTTCGATGGTCAGGCACCGATGTGGCTGGAATCGATATCAGCGTCGAAAGGTAAAGCGATTAGCCTGCCGCAGCATACGAGATCAGATGGTGTCATTGAAGTAGATTGGGAGCCGACTATTTTGACTCTGCTCGATGAGAGTCGTAGTTCAGCCATTCGTGCCGCCGATTTTCACGCCACCATGGCACAATCACTCAGCGACCAGACTCAGGCTATTACCGAAAAATACGACTTTGACTCAGTTGGGATCACCGGCGGTGTATTCCAAAACCACCTATTAACTGAAGCTGTAGTTAGGATACTTGCATCACAACAGCGCCCAGCAATTATTCACGAGACCATTCCAAGCAATGATGCTGGCATCAGTTTTGGACAAATAATTGAAGCAATCAATACCAAACACTAACCACTTAACATCAATCAACATATCCCAGTGAAGAGCATTCACTGGGATATGTTGAAGTGAGCAACCTCTTTAATCAGCCTAATTAACAGCAATAATTCGGCACGTCCCTCATCAACCGCTGCAACCATTTGTGGAAGATTATCGAGCACCAGGCGAGAAATCGTTAGACCCGTCTCTGCAGCCACCTTCTCCACGGCTTCTATGGAAAAACCGCGTGGTGGCTTGCTTACCCCCAGGAGTGCTGCAGGTGGAAGTGTTGAATAACTGTAACGATATGATCCGATGTACGCTCATCTGCAGCAGACGCCAGCGAAGGCAGCAGGGGCAGACATAGTCAATAGTGCACTCTGAAAAGACGACACAGAAGTACAGCTTAATTGAATAGAGTCAAAAGAGTGTCTGGATCAGTAGTAACAGGGAGGACACCAATAATACCGCTATCTTCCTTTTTTAAGTCCCACTTACTACGCCAGTTATGAAGCGCGTTCCCAACTATTTTCGTTCCGCACCACCTCATAACGAGCCCAGTTTGCGAACTCTTCATCGGAAACGACAAACGATTTTCGACGGTTCTCACCCACCAATATCTTGAATTGGACGCTACGCTCCTCATCGCCACTCACCTCGCAGAGTGATGAGTCGATTGCCAGCACCTGGCGCACCATCCAACGCTTGCCAAAATCACCGTTGCTGTAGAAAGCACCGATCTCTATCTCATCGATTTTCATAAAAACAATTCTATCGACTTGTCGATCTTTCCTGCACCCCCCATTGGTAATATCTCTTCCCTGTTTTTTCAGTGGCTTATGGGTGTAATTCCATATTGATCGGGAGTCGCTTTGCACCCCATTCACCGGGGTGTTTTTCAAACACACCAACGCAGGGGCTGTTGCAGTCACAACAGCGTCCATCGGCGGTCAGATTCCATTCAGTCAGTACATACCAGTCACGTCCGATCAGGCGCTTACCGCAACGGTGACAGTAGGTGCTACCACCTCGCTCATCGTGCACATTGCCGGTATAAACATGGTGCAGACCGGCACTCATCGCGATCTCACGTGCACGACTCAGCGTTACAGGTGGCGTGGGTGGGTGGTCCATCATTTTCCAGTCGGGATGAAAGGCACTGAAGTGCCACGGTGTATCAGCCCCGAGATTGTCGACCACCCAACGACTCATCGCCTCCAGTTCGCTCTCGGAGTCATTCTCGCCCGGAATCAACAGGGTAGTAATTTCAGTCCAGACATCGGTTTCATGTCGCAGATATTTAAGGGTCTCTAGAACAGGATCGAGCTGGCCACCACACAGCTTCAGATAGAACTCATCACTGAACGCCTTCAGATCAACGTTAGCGGCATCCATATAACTAAAAAACTCACGTCGTGGTTCATCACAGATATAACCAGCGGTAACAGCGACCGACTTGATTCCCTGCGCTCTACACGCCCTGGCTATATCAATTGCATACTCCATAAAGATGACTGGATCGTTATAGGTGTAGGCGACACTGCGACACCCCATCTCTCTGGCAACCCGTGCAATTTTTTCCGGCGAGGCCTGATCCATCAATGTATCCATCTCGCGTGATTTGCTCATATCCCAGTTCTGGCAGAATTTGCAGGCGAGATTACAACCAGCCGTACCGAACGAAAGAACGGGGGTTCCGGGAAGGAAGTGGTTAAGCGGCTTCTTCTCGATGGGATCGATACAGAAGCCGCTAGATCGCCCATAGCTGGTCAACACGATCTCATCAGACCTATTGGCCCTTACAAAACAGAGCCCACGTTGGCCATCACGTAGCTTGCAGTAACGCGGACAGAGATCACACTGCACCCGTCCATCCTCGAGTTTGTGCCAATACCGGGTCGGGAATGTTGGTGTCTCGGGCGTGATTGTTTCTGACCCCTTACTCATCGCTCATCCTCACTATCAATTCGCAACTTATCTGACCAGACTATAGTCGATATATCCTTACAGAATTACGGACTTGATATCGATCCACTCTCACACTATTGATAGTAGATAGATGTCCCACAAAGGGAGCCGGAATGGCAACTGTTAGACAACCAGCCGTGGCAGGCATGTTCTATCCAAGTGATCCAACAGAGCTTCGCACAATGGTCGATGGCTATCTGAGCGAGGCGGCAGAAGTAGCTCGCGTGCCCAAGGCGATCATCGCGCCACACGCTGGTTTTATCTACTCCGGCCCTATCGCCGCCTCGGCCTATACAGCAATCGCGGCGGCACGCCATCAGATCAAACGGGTGGTACTGCTAGGACCTGCACATCGGGTTGGTTTTCACGGTCTGGCGGCTAGCCATGCCGACTTCTTTCGTACCCCTCTCGGCGATGTCAGCATTGATAAAGCGGCTCTGGAGAAGATCATTGAGCTACCGCAACTCCACTGGCTCGATGAGGCGCATACCCTTGAGCATAGCCTCGAGGTCCAGCTCCCCTTCCTACAGCGTCTGCTTGATGACTTCACTCTGATTCCGCTGGTTGTTGGCGACTGCGCAGCAACAGAGGTCGAACAGGTTCTGAAACTGCTCTGGGGTGGCGATGAGACGCTGATCGTGATCAGTTCAGATTTGAGTCACTATCACGACTACCTCACCGCACAACAGATGGATCGCACCACCTCAAATGCCATAGAGCAGCTCGACGGCCGTGCCATTCACTATGAGAGCGCCTGTGGACGAAATGGTATTCTCGGCCTGCTAGCCGCTGTAGAAAAACATCAGATGACAATTAGAACCATCGATCTGCGAAATTCGGGTGACACCGCGGGTGCTCGTGACCAGGTGGTCGGATATGGAGCCTATCTCGTTGAGTAGTGTCACATCACTGACAGGGCATGAGCAGGACGACCTGCGTCAGCTAGCACGCGACTCTATCCGCCATGGGCTCACTCACGGTAAGGCACTTGATGTAAATGCGAGCGACTATAGCGACCCACTTCAACGGCAGCGTGCCACCTTTGTCACCCTGGAGCTCGGCGGCACACTGCGTGGCTGTATCGGAACCTTAGAGGCGCATCGCCCACTTGCCGTCGATGTCGCAAGCAACGCCTACGCGGCAGCCTTCTCCGACCCACGCTTTCCACCCCTTGATGAAAATGAGTTTCAGCGACTCGATATTCATATCTCTATCCTCACTCCCTCGGAACCACTCCTTTTTAATGGTGAAGAGGATCTGCTGGAGAAGATCCGTCCCGGCATCGACGGCCTGATACTGAGTGAGGGTTACCGGCGTGGCACCTTTCTCCCCTCAGTCTGGGAGTCACTGCCGAATCCTGAGCAATTTCTGCAGCATCTCAAGCTCAAGGCAGGTCTTCCGGCCGACTACTGGTCAGATCAGATTGAGATCGAACGTTACACCACCGAGTTGATTGAATAGCCACTCCCTCCTAAAGCAGCCCTATTCCTGACCGATAGAGTATGCTAGAGCCAATAGAGAGTCAGGGTCAGGCGTGGAAGTAAAACCGACACAACCGCAGATCACTACCATCAAAGTCGATGTCGCTGAGCTTAAGGCGGCACTGAGCAATTGGAAGGTAGGCGAATCACTGCTCGCTGTTGCACGCGAGAGTTCTCAGCAGGGACGTGTGATGCTGCAGATTGGAAATCTTGCGGTCGAAGCAAAAAGCGATCAGCCGATCCGGGCGGGACAACAGCTCCAACTCGTTGTCGAAAGGCTCACCCCCTCCCCCGTGATGCGTGTTGTTGATAACATTCAGCCCCCATCACCACAGAGCATTGCGTTAAAAAACCTGCTGCCACTACAGCGTCCCATCTCAGAACTATTGGCCAATCTCACCCAGCTTACCCAGACCAAGGTTGTCACCCAGCTGTTAACTGCAGCTTCAACGGCCATCACTCCCAGCAAAGTGAATTCCAGTAGCACGCCCCTCCTCACACCAACCCTACCGGGACAGCCAGTCACAACATCAGCCACGACACCTCCGCCCGGCATCAGTCGCGATGAGGTACGTGCCATCACACAACTTGCCCAGCGGTTGGTCAGTCAGATCAGCTCATCTAGTGATATCAGTAAACCAGGGGCGCTTGAGCAGGCAATAAAAACATCCGGGGAGTCGCTATTTTTGCGAAAGTTTGTTTTGGGCATCCAAGCCCAAGCAAACAGCAAAAACTTCACGCGACCGTTTATGCCTGCGGCGCCCCGACGTCCTGCGTACGTTGCGTAATCACCTCTTCGCGGCTCTACACAACTCCCTCAGTGACTCTACGCCGACATAAAGCCGCTGCTGCATCTTCTCCGTCGTTCGCTCGCGCTCTCAACTACGAATATACAGACGGCGTCGACTATCGGGGACTAACCGCCCTCACTTCGCTCTCCATGGCGGTCAGCGCGGGAAATTTCTTTGAGGCCAATCTTCTCAAGGGACTGCAGGGACTCAATCGCCCCACCCCAAACAGCGACTTCAAGGCACCACTGCTGCAACTACTCGATCTGTTACGTACCGTCAGCAGCAGCAAATCGTTGCCACCTAGCAGTGACAAACTCCCTCTCAGCAGTGAACTGACTCTTCCCGGTAGCGCCCCCCAGGCTCCCGCACGTTTTGCACCGTCACTCCCCCTTGGGGACACATTGAGAATGCTTGCAGATCTTCTCAAGCAGGTTGAGGGGAGCCTTGCTCGCATACAGCTCAACCAGCTTACCTCTACACCTCATCAGGCCACAGAGGCGGAAACACGCCCCGCATGGCTGATCGAGCTACCACTTCGCAACGGTGAGCGGATCGATCTGGTGCAAATGAAATTCGAGGAGGAGCGTGGGAAAAACAGTGATGGCAATGCTGAGAAACAGTGGTCCGTTAAGCTTGCGTTCGATCTCGACACTATTGGACCACTGCACATCAAGGTGACCTACGCAGGCGGCTCCATCTCAACAATCTTCTGGGCCGAACAGCACGACAGCGCTGAACTCTTTAAGGCCAACATGGGTGAACTCGAACAGCGCCTTACCAAGGCTGGACTGGTTGTTAACAAACTCGATACTCACAGCGGTGCTCCCCCCTTTAAAAATGGCCTGCTTGCCGCCGAGTCGATACTGGATGAGAAGGCATGAAGGAGCAGCAAACCGGCAACGATCTCTCGATTGCACTTCGCTACGACGGCGTCGGTGCGCCCCGGGTCACTGCAAAGGGTGAAGGTGATCTCGCCCGAGAGATTCTCGAACTGGCGAAAAAACACGGAATCCCCTATCAGGAGAATCCGGTCCTGGTTCAGTTACTGGCTCAGATAGAACTGCCGGGGAGTCGCTATTTTGCGAAAGTTTGTTTTGGGCATCCAAGCCCAAGCAAACAGCAAAAACTTAACGCGACCATTTATGCCTACGGCGCCCCGACCGTCCTGCGTTCGTTGCGTAATCACCTCTTCGCGGCTCTACACAACTCCCTCAGTGACTCTACGCCGACATAAAGCCGCTGCTGCATCTTCTTCGTCGTCCGCTCGCGCTCTCAACTACGAATAGGCAGACGGCGTCGACTATCGGGGACTAACCGCCCTCACTTCGCTCTCCATGGCGGTCAGCGGGGATCAGATTCCACGTGAACTCTATGTCGCGGTAGCCGAGGTCATCTCTTTCGCCTATATCATTTCGGGCAAACGTCCACCGCTTGAAACCGGAACAACTTCGCAGGATGAGTAACAAATTAATGGGTATCCTCACTATCCATCGTTCTATGAAATCACTGTTCGCACTACTACTTCTCACACACAGCGCTAACATTGCTGCCACTGAGCTCAACTTCAGTAAAGATCAACTTGAACAGCGTTGGGCCGATAGAATCGAGAAGCTACTTGAGACAGACAAACTACCGCTTATCGATCTGCAGACCAGTCTCAAATCTGAACAGATAAAACAATTCATCCCAGATGCTTTTGATGTGTTCGATGAGATTGGTATCGCTTTAATGGCTGCGGACGGCTATCAGCGGCCAAAGGATGGCAGTAAGGGGTATCGCTGGAGTAACTACATTCTGGAACTCGTCAATGATCACCCCGACTATTTTATTCCAACGACCAACGGCGGCACGAACAGTAACTGGCTTAAACAGAAAGGGGAAGACGAGAGACACTATATCGATCAGTTAGAGCACGAAGTTCGTAGTGGTCGCTATCGCGTTATGGGCGAACTCGACTTTCGCCACTACATGTCGAGCATCCAGTGCTCCCGAGGACGCAATGATCGTGACAACGCCATACCTCTAAGCAGCCCAAATGGTCATCGCCTGTTTGCGCTCAGTGCCGAGCGCGGCATCCCCTTCAGTATCCACCTGGAAGCGGAAGATCGCGAACTCACTGAACTAGAGAGGATGTTAAGGCAATACCCCAAGGCGAAGGTTATCGTTTCCCATTTTGGACAACTACGTCACCCTGAAAAGCAGCGGCGTTTTACGCCAAGGTATGTGCGTCACCTGCTTAACAGCTACCCCAATCTCTTTTTTGATCTCGCCATCGGTCATCCAAACCGTCAATACCAATGTGCCGGCCCAGACAATAACCGTCTACTTGAGGGTGATACGGTAATTTGGATGGGCAGCGAGGGAAATCAAAAAAAACGCGTCCGCACAGAGTATCTCGCCATCTTTAAAGAGTTCGACAGACGATTTGTGTTTGCCTCTGACTACGGCGGTGGACGCGCACCACTGACGAGACACCTACGTGAGAAGGTAGATAACTTCCGGGATATTATTCGCGACTTGCCAGAGAAGGCGAGGCACCAGTTTGCGTACCGAAACGCGTGGCGTCTTCTTACGGGTAGAGAGTGGAACAGGTAGGGATATTTACCAACCAACGGTCGATTCTGAGCGGACGAAGGGTCTATGCGTTACCAGCACTTTCCGCACTGTTCATCATGAAGATCAACTCTGCCTCACCACGGGTTAGGCCACAGGTATTGATTAGCTCATCAATCGAGGCACCACTGTGGACCAGTTTGCCAGCCTGTAGGTAGGGACGTTCACCTGAAGTTCTGAGATCAAGCTGATCCTGGCGTTCATTCTGGCTACGCAGACGTTGCTCCAGTTTATTGAGTCGATTGCCGACACCAACCGCACCACTACAGAGCGCACTCACATCATCACGAGTTGCATTGAGATCGACTCGGGTCTGTCGGAAAGCATCGAGCTCCCGACGCACCCTGGTAAGCTGGTAGATAGCAACGGCAGCTGTCGCCAACGCAGCAAGTGAAACAATGAAAAGTGCAATAGTCATGGCAGCTACCTATACATACTCATCTACGTGGGGACGTCCATCATCCTGCTGGTCATCGGCAGGTTTCTGTCGTTTCTCCTGCTTGGGGCGTTTCTTGCGCTCTTTCTGATCACGGCTCTTATCAACCGGATTGAGAGGAAATGTTGGAATAACGTCTCTTATCTCACTCATGGCGCACACCCCGCTACATAACGCGAAGACCTACCAGCCGGAACCACTCTCATCGAGTAGCTTGTTAAGGTCTACCAGAATGAGCAGTTTGCCTTCACGGCTGGCTACACCCTGGATATATTTTGAACTCTCATCATTACCGACATTGGGCGCCGTCTCGATCTCGGACATCGCCAGTTCCACAACCTCAGCAACACTGTCGACCAGAATACCGACCACCTGTTTATCCGATTCAATAATGACGATACGTGTCGAGTCGTCCATCTCCTCGGGCATCAGTCCAAAACGGCGACGGGTATCGATAACCGTCACCACATTTCCGCGTAGATTGATAATACCGAGCACATAATTCGGTGCACCGGGTACAGGCGCGATTTCAGTCACACGCAGCACCTCCTGCACCTGCATCACGTTAATGCCGTAGGTCTCTTGTTCGAGCTGGAAGGTCACCCACTGCAGGATGGGGTCATTGCCGGTTGCCTTCACTACTTCATTCATCTCAGTAACCTCTAAGGTCTATCTTATTCAGCTTATTGCATCTCGCGTCAGATATTTGTCGCGAAGCATATTGTTATTACGTTATTTGCATCAACCGTGCCAAGAATCAATATGTACTACTGATAACCACCTGTACCCAGCTGCTCAGCAAGCGCATCGGTATTGAGCAATGCACACATCTGCTCGATAACGGTACCCGCCAACCATGCGCGTTTACCCTTGGAGGTACGCCAACGTACATCATCAGATCCCAGTGTAATGACTTCATCGATATCATCACAGGCAAGTCCCCATTCACCCTCGCCGATCAGAATGATGTTGCCATATTGGCGCTCACCATCTTTCATTCGCTCGGGGGGTACAACAATACCGGCCGTATCAACGATCTTCACGTTTTTATCGAGATGCGGTAACAGCCCCATAAAGTGCTCAGAGTGGCCTGGCATCGGGGTGATCTCATCACTCCAGTTCAACACACCGTTGAGCCGTGCAAGCGGTACCGCCAGTTTTAATCCAGCAACGCTAAACAGTAGCGACTGGAAGGGTTCATCACCCCACTCTGGAACCTCAGACTCCGGCTCTGCAGCCTTCTCTTCAGCGGCAGCCTCAAGCTGCTCGGCAACTACCGGCTCCTCAACAATCGTCTCCTTAACCTCAGGAGGGGGTGCCACGGGGATTTCACGCGGTAATATACGTGGCGTCTCGGTTGTGATTGGTCGCACGCTCAGTTTGCTTTCCGCATCAACGGCTCGCAAACGGGCGACAGGTTCAGGTGTTGAAGGCGTGTCACTCAGCAGACCATCGAGATAGTCCCCCAGTGCCAAACTCTCGTCGAGAATCGACTCATTTTTTCCTGAATACTTTTTGTTCATCGAGCAGCTACCTGTTCTATTGAGTCGAAGGCCTGGAGATAGTTAAGCAGGTGGTGATAGGCAATTGAGCCTCTCGCGTTTGGCTGCATGATAGGCAGCGGAGCACCCGCTCTGCTCGCCTCACGGAAACGGGTATCAACCGGGATCACCTCATCCCATAGGTGACTGGCAAAGCGTTCCTGCAGATGGCGTACGGTTTCGATCGAGGCACGCGTACGTCGGTCAAACAGAGTCGGAACAATCGTATAATCGAGCGGTAGTGGACGGCTGTTGTTGATCATATTTAGGGTACTGAGCATGCGCTCAAGTCCCTTGATCGCCAGGAACTCTGTCTGCACTGGGATAATCAATCGCTCACATGCCGCCAGTGCGTTGACCATCAGCACACCTAACATCGGCGGGCAGTCGAGCAGCACGTAATCAAAGCGCCCTTCAAGACTCTTCACGGCCTCGGCCACGACCAGGCCCATACCTCCCAGTTTGCCCGATTGACGATCAAGTGTTGCCAACGCCATATTGGCCGGCATTATCTGCAGCTTAGGAAAACGGGTCGGATGGATCAAAGAGGTCGGATCAGCAGGAACACGACTAGCGTGACGCTGATAGAGGGTATAGGCGCCATTCTCAACACTATCGGGATCGAAACCAAAATAGCTGGTCAGAGAACCGTGGGGATCGAGGTCGATTAACAGCGTTTCGTGACCACGCGCAGCGAGGTGCCCAGCCAATGAGACTGTGGTGGTCGTCTTGCCAACACCGCCCTTCTGGTTAGCAATAGCCCAAACCTTCATAGCTACCCTCCTCAACACTGTCGAATGCGCTCACGTAGTGAGTCAAGCGCACCGACCCTGAAAATTATGCAATAACGGCCTCTACTGAGTATAGATACCCCATTTTGGGTGCTGAGACCATTCATTACCTGTCACTCGCATCAAATCCTTAAACAACACCTGCAAGTTCACTGCCAAACTGATCGAGTGTTACGACACGATCTGTGATGCGAGCCTCTGCTACTGCCATCGGCATACCGTAGACAACGCAGCTCGCCTCATCCTGGCTCCAGACCGTGGAACCGCCCTGTTTAAGGGTGCGACACCCCTCTCTACCATCTGCACCCATCCCGGTCAGAATCACCGCCAGGGTCGTATTTGGATAGATTTTGGCAACAGAATTGAAGGTGATATCGACACAGGGTTTGTAGAACTGGCCAGCATCACTCTCTGTGATCTTCACCCGCGCCGCACCACTTCGCCCCTCAATAACCATCTGTTTACCACCGGGTGCCAATAAAGCGACACCAGGCTGCAGCATGTCGCCATCTGCGGCCTCTTTCACCTTGATGTTGCAGAGTGATCCGGGGAGTCGCTATTTTGCGGAAGCTTGTTTTGGGCCCCAAGCCCAAGCAAGCGGCAAATATAACGCGACCGTTTATGCCTAGCAGACGCCGACTGTCTGCGTACGTTGCGTAATCACCTCTTCGCGGCTCTACACAACTCCTCAGTGACTCTACGCCGACATAAAGCCGTGCTGCATCTTCTTCGTCGTTCGCTCGCGCTCTCAACTACGAATAGGCAGACGGCGTCGACTATCGGGACTAACCGCCTTCGCTTCGCTATCCATGGCGGTCAGCGCAAGAACGCGCCGCGAAAGCCGGAGTAAAGGTGCCAGGCATGTGCTGTACCAGCAAAATCGGCATCGGGTAGTTAGCCGGCAGTGCGGTCAGTACCTTCTGTAACGCGACCGGTCCACCCGTGGAGGTACCGATAGCAAGTAGTTTGAAACTGCCACGCCTAACAGGCGCTGAAGGGGCAGCGGGTGGCGGCGCAGACGCTGGTCTTGAAATGGGTGTACGCGCGGCTGCCGTTGGTCTGCTTACAGGCGGTGGTGTTGGTGCTGGGCGACTTCCCTTGGCGACACTGCGAACCTGTGCGCAAAGTTTACGCTTTGCCTCTTCGCGATCTTTAGAAATGTCATCGAAGCGTTTTGGTAAAAAATCGACCGCACCGGCATCGAGTGCATCGAGTGTCGCCTTGGCACCATCGTAGGTGAGTGAAGAGAACATCAACACGGGAGTTGGGCGCATTGTCATAATACGCCGTACTGCTGTGATGCCATCCATGACCGGCATCTCGATATCCATGGTGATCACATCGGGCTTGAGCTGCATCGTCTTATCGATGGCATCTTTACCATCCACAGCAGCACCGACCACCTCAATCTGGGGATCTGAATCGAGAATCTCTGTGACACGGCGCCGGAAAAAACCGGAGTCGTCCACAACCAGTACGCGTACTGCCATCTATCTCTCTACCTTAAAACCGTAATAAGGGGTTTGATTGTCACCCCGAACGGCGCAGGGTTCAATATTTTCCGCCGTAGGCCTTCATCAAGCTGGGTACATCGAGAATCAGAGCAATACGCCCATCACCGGTGATGGTTGCACCTGACATGCCAGCCACACCATGCAGTGTCTGACCGAGTGGCTTGATAACCACCTCTTCTTGACCAATCAGCTGATCCACCACGAAACCGACACGCTGACTACCCACATTGACGACAACGACATGTGCATTGTCTGGTGCCTGATCAACGTAACCGTCCTGTACCAGCCATTCACGTAAGTAGTAAAGCGGCAGTGCCTGATTGCGCACCATCACCACTCGTTGACCATCAACCACATTGGTCTTGGAAAGATCGAGATTGAAGATCTCGTTAACACTGGCCAGTGGCAGACTAAACGGCTGTTTACCCAGAACGACCATCAGGGTCGGCATAATAGCGAGCGTCAGCGGTACCTTGATGCTGATCTTGGAACCTTTACCGAGAGTCGAATCGATCTCAGCACTACCATTGAGCTGGGTAATCTGGGTCTTGACCACATCCATGCCAACACCACGACCTGAGACATCGGATATCTCGGTCTTGGTTGAGAAACCCGCCGCAAAAATCAGGTTATAAGCCTCGTTGTCACTCAGACGATTCGCACTATCCTCATCCATCATCCCCTTCTCAACCGCCTTGCGACGCAGAAGGTCGGCATCCATACCAGCACCATCATCGGTGATAGTGATCAGAATATGATCACCCTCCTGGTCTGCCGCGAGAATAACGGTACCACCACGAGGTTTACCCGCTGATTCACGAACATCGGGCCCCTCAATACCGTGGTCAACCGCATTACGCACCAGATGCACGAGTGGATCGGCCAGCGCCTCAACTAAATTCTTATCAAGGTCGGTCTCCTCACCGCGCAGCTCTAGAGAGACCTCTTTCTTAAGACTACGCGCAAGGTCACGTACAACACGTGGGAAGCGACCAAAGACCTTCTTGATCGGTTGCATGCGGGTTTTCATCACCGCTGTCTGAAGGTCTGCGGTAACCAGGTCGAGGTTAGCAACGGCCTTGCTCGCCTCCTCATCGGCCATCGCGGCCTTGAGGGTCGAGAGCCGATTACGTACCAGTACCAGCTCGCCAACCAGATTCATAATGTCATCGAGACGCTTGGTATCGACACGAACCGTTGCTTCCTGGGTTGGTTGTCCACCGCCTGCAGCGGCCTTCGCTGGTGCCTTGGCGGCAGGTACAGGTTTATCCTGTGCTGCTGGCTGCGCTGCCTTGGCGGGAGGTTGGGGGGGGAGGGTCTCTTTTTTCTCTGCTTTAGCAGGCTCAGTAGCACCCGAAGAGCCCGGGGCCTTGCCGCCGTGAAGCTCATCGAGCAGTGCCTCAAACTCATCTTCACTGATATCGTCTGAACCTGAAGCCGCCGTCGGTTCAGCCGGTTTTTCGGCTTCTACCGCACCCGATGCACCCGGTGCCTTACCACCGTGTAACTCATCAAGCAGCGCCTCAAAATCATCTTCACTGATATCTTCCGAACCGCCACTCGCACTTGTTTGGGCAGCCTCAGAAGCTGCCGGAGCACCCGGTGCCGCACCATCGTGTAGCGTATCCAGCAGTGCCTCAAACTCTTCATCGGTGATATCACCATCATCCGCCGCACCGCTTTCTGCAACTGCAAC
This sequence comes from Candidatus Reidiella endopervernicosa, assembly GCF_013343005.1. Taxonomy (GTDB): domain Bacteria; phylum Pseudomonadota; class Gammaproteobacteria; genus Reidiella; species Reidiella endopervernicosa. Next base: position 2,601,211 of record NZ_CP054491.1, read on the forward strand.
CGGTTCGGGCTCAGGTTCTGCTGCAGGTGGCTCAGCAGCGGAGGCAGCATCTACGGTACCGTTCAGATACGCTTCCAGTGAGGCCATCAGCTCATCTTCGGCAGGCGTTGGATCCTGTCCGGAGCGAACCTCATCAAACATACTATTGAGTCTGTCTAGAACCGTGAGGAAGATATCCATCAAGGTGGCATCTACATCGCGCTCACCATTGCGGAGCTGGTTGAAGACATCTTCGGCGCGATGACAAATATTGACCAGAGCATCCAGGCTCAAGAAGCTGGCACCACCCTTTACGGTATGGAAGCCACGAAATACTGCATTGAGAAGATCGTTATCTTTTGGACGCTGCTCCAGCTCTACGAGCTGTTCACCCAGCTGTTCGAGGATTTCACCCGCCTCGATCAGAAAGTCCTGGAGAATATCGTCATCAACATCGATTGCCATTTTTTTACGTCCTCAGAATCCGAGGCTAGAGAGAAGGTCATCCACATCATCCTGGCCACTCACCACATCGGCGGTTTCCAGACCAGGTACTTGAGGCCCTTCCAACTTTCCAGACTCACTTGTTGTTTTTTCGCTTGAGGTACTGCCTGGCACCATCTTCTTACCAGAGATTCGAACCATCTCAACCAGATTCTCTTCTACTTCCTGGACAAGACTTATTACGCGGCGAATGATCTGACCGGTAATATCCTGGAAATCCTGTGCCATCAGAACTTCTGTCAACTTACTCTGAATGTCGGCTGTACTCTGCTGGACTTGAGTAAAAAAGGTATCAATCTCACCACTGAGGTCACGAAACTCCTGCGCCTCCATCTCTCTGGCACGGAATTTCTGCCACTGACCACCTAGGTCTGAAGCCTGTTTACTGAGGCTCTCACACATAGGCAGCACCTGCTCAACCATATCAAGCGTGCGGTGAGCTGACTCTTCAGTCTTGGTAATAACGTAGTTGAGACGCTCTTTGGCATCGGGGATATCTTTTTCGGTTAGCTCAGGAATACGTGAATCGGAACCAAAGCTATTGAGAGAGTCGTGCAGATCACGTGTCAGTTTTCCGATCTCCTGGAAGAGTCCAACATCTCGGATCTGTACCATTTCATCGAGCAGACGATTTGCTTCGGGCTCGTTATCCTCTTCAAGAGATTTGAGCAGTGCGCGCGCATTTTCCAGTCGCAGCTGTTTTTCGCTTTCTGTCAGTTCCATGTTTTGACCCCCTAGCTGCCCGCATCAATGCGTTCAAAGATCTTGTCGATCTTCTCCTTGAGGGTTCCGGCAGTAAACGGCTTAACGATGTAGCCATTTACACCAGCCTGCGCAGCCTCAATGATCTGCTCTTTCTTCGACTCCGCCGTTACCAGCAATACCGGCATAGAAGAGAGGTTCGGATCGGCTCGCACCGCCCTGAGCAGATCAATACCTGTCATCCCAGGCATATTCCAATCGGTAACCAGAAAGTCGAAATCACCAGACTGCAGCATGGGTAGGCCTGTAGCGCCATCGTCTGCTTCCGACACATTTTCGAAGCCCAGCTCACGCAGCAGATTCTTAATGATGCGCCGCATTGTGGAGAAATCATCCACAACCAGGATCTTCATGTTCTTATCCAAAACAACCTCCTGCTCTTTTTATAAGCATTTTCAAAGCTATAGATTCCCACGCAGTATAATGCACTGGAGTCGTAATCGTTAATCTCTATCTGCAGTCCAGTCCGTCATTCTGGCGCGCAATCTTGCCATCGCCTGACTGTGTATTTGACACACACTGGGGAGTCGCTATTTTGCGAAAGCTTGTTTTGGGCATCCCAAACCCAAGCAAACAGCAAAAACTTCACGCGACCGTTTATGCCTACGGCGCCCCGACCGTCCTGCGTACGTTGCGTAATCACCTCTTCGCGGCTCTACACAACTCCCTCAGTGACTCTACGCCGACATAAAGCCGCTGCTGCATCTTCTTCGTCGTCCGCTCGCGCTCTCAACTACGAATAGGCAGACGGCGTCGACTATCGGGGACTAACCGCCCTCACTTCGCTCTCCATGGCGGTCAGCGACTGTTGATCGACTGGGAACGAAGCGTCTGCTTCGCCCCTTCCATCGCCAAATAGAGCATGCGGTCCATAACGTCACCTCAACCTATCGATTAACGGATGTTGATAATGGTTTGGGTTATCTGGTCATTGGTGCTGATGACCTGCGCATTCGCCTGGTAGTTACGCTGTGATGTGATCATCTTTACCAGCTGCCCCGAGAGGTCGACGTTGGAATCCTCCAACGCACCACCCTGAACCAGACCCAGACTCGCCGTACCGGGCTGACCGACCAGTGCTGCACCGGAGTCGAAACTCTCGGCCCAGTTGGTATCACCCAGCTGGCTCAAACCCTGTGAGTTGGCGAAACTGGCCAGTGCTACCTGACCCAGCGCCTGTGACTGACCGTTGCTGTAACGGGCAAAGACGGTACCGTCATTGGAGATATCGACACCGCTGAGTCGACCGGTTGAGTAACCATCCTGCGACAGGGCGAAAACGGCGAAGTCGGCGCCGTACTGCGTCAGGGCACTGACATCAACACTCAGATCGATGGGGTCGACATCGTTTCCGGGGGTGTCGACATCGATGCCGGTCATGTTGAATGAGAGGGTAGCGATGGCGCTGTCAGCAACTGTGGGCTGATCGGGCTGGCTAGAGTCGTCACGTGCCCAGAGCTGGCTGATCGAACCACCTGGAGAGAACTCAGCGATGAAATTGAGATCGGGATCATCGTTTGGATAGACAGCAGCGCCATCCATGAAGTGGTGAACCTCCCACTTATTGGGCTCTGGCATCTTGCGATAGTAGGTAGTCAGCAGATGGGTACCACCCTGAGAGTCATAGACGCTCAAAGAGGTTGAGTTGTTGTAGCTCGCGGGCTCATCGGGATCAAAGGCAATAACCTGTTTGTCGACACCATCAGCAATAACGGTCGAAACCGCTGCTGCAGGCGTCGTCTGCGTCATGTTGGCGAAGGAGAGATCGATATTAAGATCTGGCGCGTTGAGCAGATTGCTGGCATTACCCGTCAGGTCGATGCTGATGTTCTGATTACCGCCGAGGGTAATGGTCTGAGGTATCAGACTCGCTACGCCATCAACGGTGTAGGTCACGTCATATTCGCCTAGACGTTCTGTACCGGTCTGAGTGGTTGCAAAGCCCGAGGCGGTTGTTCCATCAGTGACGGTGGAAACGTCAACGGTGTATGGGCTCAGGGTGTCGGTAATGACATCGGTGCCCGCGTCATAGGTAAAACGACCGGCTACCGTGGCGGTATTTAGCTGGCTAACGACCTCACCAAGAACACCATCATCCGTTGCATAGTTAGCATTCAGGGTTATAGCGGTGGTTGAACCATTGTCGTATGTGAAATCGATCGTCGCAGTTTCACCCGCACCCGAATAATCTGATTTTGTGATCAGCCCGGTAAAATCTGCACTGGTACCTTCAAAGGCCGTCAGCGACAGGTCAAGATCATGCTCATAACCGTAATCATCTATTACGGTCAGGCCCGCAAAGTTGTTGGTTGCGGTTGGGTCGGTATCGAGATCGCCACTACTAATATCGATACCGGTGGTTGCTGTAGGATTACCTGGAACCGCCGCCGCAGAGTCAACGTTCACCGACACATCCACATCCTGAGTTGCATTAGGCTGGATGTTTGAGGTATCGAGCTGCATGTCACCAATCGCACCGGTGATTGCACCGGTCGCATCGGCCTGGAAACCGATCAAACGCTGGCTGAGGTTGTTGACCACATAGCCATCACGGTCAACCTGAAAACTACCGGCACGTGAGTAGAGTCGTGAACCGTTATCCTCAAGGACAAAAAAACCATCACCGTTGATCGCCAGATCAAGGTTGTTATCGGTGTAAGAGATGGTGCCCTGGGTGAACTGCTGCGATACAGCGGCAAGACGCACACCACTACCGATCGCATTGGATGAGGTACCACTGGAGGAAACGGCGTATACATCGGCAAACTCTGCACGAGACTGCTTAAAGCCGTTGGTGCTGGCGTTTGCGATGTTGTTTGAAATGACGCCCAGATCGGCTGCGGCCGCTTTCAAACCTGACAGTGCTGTATTAAATGACATAGTTAATATCTCCTGAAATCGATTACATAATCTGGCGAATGCGAGAGAATTCCGACTCTCCCAGCCCGTTCAGATTGACTTTGAAACCACTTGTACCTGTACCCAGTGATACGCTTCCAACCGAGTCGGCCATCAGCGGTTCCACTGCCTCTACTTCATTACCAAAACGCGCATTAGCGCTTACCAGATAGCGTCCGGGTGGTGCTGCCTCACCCTGCTCATTGAGTCCATCCCAGACGAAATAGCTAATCCCCTTCTCCACACTGCCGTAGTCAATGCTGCGGACGTGTTGACCAAAGGTGTCGTAAATCTCTACGGTGAGTTTTTCACTCGCCTGCGGCAGCTCAACACCACCGGCCAAGCCAGCCTCATTGAGGTTGCCAACCGCTTTGCCATCAGACATTTGCGGTTCGACCAGCACCGTGCGACCGACCATATTCGATGCCTGAAGCACCTGGTTCGATTGCATCCTGCCGGCAAAGTCGTCGAATGAAGTCTGTAGATCCTGCAGACCGGTGACCTGACTGAACTGAGCGATCTGGGTCAGATACTCACCACTCTCCATCGGCTTGAAGGGATCCTGATTTTGTAGCTGAGTCAGCATCAGGGTCAGGAACTGCTCCTGACCGAGTGCATTGGCATCAACCTCAGCATCCTTACTCGCTGTTTTTGTAGATAGCCCAAGGGCTGAGAGGGTCGATTGATCAATCGCGTTTGTCATTATCAGCTACCCCCCTACTGGCCAAGCTGCAGCGTGCGCATTAGCAGCTGTTTGGAGGTGGTCATCACCTCAACATTGTTCTGATAGGAACGAGAGGCGGAGATCATGTTCGACATCTCCTCCACGGTGCTGATATCGGGGCTGTAGACATAGCCCTGCTCATTGGCGAGTGGATTACCGGGGTCATATTTCATTAGTGGGTCGGCCTGACTCTCGACTACACCATCAACCCGCACACCCTTGGCAGCCTGGTTTGGATTCATCGAGTCGAGAATGGCCGAGAAGACAGGCTGGCGCGGCTTGTACACCTCTTCAGGTGTGGTCGCGACGTTATCGGCATTCGCCAGGTTACTGGCAACGGTATTAAGACGCACCGACTGTGCACTTAACGCCGAACCTGACACATCAAATACATTAAATAGCGACATAATTACTCTCCTCGAATGGCGCCGCGAATCGCCTTGATCTTGTCACCCAGGAATCTCAGGCTCGCCTGGTACTGAATGGAGTTCTCAGAAAACTCAGCCTGTTCAACGTGCACATCGACGGTGTTGCCATCAAGTGATGCCTGATTGGGAACTCGATAAGCCGGTTCCATGCCGACACCGCCTGAACTGGCACTGGTGATATGGTTTGAGTGGGTGCGGTTCATACCTTGCATCCCCAACATCTGGTCCTGCGCCTGCCCCAAAGCGGCCTTGAAGTCGATATCGCGCGCCTTGTAGTTGGGGGTATCGGCATTGGCCAGATTGGATGCGATCAACTCGGCACGACGAGCACGAACCCGTAGCGCTTCTGAATGAATCCCCAATGCTGAATCGATATTTATTGGCATCTTGCACCTCACACATTTCTCTTCTGGACAGAGAAAATGCAAAAGATATGCCACTAGCGTTTATTTCATAGATAACAACTGGTTGTAACATTTTGAAGGTAACAAGAGGTACTAAACGGCAAGAATTCGCCGCCATGCGGCAAGGTTTTAAGGATTACGGCAATCGATAGGTGATGGTTTGTTGACGCGCCCGAACTGTGAACAGAGAGTTGCTCTCTTGCACGCATCTATTGAATGTAAGGTGGGTTGAGCGAAAGCGCGATGAACCGTAGGTTCGAGTCCTATTAGGGAAACCCACCAAGGGTGAATGAGTGTAATTACGTTGCTATGTGGTGGGGGTCGCTTTGCTCGACCTACCCTACGTGTATAAGCGTTACGAAGGTGTTGCCGGGTTTCTTTCCACGTTACCCGCCACTGGCACTACAGCCCTCTTCCTATTTAACCTTATATACGACGCCACGCGGCATACGTACCAGTTCAAAATCATCTGAGTAGTTGGCAATTGACTCCGAACCACCGAGAAAGAGATAGCCACCAGGATTGAGCGCCTTGGCCATTCGCGACAGGATGTCACTCTTCGATTCGGCTGAGAAGTAGATCAGGACATTACGGCAGAAGATGATATCGAAACGACCCAACAGGGTGTAGCTCTGCATCAGATTAAGCTCGCGAAAGCTAATCCGACGTTTAACATCAGGCTGGGGAGTCGCTATTTTTGCGAGAGTTTGTTTTGGGCATCCAAGCCCAAGCAAACAGCAAAAACTTCACGCGACCGTTTATGCCTACGGCGCCCGACGTCCTGCGTACGTTGCGTAATCACCTCTTCGCGGCTCTACACAACTCCCTCAGTGACTCTACGCCGACATAAAGCCGCTGCTGCATCTTCTCCGTCGTTCGCTCGCGCTCTCAACTACGAATATCAGACGGCGTCGACTATCGGGGCTAACCGCCTTCGCTTCGCTATCCTTGGCGGTCAGCGATTGATCTGCCACTTATGCTCCTTCTGGGTAAAGAAGCGCTGCGTTCTCTCCGGGGAGAGACCACGAATTACCGCGAGGTTGTCGTAAACACCCTCCTTCGCCTCTGAGAGAATCGCTGGCGAGATATCGGTACCGGTTACCTGCACATCACCGGGGAGCGCACCGGGGTTTTTCTGCTGAAACTCCTGGGTGATCATGCTGATTGAGTAGGGTTCCTGCCCCGAAGAGCAAGCTGCAGACCACACCTTAATCGGCATGTTGCGCTTGGTTTTCGCCAGCTCGGGCAGTAGCGTCTCCATCAACATATCGTAGGGGTAGTTGTCGCGGAACCCGGGGAGTCGCTATTTTTGCGAAAGTTTGTTTTGGGCATCCAAGCCCAAGCAAACAGCAAAAACTTCACGCGACCGTTTATGCCTGCGGCGCCCCGACCGTCCTGCGTACGTTGCGCAATCACCTCTTCGCGGCTCTACACAACTCCTTCACTGACTCTACGCCGACATAAAGCCGTTGCTGCATCTTCTCCGTCGTTCGCTCGCGCTCTCAACTACGAATAGGCAGACGGCGTCGACTATCGGGGACTAACCGCCCTCACTTCGCCTCCATGGCGGTCAGCGCAGGAGGTCTCGTTGGTTGTCATCGCTTCGATAATCCGCTCGCGCAGACCTCTTACAATGCCGCTATTAAGTTTGGTCAATAGGTCGCCGAGTGAACCGAGACTGTACTCAGTAAAGACCTTAGTCAGGCGACTCGAAACGAGATATTGCTTGTTGTCACCCAGTACGATGCCACAGGTATCCTCCAGATACTTCTGGAAACCCTGATACTCTTGCTGGGTACAAAACGCCTTGGACACTATCGCTACCTTAACTCTCTCAACTACAGACCTTTCCCTATCTGGATGATAATAAATCGTCCCTGAAAGTCTGTTCTAGACCGGACGCCAGATTACCTGCAATTGACCACGTAAGCCACTAAAAAAGCTGCAATGTTTATCTTTGGAAGAGGATTATAAAGAAACAAGCCGTTGGAGTTCACCACTACCAACGGCTCGATATGAGACAAATTGTTAAGCGTTGTCGACCGCTTTAATCCGATCCAGTACGGCCCCAGCCAGCTCATCGGGCTTAAACTTGGCGATGAACTTGTTGGCTCCTACCTTTTCAACCATGGCATTGTTAAAGACGCCACTGAGAGATGAGTGGAGCAGAACATAGAGGCCGGTCAGGCGCGGATCGTTACGGATTGAGGTGGTCAGAGTGTAACCGTCCATCTCTGGCATCTCGATATCGGAGAGCACCATTGCAAGGCGCTTCAGCTTTGGATCCTCATCCTCCGCCCATTTCAGCAGGATATCGAGCGCCTGTTTGCCATCATTGGCAAGCGTTGTCTCCACACCGATCTGGTCGAGGGTACGTTTAACCTGGTTACGTGCCACGCTGGAATCATCGGCAATCAGCACGTGATGTGGCATATCTCCCACCTCATCAACATCGGAGAGAACCTCCTGAGAAATCTCCTCACTGACGGACATTACCTCTGCCAGAACCTTCTCCACGTCGATAATCTCAACCAGCTCATCATCAACACGGGTCACAGCAGTAAGGTAGGTGCCACGACTCATGCCCTTCGGCGGCGGCAGAATATCTTCCCAATTGGTGTTAATAATGCGGTCAACCGAGCTAACCAGAAAACCAATGGTGGTGCGGTTGAACTCGGTGATGATGACAAAGGCCTCTTTGAGATCATCGATCGGTTTCATCTTGATCGCCATACCAAGATCGACCAGGGGAATGGTATTACCACGTAGATTGGCTACGCCGCGTATCACTGGATGGGAGTGAGGCACGCTGGTGAGCGCAGGACACTGAATAACCTCCTGCACCTTAAAAACATTAATGCCAAAACGTTGTCGCGCACCGAGGCGAAACATCAACAGTTCTAATCGGTTGTGTCCAGCTAGCTGTGTACGCTGGTCTACACCATCCATTATGCCCGCCATGGGACCTCCTCAAGCTTCTTGTTGGCTATCTGCCTGAAACTATCGTCCAATTCAGCAGATTCTTGAACCGATATTTTTGGCACGCCTGTTGCAACGTAGTTATTCAGATGAAAAAAACCGTGCTGAAAAGCTAATGTTGTATGCGACTGGTAGAAGCGATTATGTACAGAAGAGTACAATTTAATCAATCTAAACAAAAAGATAATCATTCCAAACTGGGATGCCGTTTCTTTGACGCAGTGACAATGCCCAAGAGTCAAAAAAATGGGCATAACGCTTATCTACGCCTCTTCACCCTGCTGCTCGCCGCCCTGCCGATCTCTAATAAGATCCACGCGGCCGAACCGGTCAAATATCAGGGGCATGAGTCGATATATAGCAGTGTGCAGCAGTATATAAAGGAAAAGACATCGCACTACTCCATTCCAGCTGAAATTGAGGTGGGAAAACTCGATCGACGTCTTCGGTTGATTGCTTGCGATCAACCTCTGGCCACCTTTCTACGACCGGGTGCAAAGATGAGTGGAACAACTTCCATTGGTGTGAAATGTAACAGCGAAACACCCTGGACGGCTTACCTCACGGCCAACATTCACCTCTATGATAAGATCGCGGTCGCTTCACAACCGCTACCCCGTGGCAGATTGATCTCTGCAACTGATTTTGAACTGGTTGATCGTGAGATCTCTACGCTTTCACGCGGCTTTTTCACCGAGGCCAAGGCGCTCTACGGCATGGAGCTGAAACAGACACTCAAGGCCGACACCGTCATCACGCCTGCAATGGTCAAACAGCCCCTGGCGATCAAACGCCGTGAAGGTGTCACCATACTCGCCTCCAGTGGAGGACTGGTGATTCGTGCCCGAGGAGAGGCAATGGGTGATGGTGCTATCGGTGAACGAATCAAGGTCAAGAACAGCAGTTCTAAACGTGTTATCGAGGCGACAATCATCCGCGCGGGTGTGGTTGAGGTTCGTCTTTAAATAGTTAAAATTATTTCTAAAGGTTTCCCGGTTGCTGCCGACAATTAGTGCAGATAACCTAAAAGTATAAAGTGGAGAGATAAGACAATGGGCATCGAAATCAATGGGTTAAACAACAGGGCTACCCAGGGCGCTGGAACCTCTAAGCAGGATAAGGAGGTTCAGGGTGGCAAGGGTGAATCGGCAGACAAGGGTGCTCCGACTACTCAGGGCGACAGTGTCAGCCTGACCGATACCGCTAGCCGTCTCAGCAATCTTAGTGAGGCGTTGGCCGACACACCGGTGGTCAATACCGATAAGGTTGCCGCATTCCGCGAGGCCATCGCGAATGGGAGCTATCAGGTCAATCCGGAGAAGGTTGCGGAGAAGCTGATGGGTCTTGAAGAGAGTCTGGGCTAAACAGCCAACAGTGGAGTCAATCATGGATCAGTCTCGTCATATCGCAATGCTCGTCGATCTGCTCGCCAACCAGCGAGCCAATGTCACAGCATTACTTGAGTTACTGAATCAGGAGCGCTCTGCACTGAGACAGAACGACACCGCCGAACTGGAGGTGTTAGCCGCTGAGAAAGAGACACAAATCGGGAAAATCGATGCCAACGACCAGAGGCGCGTCACCCTTCTCAAGGCAGCAGGTTACGAAAACAATCAGGCAGGCATGCAGCAGCTGATCGCTCGCCTGGGTAATGAACCGGTTCTTCTCGACACCTGGAATGGATTACTAGACGATCTGACCGAGTGTAAAAAGCTGAACGAGATCAATGGTGGTTCGATCGAACTGGTAAAACGTCATCTCCAGCGTGCCATTTCGATCGTCAACGGCCAGAGCCAGAGCCCTAGCCTCTATAACGACAGTGGTATATCTACCTCGCAGCACACCGGTCACACCATCGCCAAGGCTTAGCGCCTCGGATCATCAGCCAAACGTAGAAAAATCGGGTAGTATTGCGTGCTTAGCGAAATATTTAGACCGAAAGAGAAAAATACGGTCATGCAAGCGGTAATGGCTGAAAAAAACACCCCTAAAAAGAGCGAAGCTCAATATCTCAAAGATCCTGCGCAGATACGTTCAATATTGAAACGTATTCAGGAGTCGCACGCCCTGCTCTCGCTCAGCCTGCCCAACAGTAAGGGCACCTATAGCAGCTCATTGATCAATGTCATACACGATGATGAGACAGATGTTGTTGAGCTTGATGAACTCACCCCATCAATCGGTCACGACCACTTCATCAAATCGAGAGAGGCACGTGTCTATGCCAAGTTGAATGGCGTCGATGTCCGTTTTTCCTGTCACCTTAAAGGCATTAAGCGTAGCGACGACGGTTACCTCTCCTACGTCATCGACCTACCGAGACCGGTCGAGTATCACGAGCTGAGAAGTTATTTCCGTGTACCAATCAGCCTGGCCAGCAACATTCAGGTCACCATCGAATTGGAAGCTCATCACGTCACTGCGCTCATTTCCGATATCTCTCAAGGTGGTTTTGGTGCGGTTATTACCGACTCAGTGGTCAACGTATCTATTGGTGACGTCTATCCCTGCACCATTCAGCTTTCTAAAAAAGAGAAGATCGAGTGTTCAATTGAGATCAGAAACTCTCGTATCAATGACTTTACAGATAAACAACACATCGGTGCTCAGTTCCACAAGCTGACCCGTGCCCAGGAGTTACGCATCTCTAACCAAACCGCTCAGTTGCAGCGAGAGATGATTCGCAAAAACCTGTCGGTCTAATCCAAGCGGCGCATTCGCCTCACATCACGCCAGTAATCCACATCCCAGAGTGGCTTAAGCTCCTTCCACTCCATACCAGAGGCACGCATCAATCGGCGTGTCTGCTGCATCACCCGACCACTCCCCCACTCCACTGCAGAAAAAGGGAGTGAGGCGCCGCGACGCAGACCAACCAACACATAGCCGCCATCTTCAGCAGGACCAAAGACAGCGTCAGCTCCCTGCTCCAATACATCGAAGGCCTGCTGCAGATAGGAGGCATCAATCGACGGACAGTCGGTGCCGATCAACAGTGCATAGGGGGCATCGCTTAACATCACCCTAAAAGCAGATGCCATTCGCTCTCCTAGATCCAATCCATGCTGCACACACAGCTCAAATGAGTAGTATTGCTGTAGTCGTTGTGTAAAGGGGTGCCAACGATTCGGGGCAACCCAAAGCGTCACGGGGGCGAGGTCAGATTGTGAAACGGTTGCAACAGTCTGCACCACTAACTTTCGATGAATACGTGCTGCACCGATGGCCCCAGTAGCAGGTATCAGTCTGGTTTTAACACGCCCCGCCAGTGGCTGTTTCGCAAAGACGGCGATTCGACCCTTAGCAAATTTCACCCTACCGATACCAGCTTGAGAGCCGCTGTGGATCGACACCGATGAGATAGCAGAGACGCAGCCACCACATCAACAGGATGGTTCTCACCACACCACGCTGCAACCAGCGTCGCCCAGAGGTAACGACACGCTCGTGTAGAGCTATAGGCCTAGCCACCTGTCGCAGCCGTTTGCTCAACGCCACATCCTCCATCAATGCAATCGAAGGATAGCCACCAACACGCCAGAAGAGCCTGGTGGTCACAAAGATCGCCTGATCCCCCGTTGCCACTCCAGTCTGTTGTGAACGCAGATTCATCATCTTCTCAACCACACCGATCAGCGCTGTTTTAGGTTCGATAGAGACATCAAAACGTCCCCAGACCTCGGGCGAGGACTGCTGATTGATAGCCTGATGAAGCAGTACCAGTGCCGTTGCGGGCAACACCGTATCGGCATGGATAAACCAGAGTATATCTCCCCTTGCAACGTCCGCCCCCGCATTCATCTGGAGCGCACGACCCGATCTGGTGACTACCACCCTATCTGCTAGCTCATGTGCAAGCGCAACAGATTCATCACTGCTGCCACCATCGACAACAATCAGCTCAACCATCTCATCGCGCTGGTCATTAAGTTGCAATAACAGGGAGTGAAGCGCTATGGCATCGTTCAGCACAGGGATCACTACTGAGATCATGGACGCCTCAGATATCGTTTTTTGAACAGGTTTTTATAGGGCCGATAGGGACATAATAGTTTAGAGTCCAAGCTGATTTTATCTTTGTGTTGTCCCATTACATCAATCTCTGCGAAGGCATCCAGAAGACTCTTCTCTCCTATTGCGAGTGCCTCTCGGCGTAGTGGGGAACGGTGTTTCACACCGACCTTGATGTGGGGATTGGTGTTAATCTCATAGACCTGCATTCGTCCACCAACCAGACCATAGTCAGCCCTGCCATACTCAATACCCGCCTGCTGAAAGATCTTCATCAACTGCTCCGCATGTGGATTCTCGCGTACGTAGGCAATCTCATCACGAAAATCATCATCACTGGCAAGTCCAATCTTGCCGTACTTAACGTTCCAGTTATCTTCAATCACAAAGTGGTGAGCGACGATCCGATCACCCACTCTGAATGCACCATATTTTCGATAAACCGACGGTGATGTCTCCTCGGCACAAAATTCAACCACCAGTAGACCTCGCAAGGGGTAACCTGTCTCTCTAAGTTGCGTCAGAGAATTTTCAAGATCAGCCTGGGTGAGCAGCAGATCTGAGAGCGGCTTGCCGTGGTCGCCCTCCCACCTTACAAACACCGGAAACCGGCGAGGAGCAGGATACTCATCGGCACGATAGACGTCGAAATCATTGACTCCTAGACGGTGCAAACCTTTTAACAGTTCAACGCGACTTTGCGCCCTTGCGGGATTGTTTAGCGGTCGACAACCCTCGGCCTTATTCAAGGAGTGGTAAACCTCACTCGCAATACGTAACTCCCACGGCATCAGACGTTCCAGGTCAGAAAAGATATAGCTACCAGCAGTAAGCGATCGCTTGGCAAAAAGTTCATCGTAACTGGATGTTTTCAGATCAAAACCACCATCAGCCTCACTCAATGCCTCAACTGAATAGTCGTGTCCCGTTGCTGTGATGAAATTGATCATCGCTCCATTTATCCCCTCTCTCCTGCAAATACCCTGTATAAATCATTGATAATACTAGAGCTCTACTTTGACAGCAGAGGCTGATCATAGCTAATCTTCACGGGGTATCTTAATCAAATAAAGGAATAGACATGAACGATTCAAATAATAAGGAAGCAAAAGTCTCGATTGATCCCAGCAAACTCCTTGGCAGCCAATGGCTCGAAACCAGTTCAGACACTAGCGACGACGCAACAAACGGCGTCAAGGTCGGAACAGTCAAAACTAAGAACCTTAAAGTTCGTGGTGGCAAGATCGGTGGTGCAAAACCTGGCATAGATAAATTCACAGCCTGATCTCAATCTAATTCTCTCCGCTCCCCATGCTTTTAAGGGGGGTGGTTGGATTGAACGGTAAAGCGTGAACTAAATCTATGGTCACAGCCTTCAATAACAGCACACTTCCTATCGGTTTTCTCCCCGACCGCAGGCGTGCAGACGCACTTTACTGCGAGATGAAAGCACGGCTAATAGATAGCCTCAGCTATCTGCATCAACAGTTATCAGATACAACCAGCCAGCCTCCCCCAATCGACAGTTGGTTAGCAACACTAAACAAAACCACCTTCATCAAGCCCGGCATTTTTGGCTACTACTACGATCTCGCTTCAGCGTTACTGCAAGATGATATCGAACTGGCCAAACAACTATTTACGAAGCTCTCCAGCTTCGAAGCAGCCGCAGGCGGTCTCTCAGTAATCACCCTCTCTGAGACCGACCTCGATAGAGAGAGTATCGATCTCTATATTCGCAACGTTGAGATTGAACCAGACGTCCCCCTGCACCTGACTGCACCCTCCGCCTCATCTGCTGAGCGAGTCTCCCCCCATATCCACGAGGCCCTTGAGATCATCGATCAGGTTCTGCCAGAACTGGGCGAGGAGATCAGAGCACTGACAACCGAGATCGTGATGGCCAGCAGTGCCAGGAATAGCGACGGCATCACCTTCCACGGTGCCTCCTCGGTCTACCTCTGGGGCACGCTCTTTATCAATGCCGACTACCACAAGACGCTGGTACAGGTACTCGACACACTGATCCACGAGTCGGCTCACTGCCTGCTGTTTGGACTCTCAGTCGAAGGTCCACTGGTCGAAAATCCTGAGGAGGAGCGGCACAGCTCACCACTGAGAGAGGATCTACGCCCCATCGATGGCATCTACCACGCCACCTTTGTGCTTTCGCGTATGCACTATGGAATGCAGAAAATTCTCGACTCGAGCCTACTTGATGATGAGAGTAACAAGGAGGTAGAGAGACTCATCGGACACCATGCCAGCTGCTTCAGAGATGGACTCAACACCATCGAGTCTGTCGGTAGACTCACCCAGCTCGGCAGCACCATCATGCAAGGCCCAAAACAGTACATGCAGAGTGTAGGTGCCATATAAACTCTAACGCGGTGCGCCAGAGCCACAGCACACGATCAATCGCTATAGCCAAATAGTCTCTCATTGTTATACTTCGCAACCTTTAGCGCCCGTGGCACAGCTGGATAGCGCAGCCCCCTCCTAAGGGGCAGGTCAGAGGTTCGAATCCTCTCGGGCGCGCCATACAAACAACAAAGGTCCTCGCCGGGGAGTCGCTATTTTTGCGAAAGTTTGTTTTGGGCATCAAGCCCAAGCAAACAGCAAAAACTTCACGCGACCGTTTATGCCTGCGGCGCCCCGACCGTCCTGCGTACGTTGCGTAATCACCTCTTCGCGGCTCTACACAACTCCCTCAGTGACTCTACGCCGACATAAAGCCGCTGCTGCATCTTCTCCGTCGTTCGCTCGCGCTCTCAACTACGAATATACAGACGGCGTCGACTATCGGGGACTAACCGCCCTCACTTCGCTCTCCATGGCGGTCAGCGATAGAGAGCCTTTTTGTTTGTGGGGTACGACCGAAGGCCTTGGTGAGAACCTCCAGGTTCGACGACCGAGCAACGCGAGGGAGAACGTCACTTGCACTCCAGCGACGGCCCGTAGGAGCAGGCAAAATCGAATCACCCTTTCGGCTCCTTAGCTTCGTTCCAATCTATCCGTTAAACACCGGAACAGGCAGAAATCGATACACCAACCTCATTTGTGGCACGCCGCTTGCTATCTCTTTATTGAGAGAAACTACGGCGAACATGCCTATTATGTTTAATTTCATGCAGTTACATACAACTAGAACACTCCCTGATAATAGTAATGACGGGAGTTTGACGCCTATCAAGCAGAAGGTGAGCCCTTCGCTGCCTGAATTCTGTCGTCTGTTATCGCTCATGTTGCTGACACTCCTCATCATTCCAAACGCGAATGCTGAGGTAACAACACAACAGCGGCTTACGCTAGATATGCAGCTTGATGGTGAGCTGATCGCTACCGATGTCATCGGTTATCGACACCAGCAGAGTCTGCTATTACCGCTTGGGGTCGTGGTCGAAAAGCTCGGTTTTCCGATTGAACTCAACCCCGTTGCAGGTAGCGGACGAGGATGGACGATCAGCCGGGAGCGCGACTTTGAACTCGATATCAACAGTGCAGCAGTCACCATTGATGGCAGTCGCAGTGTGATACCTGCAAACAGCGTCTACTCTGCCAACAACGAAATCTATGTTGAGCTCTCACAGCTATCGAACTGGTTCCCGATCGACTTCTCTTTTAACCAGTCTCGCATGAGAGTTGAGCTTGAGGCCCTGGAGACACTACCCATACAGACGCGACACGAAGGGAAGCACCCAGTAACATTCAATCAGACTGCGGTTCATACGAGACAACATGCACTCCCCTATCCAGCCAGGAGCCTTCCAACAACCGATCTAAGCCTCGACTATCGAGTCAGACGTCACGGCACAGAGAACAAGCCAGACTTCAGCGGTGGTTATGCATTGATTACGAATAATGAACTCCCCTTTATCTCCAGTGAGTTCTATCTCCGAGGTGATGAGAGCGATCTATTGGACGGTGCGCGTCTTAGCGTTAGCCGCACCGATGCAAACAAGGGTCTGCTGGGCCCATTACGCGCATCACGCATCAAGGTTGGCGATCTAAATACCGTAGAGATTCCACTCTATGAGGGTGGCAATCAGGAGCTCGGCATCAAGTTTGAGAATAGTGATCTCGAGCATGAATATAGCTTCGACACCACCGATTTTAGAGGCGACCTGCTACCAAACTGGGAAGTGGAGCTCTATCGCAACAATCTACTCATCGGCTATCTGATGACTCCCGAAAATGGGCGCTACGTCTTTAGCAACATTCCGCTCTACTACGGTAACAACGACTTCGAACTTATCTTCTACGGCCCTAACGGCCAGATCCGACGTATCAGCCGTAGTCACTTTGTCGGCCCAGGCATGCTGCAGAAGGGTAAGGCGATCTATCAGTTCTCTCTCAGTGAACAGGGCGAGCAGCTGTTTGATCTACAGGAGGATGAGGTCGCCAGAAACCCTCGTCTTAGCGCAAAAATCGATTACGGCCTGAACGATAAATTCTCACTGGGCGCAGCTCTTCACAGTGTTGAGCTGGGTGATCGCCGCCACCACTATCTCAACCTCGGCCTTCGCGGCGCCCTGCCCGGCATCTTTGCCAGCCTCGACACCACGCAGGACTCACGCGGGGGTGGTAGCTATCGCCTGCTTCTGCAGAAATCGTTACGGGGCATTAATCTACGTGCCAGCCTTGCCCTCTACGACGACTTCATTACTGAAGAGAGCTATACATCAAATAATCACCTAAAGTCGATCACCTCCATCTCAGCCAGCGGTCAGTTCGCCGGGATACCCATCGAATTCACCCTGCAAGATCGCGACTATGAAAATCATCGTGAGAGCATTTTGAGCAACACGCTCACCGCATATATCAACAGCGCCTATCTCAGCCACGACCTTAGATATATTCGCCTTGAATCAACCGCTGACGAATCGGAGATGGTTGAAGGTACGCTGCAACTCAGCAAACATTTAGCCCCCCTCTTTCTACGTGGTCGTCTCGACTACTCAATCTACCCAGATGAGCGTATCGACTCGCTCTTTATTTCAGCCCTGTTGAATCTCGAAGATCGACTAAGCATGAATTTCGACTTTACCCATAACATCGATGGCGATGATCTCAACCACTACTCTGCGGGCATTAACTGGCGCAGCGATGCACTAATAGTCACCCCCTCTATCGCCTTTAGCAGTGACGGTGACTACACCGGCATGGTCTCTGCCAATCTGGCCCTCGGTTATCAGCCGATTCAGGATAGCGAGATAGACAGCCGTGAGCGGAATCACCACGGAACCATTACAGCAACGGTTTTCGAGGACAGCAATAACAACGGCACACTAGACAGCGGAGAACGCGGTGTTGCGGGCGTCTCGATTCGTGGCGCAGCGGGTGAACAGGTCTCTCGAAGCGATCGCAGCGGCCATCTCTATATGACCAACCTGCCGACCGATACCCCAATCGATATCGAACTTGATATAGCAAGCATCAAGGATGCCTACCTGCTACCTCAACACGAATCACATACGATCACGTTAACCGCTGGAAAGCTGACCAGGCTGGACTTCCCGCTCACACCGACGGGGGAGATCGATGGCACCCTCCTGTTGCAGCAGAGTGATGGCAATCGTTCTCCCCTGCCCAATGTTGTCGTCGAGCTATTCGACGCTAACAACCGCCTGGTTCAGCGTCAGCGCAGCGCCTTTGATGGTTTCTACCGTTTCTACATGCTGCCACTTGGAGAGTACAACGTTAAGCTCGTAGCAAACGATGCCATGCAGATTATTAAGCAACCGACAACACTGGCCATTACAGACAAGGGAACGACACTTAATAACAGTGACATCATCCTCGGAGCCAGCCACCCGAAAGCGACTCAAACTCAATCACCAGGCAAGGCTGCTGCAACAACAGAAAAACAGCCCAACCGCTACCGTCCCATCATCACGAGTAAGCAGGAAACAACCCCGATAACCGTGGCAAAACGTGAACCCCAGCCTCTCCAGGTTAAACGCACTGCAGGCAAAATATCACTGCAACTCGGTTCATTCAGTGCACAGGCCCAGGCAGAGCGCAGTTGGAAAGCCATTCAACAGCGTCACCCTACTCTTACCCAGGATCTTCACGCCTCCATCAACAGCGCGCTGATCAACGGTTCACGTTACTACCGTATTACCACTAAAGAGCAGATGAGTCGTGCCAGTGCCGAGCAGTACTGCGCTCGTTTTAAGGCAGCAAAGCAGGCCTGCGTACCTGCTCTCACAGCAGAAAAAGAACCATCTACAGTACGCAAACCCGATTTAGGAGGGTTCACCCTGCAGCTGGGTTCATACACCAGCCATGCCAGAGCTGAGTCGGGCTGGAGTAGCATCAGTGAGAAGGTAAAGGTCACGCTGAAAAACTACAGTCACCGTGTATTAGCTCATACCGAAGGTAGAGTTACCCTCTACCGACTCACTTTAGCTCCGGGAGGCAGTGAGGCCTCAGCCCGTGATCTCTGCAACCGCGTCAAGGGGCTCGGCCAGCCGTGCCTGCCACTGGCGCTTAAATGAGAGAGAAACCGATGAAAAACTTCGCACTCATAATCACACTTCTCATCAGCTGCTTTCCTGTTACCGGCCCATTAGCCGCCGACGAGGGTATGGAAAGTCCTCAACAGGAACAGCACAGCAATACAGACAACGACAGTCGTGTTGGCGTCATCGCAGGGACGGCACTGGGTGGCGCAGCGACTGCCCATCCCGCTGGCCCGGTAATCGGTGGAGTTATTGGTTATCTGTTCGGTAAGAACAAAAACTTTATCGTCGATGCCTTTAACAAACTGCGTTCAGGCGTCACAGAGGAGAATGAGGAGGAGTCAGAGGTCAGCAAAACAGAACCTTCCATGCCTGAAACCGTTAAAACTGCATCCGCTACATCCGCTGAATCAGAGGCGGAGCCCACTCCCCCCACGCCTGTTGAGATGGTCAACAAACCACTACCTATCCCTATTGTCGCAGGTCCACCCCGCTGCTATGGCCATGCAACCAACATCACGACAAAGATGGAGATGGAGTTAGCTGCCCCCTCACTGCAAACGGAAAGCGGCGTGGTTAAAACATCGGTTAATCCCCGTCTTTCGCTGCGCGACCCTCGCTGTTTCTACTATATGGACTAATACGATCCCTCATATGATAACCAGCTTCATTTTAAGTGAATGCCCTCACTGAGCATCAGTGGTGTCTTGCACTCCTTCATCTATTTAGTTAATAACCTAATCGATCACGCTTTTTTTAGGCCCCAAGGGACACAGAATAATAACCCTCTCAACAGAGCATGATTACTACACCCTAAGAGTAGGTTAATGCCGCTCGACAACGCACCATTTACATTGGATGATGGGAACTATGTCTATCCGATATCGATTGGTGATCATCTCCCTTCTTATCTCCATCATTCCTGCTGGAATGATCGGCATTATTGGTTACAGCGAAGCTAAGGGGGCGCTTGAACGCAGCACACTTGCCGGACTCAATGCAGTCTCTGAATTTCGTGAGGGAGAGCTTTTTCTTTTCCTAAATAGCTTCAAAATCGTCACACGCAACTACGCCTCTGACGGCTACATCCGTGATCAACTGCTTATGACCGCAGATGCACGGACACGTATTTCATCACTAACCCGACTCAACAAACACCTCATTTACAATAAGGTCCCCCTCGATAATTCAATTCTCTACATTGACGTGCTCTCTCACGAAGGAATCGTTATCGCATCCAGCGATGAGAGCAAAATCGGTGTAAGCAAAAAAGAGAAGCGTTACTACACTCAGGGCCTGCAGCGAACCTTCATCAGCGATATCCACGCCCATAAAAATGGTCCGCCCGAGCTTGAGGTCGCCTCGCCCATCTATCCTAACGGTATGAATGAGAATCCAATCGGTGTATTGGTCGTCCATTTCAGTGCCGAGGCGTTCAATAATCTGCTTCGCGGCCAACTTATTGTCGACCTCGGTGCTAAATCTCAGATTCGAGGTATTGGCAAGACGGGTGAGACCTATCTGGTCGATAGAAACAGTCGAATGATCACCGACTCACTCTTTCTGGATAACAGTGATCACGAGCTTCAGGTCAACACCTATCCGGTCGAGATCGGAATCAGTGAACAACAAGAGGTGACCGGCCTTTGGGATGACTATCGCGGTGTCCCCGTTGCGGGTTCTTCTATGGTGATCACTATGGATGATTTCTTCTGCATTCTGATTAGCGAACAGGACCAGGATGAGGCCTTTCAGCCGATAACCCAATTACGTGATCGTGCGATCACACTCTCTGTCGCAATGTTTCTCTGTGTCATTGTCATCGCGCTAGCCACGGCAAGAACCATCTTTACACCCCTGAACAAACTGATGCGTGGTATCGAAACGATTGGTGAGGGAGACCTCTCATCACAGGTCACTGGTGTGAATGGCAACCATGAGATAGGCACCCTGGCTCAGGCATTTAACCGGATGTGTCAAAGTTTAGGCCGAACCCAGGCCAGTCTTGAAGAGAAGAATCGTAAGCTCGAAGAGCTTTCAACCAGAGATGGTTTGACCGGACTCTACAACCACCGCTACCTGAAAGAGAAACTCGAGTATGAGTTCAATCGAGCCCAGCGCTACAAGACACCACTCTGCGTCATGATGCTCGATCTCGATCACTTCAAACGAGTCAACGACACCTACGGTCATCTCTTTGGCGATTATGTACTCAAAGAGAGCGCTAAGCTGCTGACACAGGGTCTTCGTAAGACCGATATCATCGGCCGCTATGGTGGTGAAGAGTTCATGGTCATCTCACCCAACACACCGCTCGATAACGCAGAGTTTCTCGCACATAAACTGCGCAAGCTCTTTGATAATCACACCTTTACCAACGATGAGATCAGCAGCAACGTCACCATAAGTATCGGTGCAGCAAAATATTATGAGTCGATAGAAGACTACAACGGTCTAATCAATGTCACTGATCGCGCGCTCTATAGCGCCAAACAGGCAGGACGAAATCGCGTCTGTCTTGACGGGATGCCCTGCGAGACAGGCAGTTAAGGTCGGTTCTGTTTTGGACTGCTCCAATCCTTTACCAGGCACGAACAATATCACCCGGCCTAAGATCCTCTGCCCTACCTCTCTTCAACTTCAGCGTACCTATAGAGCTGTTGGGGAAGAGGCGTTTTATGGTCAAAGTACCGTAAGGGATCTCTTCAGCAACCATCTTGTCATGCAGATCGTGGGCCGCAATACGCTTTCTAAATATCTTTAATTCATCGTTGGGCCGCAATAGAACATTTGCACCGGCATCAATGTAGACCGTATTACCATCCAATTTCAGAATCCTTGCCTGCATCGGCATACAGGCCAGATCGTTAACAATATCTCGCACCTGCAGCTTGAGCATGTGCGCAACTGCCTGACCATACTCTGACTCGTTGAAACGACCATCAAAGGGGGTGATCTGCTTCATGTCGATACGTCCCTTCACCCTATCTCGATAGAGATGACGCGTAATCAGGCTACCGGAATAACCATCAAAAACCTCAATCTCGACCACCAGTTGCCGTACCGGCCACTTCCTTGCCGTATCGATCAGGTTGTCGTAGTAGGTTGAAGAGAGATCCAGAAAGCGTCCAGAGATCACAAACTGCGCCCCCTGCTCTTCTGCAACCTGTCTTGCCTGCTCTGCAGCCGTTCTCGAATAGTTACCCATAAGATCTAGCGCTGCTGGCACCAGTATCGTGTGGCCTCTCTCGGTGAGAACAAAGCGCCCTTCATCATCTAGCAGCTTGGTCAGTTGACTGGGATAACGCTGTTCAATCTCATTAAGATCATTGGCTTGCGCAGGATCACTGAGGCCAAACCCGACCACAACGACCCGTTTAAGCAGACCATACTCAGCGCCAGCTGAAGGACTACACATCTCAGCCATTGTCGGTTCATTAACCGTGCTCTCAGCAGGTGGTTTGTATTTGGCTGGCGGTACCGGTGGTCTCTGAAGACACCCCATCAACAGGGCTGTACTCAGAAGCAGGATCAGTGGCTGGTGTCTAAACATTGACGTCTTTTCCATCTATTAACTATCTACCGGTGATTAAAGCAAAAAATAGACCAACTTGAGGTTCTCTCGTCATCTCGCACAGCTTAGGGAGAGATACGCAAAAGCATTACATGCAATGGCGAGTAACCATATCGGTATCACTAAGCGCTAATCTCACAACCACGACTCTTAACTCACTATCTTTCTTCAATCGTTGCGACTAGAAACCTTCCAGAAATTAACCGGACTCGATAATGAAATATCACCCTCTACCTGCGCACCACTCAATTTCATCCACTCTAATCTGGCGCCTAACCAGCTCTACATCCGACTCAGTCATTTCTTATACACCTCAAATAACAACAAGTTACACAAATTTTGATATCAAATAGTTGTTTATTAACCGCCAGCGCATATGACCAGCGTTGCGTTTTGTGACTGACAGTCATATATTTACGAGTAGTCACTGATTGGTAAACAACGAGTATTAAATATGGGTATTCAGGAGAGGAAAGAGCGCGAGTTTGCACGCCGTGAAGAGGAGATCCTCGATGCGGCACTGCACCTGCTCGATTGCGACGACTGGCTTTCGGTCACTGTCGAGAAGATCGCCAATGAAGCGGAGATAGGCAAAGGGACCATCTACAAACACTTCCCCAGCAAAAATGCCCTCTACGCCAAGCTGACGCTCAGCTTTTATGGTGGCCTGATGAGCAGCTTTCAGCAGGTCAGTAGTGATCTACCCGCCGATGAGGCGTTTCGTCACACCGCCACCCTCGCTCTGCGCTATCACCTTGAACACCCGCAGTATCGCCGGGTAGTGCAGTACTGCAACCGAGGTGATTTTAAAAACAGCGCGACACCCGAACTACTGGAACAGTTTCATCAAGTGGACGATCAATTCGACCGGTTTGGTGACGAGCTGGTACAGCGCGGCATCGATCAGGGTCTCTTTGCCAACAGGCCCATTGAAGAGATGAAGTACGGCATTCATGCCTGCTTCGATGGCGCGATCAACACCCTCTGGGAGGGTTACTGCTGGGGGCGTGACATCGATAACGATCGTTTTATCGATGCCACCGTCGAATTCATGCTTGCTGGACTACGTCACGTAGATCAGTAACAGGTCAAACCCAGCACAACGAAACACAGCAGTAATTTCTGAGGATTGAAAGATGAGAAAATCGACTATCGCAGCAATGGCTATCGTTGTAGCCCTGTCGCTCTGGCTCTGGAGTGGTAGCGATGCGAAGCAACACGATGTTGAGCAATCCGCCACAGCGCTAAATACAGCCCCAGTGAGCCTGTTGAAGGTGCAGTATCGCCACTCCGTCGCGAGCGATATCGAGCGCGTGGTAAAGATTCAGGGACAACTTGAACCCTTCCGCAGCGCCGTACTGCGCGCCGAGACGGAGGAGACCATCAAGGAGATTCACGTTGAGAAGGGGCAGCAGGTCAGCAAGGGTGACCTACTCTTCTCTCTCGAATTGGGTGATCGAATGGAGCGACTCGCAGAGGCCAAGGCGCAACTTCTGCAGTATCAAGTCAAACTCAAGGGCATCAAGAAGCTGGGGAAGACCAACCTGAGTTCAGAGAACTCACTGCGCGAGGCTGAGACCAATCTGGCTGCGGCAAATACCCAGTTGGCAGCCATCAAGCTCGATATCAAGCATACCCGAATTCGCGCCCCCTTCACCGGCATCGTCAATGATTATCTGATCGAAGTGGGCGAGCTGGTACAGATGGGCGACAACCTTGCGACCCTGGTTGAGTGCAGTCGACTACTGGCCACCGCACAGGTACCACAGCTTACGGCCGGTAAGTTCTCCCTTGGCCAAGCCCTGGAGATTATTACCGCCGCTGATGAGCGCATCAAGGGCACCATCACCTACATCTCAAGTGTTGCCGATGAGGCCACCCGTAGCTTTCGAATTGAGGCGGAGATCGATAACCGCGACAGAGGCGTGGCTGCTGGAATGAGCGCCACGCTAGCAATCCCTGCCGACAATGTCAGCGCGCATTTTATATCACCCGCTCACCTGACCTTGGGTAACGACGGCTCTATTGGTGTCTACATCGTTGCAGAAGAGGATCGTGTGCAGTTTTTCCCCATTCGCATGCTGCGAAATGAATCGGCTGGCACCTGGATTACCGGCCTCCCTGAAAAGGTTCGGATTGTCACCCTGGGACAGGGTTTTGTTATCAACAATCAAAAGATCATTCCCATTGCTGAACCCGACAAAACAGCGGCTGCCGCAGGGGCAGTACTGTGAAAAGCGTGATTGAAGCGGCCTTTGACCGAAGCCGCATCGTTATTCTTGTACTGCTGTTTGTACTGCTTGCTGGATCACTCTCCTGGCAGGCGATACCCAAAGAGGCCGACCCGGATGTAACGATCCCAATCGTCTACGTTTCGATGTCACATGAGGGGATCTCACCTGAAGATGCTGAGCGCCTGCTGGTACGGCCAATGGAGAAGGAGCTGCAGTCGATTGAAGGGATCAAGGAGATGACCAGCAGTGCGGCCGAAGGCCACGCCTCGGTCACGCTTGAATTCGAAGCGAGTGTCGATAACCAGCGTGCACTCGATGATGTACGTGAGAAGGTCGATATCGCCAAGATCGAACTCCCCAACGACACCGACGAACCGGAGGTGCATGAGGTCAACGTCGCCCTCTTCCCGGTGCTTACCGTGGCCCTTTCCGGCACGGTACCGGAAGCAGGCATGTTACGCATCGCGCGTGAACTGAAAGACCGCATCGAATCACTACCACAGGTACTGGAGGCCGATATCGGAGGGGATCGCGAGGATCTCCTGGAGATCATCGTCGACCCGCAGGTGATGGAGAGTTACGACATCCGTTTCAGTGAGGTGTTTGAGCTGATCAGCAACAACAACCTGCTGGTTGCCGCTGGAGCACTCGATACGGGTGCCGGGCGTATGGTGGTGAAGGTGCCGGGTGTGATCGAGGATCTCAATGACATCCTGAAGATGCCGGTCAAGGTGGCAAACAATAATGTGGTCGTATTCGAGGATGTCGCCTCCATCCGTCTAACCTTCAAGGACCCGGAGGGTTTTGCCCGCGTCGGTAGCCAGTCTGCCATCACGCTCGAGATCAAAAAGCGCGTCGGTGCCAACATTATCCAGACCATCGAAAAGGTCAGAGAGATCGTCGCTGCTGAGCAGAAGCACTGGCCGGAGACACTTCAGGTCGCCTACCTGCAGGACAAGTCGGGCGAGATCAAAGATATGCTCAACGATCTGACCAACAACGTCATGAGTGCGATTGTATTAGTCATGATTGTGATCCTGGCCATCCTCGGTGCACGTTCAGCACTGCTGGTCGGTATGGCGATCCCCGCCTCCTTCCTGGCTGGAATATTCATCCTCTACAACCTCGGTTATACCCTCAATATCGTCGTACTCTTCAGCCTGATTCTGGTCGTTGGCATGCTGGTCGATGGCGCTATTGTCGTCTCCGAACTGGCAGACCGTCGACTCGCTGAGGGAATGCGTGCCCACGAGGCCTACGCGGGTGCTTCAAAACGGATGTCGTGGCCGATCATCGCCTCCACCGCAACAACCCTTGCGGTGTTCCTGCCGCTGATGTTCTGGCCGGGTGTGATTGGTGAGTTCATGGGTTATCTACCACTCACGGTAATCATCTGCCTCAGCGCCTCACTGATCATGGCGCTTGTTTTTATCCCAGTGCTCGGTGGCGTCACCACACCACATAACGAAGAGCGTCAGATCAGGAAAAACCCCGAAGGGCGTATGACCCAGATCTATGCCGAGCTACTGGCAAAATTACTGCGTCATCCCGGTAAGGTTCTACTGGTGGCACTAATGGCGATGATCGGCTCCTACACCGCCTACGGCACACACGGTCACGGTGTTGAATTCTTCCCCGATGTGGAACCTGAGTTTGCTCAAGTCCATATCCGTGCACGCGGGGATCTGTCGATCCATGAGAAGGATGCACTGGTACGTGAGGTTGAGTCTCGCATCCTCGATATGAAATCGCTCAAATCGGTCTATGCCCGCTCCTTCAATAACAGCAGCGGCGAAAACCGTGCTGAAGATGTGGTCGGTGTGATCCAGCTACAGTTCACCAACTGGCAACATCGTCCCAAGGCGTCTGTAATCATGGATCGGATCCGTGAACGCACTGCCGACATCTCGGGCATCATCATTGAGGTGCGCAAACAGGCAGGAGGACCTGGTGGTGAGAAAAAACCGGTACAGATTCAGCTCTCCAGTCGTGAGCCTGCACGTCTTGCCGGTGTTGCCAAGCAACTGCGAGCCGTTATTGACGAGGTAGGAGGTTTTGTTGATGTCGAAGACAACCGCCCTCTTCCCGGCATCGAGTGGCGACTTGAGGTGGATCGCGAGAAGGCGGCACGCTACGGCGCCAATGTGCAGATGATCGGCAACACGGTACAGATGATTACCAATGGTATTCGCATCGCCGGTTATCGTCCCGATGATAGCGACGACGAGGTCGACATCCGCGTACGTTACCCCTTTGTTGAGCGCAATCTGGATCATCTGAGCGATCTACGTGTCGCAACCGCTAACGGCATGCAGCCGATCACCAACTTCGTCACCCTGATACCCGCCGCCAAGACCGGCACCCTGTCACGTGCCGACGCCCGTCGGGTGATTACGGTGCAGGCCGATGTTGCTGAGGGTGTATTGCTCGATGAGCGTGTACAGCTGGTCAAACAGCAGCTGGAGAAAAACCCCCTCGATCCTGAGGTAAAGATTACCTTTAAGGGTGAAGATGCCGATCAGCGCGAGGCCGCCACCTTCCTCTCCAACGCCTTCATGATGGCAATATTCCTGATGGTGGTCATTCTGGTCACCCAGTTCAACAGCATCTACCAGGCACTACTGGTACTCTCTGCGATCATCTTCTCAACCGCCGGTGTACTGCTGGGTCTGTTGCTAACGGCCCAGCCATTTGGTGTGGTGATGGTTGGTATCGGAATCATTGCGCTGGCCGGTATTGTGGTGAACAACAATATCGTTCTGATAGATACCTATAACGGCTATCGGCGCGACGGAATGAGTATCTACGATGCGGCATTAAAGACGGGACGGGTTCGTCTGCGCCCAGTTCTGCTCACGGCCATCACCACGGTACTGGGTCTGATGCCGATGGTCTTTGCCCTCAATATCGACCTGATCGAGCGCACCATCACCTTCGGTGCCCCCTCAACCCAGTGGTGGACGCAGCTCTCGACTGCGATCGCCGGAGGACTCACCTTCGCCACTCTGCTGACCCTGATCCTGACACCTTGCCTACTGGTGCTGGGAGAGCAGAGCTCGGCCAGAATCAAGGCGCTGTTCCTGCGTATTGCCAGGATGATGGGCCACCAACCTACAACAGAGTAAGCCTAATTTTGGAGTGAGATTGATCAGACATATGCTCCCAATGTGTTACCTATTCTGAGCACTGGACGAACACATAAAGAGGAGTGAATTCTGCTAATCTTCTAGTCGGGGAGTCGCTATTTTTGCGAAAGCTTGTTTTTGGCATCCAAGCCCAAGCAAACAGCAAAAACTTAACGCGACCATTTATGCCTACGGCGCCCCGACGTCCTGCGTTCGTTGCGTAATCACCTCTTCGCGGCTCTACACAACTCCCTCAGTGACTCTACGCCGACATAAAGCCGCTGCTGCATCTTCTTCGTCGTTCGCTCGCGCTCTCAACTACGAATATGCAGACGGCGTCGACTATCGCGGACTAACCGCCTTCGCTTCGCTATCCATGGCGGTCAGCGTTGGAATCCATCTATTCAGTGCCAAGGGAGTGTAAGACACTGTCCGTTAACCCTCGATGAGGCGACAACAGTCGTCTCGTTTCCGGAATAAGCAGGCATGATCAAAGCACTCACGCTCCGAGACAAGCTGACCACACCATTTATCTGTGTCGATTCTGAAAGCTCAATTGGCGAAGTAACGATACAGCTCCGCGCCGATACAGACTCCCTTATCCTGATCCAAAGAGACGCCACACCTATCGGCCTCATCGAAAGTGAATCGGTCATCGGATTCGTCGGTGATCAGCTCGCAGCCATCACCACCCTGCCCCTGATCGAGATCATCGTCATCAGTGAAGATACCGAACTCGATATTGCAACGGATCTATTGGAGCAACATCAGTGCGACTATCTATTGCTTACCCATGAGGGTGGCAAGGTCTCCAGAGTTCTTAGCAAACAGCAGCTCTGCTCTGCAGATGAACAGCGTGAAAAACAACTCGCCATCTCCAATTTCGTCATGGACCACATTACCGAGGCGACCTTTCTTGTCGCTGAGAATGGGCAGATACACGATGTAAATCGTGCAGCCTGCGAGTCACTCAGTTTTAGCCAAGAGGAGCTATTACAGCTCTGCGTGCCCGATATCGACACAGAGTTCACCTGGGAGCGGTGGCAAGAGCTTTGGAAAAAACTAAAAACCGAGGGTTCGATGACCTTCGAATCGACTCACCGTTCCAAACATGGTGAAACCTTTCCCGTTGAGATCAATACCAATTTCTTTCTCTTCAATGGTTCTGAATATAACTGCGCCGTGGTGCGAGAACTATCCAACCGCAAGGCCTACGAGTTTGCCTTAAAAGATAGTGAAGCACGCTTCAAAGCGATGATAGAAAACAGCTCCGAATGGATCTGGGCCATCGATATTAACGGTATTCACACCTATTCAAATCCCGTCATCGAAAAGATTCTGGGCTATCACCCGGATGAGATCATCGGCACCAGCAGCTTTAGTCTGCTGCATGAGCAAGATCAGGCTAAGGTTCTGGAGAGGCTTCCCGAGTTGATCAATAACCAGCAAGGATGGGACGGCTGGTTATTACGTTGGCGTCACAAAGATGGAAGCTATCGCTACATGGAGAGCAATGCTACCCCCGTCTATGACCTCGAACAGCGCCTAGTTGGCTTTCAGGGGGCTGATCGCGACATGACAGATCGTATTCTGGCAGAACGTGATTCCGCCCGTAATACGGCCGAATGGAATTACGCGATGGATTTCTTTGAGGATCCAATCTACCTGCTTGGCCTGGATCGCAAAGTCATCCGCGCCAACCACGCCTTTTACCAATTCACTCACACCACTCCTGATCAGGTGATCGGTAGTCATATCGCCGGCATCATCCACCCCGATGATGAAGAGGAGTTATGCCCGGTCTGCCTTGCACAGGAAGAGCGGCGCGATGCGGTCATCACCATGGAGGCCCACCATCCGGACAATCCTGCGGGTGCACCGATAGAGGTCATCTCACGAATCACCCGTGATGAGCTGGGGGAAGCAAGTTCCATCCTCATGACCATCCGTGATCTAAGCCGTGCACGCCGTACCAAAGAGCAGCTAAGTCAGTCGCAGGTTGTCTTTGAAAGCACCAGCGAGGGGATCATGATTACCGATATGCGGTTACAGATCGTCGCCGTTAATCCAGCCTTCACCACCATCACCGGCTATACAGAACAGGAGGCCATTGGAGAGAAACCGAGCCTGCTCAAATCTGAGCGCCACGATGAGGGTTTCTATCATGAGCTGTGGCAAGCCGTTGAGTCGACCGGTAGCTGGCAGGGAGAGGTCTGGAACCGTCGCAAGAGTGGTGAGATCTACCCTGAGTGGCTAAATATCAGCACCGTTGAAAATGAAAAAGGAGAGATCATTAACTATATCGGGGTCTTCTCCGATATTTCACAACTCAAGCAGTCGCAATCACGACTCGCCTTCCTCGCCCACCACGACCCGCTGACAGGACTCCCCAACCGGCTGCTGTTCCGTGCACGTCTCGACCATGCCATCGACCGCGCTGACCGTGATAAACGACTGGTTGCGGTTCTGTTTCTCGATCTTGACCGTTTTAAACATGTTAACGACAGCCTCGGTCACACTGTAGGCGATGCCCTGCTGGAAGCCGTTGCCAAACGTTTTGAAAACCTGATCCGCAAAGAGGATACCGTCGCTCGTCTCGGCGGCGATGAGTTTGTCATTCTGATGGAGGGGCTTGCTGATCCAGAGAGTGCCGCCCTGCTTGCAGAGAAGATCAGTTCGGCCCTAAGGGATCCATTCTATATTCAGGAGTATGAACTGTTTGTCGGCGTCAGCATCGGCATCAGCATCTATCCACAGGATGGTGACGGTGTAGAGCAACTGCTCATGAATGCCGACTCGGCGATGTATCGTGCCAAAGAGGTCGGACGCAGCACCTACCAGTTCTACACCGAAGAGCTTACAACACAGGCCTTCGAGCATCTGGTTCTCGAGGGCCAACTGAGACGTGCCATCGACGATGAACAACTCCTGCTCCACTATCAACCGCAGGTCGAGATCGAGAGCGGCAGGGTGCTAGGCTTTGAAGCGCTGGTACGCTGGGAGCATCCAGGACAGGGACTCATATCCCCTGCCCATTTCATTCCACTTGCCGAAGAGACCAATCTAATCATTCCACTCGGTGAGTGGGTGCTGCGCAGAGCGGCACAGCA
Organism: Candidatus Reidiella endopervernicosa; assembly: GCF_013343005.1. Taxonomy (GTDB): domain Bacteria; phylum Pseudomonadota; class Gammaproteobacteria; genus Reidiella; species Reidiella endopervernicosa. The sequence goes on from NZ_CP054491.1 coordinate 2,632,407, forward strand.
GGGACGAGAGTGGCTCGATAGCGGCTTAGAGTTCGGCACCATATCGGTCAATATTTCAGGCCCACAGATCAGACTCACCGATCTACGTGAAACTGTGCGTACAATTCTGGAAGAGACAGGGCTACCTGCTTCTCGTTTAGAGCTTGAGATCACAGAAACCTTTATTATGGGTCACAGCAAATCGGCCATTGAACAACTTCACTCGTTACGTGAACTTGGCGTTTCGCTAGCCATCGACGACTTTGGTACAGGCTACTCATCACTCGCCTATCTCAAACAGCTCCCAGTCGACAAACTAAAAATCGACCGCAGCTTTGTCCGTGACCTGCCCAACGACGAGAACGATGTGGCCATATCACGCGCTGTTATTGCATTGGGAAATAGTATGCGATTTACCGTTATTGCGGAGGGTGTAGAGACCGAGGAACAACGCGAATTCCTGTTGAAGGAAGGCTGCGCACAGGCACAGGGATTTCTCTTTAGCAAACCCTTGGAGAGCTTTTCAGTAGTGAGCTATCTTGGCCTCCCCAGCAGTAAATAAACCGCTCAACTCTTCTTCAATTAGCCTTAACGTCACCACCAATATGTGCTCAAGAATAGTCTTGCTGAACTATTCAAACGCCTGTGAGCTGGAAAATCTCATAATCGACAACTAGCATCTATTAAACAATAAATAAGATGTCGCATCATTTGTGATGAGAGCAGCACATACCGCACCACAATAGTGCGACCCGCCAAGCCACAGCAAAGAACTATTGATTTCCCCAGTTAATTTGTAAAGTATTGTGAATCGTTGTCGCTAAAAGACCTTGAGACTCTCTCAATGTGATATACAAAAAGCGGGCTGACTGATTGATTTGGCTAGATCAACAATCTTGTTCATTTTATTTCACCACATTTAATGGATATCCATATGCAAACAACAACTTCAAAAAACACGCATTTTCGTTATTTACTTACCGCTCTGCTCATCCCTGTTCTCACCCTGATTGGGAGTGCTAATGCGGCGCAAAAATACTCTCCCAATGATGTCTATGCGGGGGTGGAGTATGCCAACAGCCTGATAGATAGAATCCTCACCGCCAATGGCGTCACTGAGATCAACATCCCAGTCTCTCGTGAAGCCGGTGCCAAGCCGATGCATGTTTACGAGCTGCACGTATCGGCACTTACAGAGCTCTATGCATACGCGCTCGAAGAAGAGCGACGCCCACCTCCACTTGCTGTATCAACACCGATCACATACACGCCAACCGACGTCTACTACCTTACTCAGCTTGTTATCAACAACCTGGAGGAGGTCTATCGCGACTCTGGGGGATACATCGACTTTTCGATGAATAGTCACAGCGGCAAATCACCTGCCGATGTCTATCAGGAGCTGTTTGAGCTCTACTACCGTCTCAACCTACTAAATGGCAAGAGCAAGGTGAGTCCGAATGAAGTGTACTCACACATCTTTCGCGCCAAAGAGGATCTGCAATTTAGTCTTCTAACTCTCTCAAAACATCTCGCCGATAGTGATGAGATAAAGAAAAGACTACTGGTAACCGCAATCTATGGCATGCACCCTGACGGTTCGACAATGACACCATTAGAAGCCGGTAAAAAACCGGGAGACGTCATTGCCAAGTCGATCACCATTCGTGGCAAGCTCAATCTACTGCGTAAACGCAATAAGTTACCTGAGATCCCTCGCCCTAAGCTTGAAGAGTTCGGTGCAGCCAAACCGATCGACGCATTTCTACAGACACAGTTTATTATCGCTGAGTTAAACCTGCTTAAGATCCCAATGGACATCAGTAGTACAACTAACAGCGCCAAGGCGGTAAGTGGAAAAACGCCTTCAGATGTCTATCAAGAGATGAAACACATCGAATACATGATCGATCGACTCATCCAAGCGCTATAAGAGACGGGGAACTACACCATGTTAAATTCAATCAAGAAAAAAATAATTGTTAGCAACGGCGCACTACTCGTCATCCTGCTACTCGTACTAATCTTCGCCCTTATACAGCTTAAGAGTAATCAACAGCTACTCGCACAAGAGGAGGAGAACGTTACTATTCTCACCGAGATCGCTGATATCGAAGAGCATTTCCTTGAGTTTCGTATAGCCGCCACCGAGTTTGCACTGCTGTTACAGAATAGTAGCAAGCAAAAACGCGATGACGACTACAAACAACTTCGTACAATTTTTTCAGAGTCGGTTCACCCTGAGATCGCTGCTGAGACAGCCACGCTAGAAAACTACTATTCACAGATAGAGAAGGCTGCAACTGCATTCATTAATGATGACAAGATGGAAGGCGGCTTGCTACTAAACACCTCTATTGCCACAGCCGATCAGATTCTTACTGTGCTTAAAAACCAGTACGGTGAACACAAATCTGAGGTTGACGTTATAACCGGCGAAATTCACGAATCGAACAGTGCCGTCACCTTCTCACTCTACGCTCTGCTCGTTGCGATGGTCGTAGCTGGTATCGGAATTTCTCTCTTCCTCGCCAATATGATCAGTAGCGGTCTGATCAAGCTTCAAAGGACCGTTGAGGAGATTGAACAGACCGGGGAGTCGCTATTTTGCGAAAGTTTGTTTTGGGCATCCAAGCCCAAGCAAACAGCAAAAACTTAACGCGACCGTTTATGCCTGCGGCGCCCGACGTCCTGCGTACGTTGCGTAATCACCTCTTCGAGGCTCTACACAACTCCCTCAGTGACTCTACGCCGACATAAGCCGCTGCTGCATCTTCTTCGTCGTCCGCTCGCGCTCTCAACTACGAATATGCAGACGGCGTCGACTATCGGGGACTAACCGCCCTCACTTCGCTCTCCATGGCGGTCAGCGATGGTGATCTGCGTCTTAGAGCAGATATTCACTCCAATGATGAGGTGGGAAGTCTTGCTGAGGCGTTTAATCGTCTCATCGACAATCTGGCCAACATCGTCAGCCAGGTCATGGCGCAGGCCGATCAGCTCGCTACAGCCGCTGAACAGCTCTCAGCCATTACTGAACAGACCAGCTCGGGTGTACAGCAACAGTCTGATGAGATCAGACAGGTTGCAACCGCCATGAATGAGATGTCCGCAACGGTCCAGGAGGTTTCGAACAATGCCGAACACGCCTCTCAGTCCGCTGAAGAGGGTAACAGCGAGGCAAATAATGGTAGCACTGTTGTACAGAAGACTATCTCTGCTATTAATGAACTGGCTGGCGACGTACAGAGCTCTGCTGATGTTATAGAGAAGCTTAAGGGCAATAGCGAGAACATCGGTACCGTGCTCGACGTGATCAAAGGCATCGCCGAACAGACCAACCTTCTAGCACTCAATGCAGCAATCGAAGCAGCACGCGCCGGTGAACAAGGACGCGGTTTCGCAGTGGTTGCCGATGAGGTTCGTACTCTTGCACAGCGCACACAGGAGTCGACCAAGGAGATTGAGGCACTGGTCGATGCACTCCAGGGTGGTGCACAACAGGCCGTTGATGTCATGGAGCTTAGTCGTGACAAGGCGCAAAACACCGTAAGCCAGGCACAACATGCAGGTGAGTCGCTCACAGCTATTACCACTGCAGTGAGCAACATTCTCAACATGAACACTCAGATTGCCAGCGCGGCTGAAGAGCAGTCGGCAACGACCGAGGAGATCAACCGCAATATCAACAACATTCAGAACATCTCAGAACAGACAGCACAGGGTGCTGAACAGACTGCGGCTGCGAGTAATGAGCTGAGCCAGTTGGGTGAGAGTCTGCGCAGCCAGGTATCGCAGTTCAAGGTTTGATTGATACCTGAGCGTTGCTTAAGAGAGGGATCGCTGATGCGATCCCTCTCTATCCACAGCATAAATATTGATTCCGAAGGATCAACCATGTCGCTACGACAGACGCCTACACATTTAAACGGCTCTACATTTAATTTCACAATTCGGTACAGCTCTTTTCATCTGCCTCATGCCGGACGAAGTGCACAAACAACTACCAACCAGCCAACTTTTCCCTCCAGTTTGTCTTCACCAAAGATGAGAGTATTTTTCTCTCTGCGTTGTACTAATTGACGATGACTGACTACTCTTTAGCGAGGATTGTTCTGTAGTAAACAAGTGCGTTCAGGATCAACCCGGCCAATTTTACAAAGGTAGAGATTTTGGCTGGAGGCGTTAGCAGGCTAACAATGTTGATAAACTGAGGACGACGAAATAACTACACTCCCAAAGAATCTCACTCTATTTCTTGTTCTGAGTAGTCTTGGCGTTGCCGGGAACATCTACAACATTGAGATGTTCTTTGGCGTAAACCAGATATTCGGCAGTATTTTTGTACTACTGGCCGTCTGGTATTTAGGACCGGCTGCCGGCGCACTCTGCGCGATCATCGTTCACAGCTACACAATCTATCTCTGGGGACATCCCTACGCCTTTATCGGCTTCGTACTCGAAGCTCTCATGGTCGGAGTACTGCTCCGCTGGCGGATTAGGAATATCTTCATTGCCGATATTATTTACTGGCTACTGATCGGTGTTTGGCTGGTACCACTCTTTTATGGACACTATATCGGACTACCCGAGACCCAGGTCACATTAATCATGCTCAAGCAGCCCGCCAACGGCCTGCTGAACGCTCTCACGGCATCCTTAATCATCTTTCTCGCCCAACGATGGCTAAAGACCAGTAACAAGGTATCCCTACGATATGCGCTATTTACATTCATAATGGTGACAGTGGCTTTCTCTCTGTACGCCGCCGCCAACCTGATTACCCGGTATACATTTGAAAACTCGCAAAAAGATGTCACGGAAAACCTCCACACCTTCGGTAGTCATATTGACAATGAACTAAGACACTTCCTTAGGGATCTACCTGCTTCAATGCGGCAGCTTGATCGGACTGCGGCGAGTGGAGATCTACCGGTAAATCTCGACAAGCAATATATAATCGACACACTCTGGCGACTGGAACGTAGTAATGAGAGTCAAGTCATTGCATCTAAACATGAAACCGCTGCACCGTTAACCACACCGTTTCCGTGTAACAACTCGACATCCATCACCCTGCAAGAGAACCAGCTCTATGTTAGTTTTTTAACTGGCGACAGATGTCTGATCGGTTCCCTTCCTGCCAGCAGATTAGAGCAATTTCTAAATCTTCAGGCCGTTGAAGAAGGGGTGGTAGTTTTTGCGGTTATCGACAATCACGTAGTGACTTCAAGCCTGGGAAATCAGGTTGATGCACCATTTGAAGGAACCTCTATCCCACTCAGTAAGAACATCTATCATCTACTCCCCTCCGGCGAGATGCCAAAGATGCGACGCTACAAGCTATCACACTACATCTACGAACTTCCCAAAAACGACATTATCAACTGGCAGACCATTATCAAGCTCTCGTTTTCGAAACATGTTGATGAGCTACAGCGTATTTATATCTTCATCTTCAGCGTCATGCTCGGTGTTATTTTGCTCGTCGCGCTGATCGCCTACCTGCTCAGCAACAGCCTGCTCTACGCACTCACTAGACTGACAACTATCACTGCAGACCTGCCGAAAAAGATCGAGCAGCGTGAAACCATCAGCTGGCCGCAGAGCAATATTCAGGGGTAACCAATCTGACGACCAATTTCTCACAGGTCGCAAATAGCCTGAGCACAACCTTTAACGCCATGGAGGAGCGAATCAAAGAGCTAAGATGTATGTACGGAATCACAGAGGCCATTCGCCACCATAATCAAATCGATGAGATCCTGAGCGCCGTTGTTGAAATCATGCCGATGGGCTGGCAACACCCCAAACACACGACCGCCCGTATTACCATCGATGACATGGTCATCATAGATGAATCGTTTCAGATAACGCCCTGGAAGATGAGTAGCGAAATCACCATTGACGAGCGCAGTCGCGGCCGTGTTGAGATCTTCTATACAAAATCATTCCCGGAAATCGATGAAGGCCCCTTCCTCCTGCAGGAGCGAAATCTACTCAATAGCATCGCAAAGACTGTGAGTGAGGCAATTGAACGCAACGAGGCAGAGACAGCCCTGGCCGATAGTGAGCAGCGACTCCGCGAGGCTCAATCAATGGCTCATATCGGCAACTGGCACTCCAATATGACTACTGGAGATTTAAGCTGGTCTGATGAGGTCTTCCACATCTTCGGCAGAGAGGGAACTACCTATATTCCAAGCCTCAGGCAATACCACGAGTCCATTCATCCAGACGATCTCCAGCTGGTTGAGAGTAACGTGCAACTGGCCCGTGAAAGCGGAAGTTACGACGCCACCCACCGTATCGTTCGTCCAGACGGGTCGGTACGTCACGTCCATGAACTGGCACAGGCGAGTTTCAATGCCAGCGGAGAGCCTGTTTCATTAACCGGCACCATTCAGGACATTACTGATCAGATAGAAGCTGAACAGGCCCTGATCATCGCACGCGATGAAGCCGAACAGGCCAACACCGCCAAATCGGATTTTTTATCTCGAATGAGTCATGAACTTAGAACACCGATGAATGCGGTACTGGGCTTTGCACAGCTACTTGAATATGAGAGTACGCTCACTGAAGAGCAACAATCACACATCCACGAGATTATTATTGCGGGTAATCATCTGCTTGCCCTCATTAATGAGGTTCTCGACCTCGCCAAGGTTGAATCGGGCAAGTTGGATATGGAGTTCGAACCGCTTCAGCTGTTTCCCCTCATCAAAGAGTGTTCTGCACTAGTCAGCACCCTTGCAGAAAAACGCCAAATATCGATATCTATAAATGGCGTGAGTGATAGCGTGGTGGTTGCTGATCGCACCCGCTTGAAACAGGCGCTGCTTAATTTGCTCTCAAATGCAATCAAATATAATTCTGAGAAAGGGAACATCATCATTGAAGTCGAGGCCCTTGCCGATCGACGGATTCGTGTTCTTGTCACCGATAACGGAACCGGTATCCCTGCTGATCGCATCTCAGAGCTATTCGAGCCATTCACTCGCCTCAGTGCTGATAAAACCTATATCGAGGGAACCGGAATTGGCCTGACTCTGACACGCAAGATCATCGAGGCGATGAAAGGCAGCATCGGTGTTTCAAGCAATGTGGGTGTTGGCAGTACCTTCTGGTTTGACCTTCCCCAGGGTACTCCTGAACAATCGGAACGCTTCACGAGGAGAAGCAAACACTCTGACGAACCCCAACAGACGATAGATAAAGGGAGAGTGAACGTACTCTACATAGAAGACAATTCAGCCAACATGCGGCTGGTCGCACAATTCATCAGCAAACGTCCTCAAGTTAGACTTCTGGAGGCCGCCACCCCAAGCATTGGCCTTGAACTGGCCACTGCCCACCACCCTGATCTCATCCTGCTTGACATCAACATGCCAGAGATGGACGGCTATCAGGTCTTGAAGCGACTTCAGAAGAGCGACGAACTCAGGCACATCCCGGTCATTGCAGTTACAGCCGATGCGATGCCACACGATATCAAGCGCGGACTCGAGGCCGGTTTTAGCGACTACCTCACAAAGCCTCTCAATATTGAGGATTTTTTTTCACATCATCGATCAACAAATCACCATCAACGAGACCAGGCTTGGTAAGTAGCCTTCCAGGTAACCAAATGAGGGCCTGCGTAATCAGATTACACAGTTAAAAGTTTAATCTGAAGAAGTGGATTAACAAGAGAGGCCGCACATTCGGCCTTTCTTGTTCTTTATTTAATACCGTATCAGCAGACATCTACTGTACAGCACTCCCAACACTACATTTTTTACTATCTCGCCGTATGGCATAGCGACTATCAAGATCCAAAAGCATTCAGGCCTGCATCAACCACGAGATTGAAGGCTCCAGGGTAGCCCTCATGCTAAACCCACTCCCCCCTTCCCTTTCTCCTGGCCATTAGAGACGACAGTCCAGTCAGACCCAGCAGCAGCCACAGCGGATGAAGAGCACCGCCGCCACTACTACTGCCCTCATTGATAGCCAGCTGCTGCGCTACTCCACCGGGGTCGACCACACTATTATTTGCCTCGCTATCGGCATCATTAGGTCCACCATCCTCAATAGTCAGCTCCACGCACCAGTGCCCCTCGTTAAGGCCACTCTGGTAGGCACTATCACCTGGAGGCGGGCAGAAGCCCGCTTCACCTACGGCCGAGGCAAGGCCATTACTGCCCTCTTCTACAAACGCCTGCCACCCCCCTGGCATCCATTTTCTGTAGACCGCATTGGCAGGAATCGTTACAAACTGAGGAATGACCACCTTGATCGACTGGCCTGCAACGGGCAGCTCGGAGACGATAAAATCGAACAGCTCGGAGGTGTAGTCATACTCGGGGCTATCATCAGTGTCGCCACCACCGTTGCTGACATCCTCCATATTGACCTCCGCCTGACCGTTGCCGGTTTGGAATGCGATCGCACCCAGGCTCAATCGCAAACCCGGTTCCGTCTCAATCAGATAACTAGCCGCTTCACCGCTCTGCTCCTGCAGTACATTGGGAATCGATATCGCATCCAGATAGTCTGCAACACCGTCACCATCACTATCTCCGTAGCCCTCACTCTCATCATCGATACCATCACCGTCACTATCGCTCTGATCAAGACGCGGTGCTGCCGCTACAATATTCAGCGTTATCTCGGTCGCATCACTCGCACTGCCATCGCTAACATCCAGCGCTACGGTATAGATCCCTCTACTCAATCCGGAGGGATCGAAGCTAAAGGTATCCGCTTCGCTATCGCCATCGCCATCGACGAGCGCATTGTCACTGGCTACCCAGTTATAACTGTGTGTGTCACCAATATTGGGATCGCTAACACTACTTATAAGGCTAACAACCCCCCCTCCACTAATAACGGTACGTGTATCCCCAAAACCCTGATTCGCGCTCAGTGTGACTATTGGTGCGACGTTGCCCTCAACCAGGCTAATGGTGTGGGTAGTCATACTCCCCTTCACCGCATTTGTTGGACTGCCCATGGTAACGACAATATTTTCTACACCCTCGCCGGCACCATCATCGATGGTGGCGAAACTCACCGCTAACTCCGTTCCCTCTTCCAGAGTGGCAGTGGCACTGATCAGAGAGTGGTCACTCCCATCGGTAGCAGCACTACCGCCCACGCTATAGGGTACGATGACCGGGTAGTTTGCCGCTTCGCCGTTGAGAATCACGTTAAAGGTAACGCTGCTCCCCTCAGCAGTGAGCTGATCCTTGCTGAAATCAACCATGGGATTAACCATCACCATCTGAATGGCAGAGCCACTATTACCCGCACTATCCGTCGCGCTCCAGGTCACCAGATGCACTCCTGGTTTGAAGTGGCTGGGTGCATCTGAGGTAACCGTCAGGTTGCCATCCATCCCATCTATGGCAATAGCACTACCCAGACTCACCGGGGTGAGAAGCCCTGTGGCATCAACCATCACATCATCCGGTGCTGTAACCAGTGGCGGATTATCATCCACGGCAGGATTGGTCTCAGCGATAAACTCCTCGAGGTTACTTAACCCATCACCGTCCAGATCACCCGCCGCATCACTGGGATCATAAGGGTCGAGACCGTTGTCGCTCTCCCAGTCATTTTCTATCCCATCCCCATCAATATCACTATCGATCCTATCGGAGATGTTGTCATTGTCCATGTCGGCAAAGACCCATACCTTAAAGGCCGACAGGCTACTCTCAAACTCGCCATCACTGACACTAATCACGACCCCCCTCGTAGTGCCTATATCACTGCTATCCGGGGTACCGAACAACGCGCCAGAGCTAGTATCAAAGTTCGCCCAGGCAGGTTTGTTCACGATGCTGAAGGTGAGTTTGTCGCCATCATTATCATTGACCGTAGGAATAAAACTGTAATCAACATCATCACCTACCTTTGTGGCCGGATTACCACTAATGGTTGGCGCGACATTGCCGACAGTTCGGGCAACAGAAGTCGCACTGGTAATGCCACCCTTGCTGTCATTTGCAGTAACCACCACGCTGATGGACTTATGTGCCTCAATGCCGGTCAGCGTGTAACTGTTGCTGTCTGTACCGATATTCGTGCCATCGGCCCTCCATTGATAGCTGTAAACCCGGCCGTCCCCGTCAGCATCACTCCAACTACCGCTACTACTGCTGATAGTGTTGCCGACCTCTACCGTGCCGCTGATAATCGGCAGCACTGTGTTGATCGGTGCATCATTGACATTGACCACGGTACTGGTCGCACTACTAGTGACACTCTCGTCCGTATTTTCCAGGTCACGATAACTCGCCGTTACCGTCATGGTTTGCCCCACATCCGCCTGCTGCAGCGGGTAACTATCACTGGTCGCACCCTCGATCACACTCCCCCCACGCTTCCACTGATAGCCAATCCCGCCAAGACCATCAACGTCCGCCAGGTCATTACTGGCACGTAGGATTTGGAATTGAGTGGGTTTGCCGCTGATTGTCACGCCACCAGTCGGAGTCTTATTCACGGAGGTAGCAGAAACCTTGGTTGTCGCATTAGCGCTACCATTAACCGTGCCATCATTGGGTGTCAGGGTGAAGGTTGTAATGACACTATTACCCGTAATCACCTGATCGGTGGTGGGTGTAAAGATCAGCGCCTGCAGGCGGCTGGTCAACGTAGTGAGATCCGTACTCCCTAGGATATAGCCACCCGCACTTCCGCTCAGTCCTGTGCCGCTCAAGGTGCCGTTGGCAGCACTATAGCCAATCGCGACACTGACATCATTGGATTCAATATCGGCTATCGTCACGCCACTGAATGGTGATGTTGTAGCGTTGTCGTTGACAGTACCAGCGGTAGTAAAGGTGCCTCCCAGCATCGGTGCCGTATTGAAGGGCTGCAGTGCAATCTGACTCAACGCAGGGGAACGCGCTGCCGAGAGCGTTTGTAGCTTGGCCTTCCAGCGCAGGTCATCCGTACCGGTATCGGGGAAGGTGAAGAACTCCCCGGAGATGACCTTGTACCAGTTTGTACCGCCATTATTAGATAGGTAGTAGTCGATCGAGGTGTCTGCGCTGCTTGTCTCCGTCGCTGACAGACGAACCGTCAAGATGTCCGTTTCACTGTCATTGACCTTTTTCGATACCGCCAGCCCCGAGAGTTGGTACTGCTTGGTCTGAAGATAGAGCTTATTGGTCACATTATAGTTGGCGGCAATCAGGTCGAGATAACCATTGCCATCAACATCGCCAAGTGCCATGCCTCTTGTGTCATCCGTTTCCGAACCGATAGCTTCACCTGAAACACTAAAGCTACCGCTACCGTTATTCCAATAGAGTCTGTTGCTCCCTGATGGATTACCGGTCACCAGATCGAGATCACCATCCCTATCGAGATCGCCCAGCACCAGATCCCAGTGCTGATCGGCGTCAATGCCGATAGCCACGCCACTCGCATTGAAGAGACCGCTACCGTTATTACGATAGAGCTTATTGATACCGCCATAGGAGCCGGAAACCAGATCGAGGTCGTTATCACCATCTACATCACCGAGCGCAATCGTGGTGGTGTTATCGCTATCGGTATCGATGGCGGTGCCCGTCGCGGGAAAACCGCCACTACCGTTGTTCAGATAGAGTCGATTGGTCTGGTTACCGACGCCCGTCACCACATCCGGGTAGTTATCGCCATTCAGGTCGCCAACGGCAATGCTCCAGGTAGGATTGGTCTCCGATCCGATGTCACTTCCCGTTGCACTAAAGAGACCGCTGCCATTATTGAGGTAGAACTTGCTGGTCTGACCGTTATTACCGGCCACCACATCCAGATCACCGTCTTGATCAATATCGGTCAGCTCTATACCGGAGGTGTAGTTCGTCTCTGAGCCGATGTCTCTACCACTGGAGGGAAAACCTCCGCTGCCATCATTGAGGTAGAGCTTGTTGGTCTGGTTCTGGTTTCCTACGACCAGATCGAGGTCACTATCACCATCAACATCACCCAGCTTAATCGCTCGGGTGCTGTCTGTATCGGATGAGCCGATAGCACTACCCGTTGCAGGATATCCGCCACTGCCGTCATTGAGATAGAGTCTGTTGGTCTGGTTGTAGTTGCCGATGATGAGATCCAGATCACCATCCCCATCCACATCACCTAGCGCCGCCTTGTAACTGCTCTCCGTCTCAGAGCCGATAGCCGTACTGATAGAGAAGCCATCGCCGCTGTTGTTCATATAGAGTTTGTGCGTGTTGCCATCGCTGGCATTCACCATGTCGAAGTCGCCATCGCCATCCAGATCACCCAGAATGATGGCAAAGGTGGCATCTCGATTTGAGCCGAGTTGGGTGCCGGTTGCTGAAAAGCCACCCGACCCATCGCCCAGGTAGAATTTACTGACATTTCCATGCGCACCGGCGACCAGGTCGATATGGCCATCGCCATTGATATCGGCAACCTCTACGGCGGTGGTGTTATCGGTCTCTGATCCGATGGCGGTTCCGGCACCGGTGGTAAAACCACCAGAGCCATCATTGAGGTAGAGCTTAATGATCTGATTGGCATCACCCGAGATCAAATCCAGGTCACCATCCTCATCGACATCGCTCAGGGTTACATCGTAGGTCTCGCCCAGATCGGAACCGACATCCGTACCTGCGCCAGTGGTAAACCCACCGCTACCGTCATTCAGGTAGAGCTTGTTACGCTCTTGAAAGTTGCCCGCGACCAGATCGGGGAAACCGTCTCCATTGAGATCCGCCAGTGCAATCTCCCAGGTGGTATCTGTATCCGAACCGATGTCAGTGCCTGTTGCCGGAAAGCCACCGCTGCCATCATTGAGATAGTACTTGTGGGTATCGCCCGCGTTACCAGCAACGACGTCCAGATCACCATCGTTATCGAGATCGGCCAGTGCGACAGCTCGAGTGTTATCGGTCTCTGAGCCGATAGCTGTGCCCGTGGCAGAGAAACTGCCACTACCGTTATTGAGGTAGAGCTTATTGATGCCTGGTGCAGTTCCGGTTACCAGATCAAGATCGCCATCCCCATCAATGTCACCCAGCTCAACCGCATAGGTGATATCACTCTCTGTGCCGATAGAGGTTCCAGTGCCAGTGGTGAAGCCACCAGAGCCGTCATTGAGGTAGAGTTTATTGGTGGCGCTTTGAACCGCGACTATCACATCCAGATCCCCATCACCGTCCACATCACCGAGAGAGACATCCCAGTTCTTCTCTACCTCAGATCCGATCACGGTTCCGCTGGCATCAAAGCCACCGCCAGTCGAGCTACTGCTACTCATATAGAGTTTGTTGGTGGCGGACTGTCTTCCCGTCACCATATCGAGCGCACCATCACCATTCAGGTCGCCCATGCTGAGAGAGTAAGTAATATCCGATTCAGAACCGATATCCGTGCTTTCAGAAAAAACGCCACTTCCGTCATTTAGATAATATTTATTTCTCGCACCAACATTAGCCACCACCAGATCAAGGTCGCCATCATAATCGAGATCGATTAAGACCCCCTCTAGTGTGTTTTTATAGGTGTCGCTACTAATGGGTGCACCGTTAGAGGGGAAACCACCACTACCATCATTCAGATAGAGGCGATTACCCTCATAACCGAGTGAGAGAAAATCGAGGTCACCATCACTGTCAACATCACCGAGGAGGGTGTCGTAGGTTAACTCATCCTCGCTACCAATCACGGTCCCTGTGGCCGGGAACCCCCCGCTACCGTCATTTAAATAGCGACGGTTAACCTGTCTCTGATTGCCCACAACCAGATCCAGATCTCCATCACCATCGAGATCACCCAGGCGAACGCTTAATGTATCCTCGGTCTCGCTACCAATCGCCACACCCGTAGCCGAAAAACCACCGCTACCATCACCCAAATAGAGCTTATGAGTTCGACCCATGTTGCCCGAGACAAGGTCAAGCTTGCCGTCGCCGTTAACATCACCCAGGGCGATATCTCGGGTGCTATCAGTATCTGAGCCGATATCGACGCCGGTGGCAGAAAAGACTCCACTGCCATCATTAAAATAGAGTTTGTTCGTTGCATTATAATTGGCGGTCAACAGGTCCAGGTCACCATCACCATCAATATCAATCAGGTGAACCTGCCAGGTCGTGTCGGCCTCACTACCAATGGCCGACCCAGAAAGCGGAAAACCCGCACTACCATCATTCAGATAGAGAAGATTGGCTGATGTATTACCGGCCACCAGATCCAGGTCACCATCACCATCAACATCACCAAGGGTGACCCTTGTCGTGAAGTTCACATCACTATCGATAACCGTGCCTGTTTCGGTATCGTCTGGCAGCCCGATCTGACGCTCGCGCCAGGCCAGATAGACGGTCTGCTCAGTCGTTGACCAGTGGGCATTGCTTAAGCTGGTGTCATTAAGAGTGGCAGCTGAGAAATCTTCCGTAAACGGCAGGCCCGTCGTCGCCGCGCACAGTTGTGTAGAGACGATCAACAGCAGCAACAGGGTAATGGCATTTATAAAATGAACGGGCGTTCTGGTCATAACACTCTCTTCTATACTGGTAGAGAATCCTCTATTGCTAACCACTGTCCTGAGATAGCGCCGATCAGTTACGCAAACCGCCATGCTGCCGACAGAGTCCAATTTCTGGTTAACAACCGAAGATATTCCTGAGAAAATCGCTATGCGCCATCACAAGGTGGCACTCTATTTATGAGGCTTAAATGGGCTACGCCTATCGCCAGCAGGATCTAGTAACGACCAGCCCTCCCCCTCTAATCCGGGGGAAATCACCTATATAGACTCACTACTCAAGAGATTAACAAGAGAGAAAAAAGAAACCCTACGAATCCCTACGGCGGGAACGGGTTAGAACAGAAGGGGGGGGGGTAGCGGCCTAAATAACCGCTATGTCGATGCAAAGCTGATAGCCCTCGTTGCGAATGGCCTTAATGGGCTGATTTGGAGTACCGGCCTGCAAAAGCTTTTTTCGCAGGCGAACGATTTGGACCTCTAGTGTACTCTTGGAGATGCTATCGCTCTTAGAAAGTTCCATCAGCTGCCAGTACGCCAGACGGTGTTCTAATGCACGAGCGAAGGCACAAATTATCATGGCCTCTTTTGATGACAGATTCACACTGTGGTCAGGTCCTTGCAGTAGTAACGTGGTGCTATCCAATACAAAATCATGCTGAATTCCTGATTTCAGCCGGCGTGCCAGCGCCTTCACCGCGGCACCAAGCTCTTCAACCGAGGTGGGCTTGGTCAGATAGATATCAGCGCCCGACTCGTAACCGAGCAGCTTGTCGTTAACCTGGCCCCGAGAGGTAACCATGATGATCCCAACCTCGGGCTGCACCGCACGGACGCATTGAGCAAGGCTAATCCCATCTTCACCAGGAAGATTGAGATCGATCACCATCAAATCAACCGAGAGGCTCTTTAACTCATCACTCAGGGCCTCAGCACAGTCCACTCCCTGCACGCCGTAACCCATGCCTCGCAAAGCCTCAACCGTGACCTCACGCAGTGCATCGTGATCTTCCACCACGACAATATTCAGACTGGCAGCCATAGCTCGAACCTTACCTCTGTTTCTAACGGTCTGTATCGCACCCAGCCATCCAGCCATCCAGCAAGCCAACAATGTTTCTCACCAGATAGAGACCGATACCTGAGCCCGTATTTCCGTGAGCAGCCTGATTTCGGTAGTACTTTTCAAACACCTGCTCGGGATCGGGCATCCCTGCTACCCCAGGAACATTGGTAATACCTAGCAACACTCCCTCTCTTCCCTGATATTCATGGGGTTGTGCATCAAGCTGAACGGGAATATCCACATCCCTATATTTGATGGCATTACCGATCAGATTGCCAAGCACAATATTCAACAGCTGAGGATCGCTGTTTATCCTGGGGAGTGGCGACGACTGAAGCGAAATCTGATGTGTGCCGTTACGTTCAAACTCAACAAGCATCGAATTGATGTCACATAGCTGACGTTTAGGTACCAGCTGTCTCTGTTCCATCTGATCCGCCTGCAGACAGCGTTCAATAATGGCATCGATATCCATAGTCGCCTGTATCGCATGCTGCTTGATCGGCTCGGACTGCTGCTCCATCCCCATCGCCATACGAATCACGGAGAGCGGTGTCTTGAGTTCATGATTGAGCATATCCATAAAACGACTCTGCTCTCTGCGCTGTCGCTTCTCGATTTCGAGCTGTTGTTGGCTCATTCTCAAACTCTGCTGTGCCTGTTCGCTTGCGCGCATCATCTCTTTTGAGCGGCTATGCAGCAGACTAAACATCAAACCGGAGGTCACAATACCCTGAAACAGCAGCACGAGAAGATATATCTTTTGAGGTTCAATCCAGCCCAGCAAGATCAGTTGCTCATCGAGCTGTGCAACGGCAATAAGAATATAAAAAAGCCTCAATGTAGCTATCTTGGGAACGGCCTCACGTTTTGCACTAAAGGCCAGATATAGAAACAGTGGTACGAACAGCAGCTTCACCAGGGCGTTAACATGGAGAGCCATTTGTGTATTGCCATAGAACATGATCCCTAATTCGATCAGGATTAATACCGCCAAGAGATCGAGCGCACGCAACGCCGGTTTCGACGGTGCATAGTCAGCAAACATCGTTCGGTGAAACATCAAGGCAGTCAACGGCATGATACAGACCAGATAGTTCGTAACCACATCGGTTGCACCACTGGGTATGAAGCCAATTATTGGTACTAGACGCCCTGTAATAGCGAGATGATAGAGGATGTAACAACTCTGATAGAGAACAAACCAGGCCACCACTCTCTGGCGACCCGCAACATAGTCACTGACCGCCCAAAACAACAACCACAATAAGAGCCCTGCATACAGTGCCTGAAACAGGACAAATCTATAATCAAGGTTTCGTGCATCCGCTGGCTGATGAACATCGAGCAACATAAACGAAGAGCTGGTAGTTTGCAGACGAAGATAATAGACCGTCTCAGGCGCGCTAGGATTAACCACGAACTCCAGCGCCACCATCGTAAAATCGTAGTCATCTGTGTAACTGCGATCACCCAGCACCTGAGTTTTCCAACCATTAACTGAAGCAGGGTCTGGTTCATAGAGGACGACCTGATCCAGAATGGTCGGGTTGATACGTACCAGCAGCTCGCCTGTCTTATCTGGCGTTACAACGAATCGAATCCAGTGCACCGATTCGCTAAAGCCCTTAGACAAGAAATCACCCATTGGCTTGAAATCAGCCTTCGCGACTTCATTGATTGACATCGTACCGAAACGATCCTCAATAACTCCGCGCGATGAGACAAGCTCGCTGCCCCACACGGTCGCAGTGAGTCCAAAGCAGCAGAGAAAGATCAGATATATGAGAATCTTTTTCATCAAATTCAGTATTAATAATCCCGCATCACGCTGGAAAATCCTGCGCTTGCCTAATCCAAGACAGGTAAAACTAGATTGCCTTCGCTGACCGCCATGGATAGCGAAGCGAAGGCGATTAGTCCGCGATAGTCGACGCCGTCTGCATATTCGTAGTTGAGAGCGCGAGCGGACGACGAAGAAGATGCAGCAGCGGCTTTATGTCGGCGTAGAGTCACTGAGGGAGTTGTGTAGAGCCGCGAAGAGGTGATTACGCAACGTACGCAGAACAGTCGAGGCGCCGAAGGCATAAACGGTCGCGTTAAGTTTTGCTGTTTGCTTGGGCTTGGATGCCCAAAACAAACTTTCGCAAAATAGCGACTCCCCGATGCGAATTTTGACAATTGAACATATAACCAGAAATTTTACATGGCAAATTGCCCATAGGACTGGGCAAAAAAAAACAGGCAGTACCGAAATACGGTAACTGCCTGTTTGGTCTTTCCAATATGGTGCGCCCGGCACGATTCGAACGTGCGACCGCCTGGTTCGTAGCCAGGTACTCTATCCAGCTGAGCTACGGGCGCTTTTTAGAGCAGCAGATTATGAAGATCTAGCCTGCTGCTGTCAAGATAAATGACTGAGAGTGAAGAATTTTCGGCTCTCTCAGTTCATTCGTTCAGAGGGTTTCCACCCTCTATCGAAACCTCCTATATATTCGAAGGATTCGAAGTACAATCTTGACGGTTATCTGCCGTCAAACATCAACAACAGATAGGAAAATGGCGGAGAGCGAGGGATTCGAACCCTCGATAGAGTTTCCCCTATACACCCTTAGCAGGGGTGCGCCTTCAGCCACTCGGCCAGCTCTCCTTCTCGTCACTCGGAGGCCTTAACCCCCTCGTTTTGAGCAGGCAGTAGAATACCTGCGTCGCACCAATAAATAAACCCCATGATCGAAGATCATGGGGTTTATTTTGGTTTACTACTTCGCGAAACGGTTTAGAACGATTCGGTCTCTTTCTCGCGTTTAATACGCTCGTAGATCTCTTCGCGGTGAACGGCTACATCTTTAGGTGCGTTAACACCAATTCGGACCTGATTACCCTTAACTCCAAGTACGGTCACAGTAACTTCATCACCAACCATGAGGGTTTCACCAACCCTACGCGTTAGAATCAGCATTATTTATCTCCTTGCCTTGTCTCATCATCCTGAATTGCTTCCTTACTGCTCTGCATCCCACAGAGTCACAAGACAATCCAGTATCGCAAAATGTAATTATCTTTATTATTTGTTGCCATTATAGTCGGGCAGTCCTGCTATAAACAGTTCCACTACAGCTACTGTGGGCTTTTCTCCAGCTCGAACGCCTCATGCAGGGCTCGCACACCTAGTTCGAGGTACTTCTCATCTACCACCACAGAGATCTTGATCTCTGAGGTAGAGATCATGCGGATATTGATCCCCTCTCCAGCCAGGGTCTCAAACATCTTGCTGGCGATACCGGCATGCGAACGCATACCGACACCGACCAGCGAAATCTTGATGATCTTGTTATCACCATTTACCTCACGCGCACCGAGCTCATCGGCACTCTGCTTGAGAATATCGAGCGCCTTATCGTAGTCGTTACGATGTACGGTAAAGGTAAAGTCAGTGGTCGAATCCTCGGCGATGTTCTGCACGATCATATCGACCTCGACGTTGGCCTCTGAAATTGGCCCCAGAATCTTGTGAGCAACACCTGGCTGATCGGGCACACCCAGTATGGTAAGCTTGGCCTCGTCGCGATTGAAGGCGATACCTGAGATCAGTGCATCTTCCATCTCTTCATCCTCATAGCTAATCAGCGTGCCTTCACCCTCTTCAAATGAGGAGAGCACGCGAAGTGGTACGTTATATTTTCCGGCAAACTCAACGGCGCGTATCTGCAGCACCTTCGAACCGAGACTGGCCATCTCCAGCATCTCTTCAAAGGTAATCTTGTTCAGACGACGTGCATCACTAACGACACGCGGGTCGGTGGTGTAAACCCCATCGACATCGGTATAGATCTGGCACTCATCGGCCTTCAGCGCAGCAGCCAGCGCTACGGCAGTAGTATCGGAACCACCTCGTCCGAGGGTGGTGATACTGCCGTGCTCATCGACACCCTGAAAACCGGCCACTACCACAACACGACCAGCGGATAGATCCTTCTGCACGTTCTGATTATCGATATCGAGAATACGCGCCTTGCTGAAGGAGCTATCAGTCAGGATATGGACCTGAGAGCCAGTATAGGAGCGCGCAGGATAACCACGCTGCTCCAGCGCCATGCAGAGCAGTGCAATGGTCACCTGCTCGCCTGTGGAGACCAGCACATCCATCTCACGTGGACTGGGCTTATCGGTGATATCACTCGCCAGACCGATCAGGCGATTGGTCTCGCCACTCATGGCGGAGACAACTACAACGACGTCGTTCCCCTTGTCACGCCAACCGGCTACCTTGTCGGCTACATTGCCGATCCGCTCGGTGGTACCAACAGAGGTACCCCCATATTTCTGCACAATCAAACTCATACACTTATCCCAATGAAAAAGCGTTTCACAAATTAGTTAAATAGGGCTTTGCCGTACGGGGCGCTTATCTATGCCAGCTGCTCGCTAACCCAAGCCATTACAGAGGCGATCGCCTGATCGAGATTCTCCGGCTGGCTGCCGCCACCCTGAGCCATATCAGGTCGACCACCACCCTTGCCTCCCACCTGCTCAGCAACCATCTTCAACAGATCACCCGCCTTGAGGCGATCGGTTGTATCGTTGGAGACACCAGCAACCAGCGAAATCTTATCGCCGTTAACCGCTGCCAGCAGCACGGCTGCCGTACCCAGCTTGTTCTTTAGCTGGTCGACGGTATCGCGCAGCCCCTTCGGATCTGCACCATCGAGACGCGCCGCTAGCACCTTGATACCAGCGACATCGACCGCCTGCTCGGCAAGATCGGAGCCCTGACTTGAGGCAAGCTTGCCTTTCAGCTGCTCCAGCTCCTTCTCCAGTTTGCGACTACGCTCGAGTAGCTGCTGAACGCGTCCATCAACATCCTCACGACTCCCCTTCAACATCTCGGCAATTGAGCTAAGCCGTGATTCGTTGGCATCGATCCAGCTCAGCGCCTCGGCACCCGCCACCGCTTCAACGCGGCGTACGCCTGCCGCGACACCACCCTCGGAGACGATCTTCAGCAGACCAATATCACCGGTCCGTGAAATGTGGGTACCGCCACAGAGCTCAACCGAGAACTCGCCCATCGAGAGCACGCGAACCTCATCACCATACTTCTCACCAAAGAGCGCCATCGCACCCGCCTCACGGGCATCATCAATCGCCATGATGCGAGTATCAACACTCAGGTTTTCACGAATTTTGTCGTTGACCATTTTCTCGATCGCCACCAGCTCCTCGGGCTTGATCGCCTCGAAGTGGGAGATATCGAAACGGAGCCGCTCAGCCGTGACCAGCGAGCCCTTCTGCTGCACATGTTCACCCAGCACCTCACGCAGCGCCGAGTGCAGCAGATGAGTCGCCGAATGGTGACAGGCGATAGCGCTACGAAGATCGGCATCAACCTCACCGTTCACCTCAGCACCCACACTCAGCGCTCCACCCTCACGGACCACACCGATATGGATAAAGGCGCTGCCCTGTTTCTGCGTATCTTGGACCTCGAAACAAGTACCGTCGGTGCCACTGAGCAGACCGGCATCACCAATCTGACCACCCGACTCACCGTAAAAGGGGGTCGCGTCGAGAATCACCATTCCCTTCTCACCACCGTTGAGCGTCTCGACCGCCTGGCCGTCACGGTAGATGGCGGTTATTGTTGATTGATTGCTTAGGCCGTCGTAACCGACAAACTCACTGCTTGCATCGGCAAGCTCGGCCATCCCTTCATCGATCTCGAAGTGGCTGGCGGCACGAGCGCGGTCGCGCTGCTCACCCATGGCAGCATCGAAACCCTCCATATCGGCACCTAGCCCACGCTCACGTGCGATATCGGCGGTCAGATCGACCGGGAAGCCGTAGGTATCGTAGAGCAGGAACAGCACATCACCCGCAATCGTCGCACCTTTGGCCAGATCAGCAGTGCGCTCTTCAAAGATACGCATCCCCTTATCGAGGGTCTCAGCAAAACGCTCCTCTTCCTGTTGCAGCACCTGCTCGACACGTGTCTGCAGTTTACTTAGCTCGGGATAGGCCTCGCCCATCTCGGCCACCAGCGGTGCAACCAGCGCATAGAAGAAGGGATCATTTTTACCCAGCTTGTGACCGTGGCGCAGTGCCCGACGGATAATGCGGCGCAGTACATAACCACGCCCTTCATTGGAAGGTATCACTCCATCAACGACGAGGAAGGCGCAGGAGCGAATATGGTCTGCAATGACCTTGAGTGAATCGTTTTCCAGATCATCGGTCGCGGTCAGCTTGGCCACCGCCTTGATCAGGCTCTGGAACAGATCGATTTCGTAGTTGCTGTGGACCTTTTGCATCACCGCCGCAAGACGCTCCAGCCCCATACCGGTATCGACGGAAGGTTTTGTTAGCGGCGTCATCTCGCCCGCCTTGTTACGGTCAAACTGCATGAAGACCAGATTCCAGATCTCGATATAACGATCACCATCCTCTTCCGGGGTGCCGGGGGGACCACCAGCCACATCGGCACCGTGATCGAAGAAGATCTCGGTGCAGGGACCACAGGGACCGGTATCGCCCATCGACCAGAAGTTGTCGCTTTCGTGCGGCTTGCCACCCGGTTTATCACCGATGCGGGTAAAACGATCAGGGGAGACCTTCAGCTCGTTGAGCCAGATATCGGCCGCCTCCTGATCCTCTTCGTAGACAGTAACCCAGAGCTTTTCCGCCGGCAGGCCACAGGTCTCGGTGAGGAACTGCCAGGCGTGCTGAATCGCGTCGCGCTTGAAGTAGTCACCGAAACTGAAGTTGCCGAGCATTTCAAAGAAAGTGTGGTGACGAGCGGTATAACCGACGTTCTCGAGATCGTTATGCTTGCCGCCGGCACGCACGCAGCGCTGCACCGAGGTGGCGCGCGCATAGGAACGTTTGTCCTGCCCGGTGAATACATCCTTGAACTGGACCATACCGGCATTGGTAAAGAGCAGTGTCGGATCGTTTCCTGGCACCAATGGGCTGGAAGCGACAACCTGATGCTCCTTATCGGCAAAAAAGTCGAGAAAGGCCTGGCGAATATCTGCACTGCTGTTCATTCAGATTTCCAACTCATCAATCGTTTGAATCAAACACTGGGAGCGACTATTCGCCCTCCAGCACCACCGCTATATGGTCGTGATCAAAACCGCGATATTGAAGGAAGCGCATCCGTTTTGCCCGCTCCTTCATATCTTCGATCGGTCGATCACCAAATTTTTTGCTATAGACCGAAGCGGCACGTTCGTACCAGTCGATCTCACCCTGCGCCACGGCCTCTCGAAACTGCGCAGAGACCAGCGCATCGTCGACACCCCGTTCACGCAGCTCAGCGACGATACGTCTGGGGCCGTAACCTTTGCCACTTCGTTGCCGCAGATAGGCCTCAGCGAAGCGTTCATCGCTCTGTAAACGCTCATCGACAAGACGGTTTAAGACCGATTCAATCAGCTCGGGCATCACACCGCGCGTCTTCAGTTTGGTCTCAAGTTCGCGCTGCGAGTGTTCACGCCGCGCAAGCAGACCAACCGCCGTAGCGTAGACCTCACTCTCGGTCTGGCAGCCCGTTTCACGCTTTGCCAAAACAGTAGCCCATCGACGAAATCGGGTAGTTTAATCAAAAGGTGGGAAAAAGGGGATAGCGAGACCGAAATTTGTTGGATTTCGGCCTCGCTGCACTACTGCGACCCATTCTCGTGAGTCGTGCTCGGATCAATTATCCCTCTGCAGCCTCCAGCGGCTCTTCCTGTGCATCACCTGCTACCACGTCAGGAAGTAGTTCAGCGCGAATGCGTCCCTCGATATCGGCCGCCATATCGGCGTTCTCCTTGAGGAAGTTACGCACATTGTCCTTACCCTGACCGATTCGATCACCGTTATAGCTGTACCAGGCGCCCGCCTTGTCGACGATATCGAGTTTCACACCCATATCGATGATTTCACCCTCTCGCGAGATACCCTGACCGTAGAGGATATCGAACTCGGTCTGTTTGAAGGGGGGCGCGACCTTGTTCTTCACGACCTTAACGCGTGTCTCGTTACCAACCACCTCGTCACCCCTCTTGATCGCACCGATGCGGCGAATATCGAGACGTACCGAGGAGTAGAATTTGAGCGCGTTACCACCGGTAGTGGTCTCAGGTGAACCGAACATCACACCGATCTTCATGCGAATCTGGTTGATGAAAATCACCAGTGTATTGGAGCGTTTGATATTAGCGGTCAGCTTACGCAGCGCCTGACTCATCAGTCGTGCCTGCAGGCCAACGTGTGAGTCACCCATATCGCCCTCGATCTCAGCCTTAGGCGTCAATGCCGCCACCGAGTCGAC
This sequence comes from Candidatus Reidiella endopervernicosa, assembly GCF_013343005.1. Classification (GTDB taxonomy): domain Bacteria; phylum Pseudomonadota; class Gammaproteobacteria; genus Reidiella; species Reidiella endopervernicosa. The sequence continues at coordinate 2,656,269 of NZ_CP054491.1, forward strand.
GACGACCACATCAACCGCACTGGAGCGGACCAGCATATCGGTGATTTCAAGCGCCTGCTCACCCGTATCGGGCTGAGAAACCAGCAGATCATCAACATTCACACCCAGCTTCTCGGCGTACTGCGGATCGAGTGCATGCTCAGCATCGACGAAGGCACAGGTGCCACCAACCTTCTGCGCCTCAGCAATCACTTGCAGGGTCAGAGTCGTTTTACCCGAAGATTCAGGACCGTAGATCTCAACCACACGCCCCTTGGGCAGACCACCTATACCGAGCGCCACATCGAGCCCCAGCGAACCGGTCGAGATCGCCTCGATATTACGAATGGTGCTCTCATCACCCATACGCATGACTGAGCCTTTACCAAACTGCTTCTCAATCTGACCCAGAGCGGCTGCTAGTGCTTTTTTCTTCTGATCATCCACGGTGTCATCTCCATAGTTTCAAATTCGTTTAACGGTTCGCATCTGCATGCTTGAGATGAAACCTAGACGATATATTTTTGTATGTCAATATTTTTTATTACCTACGTATGTTTTACTTTCTCTCGATATATATGTAATCTCCCCTCAACAATCATAACAACCATATAGATGGAGTTTTGGCCCATGGCTAAACCTGTAAAAAGTGTTGAAGAGCAACTCTCCGAACTAAAGTGGAATACCCGTCAGCGACTTCAATACATTGAAATCATGGTTTTTTATTGCGGCGTTCTGACACGAAACGATGTCGCCAGGGCTTTTGGTATTTCCGATCCCGCCGCCACCAAGGACATCAGCCTCTATGGCCGCCTCGCTCCAGAGAACCTGATCTACAAACAGGCACTGTTCGGTTATGTGCCGGGACCAAACTTCACAGCGATCGTCTCCGATCTCTCCCCGGAAGCGGTATTACCGATGATCGCCGCCAACCTGACCAGCATGAACGGCCCCTATGGTGATAGTTCGATCTTCAGCATTCCCGCCGAGAGACTGCCGATTCCCGCCAGACTTCCACACAGAACCATCACCGCCGAGGTGTTACGTGCCGTGGCGCAGAGACGAAAGGTCGGCATCACCTACCGCTCACTCTCCGACAGCGACCACGACCCAGTTCGCATCATCGAACCGCACGCGCTCTGCCATAACGGGCTGCGCTGGCACATCCGCGCCTATAGTGAACAGAGCTTCGATTTCCGTGACTTCGTACTCTCTCGAATCACCGCCGCCCAACTCCTCGACGAGGAGGCGGAGTCGGATGCTCAGTACGATGAGGATTGGGCAGAGTCGATCACCCTACTACTCACGCCCCACCCAGGACTGAGCGAGAAGAAACGCCAGAGCCTGCTAATCGACTACGGCGCGGAGGATGGAATCATTACCATTGAGGTGCGACGCGCCCTACTCGGCTACCTGCTGCAGCAGCTCTCGGTCGACACCAGCCACGACAGCTCACTCAATCCCGACGCCTATCAGCTGATAGTCGCCAATCGCGACGAGGTAGAACCGTTTGCAGAGTGGGCTTTTAGATAAAAGTAGACAACAGGGGATTATCGGCCATTCACGCTATTTTTCTGCAACCTGCCACCTTTTTTACAGACCCCACCACCTCATCACCCGGTACTCCACCCCTTCAGAGTGGGTGACCGATTCGATCAGAACAAAGCGGTCAACAGACCAGCGGACGCTGACCGCCATGGATAGCGAAGCGAAGGCGGTTAGTCCGCGATAGTCGACGCCGTCTGCATATTCGTAGTTGAGAGCGCGAGCGGACGACGAAGAAGATGCAGCAGCGGCTTTATGTCGGCGTAGAGTCACTGAGGGAGTTGTGTAGAGCCGCGAAGAGGTGATTACGCAACGAACGCAGGACGGTCGGGGCGCCGTAGGCATAAATGGTCGCGTTAAGTTTTTGCTGTTTGCTTGGGCTTGATGCCCAAAACAAACTTTCGCAAAATAGCGACTCCCCGAATGGGTGAAACTGGATCGGTTCGATCGGATCACGAATCTTGCGTGCCAGGGTCATATGGGGATGGTAGGGACGCGGGTCGATCTTATTGCCACAGGCAGCCAACGCTCTATTCAAAGTCTGAACCAATAACGTGAGTGGCTCAGGCGTAACAGTGCAACCGATCCAGGCGACACGCGCTCGTTGAAACTGCCCCACCCTGTCCAGCTCCAGCTCAAACGGCGGTGTCTTTACACCATCTGCAGCTGTACAGAGACAATCGATATCATCGAGCGGCACATTACCTAGAAAAGAGAGCGTGATATGGAGGTTTTCAGATCGGACCTGTTTGCCATGTTCATGCAGCCACCTGCGCCCCTGCTTAAAGAGGAGCGCACGCAACTTAGGCTCAGGCCAGAGAGCGAAGAAGAGACGCTTGGTTCTATTCGTTGGTGTTGAGCACATCGATCAGCCCCGACAGGGCCAGCTCTACTGCCTGCGACCTGACCGCATCGCGATCACCCTCAAATAGCATACTGCGCACTACCGTTGTCCACCCTCGACCCAGCCAGGCAAAACAGACCGTACCGACAGGTTTTCCGGGAACCGCACCGCCGGGACCGGCGATACCACTGATGGCGAGAGCCACATCGGCGTGACTGTTGCGACACGCCCCCTCTGCCATCTCGACTACCGTCTCTTCACTGACGGCACCGTGCCGCTCTAGTGTCGTAGCAGCCACACCAAGCATCTCCTGCTTGGCCTCATTACTGTAGGTTACAAACCCGCGCTCAAACCAGGCCGTACTACCTGGCAGATCGGTCATTAGCTTGGCGACCCAACCGCCGGTACACGACTCCGCCGTAGCCAGTCGTAAACCTCGCGCGGAGAGCAACTCCGCCGCCGTCTCGACCGTTTTATTAATCACTCTGTGATTACCCGGCCAAGGAGGCAGTTCTGCAGCACGCGACTAGCGCATCTCCAGAATCAGGGCACCGATCTCGTAGCTCTTTTCCGCTTCCATCATCTCAACACGAACCACCTCAACCTTTGCATTGAGCGGCGGCACTGCGGAGCCGTCGGGGATTACATGCAGATCGAGCTGCGAACCGAGTTTCAGCTCCTTATCGGAACGGAACAGCACACCCCGGCCACTCAGATTAAGCGCCCGCCCTTCACTACTCGTCCCCGACTCAAGCTCGGTAAACGAGACCTTACAATCGACCGTCATACGGAGGAAATCGCGCTTCTCACCCAATTCACTTTGATCAACCAGCATTGTGTACCTCCAGAAGTAACTGTGCACTAGTTATCAGACTATTTCGGCAGATGCAAGAAGAAACCTCGCAACCCCAACATATAGGGCAACCAGTGATCACTCACCACAATATATGCGCTTATTCTTCCCGCGATCTATTTAACAATACCCTAATATTAACCAACATTCATATCACCAAAATAGCTGCTAAAAGAGAGACTAAATAAGCAGATTTGAGGAGATAAACTACCGACATATCAGACTCGCCAATCGCGTTGCGAGTAGCCAGTTGGCCCTTACAAATCGTAATACTAAGAACAAAACGCAGCCTCACCGGATTAGATGAGCCCGCTTACACAAGTCTCTCTGCTAGATTGCTATAGACGGAGATAAATCTTCTCCTCACCAAGCCGCACAAGGGAGGTCCTACGTCCACTATATGAACCATATAGATGGCTCCATATTGATGAGTGTAGAGCTAGCCGGGGTGGTGATCGTCGACGACGAGCCACTTCACTTCAACATGCCGAGCGAGATATTGAAGGATAACGACGCCATTAAGGCCGCAGTGAACGTGACACAGTCGACCGTGTGTTCGTTCGAAGCCACAACTGGGCCTGATCCAGCACGCTATCCTGATACCGATCGTTAATTAATTTCAGCAATAGTGGGTAGACACAGATCGAGGACATCCAAAGCAATAACATTCTAATCTCTGTAGGCTTTATCAAGCTCCAATATCACCATCCGCCAAGCGCGAAGAGTGCGGAATCTTGCTTCTATCTCATAGCAATAGCAGGCATCTAGACTAGACTTTGGCTTGTGGACATAGGAATATGCTCTCTAAGATTTTGAACTTCCTAGGCGTTGTGAGTACTGCTTTATCGGAGGCCTCGAACGGCGCGTTAGGGTTGCATAAGGAGAGGTGTTGTGAATCACAGCAATCAATTCCTGATGGCTCTGCTTGTTGCTTTGCTCTGCTGGCCAATAAATACCCATGCGGACCCAATCGATGAGAGCGAAAGACCTCTTGTCCTCGCCATCCACCCCTACCTTAATGCACAGGAACTTATTAAGCGCTTCACCCTCTGGCAGATTACCTGAGCGAGGCGATCTCCCGTGACGTCGTTGTTCGCGTTGGCCGCACCTATGAAGAGCATATCCACCAGATAGGCATAGACCTGGTGGATATTGCGTACATGGGCCCCTGCCCCATATGTACTAATGGTTAAGGATTATGGTCTAAAACCGTTGCTCGTAAAACTACAGTTGAACGGCAGTTATAAATACACCGGTCTAATTATTACACGCAAAGATAGTGACATTTAGAGCCTCGACGACCTCGAAGGGAAAACCTTTGCCTTTGGTGATAAAACTCAACCATGAGCCACCTCGTGCCTCACTACATGCTGCTGCAGAGGGGCTTGAGTGAACGCAATTTGGCACATATGCAGCACCTGAATTCACACCGCAATGTGGCACACGCTGTACTGGCCGGTGACTTTGATGCCGGAGCCATTAAGGCCGAAGTCTATAAAGAGTTTTCCAAACAGAACCTTCGCATCCTTGCAGAGACACCCGAATACCCAACCCACACCTTTGTCACCCGAAGCAACCTGTCGAATAAGCTGGTAAAGGAGTTAAGAACTGCCATGAAATCGCTGGGTAAAAGTGAGCAGGACGTGAAATATTGCGTTCCGCTCACTCCAGTCTTGTCGCCCTGGTTCCGGCAAAAGATCAGGACTACGAGATTATGCGTAACACACTCCAATCGCTGGACAAAGCCGGAGTGTTTGCGTACCGATGAGCCTGTTAAAAATCTATCCCCGATCAGCCTATCTACTGGCGCTGTTGTTACTGCTCTCTGCAGGAATGGCAGCGTGGCTGGTACAAACACAACACACAAAGAATCTCAGCATGAGCCATGACAACGCTGAGAGAATGATGTCCTTGATCTCCAGCAGCATTATTACAGAATTACGCAAAGGCAATTATCAGGACATTCCGGTAATCGTTAATAACTGGGAAGCAAAAGCAATAACATCATACTGCTCGAGGTTAAAAGTAAAACGGATATTTACTGGCACGCCACCAACAAAAGAAAGATTTCGATAACTTCATTCAACTGTCACACAGACAGCCGTACTCCTATCAAGGTTTCGCAACAATCAACCTGCACATAGACATGACACCAACCTATCATTTACGGGATGTATTAGCGTATCAGCTTGCGGAATACTGCTGTTATTGTTTGTTCTAATTGATACCTAACATGGCTCAGCGCGAGTCGAAAAGAGAAAAGCATCCGACTTGGAGAACTAAACATAGAATTACTTAAGAGCGATGCAAAATATCGTCGTCTGGTAGGTAATTTACAGGGCATCTGCTCTTTCGTTAAGTGCAAAGGGATCGTTAACTATGTCACCCCATCGATAAAGTCCTTACTGGGGTACTTGCCGGAGCAGGTATGTGAGCATCGATATGATGACTTTCTCGCTGACATACCCAGCCAGAATAAAGTCAAACAACGCATGGAGGAGACCCTGCACGGAAAACAACAAACCGTCTTTGAGGCCGAGGTTCAACACAAAGATGGCAGCACGCGAACTTTCGATATCACAGCTGTTCCGATCAATGATGAAAGTGGAAAAGTCGCCTCAGTAGAGGGTGTAGCGCACGAGATTACCTACAAAAGATGGCAGAGAAGGCACTTCAACGCCATATGGAGGATCAGGGCATTATTGCATCGATCCTGCATATTTCACTGGAGAACCTATCGCTCGCAGAAATCCTCTCCCTGAGTCTCAACCTGGTTCTCGACAATCACAGTCTTGGATTGACCCGCAAGGGTTGCATTTTCCTGGTTGACGATACTAGCCATCAGTTGGTAATGGAGGTTGAACGGGGACTACCTGAGACGCTTATCGATAAGTTCCATAATCTTGAGTTTGGAAAGCATCTCTGCGGCATTTCAATCTCAGAAGGTACGATCAATTTTTCCAATGAGATTGATGAACTACACTCTATGGCTTACCGGAGCATGACAGATTTTGGACAATACTGTGTCCCCTGGAAAGCAAAGGTGAAGTGCTGGGCATACTCAGCCTATATGTATCTGAAGATCACTCCCGCACGAAGTCTGTTGAGATGTTTATTACCGCCGTTGCCGACACCCTTGCCGGTATTATTCGACGCAAGAAAACAGAGGACAAACTCAAACAGGCCGCGACAGTCTTTGAGAGTGCCGCAGAGGGTATTGTAATCACCGATGAGCAGGCAAGGATTACAGCCGTAAATCAGACGGTTGTTGCGATGACTGGGTACAGCGAGAACGAGATGCTAGGAAAAACCCCAGCCTCTGGCGTTCAGAGCACCATGATCGTCACTTTTTCATAATATGTGGGCATCTTGCAGCAGGCCGGACACTGGCGTCCGGGGAGTCGCTATTTTGCGAAAGTTTGTTTTGGGCATCCAAGCCCAAGCAAACAGCAAAAACTTCACGCGACCGTTTATGCCTGCGGCGCCCCGACCGTCCTGCGTACGTTGCGTAATCACCTCTTCGCGGCTCTACACAACTCCCTCAGTGACTCTACGCCGACATAAAGCCGCTGCTGAATCTTCTCCGTCGTTCGCTCGCGCCTCAACTACGAATAGGCAGACGGCGTCGACTATCGGGGACTAACCGCCCTCACTTCGCTCTCCATGGCGGTCAGCGGGCGAGATATGGAATCGACGCAAGAACGGTGACATCTTTCCATGCTGGCAGACAATTAGCGCGGTCAAGGATGAGGCCGGCAAGGTATCACATTACGTCAGCCTGATTTCAGACATCACCACTATCAAAGAGTCACAGGCAAAGGCGGAATACCTTGCACATCACGATCCGTTAACCAAATTACCAAATCGTTTGTTATTTAATGCACGAGTTGATCATGCTATCGAACGCGCACACCGGAAGGGCATCATGTTTTAGTCATATTTCGACCTCGATCGGTTCAAGCACATCAATGACAGTCTGGGCCACCCAGTGGGAGACGAGGTGCTTAAACAGGTCGCATCCAGGCTTAAGCAACAGGTGCGTGAAGACGACACTATCGCCCGCCTTGGCGGGGATGAGTTCACCTTGCTGGTCGAAGAGATTGCAAACCCGACAGATGCGGCACCATTGGCAAAAAAAAACTGGAACAATTTAATGAACCATTTGTTGTGGAAGGCAACATCCTGCATATAACGGCAAGCTTGGGATCAGCATCTATCCAGACGATGGACTCGACATGCTTACCCTGGTCAGAAACGCTGATACCGCCATGTATCAGGCAAAAGAGAGGGTAGAAACACCTATCAATTCTATACACGCCAGTTTACCGATTCAGCCTCTCAACGTGTTCGCCTTGAATCAAACATTAGAAATGCTTTAAAGAAGAAACAGTTTGTTGTCTATTACCAGCCTAAATACTCTTTATCAACGGATCGATCGTCGGTGCTGAAGCACTACTGAGATGGCAGCATCCTGAGAACGGCATGATGTCACCGTGCATTTCATTCCTCTGGCAGAGGAGACACGACTCATCATACCGATTGGCTCCTGGGTACTGCACGAAGCCTGCGCTCAATTTAAATCGATGCTAGAGGATGGACTTCCCTCGGTCACATCAGCATCAATGTTGCCGGGCAGCAGATACAGGGCGGAAAGATTGTCGAAACCGTGGCGGAAGTCTTAGCAGAGACGGGGCTGGATCCGCAGTATGTGGAGCTGGAAATCACGGAAACATTTATTATGAAAAATGTTGAGGAAGCAATAAGCACTCTAACTGCGTTGCGCGATCTTGGTATTTCGTTGGCTATCGATGATTTTGGTACTGGTTACTCATCCTTGAGCTACCTTAAGCGCTACCCGTTAACAAGTTAAAAATAGACAAGTCGTTTATCGATGGAATCCCGGATGACCCCGAAGATGCGGCCATAGTGAAAGCTGTAATAGCGTTGGGAAAAGGTTTAGAGATGAAGATCGTTGCAGAGGGTGTTGAAGGCGAGGATCAACGTGATTATATCGCACGTGAAGGATGTGATGAGGTCCAGGGATATCTCTATGCTCCCCGTTACCCATGTCTGATTTCAGGGCATTACTTGAGTCAAATAAGTAATATCGACCAGAGGGTGATCCCAGTATCCGCCCGATGGCAGGCGTGATCCAACACACCGAGGGCGGTTAGAATCCGTATACTTTCACCAAAGCAAACCAGTCACGGATCTCTCAATGATGACCAAGAACCAAGCCAGGGTGTTGATAGTCGATGACGAACGACTGCCACATCACATGCTCAATGACATGCTCAATGACATGCTCAATGACATGCTCAGGATAGTTATGCGATCAAAGTCGCATTAAATGGACAGCAGGCGATCGAACGTGCGCCTCCGATCCACAACCCGATCTGATTCTGCTCGATATCCAGATGCCTGAAGTGAATGGCTTTGAGGTCCTCACACAGCTACAGAGCGACTCACGTACCCGAACCATTCCCGTCATCTTCTCACCGCGATGGATGCCGAAGGCGATGAGACCCAGGGGCTGGAGCTGGGCGCGGTCGACTACATCACCAAACCCTTCTCCCCGCCATCGTCAACGCCCGTGTCAAGACCCAACTCACCCTGCAACAGAGCATTCGCGAAAGGTCGAGGCGCGCCTTCAAGCCGATTCACTCCGAGAACAGGTCGCGCCCTAAGTCGCTGCATGAGCAGCGACGCCCTTCAGCACCCAGAGGCCTTCAGCGACATCGTCACCGAGAGCGCAGCATGTGGGCGACCTTCCACTATATGGAAGCGATCGCTAACTCGGGGAGCCGGTATTGATTTCCGGGAGACGGGTGTTGGTAAAGAGCTTATCGCCCATGCGGCGCATCGGTTGAGCAAGCGGCCCGGTGAGCTGGTTGCCGTCAATCTGGCGGACTCGACGATGTCGCCTTTTCAGATACGCTGTTTGGTCACAAAAGGTGCCTTTACCGGAGCCAACCAGGAGCGTAAGGGCTCATCAGCAAGGCGGAGGGTGGAACACTCTTTCTCGATGAGATTGGCGATCTGGAACCCGCCTCGCAGATCAAACTGCTACGCCTGCTACAAGAGAGACTCTACTACCCACTCGGTTCAGATACCCCCGTCGCCATGGATGTCACAGTCGTCGCTGCGACCAATCGCAACCTGAACAGACTGATGGAAGCGGAGGAGTTTCGTCAGGATCTATTCTTCAGACTCTCCTCACACCAGATCAAGATTCCACCACTGCGCGAGCGCCGTGACGACATCCCCGCTCTGACCGAGCACTTTCTCGACGAAGCAGGTCAGGCGATGGCTCAACAACCACTCAAACCACCAGTAGAGCTTTTAAGCTTCTTGAGATCTACGACTTCCCCGGCAATATTCGTGAGCTGCGTGCGATGATCTTGATGCGGTCGCACAGCATCAGAGCGGCCCTGTCCTCTCGATGAAGAGCATTCAGCAGACCATTGAGGAGCGTAGAGCCACGCAGCGACAGAACACGGCAGTAGCCGACCACCACCACGAGTCTTCCGCCCTGCGCATCGATGGAAGGCTCCCCACCCTGGAAGAGGCGGAGAATCTGCTCGTCGCAGAGGCGATGCAGCAGGCTGGGAACAATCAGGGCATTGCTGCGTCGCTGCTTGGCATCTCACGCTCAGCCCTGAACCGTAGACTCAATCGCCACCTGCAACACCTGATCAGCTCCAACAATTAATCAGACCTCCATACAGGGTGCGTCAATTCGCACAGGCGCACACCCCATCCACCTCCGAAGCACCCTATCTATCTGTTTTAGATAGTAATCAGACCCTCCCCGACAAACAGGACAACAGGCTGTGCAGATTGGCACACCCCTATGCATTCCTGAAAAGAGTAATTTGAAACTCTACCCCTCTGATTAAACAGAACAATTTAGCAGACACACCTCCTTGGTCCAGATCTTGATAAGTAATGGGTGAATAGACGGCAATTTGGCCGTGATAGACAACCACCATTACAAGGACCAGAGAGAGTGCAACAGACTCGACAGACAACGCGCACGGTACCGAACGCACACCACAGCTGCATCGAGTGCCACCGATGAGAACAAGCGAACAGCCGCGAGTTCTTATCGTCGATGATGAACGACAGAACCTCACTATCCTGCACGACCTGCTCAAGAACGATTATCAGATCAAGGTCGCCATCAACGGCAAACAGGCGCTCTGTCGTGCCAGCTCATTCCCGAGGCCCGACATCATCCTGCTCGATATCGTGATGCCGGAGATGGATGGCATCAGGTCTGTAAAAACTGCGAAATGATCCCAACACCGCCAACATCCCGGTGATTTTCATCTCAGCGAAGAACGCCAAGGCCGATGTAATCACCGGCTTAAAGGCAGGCGGCCGGGATTTCATCTCCAAACCGATCGATCCAGACGCCGTCAGGGAACGAGTCAGTCAACTGCTAAAGCACGCCCCTGCAAAGCTCAAACACGAGCCCGTCAATGCCAAGCCGAAGCGACCCATCACCGAGATGCTCGACGAAACGAAGACAGAGAGTCCCCTCCTGCTGAGAAGCAGTTCTTCAATCAACTTCAGGCCGACCTCGCTGCTCAGGGGCTACTCGACACCCCTGATGCGGTATCGACCAAAGAGTCGGTTAACGAACCTGCGTTTACCGATCCAGGCGAAGATCCAGCCCTCACAAACTCAATGAGCAAAAAGAGTCACACACGGGCAGGCAAACGCGCAAAACCGATCACGACATACAAGGCACCCGTACTCAATCTCGACGGATCTGAACACAAGGCCAACTTTGTTAAACCCAAGGAGGGCATCGCAACCCGCACTCCCACCGCAACAAAGAGCGCCACTGCAACAACGAGTAGCGCGGCCACCACTCCGACAGCCGTTGCATCAACCTGGACACTCTCCCTTCCAGTGACTCTCTCGTTGATGGGTCTGATAGTCGCTATTGCTGTCGGTACGGCGGGAGCCGTCTACAGCTACTACCAGAAAACGGACCATCAATCGTCACAGCCACCCTCGGCTTCAGCAGAGACAATCAAGCGTGGCCCCAGTTCAAGCAGTGGAGTTTCAACGGCCAAAGCGGGCAATACGATTCAACGTAGATCAACCAGTGTGAAGCGGCAGGCCTCGACTATTAAACGCTCAGCTCCATCGAACACAGCGTCACAGAAAAGAAAGAAACCGCTCCATTGCAGACGGTGTATCTATGCGAGCCGATCAGCAGCAGATTAATCACCCTCCCTTAGAGAGCAGAGCAGCGACACGCCGCCCCTTGGAGCTAGCCAATCTGTAGAGACCACAGCAAGTAGTAGAGGTCGAGACAGCGAAGCTGTAAGAGAGGGGCAACGCCTCAAAAGCACTCACCCAATCAGGGCACGAACAGAGAGCACCCATCCACGGTACCCGCCACAGCAAACCTAACTGAAAAGGTAGAGGCGTTTAGAGGCAGCATCTCTGTACGCATTGAATCGGAGGACGATAGCAGGGAAGAGCAAGGAAATAGTGGTACTAGCGGAGCACAGAATAGTCGCCCCAAGCAGTCAGAGCTGCGCCGCAGAAGTCGAGCTCAACGACGGCCAATCCGCTTCAACGGGTTGCCGCGAGTAGCAGTGGTCGCAAGACCGATCAAGTGAGTAAGCAGTGGAGCGTAAATCTCAACTCAGTTCGCACCCTCAAAGAGGCGCAAGCGCTGGTGCAGCGATACCAGAAGCTCGGGCTCGATGCCGTGCACACCACCACACAGATCGAAAAGCGCACCTGGTATCGGGTGCGTATCGAAACCTGGAGAGCCACGAAAGCGCCTCACAGTTTGCCAAAACCTCGAACGCAATCTGGGGCTGGGTAACGGCTGGGTATCCAGACAGTAGTCTGCGCCGATCTACAAAAGTGAGGAGATTGAGATGATGAATAGATCACCGGCGATCAAGGTAATGCTGGTCGATTATGATGCCGACTTTGTCGGTCTATTGCGGCTGATGCCCACTCGTTTGGAGATTTTGATATCAGACCTGCAAGTAATGAAGCGGAGGCACTATATCTGCTTGAGGGTTTCAAACCGGACATTACCGTCATCGATATTGCGGCATCACACCTCGATGGCACGCAAATCCTGCAACGCATTCGACAGCGCGATATTGATGCCCGCATTCTCATCGTCACAACGATGCAGCCAGAGAGTATCGCGGAGTACATCAATCAATCTCAACACACCGACTATCTCTGCAAGGCCAATCCTATCCCCGAAATACGCAGCGAGATTCAACGTCACATCGAAACACTGGTGCCCTCTTATCGACTCTAAACCCAGAGTGCTGATCGTTGATGACGAGCGTCTCAACATCAACATCCTCAACGACATTCTCAGGACGACTACAGAATAAAAGTGGCCACCAACGGTGCACAGGCACTGGTGCGCGCCGCCACTCACCCACGGCCGGATATTATCCTGCTCGATATCGTCATGCCCGGACTTGATGGTTTCCATATCTGTGAGCTACTGCAGGCCGATCCCAACACCGTCGACATTCCGATCATATTTATTACCGCCAGCAGTTCAGAAACCGACGAGGTGAGAGGACTTGCTCTTGGCGGCCGAGACTTTATCTCCAAACCGGTACGTCCCGAGATCGTCCGCGCGCGCGTGAAGAGTCAGATTATCCAGTTGATGCAGAAAAGAGCTCAAGCGTATGCATCAACAACTGCTCGAATTATCCAATACCGACGGTCTCACCAACATCTCTAACCGGCGACGTTTTGATGATTTCCTTCTTCAGGAGTGGAGTCGATCGATCCGCTCTGCAACGCCTCTGGGACTGGTGATGCTCGATATCGACCATTTCAAACTCTACAACGACCACTACGGACATGCCGTCGGAGACGGGCGCTAAAACAGGTCGCGGGGACACTAGCACAGCAGATCCGCAGACCACCCGACATTGTTGCACGCTACGGTGGCGAGGAGTTTGTCTGTGTACTCCCAGATACCGACCTGGAGGGCGTGGACACGGTATGCAACTCGCTACTTAATGCCATCAATGAACTGGCGATCCCTCACCAGACATCACCCATCGCCGACACCATCACCGTCAGCATCGGTGCCACATCCACTACCCCCAACAGGGTGATGGTGCTGAAGCACTGATCAGCAGGGCAGACACCCTGCTCTACGAATCGAAAGTAGCAGGACGCAATCGATTAACCGTTCAGAAAATGTGTGCCTGAGAAGAATAACTACGATGCCATCGACCACGACCCACATCTCATATCGCTTACCTCAGATTCGTCGAGCGGCCATTACGCTCATTCACTTCACACTGATCTGCTCTCTTCTGCTGCTGCTCTCACCACATGCATCCGCTGCAATTGAGAAAAATGACCTGCACAAGGTCAGCCTGCAACTGCAATGGAAGTATCAGTTCCAGTTCGCCGGCTTCATCGCTGCCAAAGGAAGGGTTTTACCGCGAAGCAGGACTTGAGGTTGAACTTCGGGAATATCAGCCGGGGATGCATATACCGTCGGAGGTGCTTGAGGGGCGCACGGAATTTGCTTCGGGCTACGCAACGGTCATCCGAGACCGGATGCAAGGGAAACCCTTCTGCTAATAGCCAACTACCTGAAACGATCCCCATGCCTGGTCACTCAACCAAACATCTATTTTCCAGCTGAATTGAAGGATAAGCGAGTAATGGCTGAGCCCAATGAATTGGCCAGCACAAACTTCAAACAGATGTTCAAACGGTTCGACATTACTGATGAGGATTTTACTGTCGTTCCTCACACCTTCGACATTGAGGCCTTCGAGAAGGGTGATGTGGATGCGATGACGGTATTCCTCACCAACGAGGTGTTCCAACTGAATCAGAAGCGCATCCCGTTTAATATTCTCGATCCTAGCAGTTACGGCGTGCCGTTCTACGATGGCAATCTCTTTACATCCGACAGCTACGCCAGATCCCATCCAGAGACGGTCGCCGCTTTTCTCACAGCCAGTAACCGGGGCTGGAAATATGCGCTTGAACATTCCGAAGAGATTATCGACCTGATAAAGGGCGATACGACACTCAAAATAAGTGTCGTGAACACCTGCTCTTCGAGGCCAGGGAGATACGACGTTTTATTCAGCCCGAAGCTTATCCACTGGGATCGATCGATCCGGAACATATTCGCAAAATCCCGGAGGTGTTCGTCGAGACCGGCTTTGTGGATGAGATCATCGAGCCGGAGTCGTTCATCTTCCGAGCGACACCCAAACGGGCGCTCCACCTTACACCCGAGGAGCACGCCTTCCTGAAGAGCAATCCTCGATTGAGGATACTGCACTATCCAGATCTTCCACCCTACACCCTTTACAAATCGGATGGTTTTCAGGGCTACTGGATAGATCTTCTGGAATTGATGTTCGAAGGGCTGAGCGTTGAGTTGACCACGATAGCCGAAGAGGCACGACAGAGGAGTACGCAGCCCTATTGGACAGCGGAGAGGCCGATATATTGACCTCCGTACTGATAACACCCTCTAGAAGATCGGCCCTGGCATTCTCTGACCCTATCAACCGAGTTGGTTACCCAGCCATTATCGCGAAAAGTCGGAGCGAGCCGTTAACAGACCTGGAATCACTCCGTGGCAAACGGGTTGCTCTGGTAAAGGACATCAGTTTGAAACGCACCTCACCCAAAGCGGTATCGACTACCAACTGGTTGAAGTTATATCTCTACCCGAAGCACTGGATGCCGTCTCATACGGTCTGGCCGATGCAACACTGATGGATAACGCCATGGCCACCTGGCTGGCCAATGAGATGAACCTGACTAATCTCCATCCAACCGGTGCAGCCCGTTTCCCGGAGATGGAGGAGATGAGTGCCGCCTTTGCTATGGCCCACAATCGTCCACTACTGCAAGGCTAATGAATCACCTCTATCAACAAGTTGATCCGACCAGGATCGCAAAACTGCGTGAAAAGTGGCTTTTCCAAAGCAGGAGCCCGACAAAACACCCGACTGATTCGACTAACCGATGAGGGCGGCACTTCCTGCGAGAACACCCGCTGATTCGCCTCGCACCCGACCCCACTTCCCCATCAGATTCTTCGACAACTAGGAGAACTACACCGGAATCGCCGCCGACTTTCTTGATCTAATCGGTAAACGGACCGGACTACGTTTTGAAATCGAGCGATTCGATAACTGGGAGGCGATCACCACGGCGATCCAGGCGGCGAACTCGACATGATGGGGGCCAACAGTGAGGATGATGATAACCGCAGCTATCTCGACTTAACCTCACCCTATTTTGAATTCCCGATGATCCTGCTCAATCGTCGTGGTGGTGTAAAACCTCTGACACTCGAAACTTTGGCGGGAAAACGTGTGGCCGTGACTAGAGGCTACCCAGAAGACTCCTACATCCGCAGCAACCATCCAAACATCGAAGTGGTACCGGTTGCCAATGTACCGACCGGTTTACGCCTGACCGCATCGGGTGAGGTCGACGCGATGGCAGCTTTCATGCCGACCGCCTCCTACTACCTTCAACAGGAGGGAATCACCAATCTGGTCATAGCAGGTGATTTCGCCCACCCCTTAGCGGTGCCTTCGCCGTACGCAAGGATCTCATCCACCTCAGATCAATACTCAGCAAAGGTCTTGAGAGCATCACCGAGGAGGAGCGCAAGCAGATCACCCGCCGCTGGATCTCGCTTGATAATGAAGCCGCAAAGAGTGGATCGGGCGTGCAGCGAAGCTGGGACTAACCCCACCCAGAACAGCTATCTAAACAGCCTCACTGAGCTGACCTACTGCGTCGATCCCGACTGGATGCCCTTTGAGCGCATTAACAGACAAGGCCGACACGAGGGATGACCAGCGACCTGATGCAGGAGATTGCAAGCCGACTAGCAATCCGCTACGACTAATCCCGACCGCAAGCTGGAGCGAGACCCTTGCTTCCCATCGCAGCGGAAGCTGCACCCTGCTCGCCGCAGCGGGTGATACCGCACAGCGTCGTGAGCTTATGAACTTCACTCAGCCCCACGGTGAGTATCCGCTGGTGGTAGCGGTTCGTAATGAGGAGTTGTTTGTCGAGAACCTCGCCGCGATTCAGGACAAGACGCTTGGTGTGGTCAGGGCTACGCCCATATCGATCTGATAAAGGAAAAATACCCAAGTCTCAAAATTGTCGAGGTCGCCAATATCGTCGATGGCCTGCAGCGCGTGCGTCTGAAGGAGATTTTCGGATTTGTCGACACCGTACCTGCCATCGGCTATTCGATGCGCCGCCACGGTATTTTCGATCTCAAAATTGGCGGTAAGCTGGAGATCCCCTCAAACTCTCGATTGCCGTTACCAAGGACTCCCCTCTGAACTATTGGGTCTGCTCAACCGCGTACTAGATAGTTTCTCAGACGAGGAGAAGCGAGTACTGGCTGATAAATGGTTCTCCATTCAGATCGAAAAGGTCTTCGACTACACCCTGCTGTGGCAACTGCTGGCAGTAATCATTCCCATCGTCCTGGCCGTTCTCTACTGGAATCGAAAACTGAAATCAGCAGAGGCGACGATCCGCAAGAGCGAGGCCAAGTTCCGCGCCCTGGTGGAGTCCTCCCAGACCGTCCCCTTCAGCTTCAATCTCGCCCTTGGGCGCTACACCTACATCGGCTCTCAGGTCGAGTCGTGGCTGGGCTATACGGTTGAGAGCTGACAGACATGGATTCTTGGGCTGAGCGCGTTCATCCCGACGACCGTGATGAGGCAGTCAACACCGCCAGATAGCGACCGGCATGAATCAGGATCACGAACTCCAGTTCCGCATTCAGACCGCCGATGGTCGATGGGTCTGGGTTAGGAGATCATCTCAGTGCTCTCTGATGGGGCAACCCAAGAGAGCTGCACGGATTTATGTTTGACATCACCGAACAGAAACTCCGGCCGGGGAGTCGCTATTTTGCGAAAGTTTGTTTTGGGCATCCAAGCCCAAGCAAACAGCAAAACTTCACGCGACCGTTTATGCCTTCGGCGCCCCGACCGTCCTGCGTACGTTGCGTAATCACCTCTTCGCGGCTCTACACAACTCCCTCAGTGACTCTACGCCGACATAAAGCCGCTGCTGCATCTTCTTCGTCGTCCGCTCGCGCTCTCAACTACGAATATGCAGACGGCGTCGACTATCGGGGACTAACCGCCCTCACTTCGCTCTCCATGGCGGTCAGCGGAAGAGGCTGTAGAAAATCGGAGAAAAATATAAAACCCTCGTCGAGGGGCTGACGTCATTGCATGGGAGTATGACTGGAGCGAACAGGCCTTCACCTACATTACCGATACCGCCGAAACAAAATTCGGTTACTCAAAACAGGCGTGGCTCGCAAAGGGCTTCTGGGCAGACCACATCCACCCCGAGGATAGAGAAGCCACTGTTAATCTTTGTGTCAGCTCCTCCACAAAGGAGAGGATCACGATTTTGAATACCGTTTTCTTCACGCCGACGGACATTCAATATGGGTGCGGGATATCGTCTCGGTAGAGATGAAGGAGTCGATCCCTCGGTGCTGAGAGGATTTATTATCGACATCGACGAGCGCAAGCGAGCCGAGGAGGCGATCCGTGATCTGGCCTCAAGCATGGCCTCTGCAACCGGCAGAGAGCTATTTGAAGAGATGGTTCTCTATCTGACAAGAACGCTCAATGTTGAGTACGCATTGATCGGCGCGATCGAAGATGAGAACGATCAACAGGTAAAAGTCCTGTCAGTCTCGAGAAAGAGCGAGTTGGTCGAACCATTCAACTATGTGCTTGCGGACACGCCCTGTGAGAACGTGCGTCGAGAGGGTATCTGCTCATACGCCTCCGGTGTTGCCCAGCAGTTTCCCAACGACCTTCTCCTCACCGAGATGGGAATCGAGGGTTATGTTGGTGTACCCATCCGCAACAAGGGTGGCAGAACCATGGGACTGGTCGTGCTGCTCGATACCAAACCGCTCCTCAGTGTAGAGATCGCAAAACCTACACTGGCGATCTGTGCCGACCGTATCTCGGCCGAGATGGTAAGAATGGAAACAGAAGAACAGTTAAAAGTGCCAAGGAGTTGGCTGAGGTCGCCAGTCGAGCCAAGAGTGAGTTTCTGGCCAACATGAGCCACGAGATCCGTACACCGCTAAATCCCATTATTGGACTAACCCACATGGCGATGCGCGCCGATCCTAGCAGACCGGTACGCAACTACCTCACCAAGATACAGAACGCATCAAAATCGCTATTGAGCCTGATTAACGACATCCTCGACTTCTCCAAGATCGAGGCGGGCAAACTGGTGGCCGAACAGCTCCCCTTTTCCCTGGAGAGGTGCTGGAAAATCTACGCAGCCTCTATGGCGTCAAGGCCTATGAGAAGCGGTTACAGTTCACGGTCACCACCGGCGCGGACATTCCCACTACCTGATCGGTGATCCACTGCGCCTGGAACAGGTGCTCGGCAATCTGATCAGCAATGCCATCAAATTTACCGAGCATGGTTCAGTCTCTGTCGACCTCGCCACAACGGCACTCAACGAAGAAAGATACGACTCGAATTTTCTGTCACCGACACCGGCAGCGGTATGCAACAGAATCAGATTGGCGAACTGTTCCAGGCATTTAGTCAGGCCGATGGATCGACCACTCGAAAGTATGGTGGTAGTGGTCTGGGACTGGCAATCTGCCAACGACTGGTCACCGTGATGGGGGCGAGATCAACGTCGAAGCTCGCCAGATAACGGGAGCCGTTTCACCTTTGAACTCGACTTCCCACTGGCTAAACCCGACGAGGTACAGCGTACGAACGCCCACCGCACATCGATCTCACCACGCCACGCTTCGAACCGCGTCAGATTCTGCTGATTGAGGACAACAGCACCAATCAACAGGTGGCGTGTGAACTGCTGGAAACGACAGGATTGGAGGTGACGATCGCCAACAACGGCGAGGAGGGTGTTGCCGCCGCTCCAGCGGTCGGTTCGATCTGATTTTGATGGATATTCAGATGCCGGTTATGGACGGCTATCGTGCCACAGAGGCGATTCGCCAGGCACCTGGCTTCAGCGATCTACCGATCATCGCCATGACGGACACGCTCTGGTCGGTGACCGGGAGAAGTGTCTCGCTGCCGGTATGAACGACCATATCACCAAGCCGATCGAGCCAGATCAACTCTACTCAACCCTGGCTTGCTGGCTTCCAGTAACCCGGGATACACACAGCGAGGATCGCGCGGACATTGAAAACTCTTCGCTGGCACTTCCGGTATCGACTCGGCCGCTGGAATTGCCAAGGTGCGAGGCAATCGCCCACTGTTTGAGAAGATCGTGCGTGAATTCTACGATGACCATCGACAGGATCTTGAACGAGTGATCTCAGCGCTTGCGGCCGATGATCTCACAATGGCCACCCTGCTCACCCACACCCTCAAGGGTGCAGCTGACAATCTGGGTGCAACAGAACTCTCACTCAACACATCGAATCTGGAAGTGGCCTTGAAACATCAGGAGGATACTCATCTAGCAATGGAGAAATTCATCGCAGCTTTCGAACGGGTTATGAACGGCATCAAACAGGTTTGTTACCACCACGCAGAACACCACACGACACACCGATAACACACAACCCGATCACAGCAGCCTGCACGCTACTGCGCACCTTTCAAACACTGCTTCACGAGGCCAACCCCGAGGTTCAGGGAGCGGCTCGGGGAGCTCAGAGAGATCTTTGGCGGAAGATCCGGGGCGCAATTGGATAAGTTGCAGGCTAGTATAGACGCCTTTCGTTTTGAGGATGCCGAATCGACGTTGCAGACGCTGATCACCTCACTCAACACCGAGCTGGACCCGATAGATGAGATTTAGCCTACTTCCCTTCTGATTAGCCTTGGCCTGCTGTGGCCCTCACTCGCCACTGCGATCAGTGCAAGCTGCTGCTCGAGGAGTGTGGCGAGTACGCACTATCCATAACTTGGCAGAGGCGGACCATTGGTATGACGATAGTGGTGATCGTCAACCGCTTGGCTCGTCGGCCTGAGTAATCTTACCGAGAAGGAGTCACCACCACCGTACCCAACGTCTACGCCATCAGTAACAGCGCTCGTTACCGTCTGCAGCGCACGCGACCTGACACTGGGTACGGCTTAGACGATACGCTCTCGCTCGCGATCTGGGTTCCCTACTTCGACCATCAAACCTCACAGTCGGCCACCTAACCCCGGGTATCGGCTGGGGCGGTCTCGCAGCAGCGCAACAGGCGCAGCTCATCGGTGCTACCGCCACACTCGATAATAGCGATCCTGCTCACGCCGCACTCGGCGATATCCATCTCGGTTTCAAACAGCAGATCTATAACAGGGCAGAGAGCCCACTGCGTTTCTCTCTTGGTGGTGGTATAAACATGCCTACCGGCCATGTCGCCGATCCACTCGATAGCAGTGATACCTCCACCGGTGATGGACAGTGGGATCTGAGTCTCTGGAGCTGGACCGACTTTAAGTTCAGCGAGAACTTTTCATCAATCTCCACACCCGCCACAGCTACGGCTTTGCCAGTGAACGCGACGCACTCTTTCCCAGCGACCCCAGCCAGAGTGCAAATATGGAGTTCCAGCCTGCACTGCTGCACCACCTGCAGCTGGAGGCGCAGCAGAAGATCCTCTTAAACGGATGGGCACTGCTGCCCAGTCTCATGCTTATCTACGACGCACAGGGTGAGGAGAAGCGTCAGTCGTTCAATCTGGCGGATCAAACTTTAGTGGATCGATGAACGCCGTCGAGGGAACCGACTGGGAGCGACTGATGATCAAACCGACATTGGGTATTGGTTTCCGTCCCTTGGTATACCAGCAAGACTCTATCTCCCGTTATATCCATACCCTCTCGGGGAGAAACACTCCCGACACCGATTCGATAGAGCTACGCATGGGCTCTTTTTCAGAAGGTTTGATGGGTGATCAATTGAAAAGGACAGGCCCACCACTGCTGAGTCAACACTCTGTGCGACTGGCTTACTCGCCACTGGGGTGACCGTAGCCCTGGCTTGGCTCCTGCTTGCCCTCCTCCTACTATCTGCGCAGGCATCTGCCGCTTCCTGCCGGAATCGATCGATCTTACCCAGCCGCTACAGGGAGAGCGCGCTGCGCCTTACGTCACCTACTACGAAGACACCACACGCCAACTCGGCTTCGAGGCGCTGCTAAAGCGACAGGACCGGGGTAACACGGTTGCATTGACGCACGGTTACTCAAACCGTGGCATGAGTAGCTCGGCCTTGTGGATGGAGTTCAGTGCCAGCAACCCTACCGACCAGCTCAAATCGTGGCTGGTTGAAGCCACCTATTCTCACATCGACTTTATCGACGTCTATCTCGTTGCCGAGGATGAAACTGTAGAGCATCTTAAGCTGGGCGACCGGAGACCCTTCAGCAATCGTCCCATTGCGGCAGAGACCTTCGTTATTCCCATCGACACCCCTGCACACTCGTCGAGCCGTGTACTGATTCGTATGGCCTATCAGGACATCGGCCTGCTCGATAGCAATCTGCAACTCTGGTCCCCAGAGGTTACACCTCCCACCTTGAGCAGAACAGACTGATGATGGGCATCTATTTTGGTGGCCTGCTCTTCATGCTGATCTACAACCTCTTTCTCTACTTCTCCACCCGCATGCGCGAGTATGTCTGGTATGTACTCTATCTTCTGGCCGCCCTCGCATTCGCTCAGGCCAGTTTCGGACTCGGACAACGCTATCTCTACACCGACCAGCCGTTTTAACCAACCAACTCCACATCATCATGATGGCTGCCACAATGGCAGCACTGATCCAGTTCAGTCGTATCTTTCTCAATACCCGCCAACACACACCACGGCTGGATCGCTTCTATAAAATAATGCTACTTCTCTGTGCCGCATCGGTCGTGCTACTGCTTATCGACCAGAAGGTGATCACCGGTTACACACTAAAGATCATCGGTTTCAGCGTCTTGCTCTTCCCTTTCATCAGCGCCTGGATCTGGTACTCAGGTGAGCAGCGTGCCCGCTTTATACCCTCGCCTGGTTCGTCGCCGCCTTCTTCTTCTCCTTCTCCCTGGCACGCTGGTTAAGCCTGAGCGACACCCACTTCCTCACCGCCTGGGGCGGCGGATCGGTATCTGGTTCGAGGCAGCGCTCTTCTCACTGGCCCTGGCAGACCACATCAACCTGCTACGTAAGGAGAAGGAGAGTGCACTGGCCCGGGAGCAGGCGGTTCTGCGCCAGGCCAAGCATGACCTGGAGGAGAAGGTCAATGAGCGCACCCACGGCCTGGAGCTGGCCAAGCAGCAGGCCGACGAGGCCAACGCAGCCAAGGGGCCTTCCTCACCACCATGAGTCATGAGATCCGCACACCGATGAACGGCATTCTCGGTATGTCCTACCTGACCCTGAACACCAAGCTCACCGAGCAGCAGCGCGACTACCTCAACAAGATCCAATCCTCCACCCGCTATCTGCTGGAGATCATCAACAACATCCTCGATTTCTCCAAGATCGAAGCGGGCAAGCTCGGTGTTGAGAGAATCGCCTTCTCGTTGAGCGAGGTGATGGAGAACGTCTCCAGCCTCTTCTCGGCCAAGGCACGCTCCTCCTATCTCGAATTCCAGATGACGATAGACGCCGAGACACCACCGGTATTAATGGGTGACCCACTGCGTCTGAAACAGGTGCTCACCAATCTGCTCGGCAATGCGATCAAATTTACCGAATCGGGTTGGGTACGCGTCCAGGTCGACACCGTGGCTGTGACCACCGAGCATGTCGATCTGCAGATCCTCATCCAGGATAGTGGCATCGGGATGAGCCAGGAGGAGCAGGCCACCCTGTTCCAGGAGTTCGCTCAGGCAGACTCTCCACGGCGAGAAAATATGGCGGCACCGGTCTCGGCCTGACGATCAGCCAGCGACTGGCTGATCAGATGAGTGGCAAGCTCACCGTCAGCAGTGAACTGGGCCAAGGCACCACCTTTACCCTCACCATCCGCTTCGACCTGCCGCAAGAACAGGCCGATATCGACCGAAGTACAACCGCAATCGGGCCGAGTGAACTACTTTCACTGCAGTTTCAGCCGGCCAATATTCTGCTGGTTGAGGACAACCCGACCAATCAACAGGTCGCACGTGAACTGCTTGAGAGCACAGGACTCACGGTGACGATTGCCAGTGACGGCCTCAAGGCGATTGATGCCGTGAAACACGAACACTTCGATCTGGTGTTGATGGATGTACAGATGCCGCGGATGGATGGTTATCAGGCAACAGCGGTCATTCGTAGCGATGATCGTTTCAAGGAGCTGCCGATTATCGCCATGACCGCACACGCACTGTTCAGTGATCAGGAGAAGTGCCTGGAGGCTGGCATGAACGACCATGTCGGCAAACCGGTCGAACCGGGCGCCTCTACCAGACCCTGAGCCGCTGGTTACCGACCAGTGAGCAGCCCTCCGCAGTACCCAACACCGAAGCCTATTATGAGCAGAGCTATATCCTGCTACCCGATACCCTGCCAGGTATCGATCTAGAGGCAGGATTACGACGTGTGCGACACAATCGTCACCTCTTCTACAAACTGCTAATCGAATTCCATCACGACCACTGCCAGACGGCCGAGACCATTCGCGAGGCAGTGGCGCAGGCAGATGACGAAAGGCGCAGCGTCTGCTACACACCCTCAAAGGGGCGGCCGGAAACCTGGGGCCGAGCGACTGGCACAGAGCGCCAGCCAGCTTGAAATCGCTATCAAGAGCGGTGAAACCTCCGACATAATTCTCGATCTCTTCCGTTCATCTTTTGAGACGGTGATGACAGCACTCACCGCACTGGAGCGACGCAGCTGGCTGGAACGACGTGGTGCAATCCAGTCGGAGAGCAACACCGAGGCGCTACGCCCACTGCTCAGGAGCTATCCGAATGCTCGCTGAGACGACTCCTCAGGCGATGGAGCTGATCCCCAGCTCGAAAAGGCGCTAGGCAGTGAGCAGCAGGAACGTCTGCTTGAGCTACGCAAAAAGTCGATACCTTCGAGTTTGATGAGGCGAACGAAATTTTGCAGCAGATTGCACTGGCGGTTGGTCTGGGAAACAGCTTCAGCTAAAGGAAAAGTATCGCCCATAGCAACTGTGATGGGTAACAACTCTTTCAACCGATTTCAGCATAACCCTATATAATGTTCCGGCATCCTCTGGATGGGGTCATTCCCCTTCCTGGATTAGGCAGACTGACAATATAATAACCTGCAAGACAAAAGGCCGTTCAACAGGCACAGCTGTAGTCCAGCACGTTTTGACGTCGAATTGACCGTACACCAGATGACTAAAAACTGAATCAACAAAACACACACCTATGATGCAGCAATACCTGCGCATCAAGGCCGATCACCCCGACATCATCCTGCTCTACCGGATGGGTGATTTCTACGAACTCTTCTATGACGACGCCCGGCGCGCGGCAAAGCTGCTCGATATTACGCTGACCGCACGCGGCCAGTCGGCCGGTGAGCCGATTCCGATGGCGGGCGTGCCGGTTCACTCCATTGAGTCCTACCTGGCCAAGCTGGTCAAACATGGCGAATCGGTGGCGATCTGTGAACAGGTTGGTGACCCCGCTACCAGCAAGGGACCGGTCGAGCGACAGGTGGTGCGCATCATCACACCCGGCACCCTTACCGATGAGGCGCTGCTTGAGGAGCGCCGTGACAACCTGCTGCTGACCATCAACGCTCACAGGCAAACCTTTGGCATCGCCACGCTGGAGCTGGCCAGTGGTCGCTTTACCCTGCAGCAGCTAGAGGGTGAAGAGGCACTTCTGGGTGAGATCGAACGGCTGCAACCGGCTGAGATTCTGATTCCTGAGGAGATGACTCTACCCGCGGCACTGGTTGATCGAAGCGGCCTGAGTCGTCGCCCGCCGTGGCACTTTGAGCAGGAGAGCGCGACACGCCTGCTGACCCAGCAATTCGGCACCCACGACCTGGCCGGTTTCGGAGTTGAGGGACAGACCACTGCACTGGCTGCTGCCGGTTGTCTGTTACAACACGTAAAGGACACACAGCGCTCTGCCCTGCCCCACATCCGTTCGATTCAGGTTGAGCGCCACGATGAGAGCGTGGTGCTCGATGCCGCCAGTCGTCGTAATCTGGAGTTGGAGCAGTGCATCTCGGGCAAGAGCGAACACACCGTTGCCGGTGTACTTGATGTGAGCGCCACCGCGATGGGCAGTCGTCTGCTGCGTCGCTGGCTCAACCGTCCACTGCGCAACCACACGGTGCTACGTGCACGCCACCAGGCGATCGGGCAACTGCTTGAGTCACGCGATTACGAGGCACTGCATGAGCTGTTACACACCATCGGTGATATGGAGCGCATCCTTACCCGTATTGCACTGAAGAGCGCGCGCCCACGTGATCTGGCGGTACTCCGTGAGAGTCTGCGCACCATTCCTGAGCTGCTTCAACAGCTACAGCCCGCAAACAGCATTCGACTGCAGGCGCTGCAAGAGACAATCGATCCACACGCCGATGTCTTCGAGCTGCTACTGAGTGCTGTGATCGACAATCCACCGGTACTGATTCGTGATGGTGGTGTCATCGCACCCGGTTATAACGAAGAGCTTGATGAGCTGCGTGGATTGAGCAAGAACAGCGACGGCTATCTAATCGAGCTTGAGGCCAAGGAGCGCGAGCGCAGTGGTATCACCAATCTCAAGGTCAGTTACAACCGCGTACACGGCTACTACATCGAGGTGAGCCGTCTCCACTCCGACAAGGTGCCGGAGGATTACATCCGTCGTCAAACCCTCAAGTCGGCCGAGCGTTTCATCACCCCGGAACTCAAAGCGCTGGAAGAGAAGGTACTGAGCAGCCGCGAGCGCTCACTGGCGCTGGAGAAGTCACTCTATGACGATCTGCTCAACCGGCTGCTAGAGCAGCTCACTCCACTTCAGCAGAGTGCGGTAGCGCTCTGTGAACTCGATGTACTGTGCACCCTGACCGAGCGCGCCGAGAGCCTTAACCTCAGTTCGCCCGAGTTGGTCGAGACACCAGGAATAGAGATCGAGGCGGGACGTCATCTGGTAGTTGAGCAGGTGCTCGATGGCCCGTTTGTACCCAACGATCTAAAGTTTGATGAGCAGCGCCGTATGTTGATTATTACCGGCCCCAACATGGGTGGTAAGTCGACCTTCATGCGCCAGGCGGCGGTGATCACCCTGCTCGCCCATATCGGTAGTTTTGTTCCAGCCAGCCGTGCCATGATCGGTCCGATCGATCGCATCTTCACCCGTATCGGCGCCTCTGATGATCTCGCCTCGGGGCGCTCTACCTTCATGGTGGAGATGACAGAGACGGCCAACATCCTGCATAACGCAACCGCCAACAGCCTGGTACTGATGGATGAGATCGGTCGTGGCACCAGTACCTACGACGGTCTCTCACTCGCCTGGGCCTGTGCCGCCCATCTGGCAGAACGCTCTGCCGCCTTCACCCTCTTCGCCACCCACTACTTTGAGCTAACCACCTTGCCGGAACGCTTCCCGACCATCACCAATGTGCACCTCGATGCAGTCGAGCACGGCGACTCGATCGTCTTTCTGCATGCGGTTAAAGAGGGGCCAGCCAGCCAGAGTTATGGTCTGCAGGTGGCGCAGTTGGCCGGGGTACCGAAGGCGGTGATTGAGCAGGCGCGGCTGCGACTGGTACATCTGGAGAATAGTACCGCCGAGCAGATCGACAGTGGCCCGCCGGAACAGATGGGGCTCTTTAACGTGGCGGTGGAGCATCCGCTGCTGGAGCGGATTCGGGAAATGGATCCTGATGAGTACTCACCAAGGGCGGCACTCGATCTGCTCTATGAGCTGAAGTCAGCCCTGGAGGTGTAGTTCCCCTCTCGTGCACCATCGACATCGAGCGCACAGCCAAACGGCGGCGTCTCCTTGATCATCAGTGCCAGGTTATAGGCGACCGGTGGACGGATATTGACCACCACCATCTCGATACCGGCAATCTGGCACATGCTGTTCACCGACAGCAGCCACTCATAATAAAGCGTATCAATCAGCGGGATGCTTTTCAGATCGTAGATCAAACGCCGCGCCGAGAGCTGCTGCAGACGATCGATCATCTCCACCAGATAGGCATCTGGATCACTCGCATCGAGTCCCTCGCCCGGCTCCAGTAGTACATTGCCCTCGCCGATCGGCGTCAGGTGCATTCCTGTAATCATTACTGTTTAGACCAGGTGGCTCGCCTGGGAGACCTCAATACCGAGCAGCTCAAACGCCTCCTTCAGCCCCTCGGAGAGGGTGGCACGGGTTGAGACCATGGAAAGATCGATATTAAGACTGGTAATAGCACGGGCAATCTCGGGACGGATACCGGTGAGGATCGCCTTGGCACCCATCAATCCCACTGCACGCACCATCTGAATCAGGTGGTGCGAGACCTGAGAGTCGATCGCCATCACTCCTGTCACATCGAGCACCACTACCTTGGCGCGTTCCTTCTCAATACGAGATAGCAGATTCTCCATCACCGTCATGGTCCGCGATGAGTCGAGCGTACCAATAATTGGCAGGGTCAAAACACCATCCCAGATCTCTGTGATCGGTGTCGAGGTGTGTTTCAGCTCCTCCTGCTGCGCCTTGATGGTCTGCTCTTTAACTTCGAGATAGATGTGGAAGACATCGAGTACCAGCTGGTTGAAGAGTCGCGCCAGCACCAGCAATACCTCACGCGACTGTTCGAAGGTGTACTCATCACTCTCTTCCAGCTCCTCAATCAAGACACGCTGTAGCGCCTGCACATAGCGTACGAAGATATCGAGACTGCCACCACGGGCCTGAATCTGGCGGGCAAAGTTGGTAAAGAACTGCTCCAGGGCGCGAAACTCGGGGCCACGCTGTCCCATCTTCGCCCCCGACTGCAGCCACATCACAAACAGCTCGAGGAACTCGTAGCTGTACTCATGAATATCATCTGTGGAGAGCGTATGACTATCACCAAACAGCGCCTTGCCCTGCTCCTCGATAATCATCGACTGGGGAGTCGCTATTTTTGCGAGAGTTTGTTTTGGGCATCCAAGCCCAAGCAAACAGCAAAAACTTCACGCGACCGTTTATGCCTACGGCGCCCCGACCGTCCTGCGTACGTTGCGTAATCACCTCTTCGCGGCTCTACACAACTCCCTCAGTGACTCTACGCCGACATAAAGCCGCTGCTGCATCTTCTCCGTCGTTCGCTCGCGCTCTCAACTACGAATATACAGACGGCGTCGACTATCGGGGCTAACCGCCTTCGCTTCGCTATCCTTGGCGGTCAGCGGACGTGGCCCATATTCTCCTTTAGCTGCTCGATCAGAATATCGTTGGCTGACGCCTCTGCGTTTTTATTCTTTTTGACTGCCATATCTAACTCATCCTCTTTGCCATACGTGCTACAAAAACTGATTTATCGTCACTGGTGCGACTGACCACATTACCGAGCAGGAGCGCTATGAGCTGTGGATGGAGCGACCAGAGCCCCGGAAAACTCTTCTCACTCCAGGAGCGACGCAGCCCATCCGAGGCGGTCACGACACAGGCCCCATCCGCCAGCTGATGCTGCCAAAGCTCACTTTTTCGATAGGCGTGACCCAACACGCCCGGTGCGAAGGTGGCACTGCGACGCTCAGCATCGCTGATTACAGATGCCGCCATATCACCCACACCGCTCAGCATTGCCATGCCGTGCTCATCCACCTCACCCAGGATCGCTACCGCGCCACGGGTACCTTGCAGACGACGTCCGATCGTCTCGAGCAGCTCGTCCATCTCATCAATCTCATCGATCAATGCGCCGACGCCCTCAACTACCGAGGCGGCTTCGACACCATGCCCAAGACCATCGAGGTGTATCCAACGCAATCGTCCACTCTCGCTGCGATAGGTGATTGCATCACCGTTATGAATGTCGTCGTGGTAGGCGCGTAGATGAACCCCTACCTCCGTACTGTGAGGTGCAAACTCTTTATTGTCGTAGAAACGCGCCCAGGAGGCGGTACCGTGCCACGGTGCGTCGTGCACCTCACCCCGTCTAACCGAGTAGATACCACTCTCATGAGAGAGGCGAGCTATTGCACCCAGCCCCTTGCCCATTGTGCCGGAGGTGGTGTATCCATCCTCATGCGCCACATCGAGATCGGCGATACCCTCACCGTAATCGAGCGCAAACAGATCGAGTGACGGGTGACCGTTGCTCATCTCCCAGAGCTGGATCTGTCCACCGTTGGCATACTTCAGCTGGTTGGTT
Organism: Candidatus Reidiella endopervernicosa; assembly: GCF_013343005.1. Lineage (GTDB taxonomy): Bacteria > Pseudomonadota > Gammaproteobacteria > Reidiella > Reidiella endopervernicosa. Next base: position 2,685,817 of record NZ_CP054491.1, read on the forward strand.
GCCATCTCATTGCAGACCAGCTCCATGCGCTCTCTCACCGTATCGCCAAAGCCCATACGTCGCGATACCGCACGTAATTTTGAACGTAACAACACCTGGCTACTGTCGTCTGCCACCGGCAGATCGAGTAGCAGTCTGGCGGGCATACGCTCCTGCTCAGCCATCAGCGGCAGCACTCAACTGTTCTGCGGCAACGGCAAATTGACCTCGCCCTCGCCGCTTCGCTTCATAGAGTGCTTCGTCGGCACGACCTACCAGGGTATCGATGGTATCGGTTGCCAGACACTCGGCGATACCGATACTGACCTTGCTCTGCATGCCGTCGAGAATCTTCGTTGCGATGCGTTCGGCAATCTCAGTGCCACAGAGCGCCACCACCGCGAATTCATCACCCCCCATACGACACGGGATATCAACATGCTCACGTACACTGGCACGCATCACATCGGCCATCCGTTTCAGGTACTCATCACCGTACTGATGACCATGGGTATCGTTAATCTGTTTGAAGAAATCGAGATCGAGCAGCAGCAGTGAAACTACCTCTCCCTGGCGCTGGCCACGTAGGAATGCCTCCCGTAGACGATCATCGTAGGCACCGCGATTGAGCAGCCCGGTCAAGGCATCGGTCTCCGCCTGTTTGATCGAGGCCTGTAGCTCCTCCTTCTTCTTCTCCAGCACCGCCTCCATCTCTTTCATCTGGTCGGCAGCGACCTGCATATAGCTCTCAAGCTCATCACTGATCTTCTGGTTACGGCGCATCAGCAGTTCAGGATCTGCCGATTCACTCGCCATTCGCAGGTAGTCGATTAAAGAGTGCAGTTCATCGGAGAGTGGTTCGTGGGTCAGCTTGACCACTTCAGAGCGCTCACCCTCCCAGCCAAGACTGAGATGTAGCTTGTCGATTGTGAGTGTTACTTCGACGCCACCGTCGCTCCTAAACATCGCGTGACGCAACGACTCCAACATCGGTACAAGCGCCGCCGTGGCAACAAACTGATCACCTTTGAAGGTATCGACCGCTTGCAACACGAATCGCGACAGCCGCATACGATCGGGTTCGACAAGTAGTGACAGGGTTAATCTGGGGAGTCGCTATTTTGCGAAAGTTTGTTTTGGGCATCGCCCAAGCAAACAGCAAAACTTCACGCGACCGTTTATGCCTACGGCGCCCCGACCGTCCTGCGTACGTTGCGTAATCACCTCTTCGCGGCTCTACACAACTCCCTCAGTGACTCTACGCCGACATAAAGCCGCTGCTGCATCTTCTCCGTCGTTCGCTCGCGCTCTCAACTACGAATATACAGACGGCGTCGACTATCGGGGGCTAACCGCCTTCGCTTCGCTATCCTTGGCGGTCAGCGAGCGATGTTGTCATCTATACCGGGGTAGATTGAGTTATATGTAACGCTCAAAGGCGCCTTTATTTTTCTTCGTCCGAGCATATCCTTATGGTCTATAAAAAGATACCGCCAGCCCCTCGCCACACCGACCAATTGGCACTACCATAAGCAGCACGCATTCAGGAGGGTGAGATGACCTACGTGGTGCTCGAAAACTGCATCAAGTGTAAATACACCGACTGTGTTGATGTCTGCCCGGTCGACTGTTTTCACGAGGGGCCCAACTTCCTGGTGATCGACCCGGAAGAGTGTATCGACTGCACCCTCTGCGTCCCTGAATGTCCGGCCGAGGCGATTGTGATTGATGAGGATGTACCATCCGATCAACTGCAGTTCATCGCGCTCAACGCTAAACTTGCTCAACAGTGGCCCGTCATCAGCGAGAAAAAAGAGCCGCTTGAAGATGCCGCCGATTGGGATGGCAAGACCGACAAACTCCAGTTTCTAGAACGTTAACAACGGATTGAACCTACGCTTGCCCAACGCACCGATCACACTACTGCCGCGCACCGAAAAGGCGCTTAGCGTTACCGCTGAGCGTATTCTTCAGAACCACCATGAACGGCTACCCGACCTGAGTTCCGTGGTCGTTATCCTGCCCGATCTACAGGCGGCACCGCGGCTGCGACGAGCCCTCCAGCAGGGCGCCGAGATACGTGGGCATAGCGCCCTGCTCGGCCCAACTATCGAGACCTTGAGTGGCTGGCTAAGTGACACGCCGATCGAGTGTGGTGAAGTTCCAGGGTCAATAGGCCGTGAGTTGATGCTGGTCGAGGCACTGCGCGAGCACAACAGTTTGTTTGGCACTGCCAGCCCCTGGTTACTCTGCGACTCTCTAATCGAGCTGTTTGATGAGCTGACACTGCAACAGCAGCCGTTGCCCGATAGTCTGGATACCTTTACCGATCAACTCACCGCAGCCTATGCCTTAACCAAGAGTTCATCATCGCTGGGGCGCGAGGCGAAACTGGTTCACACTCTCTGGCAAGCGTGGCATGAACAGCACCAGGCCGAAGGGAAGTGTGATGTCAGCCAGGCAAAGCTGCTGCAGATCGCAGCTAAGCTAACTGAAGAGAGTGGCGACCAGCACCTCTACCTGTGCGGATCAACACAGTTCAAGGCTGCAGAACTCGAATTGATTAAACAGCGACTCTTACAGGGTCAGGCTGATCTAATTCTGCAGGGTGCCCTCACTGAGGTTCGCTACCACCCCGACGCCACCGTCACCTCACTTTTGAGCCGCTTGAGTGACATCGACAGGGAGAACCGCCCCACGGAGAGTCCCTTCAGCCAGTTACTCAACACCCTCTATAACCACGGCAGCCTGCCCATCGGCCAGCGTGCTGAGCAGTTTGCTGCATCTTACCCAGAGAGCCCGGTCACAGATCGCATTAAGATTGTCGAAGCCAATGGTAGTGAGCAGGAGGCGATAGCGGTCGATATTCAGGTGCGTCGCTGGTTACTGCACGATAAGAGAGAGTCGATTGCTGTTGTCACCGAAGATCGTCGACTCGCGCGCCGCGTTCGTGCCCTGCTCGAACGTAGTGGCATTACGATTAACGATAGCGCTGGCTGGGCACTCTCTACCACCAGTGCAGCAGCGGCACTGGAGCGTTGGCTGGAAACGGTCGAAGAGGATTTTGCCCAACAGCCCCTGATCGATCTACTCAAATCCCCTTTTGTCTTCCCAGAGCAAGCTGAAGCTGAACGACTCGCAACCCTCTACCGACTCGAGCAGGACATTATCCAGCGTGAAAATATCGCTCGAGGACTCGAGCGTTACCGTCGTCATCTCCACTACCGTCAACGACGCCTTAACTGGAGCAACGAGATCACCACCTCGATTGAGCAACTGCTTGATCGTCTCGCCGATGCCGCCGGTCCACTGCTGAAACTGATCGATGGTCAGCGTCATAAACCTGAGCGTTATCTCGAAGCGCTTCAGGAGAGTATGAAACGGCTCGGCATGAGCAGCGCATTTGACCACGATCTGGCCGGCGCACGTGTCTCGCAGGTGATCGCCACCCTGCTTGCCGCGCTACCGGGACGCCATCTGCCGATGGAGTGGGAGGAGTTTCGTGTCTGGCTCGGGCGCAGTCTCGAAACACACAACTTCCGTCTACGTGATGGTGCGGCTCCGGTCGAACTGATCAGCCTCGCGCAGAGCACACTTGGTGAGTATGACGGCGTGATTATCGCCGGTTGTGACCAGGAGCATCTACCCGGCAGTGGCGGCCATAGTCCCTTTTTTAATGACCAGGTCAGAAGAGAACTGGGACTCACCACGCGTCTTGATCGCACCAACGAGCAGTTCCACCACTTCCGTAACCTGCTCGAGGCCGCCCCCGCTATCTGCCTGACACTTAGACGCGAGCAGGATGGCGAGGAGATCATCCCCAGCCCCTGGCTCGAGAGCCTACGCACCTTCCATCTCAGTGCCTATGACGATGCGCTACTCGACCAGCAACTGATGGCACTGCTGAATGAACCGCGTAACCAGATGATCCGTTGTGACACCGATGAGTCACCCGCCCCTGTAGAACGGCCTACTCCCCAGCTGCCGCGTGGAATAATGCCGGAGAGTTTCTCCGCCTCCTCACACCAGCGGTTGATCGACTGCCCCTACCGCTTCTTCGCCGCTGACGGATTACGACTCAAACCGCTGGAGGAGATCCGCGAGGCGCTTGCCAAGTCCGATTACGGTGAGCGCGTCCATCGCTGCCTGCAGGCCTTCCACGGTGATATTGAGGGACTACCCGGCCCCTATCGTGAAGCCTTTACGAAAACTAACCGTCAACAGGCACTCGAGCTGTTGATTGCGATCTCAAACACGGTTTTCGCCAGCGACCTTGAGGACAATTTTCAGCACCGTGGCTGGTTACGTCAGTGGCTCTCGACCATTCCCTCCTATATCGACTGGCAGATCGACCACGCCGAGCAGTGGCGTGTAAAGGGTGTCGAACAGAAGGTCGAACAGAGAACGATGGGAGGTGTGGCGTTAAATGGTCGATTAGACCGAATCGATCAAGGCAGTGAAGGCCTCGACATCATCGACTACAAGAGCGGTGGCGCACCAAAACAGATCGATGTGGAGTCGGGCGAGGCGGTACAGCTACCAACCTACGCGATGTTGATGAGTGAACCGGTCAACCGCGTGGAGTACCTGATGCTCGATAGCAGTCGTGGCACTCGCACTGGTGCCGCACTGGAGGGCGACGATCTCACAGAGTTGGCGCTTGAGAACAGCGAACGTCTCGAGGCACTACAGGGGATGATCCTTGAAGGTCATCCACTCACCGCCTGGGGTGATAACAAAACCTGCAGTTACTGTGAGATGGATGGCATTTGCAGAAAGGCGGCCTGGAACCATTTTGAGCCAGACAGTAGCGACTGATAGTTGAAACAATACCGGTTTATATTCATGAAAAGCTAAGTACGCTACTTTTCAGCATTGAGTAGTGAATCTACTCCAAGAGCGTAATCGCATATGCGTAATTTGTTATTTAGGTGTCTGAAAAAGCATGGGTGAGAGTGACGACTTTGAAGGCAAGTCACAACCGATTAAGTGGAATAAAAGCCTGCTTTTAAAACTGCCATTATTGTTCGCCTTACTATTGGTTACTGTCCTAATATCCACTCAGCTCATTCTCGAAAACATTCCGGGGAGTCGCTATTTTTGCGAAAGTTTGTTTTGGGCATCCAAGCCCAAGCAAACAGCAAAACTTCACGCGACCGTTTATGCCTGCGGCGCCTCGACCGTCCTGCGTTCGTTGCGTAATCACCTCTTCGCGGCTCTACACAACTCCCTCAGTGACTCTACGCCGACATAAAGCCGCTGCTGCATCTTCTCCGTCGTTCGCTCGCGCTCTCAACTACGAATATACAGACGGCGTCGACTATCGGGGACTAACCGCCCTCACTTCGCTCTCCATGGCGGTCAGCGGTGGAACCAACCTTGGACAAACAGGCTGACAACTTGATGGAACAGGTCGGCAGCTCAATCGTACTTGAGCTGGAGTCACGCATTGCCCATACCGAAGCACTGACCAAGGCCATCGCCGGTGCCGGTGAGATCCTGCCGCAAGATGAGAGTGCCCATAAACACTCCCTACTCCACCTCGTAGACCAACCAGGCACCGCCAGTTATGTCGCTGGTGGCGGAGTCTGGCCAGAACCCTACCTATTTGATGACCATGTAGAGCGCCGAAGTTTTTTCTGGGGTCGTAATGCTGAGGGTAAACTCGATTACTACGAGGACTATAACGACCCAGAAGGGCCCGGTTATCACCACGAAGAGTGGTACGTACCGGCGAAGATGTTACAACGTGGCGAGGTCTACTGGTCGCGCTCCTATTTCGACCCCTACTCAGGACAAGCGATGGTGACATGTACCGCGCCTATGTTCCGTGAAGGACGATTTTATGGAGTTAGTACTATTGATCTAAAACTGAAGGGGTTAAATGAACTACTGGAGGAGAAGTCATCCGTTCTGGGTGGTTATGTCTTTGTGCTGGATCGTTTCGGTGCATTTATCTCATTCCCAGAGGAGAGTATGTTCAAAAAAAGCGTAACCAACGCTGCGGGTGAAGAGCATGAAGAGCTCCTAAACTACAGTGATCCGGGGAGTCGCTATTTTTGCGAAAGTTTGTTTTGGGCATCAAGCCCAAGCAAACAGCAAAACTTAACGCGACCGTTTATGCCTACGGCGCCCCGACCGTCCTGCGTACGTTGCGTAATCACCTCTTCGCGGCTCTACACAACTCCCTCAGTGACTCTACGCCGACATAAAGCCGCTGCTGCATCTTCTCCGTCGTTCGCTCGCGCTCTCAACTACGAATAGGCAGACGGCGTCGACTATCGGGGACTAACCGCCCTCACTTCGCTCTCCATGGCGGTCAGCGCTGGCAGCGAATAATGCGCACTTTCAACCTATCGCAAAAACCATCGATCTACTTCAGGCCGATCTTGTTAACAATGCCATACAGACTGGTAATTTTAGCGAGGAGTTAGTCGAATATTTAAGTAAGGAGAGTTATCAGATCTCGACCTCTGATGCCCGTATATTAGCTGCCACCCTGTCTGACACACGACACGCAGAGGACTCTTCCCCTCTGTTATTGAAGACATTCAGTATCGAAAACGACCTATTGCTTGGCGAGGCGTCCCAGGTTGGAGTGTTCCACGTACCTGGTACCTACTGGAAAATTGTAACCGTTGCACCAGAGAGCCGGGGCTTCAATGCCCTTAGCTCAATGCGTCTACCGCTATTCACCGCCGTGGCCGCCATCACTATCGTACTTGCCATCGGCTTTGTCTTTCTGCTTCGTCTATTTTCCATCCGCCTCAGTGCTTAACCAAGCCGCTTAAAGTGGTTGCGAAAGAGTAAATCCTAAACATATACACCGTGCGAATCGACAAGAAATAGTTGGAGTCGATCTATTTCGAAGATAACTACTCAGGAGTGAGGCGAATGACCCGTTTAGTTATCCGTTCAGACACAAAAAAGGCGACCTGTCGGTCGCCTTTTATCATCCCTGGTGAGCGCCGGTCCCCCCTGCGCTCCGACATCAATCCCGATGTCGTCCTGAAGTCCTTCTAGCGGCCTACCTTGGCCCACTGCATCTCCGTGATTCCCTGTCCTTGTGATAGGTAGATTTAAGCATCTTGTGGAATTAGTGCAACCTATGAACACGCCTCAAAACAGCGCATCAATCCGGGACAAGCATGAAGTTTTATTCTGTTTTTACATGGAGTTACACACACACCTACCATTTAACGACTACAAACACACACAATATTTAAGGTTCTTTTCGGGCTTATCCTACAGATTTGTCAGCTTATGCTTACATGTTAAATCGTGATTAGAGAGATCGCTCTTACTGTTCTTGAAAAGAGTCGGTATCCTGCCGCTATGGAAACGATCCTTGACGCCATCAATCCCAATGCAAACGCTACTGTCAGCGCCTCCGCCGGCACCGGAAAAACATGGCTTCTCGTTTCGCGCACCATACGACTTCTACTCGATGGTTACCCCGCAGGTGGCATCCTGGCAGTCACCTTCACCCGTAAGGCGGCCGCTGAGATGGAGAGTCGCTTGATTGAGCGCCTGCGTGAGTATGTGGATCTCAGCGACTCAGCGCTTGATGACGCTCTCCATATGATCGGCATCAGCACAGATGAACAGATCAGAGAGCGGGCCCGCACGCTATACGAAAGGCTGCTCTTTTCTGAACACCCTATCCGCATTACCACCTTCCATGCCTTCTGTCAGGAGATGCTGCGAAGTTTTCCGCTCGAGGCCGATGTTCCTCCTGGTTTCGAGTTACTCGAATCGAGTGGCTTACTGGAGGATGAGGCGTGGGCAGCCCTCTACGAGGAGGCGAGTCGCAACCCCGATGCAGCACTTGCCCAGGCCCTCGACAACCTGTTTGAGCAGTGCAACGGTATTAATAGTAGTCACACGGCACTGAACAGCTTTCTTCAACACCGAGGTGACTGGTGGGCCTATACAGAAGCATGCAAAGACCCGATTGATACCGCCAGACAACGACTCCTCGATCTCCTCCAGATCGACCCAGATCTGCAGCCACTCGATCAACTCTTTAACCAGCCGACGATGGATGCACTGCAGCACTACACCGAATTACTGGTGATGCACGATACCAAAACCAATCTGAGTGCAGCAGCAAAGCTTGCTGATATCCGTGATGAAACCAACCCGGTAACTCAACGCCACCAACTACTGTGCGAGGTTCTGCTCACGGCCAAGGGCGAGCCGCGTGCATGTAAACCGAGCAAGGCACGGGCGAAGAAGATGGGGGAGGATGGCGAGGATCGTTTCATCGCACTCACCACTCAACTGACCCAGCAGCTACTCGCCTGCAACGACACACTGGCACGCATAAAGAGCTACCGGCTCAGTTCGGCCTGGTATCTTGCCGGTAGTCGACTACTCGATCACTACCAACGACTCAAACGAGAACAGCGTCTGCTCGACTTCACCGACCTGGAGTGGAAGAGCTACCAGTTACTCAACAACCATGAGCAGAGCGAGTGGGTTCAGTACAAACTCGATCAACGAATCGAACACCTGCTTATCGATGAGTTTCAGGACACCAATCCGACTCAGTGGCAGCTGATCTTGCCACTCCTGCAGGAGATGGCGGCCGGGAGCAGCGAACGTGGACGGAGCGTTTTTCTGGTCGGTGATAAAAAACAGTCGATCTACCGTTTTCGTCGGGCCGAGCCACGGTTGATGGAGAGTGCTGCAGAGTGGCTTGAGCAAAACCTCGCAGCCCACGCCTTTACCATGGATGCATCGCGCCGTTCAGCACCGGCAATCATCAACTGCGTCAACCATATCTTTGAAGAGACCCATCTCAAGCAGCGCATTCCCTCTTTCAGCAGCCACCAGACTCATCACACCGAGCTCTGGGGACGCGTGGAACTGCTACCACTACCGCAGATCGAACCCCCCGTCGAAATCGAACGACTCGGTTTGCGTAACCCGCTACTGGCCCCCCGGCCAGAGCAGCTGGCGATACGTCATCTTGAAGAGGGGCGGCAGATCGCCGCACGAATTAAACAACTGGTAGAGGAGCAGATACCAGTAGGTGCTAAGGATGAAGCACACCCGCTAGGCCACGGCGATATCCTCATCCTGCTACGCAATCGCACCCACATACACGCCTACGAAGAGGCCTTACGCGAGGCGGAGATTCCCTATATCGGCGATCAACGCGGCACTCTGCTGGAGAGCCTCGAGATCCGCGACATGGTGACACTGCTGGAGACGCTGATCACCCCGTTTGGCAACCTCTCTCTAGCCCAGATACTTCGCTCACCGCTGTTTGCCGCCAGTGATGACGATCTGATCACACTGGCCAGCAGTAACAACTGGATGCAGCAGCTAACAACGCTCGCTCCGACACTCGAACCGGGCACACCACTGGCTCGTGCTCACCACTGGCTCAGTCACTGGCGAGCACTGGTAGGTCGTCTGCCAGTGCATGATCTGCTCGACCGCATCTATAGTGAAGGCAACGTCATCGCTCGTTATGAGTCGGCCTTTCCGGAGACCCTACGTCCCCGGGTGCGAGCCAACCTGACCCGTTTTATCGAACTGGCCCTTGAAATCGACAGTGGTCGTTACCCAAGTCTCTCCGCCTTTCTCGCTCGTCTACGCTCACTACGAAGCCGCTCCAGTGAGGCACCCGATGAGGCACCTTCGGGTGGAGGAGAGCCACGTGTGCGCCTGATGACTATTCACGGATCAAAAGGACTTGAGGCACCGCTGGTGATTCTGGCCGATACAATCAACAGGCCGAGTAGTCGCAACGCCTACCAGCCAATCGTCAACTGGCCAGCGGGTGAAGTCCGTCCCAGTCAATTTTTGTTATCGGGTAAAAGTGACCGTCTCGACTCGATCTCTAAAACGCTACTCGAGAGTGAATCAGAGGCCGAGCTGCGTGAAGAGGCAAACCTGCTCTATGTCGCACTCACCCGAGCGCGTCAGCAACTCCTTGTCTCGGGCACGCCACCGAATAGAGGTGATGATCTGGGTTGGTACGGAATGATCCGTACTGCCTTAGAGCCACACGCCGATGTCGATGATGAGGGGCGGTTGATACTGAGCAGCGGAGAGCAGCCAAACCTTGCTAAACCCGGTAGTAACAAACTCTCACAGAAGTCTGTTTTTGATCCACTCCTCAACCACCCCATACGGTGGACAAACAGTCTGGTTGAGATCGCCCCAAGCAGAGCGACTGCTGCGCGATCCCTCTCGAGTGATGGCGATGAGGATGGTCGCGATCGCGGTCTATTGATCCATCGAATGTTGGAACTGCTGACTCAGGCTCGCGTAAATAGTGTGGAAGTGAAAAACCGGATCTGTAGTGAGTTCGACATGGAACCTCAGGATGAGATTCTGCAACAGAGTTTCGATGAGGCACAGGCGGTCGTTGATGCCGCTGAACACCGTGCGTTCTTCAATTCACAAAACTACCTGCACGCCTACAGTGAGGCACCGATCAGCTTCAAAGACGATGGAGTGATGGTCTATGGGATTATCGACCGCCTAGTGGTCACTGAAACGGAAGTGATTGTGATCGACTACAAGAGCCACCGCTCAGCCACCGTTGAGGAAGATAGCCTGGTCGAACACTATCGACCTCAGATCCACCTCTACTGCAAAGGGGTTGGCAAACTCTTCCCCGACAAGCGGGTTAGAGGCGGTCTGCTCTTCACCGCCGCTAACCGCTTCAGAGAACTGACACTCGAATGAGCGCCTGGGACTATTTGTCCTGGGCCAACACCTGCAACAGACGATCGCTGGGCAGGTAACCCGGTAGCTTACGACCCGATGGAGTAAAGATGGTCGGCGTACCGGTAATGCCCAGATCGGCAACCATTGCCAAATGTTTGATGATCGGATTCTCGCAATCGCCCTTTTCAACCGGCTTGCCATTTTTGGCATCAGTCAGCGCCGCATTTCGATCCTTGGCACACCAGACATTAACGGTCTTTTTATAGCTAACCGAACCGACACCTGCTCGCGGGAAAAATAGATAACGCACGGCAACACCCGCCTCGTTCAACTGCGGAATCTCCGTATGGAATTTGCGGCAGTAGGAGCAATCGATATCGGTAAAGACGGTGATGGTCTGTTTCACTTTCTCCGGTGCATAGATAATCGTGCTTTTGTCATCAATCTTGTTCAGCACCTTAAGCCACATACCGGCAAGGCGCTGCTCGGTCAGATCGACCTTGGTCTTCATATCGACCAGGTTGCCCTGAATCATGTAGCGGCCATCACCGCTCACATAGACCACCTCACCAGCGGTGGTAATCACTTCAAAAAGACCGCCGATCTCAGACTCGGCAATCTTCTCAATCTCAACACCTGGCGCAATGCGTTTCACCGCAGCGGAGACAACGCTCTCAGTACTATCAGCAGCATGTGCCGCTGCCATCGTGAACAGAACGGGAATGATAAATAATTTCTTAAGCAGTGACATCGTGATTAACCTTCACAAAATAGATAGTTAGAAATAGGAGGCGCCAAGCGCAAAATCGGCTCACACCATAACACCCTAACCCGTGATCGGCCATTGAGTTCCCCACAGTTTCAACACCCTTTACTCACACTAACCACGCGGATGATGTTCCGCATGCAGCGACTTCAATCTTTCACGTGCCACATGGGTGTAGATCTGGGTGGTAGAGAGGTCACTGTGACCGAGCAACATCTGCACCACTCGCAGGTCAGCGCCGTGATTTAGCAAATGGGTGGCGAAGGAGTGTCGCAGCGTGTGGGGTGAGAGCGCCTTGTCGATACCCGCCTTTAGCGCATAACGTTTTATCAGCTGCCAGAATGCCTGACGCGACATCGCTGAACCTCTTCGGCTGGGAAAGAGCGCATCGTTGACCTGCCCCTTCATCAACATTGGCCGCGCCTCTATCAGGTAGCGATCAAGCCAGCCGAGCGCCTCCTCACCCAAAGGCACCAAGCGCTCCTTGTTACCTTTGCCCATCACCCGTACCAGTCCCTGACGACTATTTAGCTGCAGCATCGTGAGATTGACCAGTTCTGAGACACGCAGACCACTGGCGTAGAGCACCTCCAACATCGCTCGGTCACGCAGACCCATTGGCTCGTCTATGTCAGGGGCATCAAGTAGAGCCTCTACATCGGTTTCGGTGAGTGATTTGGGCAGTGGACGTCCAAGCTTCGGTGCCTCGATCTGAGCCGTGGGATCTACTGAGAGACGTCCCTCTCGGAGCTGCTGCTGATAGAAGCGGCGCATTGATGAGAGCAGTCTTGCTGTGGTTCGAGGAGTGGCCCCCTTAGAGACACGCCATGAGAGATGCGCTAACAGTTCACTACGTTGAGCTGCGTTGAGATCACTCCCCTTTGCTGCCAACCAGCCCGCCACACCACTCAGATCGGAGCGGTAGGCGGAGAGGGTGTTATCACTCAGACCGCGTTCCATCCAGAGCGCATCGATGAACTGTTCAATCAATGCACGATCGGCATCGGACGGTGATCGCCGCTGCTCTTTCATTGCTGCCCTCTATCTCCTGCGATTGATTGTCTGAAAACCGGTTAAAACCCACACAAAAAATACCACCTCTGCACCTGATTTCGCAGACATTTATCTAAATAGCGTGTGATAGGATAAACCACTTCAGAAAACATCGTACGCAGTCATAAAGAGCCATACCCTAATCCATGGTAACCGAGAAGATCACCGCCGTAATTCTTGCAGGTGGACGTGCCAGCCGCATGGGCGGTAACGACAAGGGATTACTACCATTTAAAGACAGACCTCTGATCGAACATATTCTCTCCGCCATTGAGGGAAAGGTCGATAACATCATCATCAATGCCAATCGCAACCTCGATCAATATCGTCGCTATGGATATCCGGTCGTCAGTGACGAGATTGCCGACTTTGCCGGACCGCTTGCGGGCATTCTCGCCTCAATGCGGGCAGCGACGACCGACGCTATCATCACCCTTCCCTGCGACACCCCCTTCATCAGTAGCGACTATATTGAGCGCATGCATCACGCATCGACCGGCGCCTCGGGCGCTATCGCCTGCCACGATGGAGAGATCGAACCACTGTTTGTGTTACTACCCTGCAGGCTCGAAATCTCACTCAGTGAATATCTCGCCAGTGGCCGAAGAAAGGCGCGTGACTGGATGGCGAGCATCGATTCTGCAGAGGTCGACTTTTCGGACCAAATAGAGATGTTTAAAAACTTCAACACTCCTGACGAGCTCAACAGCACCGGAGCAGCCTCATGAAGCGCCCCCCTGTACTCGGCTTTGCTGCATTCAGCGGTACTGGTAAAACCACGCTGTTAAAGAAGATCATTCCTCAATTGAATGATCGGGGCGTTCGCATTGCATTAATCAAACATGCACATCACAATTTTGATATCGACACTCCCGGTAAGGATAGTTACGAGCTGCGCAAGGCGGGGGCAGGACAGGTCCTGATCTCATCCGACAAACGCTCAGCACTGATCACTGAAAAACCACAGACCGAAGAGCCGAGACTTGAGGATATGATTGTGCAACTCGATCATATGCAGACCGATCTGATTCTGGTCGAAGGATTCAGACACCTCCCCTTTACCAAAATCGAACTCCACCGGCCGTCTCGGGAAAAACCTCTGCTTGCACGAGAGGATAGTTCCATTATCGCGATTGCCTCCGATAGTCCAATAGCCTCTGCGCCAGATCTGCCCCACCTCGATCTTAATAATAGTGCCGAGATCGCCGAATTTATTTACGCCTGGTACACCAACCAGTCGAATAGAACTGAACAATAACTGCTTAAGAGAGATAGAGATGAGCGACAAACTGAATATCGATTGTTGTAGCCAACCGAGTGGCCTGTTGAGTGTGGAAGCCGCACGTCAACGTATCCTTGAACCGATCAATCCCGTCACAGAGAACGAGACCCTTGAACTACGTCACGCACTGGGGCGCACCCTGGCCGAGGCGGTCACATCAAGCCTCGATGTTCCCTCCTACAAAAACTCTGCCATGGATGGTTATGCGTTGCATAGTCGTGATTTACCAAACAGTGGTAGCGCCAACCTACAGCTCATTGGCACCTCACTGGCAGGCCACCCCTACGATGGTAGCATTGAGCCAGGCAGTGCGATTCGCATTATGACCGGTGCTGCAGTCCCAGATGATTACGACACCGTGATCATGCAGGAACAGGTTGAACGTAGCGATGAGATAATCACTATTTCGAGTGATCACTGTGCGGGTGAGAATGTACGTTACCCCGGTGAAGACATTAAGAGTGGCGATATCGCTGGCGACATCGGCCTGACCATTCGCCCCGCAGAGCTGGGTCTACTTGCATCACTGGGGATTAGTGATGTCAGCGTAAAGCGCCGTCCCAAGGTCGTCTTCTTCTCCACCGGCGATGAGCTGCGCGAGGCGGGGGATAAGCTGGAAGCGGGGCAGATCTACGACAGTAATCGTTACACCCTCTACGGTATGTTAAACAAACTCGATGTAGAGATGGAGGATCTGGGCATCATTCCCGACCAACCCGAGGCGATCGAACGGGCATTCAGGGAGGCGGGAGAGCGTGCCGATATCGTCATCACCTCTGGTGGCGTCTCAGTCGGCGATGCCGACTATGTTAAGCAGACCCTGGAGCAGTTCGGTTCTATCGATTTCTGGAAAATCGCGATGAAACCAGGCAAACCACTCGCCTTTGGTGCACTGGGTAAGAGTGTCTTTTTTGGTCTCCCCGGCAATCCGGTCTCGACCATGGCAACCTTTTACCAGTTCGTCATTCCGGCGATCAGAAAACTCAAGGGTGAAACCGCCGAGAAGATCTGGACCCTGAAGGTTCCCTGTCACTCAAAACTAAATAAACGCCCAGGGCGTACCGATTTTCAGCGTGGCGTATTGCAGAGTAGTGCCGATGGTTCACTCTCGGTCCACACCACCGGACTACAGGGATCGCATGTGCTCTCTTCGATGAGTAAGGCGAACTGCTTTATCGTTCTACCCGCTGAGAGCGGAAATATTGAAGCGGGCTCGATGGTCGAGGTGCAACCGTTTGAATCGATGCTCTAAATCGAGAGACAAAAAAAGGGGTGCTAATCAGCACCCCTTTTTATTGCGCTAACGCGCTTGTGGTTACGCCTTTTTCTTGGCGGGACGACCACGGCGTTTCTTCGGTGCTGTTGCACCCACCTTCTTGGTCACATCAGTCATAAAGCGCTTTTCCCACTTCTTGCTGTAGCTATCAACCGCCTTGTCACGCGACTCAAGAATTGACTCCAGCGCCTTCTCCAGAACGGCCACACGCTTCTCAGCAGCTTTCTGCGCAGCTGTAGCACTCTTAGCTGCATCCTGTGCCTCTTTGGCACTCTGACGCCAACGCTCTTTGAGCTCTACCTGCTTATTCAGTGCAGCGCGTACCGTTGAACCGGTGCGTTTCTTGGTTGAAGCCTTTGCAGCAGCGCCCTTGTTGAGCGGTGGACGACCACGACGTTTCTTAGGTGCAACGGCTGTAGTCGCTGCGGCGGTGGTTGCAGTCGTTTCACTCTTTGGTGGACGACCGCGGCGTTTCTTTGGAGCTGCCGTCGGAGCTTTAGCAGTTGCAGCAGCCGCACTCTTTGGTGGACGGCCACGACGTTTTTTGGGAGCCGCTGCTACTTCACTTTTTGCAACGGGTGCCTTTTTCGCAGCAACCTTCTTCTTTGCTACTGCTTTTTTCTTCGGTGCTGCCGTCCTTTTTGCAGCTGCCTTTTTCTTGACTCTAGCCATTATTAACTCCGAAATTCAAATATTCACAAATAATTATACGAGCAATTCCATTTTATTCAAATTTCTCAATTAATTATCTCGTTTTTGACAATGACTCGCGTAACTATTCACTAACACTTTAGGTAAAATTTATATGTCTAGATACAATATTTCACAAATAATGGCTTGCAGAAAATGTGCATTTCATCGTTATGCGCTCAATAATCTGAACTATATAGCGACTCACCGCGTAAGATCCTATATTTAGATTGAACAGCCGAGATTGAATTATTACGATTCGATTCGACTCAACATCACTAATTCTCATTCACGACGTAACCGGGTAGAAAATGGCACGTAAAAGAAGCAAAAAAGAGACAAAAGTAGAGACCGAGACACAGGGAGAATCTGGGCTGATACTGCATAATGACGTGCTACCAACCACGCTCTATCTATTGCCCATTCATGATCGCCCCTTTTTTCCCGCCCAGACCATGCCGATTTTGATGGACGAGCAGCCTTGGCTCGACACCGTGCAGCGGATTGGTGAGCTGCCACAATACATGGTCGGACTACTGCTGACACGAAATAAATTCGACACGCACCCCAACCGAGATGATTTTTTCGAGATCGGCAGTACTGCGCGTATGCACCACCCGGTTCACTCTGATGAAAAAATTCAGTTTATCGCTGAGGGTCTGCAGCGATTTCGCGTTATCAAATGGCTCTCTGAGCAACCGCCATTCCTAGTAAAAGTCGAATATATTGATGACAGTTATGAAAACACCGACCAACTCAAGGCCTACGCAATGGCGGTCATCAATACGATTAAAGAGCTGATCCCCCTTAACCCGCTCTACAGTGAAGAGCTGAAATATTTTCTCAACCGGTTTAGTCCTAACGAACCCTCGCCGCTGGTCGATTTTGCTGCCAGCCTGACTACCGCCGAGGCGCACCCTCTACAGGAGATTCTCGAGACCATCCCCGTCTTCACCCGCATGAAAAAGGTGTTGGTGCTCCTGAAAAAAGAGCTGGAGGTTGCCAAGCTTCAGTATCAGATCAGTGAGCGTGTCGAGGAGAAGATGACCGATCAACAGCGGCAGTTTTTCCTACGTGAGCAGCTCAAGGCGATACAGAAAGAGTTGGGGCTAGCCAAGGATGATCGCACCGCCGATATCGACCGTTTTAATGAACGACTCGAGAAGCTGCACCTCAGTGATCAGGCACAACGTCGAGTCGATGATGAGATGCAAAAACTCTCAATCCTTGAATCAGGGTCGCCCGAGTATGGTGTTACCCGAAACTACCTCGACTGGATCACCACCCTACCCTGGGGTAATTATTCAAAAGACACCTTCAATCTGAAAAATGCGCGCCAAATCCTTGATCGCGACCACGACAGCCTGGACGACGTCAAAGAGCGCATCATCGAATTTCTTGCCGTCGGCAAACTCAAGGGAGAGATTGCCGGTTCGATAATTCTGCTAGTTGGTCCACCCGGCGTAGGCAAGACATCCATCGGTCAGTCGATCGCCAACACACTCGACCGCAAGTTCTATCGGTTTAGTCTGGGCGGCATGCGTGACGAGGCAGAGATCAAAGGACACCGTCGCACCTATATCGGAGCGATGCCTGGAAAATTCGTTCAAGCCATCAAGGAGTGTGAGACCGCCAACCCCGTCATCATGCTCGATGAGATCGACAAGGTCGGTGCCTCCTACCACGGTGATCCCGCCTCAGCACTGCTCGAAGTGCTCGATCCTGAACAGAACAGCGATTTCCTAGACCACTATCTGGATGTTCGATTTGATCTCTCCAAGGTGCTCTTCATCTGCACCGCCAATCAACTCGACACTATTCCCGGGCCATTACTCGACCGCATGGAGATTATCCGCCTCTCCGGCTACATCACCTCTGAGAAGGTCAACATTGCCAAGCACCATCTCTGGCCACGCACACTCGATCGTGTTGGCCTGCTGAAAAAGCAGCTCAACATCAGCGATGCCGCACTTCGTCATCTAATCGATGGGTATGCACGGGAAGCCGGGGTACGAAATCTGGAGAAGCAGCTGAAACGGATTGCCCGCAAGGCTGCGGTAAAGATCGTCAAACGCAACAAGACACCCATTCGTGTTGGCATCAAAGAGGTTGAACACTATCTTGGCAAACCCTTTTTCAAACAGGTCAAGCCCCTCAGTGGAGTCGGCGTGGTTACCGGGCTCGCCTGGACCTCTATGGGTGGCGCGACACTCGATATCGAGGCGAGTCGCATCCACACCAAAAACCGAGGATTTAAACTGACCGGAAAATTGGGTGAAGTGATGCGTGAATCCGCTGAAATTGCCTACAGCTTCATCTCCTCTCACCTCAAGAGCTATGAGGGTGACGCCGCCTTTTTTGATGCCGCCTTTGTCCATCTGCATGTACCCGAAGGCGCCACGCCAAAGGATGGCCCCAGCGCGGGCATCACTATGGCGACAGCACTACTCTCGTTGGCACGCAATCAACGCATTAAACGCAAACTGGCCATGACCGGAGAATTAACCCTGACTGGCCACGTGTTGGCGGTCGGCGGAATACGGGAGAAGGTCATATCGGCACGACGCAACAAGATCGTAGAACTGATACTTCCTGAGGCAAATCGCTACGACTATGAGGATGTCCCTGAGCACATTCGCGCGGGTATGACTGCCCATTTTGTCGCCCATTACGATGACGTAAAGGCAATAATCTTCGATTAGAGCAATTCAGGCCGACCGTTAATCAGGCACGAGCGATGGGGAATGTAATCACCTCATCGATCGTTTTTACTCCTGTTACAGCCATTATCAGACGATCAAATCCAAGTGCTACCCCTGCAGAATCGGGTAAGCCACTACTCAAAGCCGCGAGCAATCGCTCATCGAGTGCTGCCTGTTCGAGTCCAGTCTTCCCTCTCGCATCCAGATCAGCGCTGAATCGACGCCGCTGCTCTTCAGCATCGGTCAATTCATGAAATCCGTTTGCCAGTTCAACACCATCCAGATAGAGCTCAAAGCGCTCTGCCACAGCTGGGTCACCCGACACCCTGGCCAGTGAAGCCTGGCTCGCGGGGTAGTCATGGATAAAGTCGGGGCCATTGATTCCCAGACGAGGTTCGATGAGATGACTCATCAACAGATCGAGCCACTCATCACACCCCATCTGCTTGGCCACAATCTCAATACCATTTCTCTCAGCACAGAGTTCCAACACTTCTTCAGAGGCGTTGAAGGGATCGATATTGAGTTCACGTTGAAACAGCTCTCGGTAGCTTGTACGGCGCGTTGTAGCCAGGTCACGCTGCCCATCCATCAGATAGCGCAACAGCGCGTCGACCTCATCCATCAGCTGATGGTGATCAAAGCCCGGCCGATACCACTCCAGCATGGTGAACTCGGGATTGTGCAGGCGTCCCGATTCACCATTACGAAAGGTTTTGCAGAGCTGATAGATCGGGCCACTACCTGCAGCCAACAACCGTTTCATCGCAAATTCGGGAGAGGTGTGTAGATAGAGGTGCGAGTTATCCAGATCGCCTACCCCACGATAGCGGCTGGCGAAGCTCTCAATATGTGGATCGCTGTTAGCTGCTGAGGAGAGCAGTGGCGTCTCGACCTCGAGCACGCCCCTATCGAGAAAGAATTGTCGAAGCCGCCGTAGAAGATGCGCCCGCAGACGTATCATCTCTAGGCTCGCACTGGGTCGCCACTCTTGCTCGTGCATATTTTTTTCGGGAAGGTGTACCGGTCTCAGTTTAGTGAAACCGGTTCAGATAGTGATCTGATTCGGCATTATTCCTTGGCACGACCGACATATTCGCCACTGCGAGTATCGACCTTGAGGATGTCACCGATCTCAATAAAAAGCGGCACCATAACCACAGCACCCGTCTCCATGGTGGCCGGTTTGGTGCCGCCCTGAGCAGTATCACCA